>CAXTVQ010000044.1:0-39235 GCA_964247705.1 uncultured Acetobacteraceae bacterium | reverse complement strand
GGCAAACCTCAGCCGATCGTCTCGCCATGCAGGACGATGTCCAGGCCCTCCATCTCCTGATCGCGTGTCACCCGCAGGCCGATCACCGCATCGATGAGTTTGAGCAGGATGAAGCTGATCACGCCGCTCCAGATCAGCGTGATGCAGACCGCCTCCGCCTGCTTGACCAGTTGCGCCATGCCGCCGACCGTGCCGTCCGGGCTGGCGTCGGTCGCCGACAGCGGGCCGTAGGCGAACACCCCCGTCAGCAGCGCGCCGACAATGCCGCCGATGCCGTGCACGCCCCAGGTGTCCAGGCTGTCGTCGTAGCCGAACACGTGCTTGAGCGTGGTGGCGGCGAAGAAGCAGACCACGCCGGCCGCGATGCCGATGATCAGCCCCGGGCCGGGCAGCACGTAGCCGGAGGCCGGGGTGATCGCGACAAGCCCGGCCACCGCGCCCGAGATGATGCCGAGCACGGAGGGTTTGCCCTTGGTCGCCCACTCGGCGAACATCCAGGCGAGGGCGGCCCCCGCGGTGGCGATCTGCGTCACCGTCATCGCCATGCCCGCGCGCCCGCCGGCTCCCACCGCCGACCCGGCGTTGAACCCGAACCAGCCCACCCAGAGCAGCGAGGCGCCGATCACGGCATAGGTGAGGTTGAATGGCTGCATGTTGTCGTGCCCGTAGCCGACGCGCTTGCCGAGCACGAGCGCGCACACCAGGCCGGCCACGCCCGCGTTGATGTGCACCACGGTGCCGCCGGCGAAGTCGATCGCACCGATCGTGGCCCCCACGTAGCCGGTGGCGCTCCAGACGGAGTGCGCGATCGGGCAGTAGACCACCAGCGACCACAGCACCATGAAGACGCACATGGCGCTGAACTTCATGCGGTCGGCGAAGGCGCCGGCGATCAGCGCCGGTGTGATGATCGCGAACGTCATCTGGTACATCATGTACACGCTCTCGGGGATCGTGTACACGGTGGCGTTGTCGCTGCCGGCGCCGAGCGTGAACGGGGTGTCCACGCCCTTGGCGATGTGCTCGCCGATGCCGTTGAGGAACAGCCGCGAGAAGTCGCCGATGAACGGCGCGGTGACGCCGGTGCCGTTGGTGAAGGTCAGGCTGTAGCCGGCGATCATCCAGACGATGGTGACCAGGCAGCAGATCGCGAAGGCCTGCATCAGGGTGGCGAGGATGTTCTTCTTGCGCACCATGCCGGCATAGAACAGCGCCAGGCCCGGCACCGTCATCATCAGCACCAGCGCCGTGCTGGTCAGCATCCAGGCGGTGTCGCCGGTGTCGATCTTGGCGGCGGCATCCGCGGCGGCCGCGGCGGCCGGAGCCACGGTGGTGCCGGGTTGCGTCGTCTGCGCCCAGGCGGCGCCGGCCAGCAGCAGGATGGACAGGCCGGTGGCGGGCGCAAGCAAACCCGGTTTCAAGCGATGCTTCATCGTCGATAGGTCCTTCATAGTGCTTCGGCGTCTACCTCGCCGGTGCGGATCCGCACGGCGCGTTCGATGTCCAGGACGAAGATCTTGCCGTCGCCGATCTTGCCCGTCTGGCCGGACTTCATGATGGCTTCCACCACCTGCTCGGCGAGGCTCGCTGGCACGGCGACCTCGATCTTCACCTTGGGGAGGAAATTCACGTGGTATTCGGCGCCGCGGTAGATCTCGGTCTGGCCTTTCTGCCGGCCGAAACCTTTCACCTCGGACACTGTCAAACCCTGCACGCCCAACGGCGTGAGCGCCTCGCGCACGTCGTCCAGCTTGAACGGTTTGATGATCGCTATGATCAGCTTCATCGCGTACCCTCGTTTCTGTTCGGCGCGGCCATGGGGGACAGCCGCCGTTACAGTTTATCCATAACCAAGAAGCGTGCCGGGCCTTACCTATTGTTTTTGCCCGTGTTCCCGGCGTGCAGCAGACAGGGATGGCGGTTGCGCTCCCGGCTACCAGGCCCACGTGCACAGGAAATAGGCAGAGCAGCATGAGTGATCGCGTCGAAGTCGATGTGTGCGTAGTGGGCGCCGGTCCGGTCGGCGCGGCGCTGGCCTGTGGCCTGGCGGCGTCCGGCGTGCGGGTGGCGGTGGTTGACCGGGCCGAGCTGCCCCCGATGGAGCACCCGGATTTCGACGGCCGCGCCTACGCCATCGCCGCCGGGTCGCGCGTCCTGCTGGAGGAAGCGGGCGTTTGGGCCAAGCTCCCCTTCGTGCCGTGCCCGATCCTGGACATCCGCGTCTCGGACGGCACGGTCGGGCGCACCGCCTCCCCCTTGTTCCTGCATTTCGACCACGCGGAAGCAGCTTCCGGCCCGTTCGGCTGGATGGTGGAGGCCCGCAGCCTGCGGGTGGCGCTCAATGCCCAACTGCACGCGCTCGGCTTGGTGTTCGCGCCGGCCCAAGCCAGCGTGACGCGCTCGGCCCAGGGCGCCGTGGTGCAGGTGTCGGGCGGCCCGGCCATCCATTGCCGGCTGGTGGTGGCGGCGGAGGGGCGGGAATCGCCGTTGCGGACCCAGGCGGGTATCGCGGTATCGCGGCTCGCCTACCGCCAGGCCGGCATCGTGTCGGCAGTGGCGCACGAGAAGGCACACCGGGGCGCGGCGTTGGAACATTTCCTTCCGGCGGGACCGTTCGCCCAACTGCCGATGACGGGCACGGACGGCGCGCCGAACCTCTCCGCCGTGGTGTGGACCGAGCGGTCGGACATTGCACCGCGCATGATGGCGCTGGACGACGCGACGTTCGGGCGGGAGATCGCGCGGCGGCTGGGCGACCATCTGGGCGCGGTCCGGCCGATCGGGCGGCGCTGGATCTACAAGCTCGGCGCGCTGCATGCGCACCGCTACACGGCCGAACGCCTGGCGCTGGTTGGGGACGCGGCGCACGGCATCCACCCGATCGCCGGGCAGGGCCTGAACCTCGGTCTGCGCGACGTGATCGTGCTGAGCGGGCTGGTGCGCGATGCCATAACGGCCGGGGAGGACCCGGGCGACCCGGCGCTGCTGGCCCGCTATCAGGCGCGCCGCCGACCGGCCAACCTGCTGATGCTGGGGGCGACCCACGCGCTGGATCGGCTGTTCTCGACCGATAACGGGCTGGTGCGGACCGCCCGGGACCTGGGGATCGCCGCTGTGCAACGCCTGCCGCCGCTGAAGCGGGTATTCATGCGCCAGGCAATGGGGAGCTAGATCCTCCCGCCACCCTTGCCGTTCGGCCCGCTCAAGATCAGGCTACGTCCACCGTCCAGCAAAGGGTGAGCCGCACTTGACCTACACCCCTCCTCCCCATGTCACCCAGCATTGGTCCGTCACCAAGCCTGCCGCCACCGGCCGCCGCGGCATGGTCGTGTCCCAATCGCGCGATGCAGCACTGGCGGGCGTCGCCATCCTGGACGCAGGCGGCAACGCCATCGACGCCGCAATCGCCACGGCGCTGGCCCTGGCCACGGTCGAGCCCTGGAACTCCGGCCTTGGCGGCATCGGGTTCGCCGTCGTGCACCGCGCCGGTCAAGCCGCCGCCGAGACGGTGGATTTCGGCCCCGTCGCACCCGCCGGCTTGCGGCCGGACGCCTTCCGCCTGACCGGCCGCAAGACGCAGGACCTGTTTGCCTGGCCGGAAGTGGAGGGCGACGCTAACATCCACGGGCCGCTCTCCTTCGCCATCCCGTCCGCCGTCGCCGGCTATGCGCACATGCACGGGCGCTGGGGCGTGCTGCCGCTGTCGGACGTGATCGCTCCCGCGGTGGCGCTGGCCAAACGCGGGTTGTCGCAGGACTGGTTCACCACGCTCAAGATCGCCAACGCGGCTTCGATCCTGGCGCGCTACCCTGCCAGTGCCGCCATTTACCTGCCCAAAGGCCTGCCGCCGGTCGCCCCCTACCAGGGCGTCCCCGGATATTTCCGTCAGGGCGCCCTGCCGGACACGCTGGAACAGCTCGCCCATGCCGGGCTGCGCGACTTCTACGAAGGGGACGTCGCCGCCACCCTCGCTGCAGATTTCGCCGAGACCGGCAGCGTGCTCACCCGCGACGATTTGCGGCGCTGCGAAGCCCGGGTGCTGCCCGCCGCCGAGGTCGATTGGCACGGCCGCACCATCCAGCTCGCCACGGGGCTCACCGCCGGGCCCACCTTTGCCCGCGTGCTGGAAGCGATGCGCGACGCCCCCCACGCTTCGTCGCCGGACGCCGCCTGGTTCGCCGCCCTCGCGCGCGCGATGCAGGCCGCCTATGCCGAGCGTCTTTCCGGGATGGGCGAGACCGAGCCCAAGGCGGCGGAAAGCTGCACCACGCACCTCACCGTCTGCGATGCCGCCGGCACCATGGTCGCGATGACGACCACGCTGCTGTCCTCGATGGGCAGCCGGGTCGTGCTGCCGAAATCGGGCGTGCTGATGAACAACGGCATCATGTGGTTCGACCCCCGCCCCGGCCAGCCCAACTCCGCCGCACCCGGCAAGCGGCCGCTGACCAACATGTGCCCGGTCGTGGTCCGCAACACGGATGGAAGTCCGATGCTCGCCGCCGGCGCCTCGGGCGGGCGGCGCATCCTGGCCGCCGTCGCGCAGATGCTCGCCTTCACGCTCGATTTCGGCATGGACCCGGCCAGCGCCGCCCACCACCCCCGGATCGACGTTTCGGACCCGGGATCCGTCAACGCCGACGCCCGCCTCTCCCCCGGGATCCTGGATGCGCTGCGCGGCACCGGGCCGGTCGAGGTGGTCGAGCACGGGGTGCTGCCGGTCAACTTCGCCTGCCCCAACTTGATCATGCGCTACGAGGGCCAAACTTTTGGCATAAGCGACGTGATGTCGCCGTGGTCGGCCGCGATGGCCCAAGCATGAGATTACAGGCCCGATGATGGTTCAAAGAGGTGCGATGCGAGCCGTTCTGGTTCTTCCGCTGGCCCTGCTTCCGCTGTCGATGGCCGGGTGTGCCGCCAACCCTCAGATGGTGATGCTCAACCCGCGCACCGGCGCCACCGTGGACTGTCAGCAACCGGACCCCAATGCCGCCACCGGCGACTACCTGGTTTCCCGCGCCTGCCTGTCGGCGTGCGAGGCGCACGGCTTCCACCCCGTGCCGGGCATGCAGGCGTCGGGTGGCGGGGCCAGCATTCCGGAACCCTGCACGCAATGACCGACCCGGCGCTGATGCCGGCCGAACTGCTGCTGCAGCATTACCGCCGCGGCACGCTGAGCCCGGTGGAGGCGCTGCAGGCCGTCACCGAGCGCATTGCCCGGTTGAACCCCCGCCTCAACGCTTTCGCCGTGCTGAACCCGCGCGCACTGGCCGCCGCCGGGGAGAGTGCCGCGCGCTGGCGTGCCGGCCGGCCGATCGGATTGCTGGACGGCGTACCGTGCACGGTGAAGGATTTGCTGGATCTCGCCGGCTTCCCCACCCGCCGCGGCAGCCGCCTTACCAGCCCGGACCCGGTAGTGGACGACGCCCCTGCGGTCACGGCACTGAAGAACGCGGGCGCCGTGATCGTCGGCAAGACCACGACCACCGAATACGGCTGGAAGACCCCGGGGGACTGCCCGCTGCACGGCATCACCCGCAATCCGTGGAACCCGGAGTACACCACGGGCGGTTCATCCTCGGGCGCCGGGGCCGCGGGCGCCGCGTGCTTCGGCCCGTTGCATATCGGCACGGACGCCGGCGGTTCGGTGCGCATCCCGGCAGCCTGGTGCGGGCTGGTCGGGCTCAAACCGACGTTTGGCCGCATCCCGCAATGGCCGCTCGGCGCCTTTGCCAACGTCGCGGTCGCCGGGCCGATGACGCGCACGGTCGGGGACTGCGCGCTCATGTTCAGCGCACTCGCCCGGCATGACCGGCGCGACCCGTTCAGCCTTCCGGATGACCAGCGCGACTGGCGTGACACCCTGCATCTGGGGGTGGAGGGCCTACGCGTCGGCGTGCTGCGGCTGCCGGGGTTCGACGCCCCCATCGACGCGGACGGAGTCCGCGCGGTGGAGGATGCGGCCATCTTGCTGGCCGAGGCCGGCGCGCTGGTGGAGGAGGCAGCGGCCGGCCTGCCCGACATCCGCGCCGTGTTCGGCCGGGTCTGGGGCGTCGCACTCTCCCGCCTGGTGAGCCAGGTGCCCGAAGCCGACCGTTCCAAGCTCGACCCTGGCTTGCTGGAGGTGGCGGAGGCCGAGGGCGCCATGCTCGCCACCGACTTCCTTGGGGCCGAGGCGCTGCGCCTGAGCGCCGCCCACGTGATGGCCGGCTTGCACGCCCGGTATGACCTGCTGCTCACGCCCACCGTGCCCAACGGCCCTCCGCGTGCGGATGCGCCGACCACCGATCCGGTCCGCGCGCTGTGGAAGCAATGGGCGCCCTGGACGTTCCTCTACAACCTCACCCGGCAGCCCGCCGTCACGGTGCCGATGCCGCCCGGTGAGGACGGATTGCCTCGCTCGGTCCAGATTGCCGGTCCGCTCTACCGCGACGACCTGGCGCTCCGTGGCGCATGGGCCATCGAGCAAGCGGGCAGCTTCCCCTTGGCCCCGACCGGCTAACCTGCCGCGCTGCGCCCCTTTGTTCATCGTGTCCACCATCCTACACTCCCCCGCGTAAGCGATGGAGGCTGAATGAGCGAACGCCTCCTTGACGGCGACCGGAGTGCGATCGGACTGCTGCGGCTGCTTCTGGCTGGCTGTCTCTTGCTGCCGCTCATGGTGTTCGGCATCGCCTCGTGGCTGAGTTACCGCGCCGCTTTCGCCGACGCCTACCGCAGCATCGGGCGCACGGCGGACGTGGCGCGCGAGCATGCGTCCAAGGTGTTCGACGACCAGAGCCAGGTGGCCGACCGGGCAAACGACCTGCTGCGCGGCATGGCCGCCGCCGACGCCGTTCAATCCGAGAAGCGGCTGCACGATGCGTTCGCCGCCATGGTGCTTCGCCGGCCGGAACTGCTGGGCGTGCTTGTGACCGATGCCAAAGGCACGCCGCTGGTCTCGTCCGGCCTTTATCCGGTGCCCAAGGCGGCCGGCGTGGCGGACCGCGACTTCTTCGCGGCGATCGTCAACCGGGCGGAGCCGCTCTACGTCACGGACGTGCAGGTCGGAACCGTGAACGGGGTCCCGTTCTTCGGCCTGGCGCAGCCGTGGAGAGGGGCGGACGGCACGCTTCAGGGCGTGATCGACGTGGCCGTGGCGCCGTCCCTGTTCGACGATTACTACGCCGTGCTCGCCGGCGAAGGCAACGAGCAGGCCGATGGCAACGTCGTCTCCCTGGTCCGCAGCGATGGCCGCTACCTCGTCCGCTTCCCGCCGCTTCCAGGGGCGAAGGTGCATACCCCGCTCTCGTCCCGGTTCCTGGCCGCGATCGCCGCGCATCCGGATGCCGGCACGTTCGAGACACGGTCGATCACGGTCCCGGACGCGACACGCCTGTTCGCCTTCCGCAAGGTCCAGGGTTACCCGGCCTATATCGTGGCCGGGCGGACCCGCGGCCAGGTAATCGCGGGCTGGCTCGCCGGCATGGGCAACCACCTGATCTACGGCGTGCCGTCCACCCTGGCGCTGGTGGCGATCACCTGGACCGCGCTGGTGCGCACCCGGCGGGAGGAGGAGGCGCTGGCCCGCGCGCGCCGGGAGATCGCGCGGCGGGAGCGGGCGGAGGACGCGTTGCTCCGGTCCCAGCGGCTGGAAGCAGTGGGCCAGATGACGGGGGGCGTGGCGCACGACTTCAACAACCTGCTGACGATCATCCTGGGCAGCGCCGAACTGCTGGCCCGCCGCCCGGACGATGCGGTCCGGGTCCGCCGGGTGGCCGAGCAGATCATGCTGGCGGCGCGGCGCGGCGGCGAGATCACCCAGCAATTGCTCGCCTTCTCCCGCCGCCAGTTCGTCAACCCGCAGGTGGTGAACGTCAACACCTGCCTGCAAGAGTTCAAGCCGCTGCTGGAGCGTGCCGCCAACGAGTCGATCCGGGTCGATTACCAGTTGCAGCCCGACCTCGGCCCGGTGTTGCTGGACCCGGGCCACTTCCAGGCGGCGGTGCTCAACCTGGTCGGCAACGCGCGTGACGCCATGCCTGATGGCGGCACCATCACGATCTTCACCCGCAACGGCCATTCCGGCACCGATGCGACGGCGGGTGTGGAGCCGGACCCATCCTCCGGCGACTGCGTGCGGGTGGGCGTGGTGGACACGGGGGCCGGCATGGACCCGCAGACCGCGGCCAAGGCGTTCGAGCCGTTCTTCACCACCAAGGGCATCGGTCAGGGCACCGGGCTGGGGCTCAGCCAGGTCTACGGTTTCGCGAAACAGGCCGGCGGCGAAGCGCGGATCATCACCGTGCCCGGCAAGGGCACCACCGTCGAGATCACCCTGCCGCGCACCGACGAAACACCGCAGCAGGCCGTCGAACCGGTTCATGCCCGGCCGGCCGACTCGGGGGAGGTCGTGCTGGTGGTGGAGGATGAACCCGGCGTGCTCGCCACCACCGTCGAGAGCCTGAACGACCTTGGCTACAGCACGATCACGGCCGGCACTGCTCAGGCCGCACTGGACCGGTTGCGCGAGGCCGCTCGTGTGGACGTGCTGTTCTCCGACATCACCATGCCCGGCGGGATGGACGGCGTCGCGCTCTCGGCCGAGGCACGGCGGCTGCGGCCCAGCCTCAAGGTGCTGCTGACGTCCGGCTACGGGGCCGGACAAACCCGGTCGCTGGAAGTGAAGCTGCTCACCAAGCCGTATGACCGGACGCAATTGGCCAGGGAGTTGCGGGCGGTGCTGCAGGGGTGACGCTGCACCCCTACCCCCGACCAAGAGGGGGACGGGAAGCCATGATACCGAGCAAGGGGAACAAGAATGCCTACCGACACGGATTTGGCGGCTGACACGGCGCTGCTGGCCGAGCTGGAACGCAAGATCCTCTGGCTCGCCACCTGGACCATTCATAACGCGAACCATCTTCGCCCCAGCGCCGACGGATTGAAGGTCGGCGGGCACCAGGCCTCGAGCGCGTCCATCGCCACCATCATGACGGCGCTCTACCTCCATGTGCTGCGGCCGGAGGACCGGGTCGCGGTCAAGCCGCATGCCAGCCCGGTCTTCCACGCCATCCAGTACCTGCTCGGCAACCAGACGCTCGACAAACTACAGCGCTTCCGCGGCTTCGGCGGCGCGCAATCCTACCCGTCCCGCACCAAGGACACCGACGACGTGGATTTCTCCACGGGCTCCGTCGGCCTGGGCGTGGCGCAGACGCTGTTCTCGTCGCTGGTGCAGGACTACCTGCGGCTGCATGGCTGGGGGACGGACCGGCCCGAGGGCAAGATGGTCGCCCTGATCGGCGACGCCGAAATGGACGAGGGCAACATCTTCGAAGCCCTGCTTGAGGGCTGGAAGCACGGCTTGCGCAACACCTGGTGGGTGGTGGACTACAACCGCCAGAGTCTCGACGCCGTGGTGCGCGAGGGCTTGTGGGCCAAGTTCGAGAGCATGTTCCGCAATTTCGGCTGGGACGTGGTGGTGCTGCGCCACGGCCGCCTGCAGGAAGCCGCCTTCCGCGAACCCGGCGGCGAACGCCTCCGCACCTGGATCGAGGCCTGCCCGAACCAGCTCTATTCCGCCCTGACCTTCGGCGGCGGGGCTGCCTGGCGGAAGCGTCTCATGGACGAGTTGGGCGACCAGGGCGAGATGACAGCGCTGATCGAGCGCCGCACCGACGACGAGTTGGCCGCCCTGATGGGCAACCTGGCCGGCCACGATCTGCCGTCGCTGTTGGACGCCTTTGCCGCCGCCCGCACGCATGACCGCCCAGTCTGCTTCATCTGCTACACCATCAAGGGCTTCGGCCTGCCGCTCGCCGGCCACAAGGACAACCATGCCGGCCTGATGAACCCGGCGCAGGTCGAAACGCTCCGCGGGGCGCTCGGCGTGCGCCCCGGCCACGAATGGGACCGCTTCGAGGGCCTGCGCACTTCGCCCGACCGGCTTGAGGCCTTCCTCGCCGCGGTTGCGTTCAACGCCCGGGGCGCCCGTCGTTTCGAAGCACCGCGCATCCCCGTGCCAGACCAGCTTGCAGTGCCGCAGGGCCGCGAGATGTCGACCCAGCACGGCTTCGGCCTGCTGATGCACGACCTCGCGCGCGGCGAGACCGAGCTGTCGCGCCGGGTGGTGACGACTTCGCCGGACGTGACCGTCTCCACCAATCTCGGTGCTTGGGTGAACCGCCGCGGCCTGTTCGCGCGCGAGGAGTTGGCGGACGTGTTCCGCACCGAGCGCATCCCCTCCACCTTCCACTGGCGTTTCTCGCCGCAGGGCCAGCACCTCGAGCTCGGCATTGCCGAGATGAACCTGTTCATCATGCTCTCCGCGCTGGGCCTGGCGCACTCGATCCACGGCGAGCGCCTGCTGCCGATCGGCACGCTGTACGACCCGTTCATCGAGCGCGGCCTGGATGCGCTGAACTACGCCTGTTACCAGGACGCCCGCTTCATCCTGGTCGCCACCCCCTCCGGCATCAGCTTGGCCGGCGAGGGCGGCGCGCACCAATCCATCGCCACCCCGCTGATCGGCATGGCGCAGGACGGCCTGGCCAGCTTCGAGCCCGCCTATGTCGACGAACTCGCGGTCATCCTACGCTGGGCGCTCGACCACATGCAGCGCCCAGCCGGCAGCGGCGGCTCGGCCTATCTGCGCCTCTCCACCCGAACCATCACGCAGCCGCAACGCACCCTGTCCGCCACGGACGCGGAGGACATCGCCGCCGGCGCCTACTGGGTCCGCCGCCCCGGCCCGAACGCAGAGGCCGTGGTCGCCTACGCCGGCGTCGTCGCCCCCGAGGCGGTGGAGGCCGTGGGCCTGATCGCGGAGGACCGTCGCGACGTCGGCCTCCTCGCGGTCACCTCCGCGGACCGCTTGCACGCCGGCTGGACCGGGGCGCAGCACGCCCGCGAGCAAGGCGGCCCCGCCACGCTCAGCCACATCGAGCGCCTGCTGGCCGGCATCCCCCGCCATTGCGGCCTCGTCACGGTGCTGGACGGCCACCCGGCCACGCTCGGCTGGCTTGGCTCGGTGCACGGCCACCGGACCCGGGCGTTGGGCGTGACCCGGTTCGGCCAGACCGGCACCATTGCCGACCTCTACCGGGCCGCCGGCATCGACGCCCAATCGATCGCGGCGGCCGCCTCTGCCGTGGCCCCGGGACGGCCGATCCGCCATCTCCGGGCAGTGTGAACTGAATAGAATCCTGCGTGAGCGTATGGAGAAAGAGATCGGCTAAGTCGGCGTCGCGTCGCAGTCCGGCTGCGGGCGGGGTTTGGGGCAGAGCCTCCACCTGCTAATGCAACATCATGCAAGCGAAACGCGCATGAGCCGCCTGGACAACATGCGCCATATCCGCGCCCCCCACGGCACGGTGCTCTCCGCCAAGTCCTGGCTCACCGAAGCCCCGCTGCGCATGCTGATGAACAACCTGGATCCGGACGTCGCCGAGCGGCCCGGCGAACTCGTCGTCTATGGCGGCATCGGCCGTGCCGCGCGCGACTGGGACAGCTTCGACCGCATCGTTCACGCCCTGCGCCGGCTGGACGCCGACCAGACCCTTCTCGTCCAGTCCGGCAAGCCGGTCGGCGTGTTCCGCACCCATGCGGACGCCCCCCGCGTGCTGATCGCCAACTCCAACCTGGTGCCGCGCTGGGCCACCTGGGAGCATTTCAACGAGCTCGATCGCCGCGGGCTCATGATGTACGGCCAGATGACCGCCGGGTCCTGGATCTACATCGGCAGCCAAGGCATCCTCCAAGGCACCTACGAGACCTTCGTCGAGATCGGCCGGCGCCACTACGGCGGCAGCCTCGCCGGCAAGTGGATCCTCACCGCCGGGCTCGGCGGCATGGGCGGCGCGCAGCCGCTGGCCGCCACCATGGCCGGCGCCTCCCTGCTCGCCGTCGAGTGCCAGCCGAGCCGTATCGAGATGCGCTTGCGCACCGGCTACCTCGATCGCCAGGCCGCGACGCTGGACGAAGCGCTCGCCATGATGGAAGCCGCCCGCAACGGCCCCCCCGTTTCCGTCGGCCTGCTCGGCAACGCCGCCGACATCTTCCCCGAGCTGGTCCGCCGCGGCGTCCGCCCCGACGTGGTCACCGATCAGACCTCCGCCCACGACCCGCTCAACGGCTACCTGCCGCAAGGCTGGACGCTGGCCGAATGGGAGACACGGCGCGAGCGCGACCCGGCTGCCGTCACCGCCGCCGCCCGCCGCTCCATGGCCGGCCACGTCCGCGCCATGCTGGATTTCCACCGCGCGGGCGTGCCCACCGTCGACTACGGCAACAACATCCGCCAGATGGCCAAGGAGGAGGGCGTCGCCGACGCGTTCGACTTCCCGGGCTTCGTCCCCGCCTACATCCGCCCGCTGTTCTGCCGCGGCATCGGCCCGTTCCGCTGGGCTGCCCTCTCCGGCGACCCGGAGGACATCTACCGCACCGACCAGAAGGTGAAGGAGCTGCTGCCGGACAACGCCGCCCTGCACACCTGGCTCGACATGGCCCGCGCCCGCATCCAGTTCCAAGGCCTCCCCGCCCGCATCTGCTGGGTCGGCCTGGGGGACCGCCACCGCCTCGGCCTCGCTTTCAACGAGATGGTGGCGCGCGGCGAGCTCTCCGCCCCCGTCGTGATCGGCCGCGACCACCTGGACAGCGGCTCCGTCGCCTCGCCCAACCGCGAGACCGAGGCGATGCGGGACGGCTCGGACGCCGTGTCCGACTGGCCGCTGCTCAACGCGCTGCTGAACTGCGCGTCCGGTGCCACCTGGGTGTCGATCCACCACGGCGGCGGCGTCGGCATGGGCTTCTCCCAGCACGCCGGTATGGTCATCGTCGCCGACGGCACCCCGGACGCCGCCCGGCGCATCGCCCGCGTGCTTTGGAACGACCCGGCGAGCGGCGTCATGCGCCACGCCGACGCCGGCTACCCGGACGCCCTCGATTGCGCCCGCGAGCATCAGCTCGACCTGCCCGGCATCCTCGTGTGACGGCGACTCTCGCATTCGACGGCATCCGCCAAACCTTCCCCGCACCCGGCGGCGGCCCCGGCCTGCCGGTGCTGGACACCATCTCCTTCGACGTGCAGCCCGGCGAATTCGTCGCCGTCATCGGCCCAAGCGGCTGCGGCAAGAGCACGCTGCTGCAGATGGCGGCCGGCCTGCTCGCGCCCACCGCGGGTGAGGTCAGCTACCAGGGCCACCCAGTCCGCGGGGTGAACCGGGAGATCGGCTTCGTCCCGCAGCAGGCGCAGTTGTTCCCGTGGAAGACGCTCGAGGACAACGTCGCCTTTCCGCTCGCCCTGCGTGGCGTGCCGGCCGCCGAGCGCCGCCGCCGCGCCATGGACGCCATCGCCGCCGTGGACCTGGCCGGGTTCGAGGGTCACTACCCATACCAGCTCTCGGGCGGGATGCAGAAGCGCGCCTCGCTCGCCCGCATGCTGGTTTACCGTCCCGACACGATCCTGATGGACGAACCGTTCGGCGCGCTGGACGCCCAGACCCGCATGGTGATGCAGCACGACCTGCAAACCCTGGTGAGCGGCAGCGGCGCCGCCGTGCTGTTCGTCACGCACGACATCACGGAGGCGGTGATGCTGGCCGACCGCGTGGTGGTGCTGAGCCGCCGGCCCACCCGCTGCATCGCCGATATCGCCATCGGGCTGGTCCGCCCGCGCAACGTGTTCGAGCCGTTCACGGTCGCTGGGTTCGCGGAGGCGTACGACCAGGTCTGGCAAGCCTTCCGCGGCGAACTCACCACCCGCACCGCCGCATGAGCGGTACCGTTTTAGCCGCCGCGCACTCGAGCGCACCTCCCGCAACCGGGACAGTGGGCAGAAGACTCAGCCACGCCGCCCTCCGCCTGCTCCCCGGCTTGCTCTTTCTGTTGTTCTGGCAGTACGCCTCCGGCCGCCTGGTCCGCGAGGCCTATGTCAGCCGCCCGACCGCCGTCGCCGCGCGCCTCATCGACCTGTTCGTCTCCGGCGAGATCTGGCCCAACCTGCTCACCACCGGCGAAGAACTTGCCCTCGGCTACGGCCTGGGCGCGATCCTCGGCGTGCTCGCTGGCTACGCCCTCGGCCGCCATCCCCGCGCCGCCCGGGTCATCGAGCCCTATCTCCTCGCCTTTTACGGCATCCCCAAGATCGCCCTCGCCCCGCTGCTCGTGATCTGGTTCGGCATCGGCATCTGGTCCAAGGTCGCCCTCGCCGCGACCATGGTGTTCTTCCTGCTGTTCTACAGCGTGTTCGCCGCGATCCGTGCGGTGGACGCCGAACTGGTCAACCTCGCCCTCGTCATGGGCGCCCGCGAGCGCCAGTTGGGGCGCCACGTCTTCCTGCCCGCCGCCACGCCCGCCATCCTGCTCGGCCTGCGCATGGCCATCCCCTACGCCGTGATCGGCGTCATCGCCGGGGAGTTCGCCTCGTCCCTGCGCGGCGTCGGGCTCTACATCAACTACGCCTCCTCTACCTACGACCCGGCGGGCGTGTTCGCCGGCATCGCGATCCTGCTGGCCGTCGTGCTGGCCGCCAACACCGCGGCGGCTGCGCTCGAACGCCGCCTCCTGCGCTGGCGCCCACCTCTCGCCAACGAACGGACCGGCAGCCCATGACCCTCACCCGCCGCGCCGCACTCGCCTCCGCAGCGCTCCCGTTCCTGCCCCGCATCGCGCGGGCCGCCGACGCCATCCGGATCGGCCAAGCCAATACCGCGCTCGCCTTCCTGCCGATCTGGGCCGCCCGCGCCTACGACAGCTTCCCGGCCAACGGCCTGGCGCTCACCTGGGCCGCCATCCCCGGCGGCGATCCCACGACCCTGGCCGCGCTGGACGGCGGCGACATCGACCTCGCCGCCGTCGGCAGCGACACGGCGCTGGCGGCCATCGCCAAGGGCCAGCCATTCACGCTCGTCTACGACCTGATGGCGAAGATGTCGCTCGAACTGGTCGCGTCCAACGCCCTCCTGCAGCGCACCCGTGTCGGCCCGGACGATCCCCTGCCCAAGCGCCTCGCCGCGCTGAGGGGCGCCATCGTCGGCGTTAGCGCCGTCGGCGGCGCGCAGGACCGCACGGTGCGCTGGATGGCGGCGCAAGGCGGCCTGAACCCGCGCACCGACGTCCAGGTGGCCCTGGTCGGCGGCCCGCCCGCGATCCAGGCGGCGATGGAAAACGGCCGCATCGAGGCCTTCGTGCTCTCCCCGCCCGAAGCCGGCATCGCCGAAGCCGGCGGGTACGGCCACCGCCTGATCGACCCGGCGCGGGACTTCCCCGCCCTCGCCGGCCTGCCCAACCTCGTTCTAGCCGTGCGCGACAACCCGGATGCTGCCACCGCTGTCCGCATCACCGCCGCCCTCGCAGCCCTCACCCAGGGCGCCCGCCAGGTCACCGCCGACCCGGACGCCGCCGCCGACCGCATCGGCACGCGCTTCTTCGCCAAGGTGCCGCCTGCCATCCTGCGCACCGCGGTCCACTCCCTGCTGGACGGGTTGAACGGCGGGCGCTTCACCCCGGACAGCATCGCCGTGCTCGCCCGCTTCTGCGCCGAGTCCGGCGTGCCCGTCCCATCCGGCGGCGACTATTGGACCAACCGCTTCATCCCCGCCTGAAGGATCCCCCACCGTGCCGCCGATCTACATCACCTTCCTCAACCGCCTCGACATCGAGGAGCTCGGCATCACCGACGAGGAGATCCTGGCCGCCATCGAGACCAGCCTCGCGACCCAAGGCCGCGGCGAGGCCGTGATCGAACCGCGCATGCACCTCGAACCCGGCGTCGCCAACGGCCACTTCAACGTGCTGCGCGGCGCCCTGCGCGCCCCGATCGACCTCGCCGGCGTCAAGGTCGTGGGCGACTTCGTGGACAACTACCAGCAGGGCCTGCCCTCCGAACTCGCGACCCTGCTCCTGATGGACCCGTCCAACGGCATCCCGCGCGCCATCCTGGACGCGAGCGGCATCACCGACATGCGCACGGGGGCCGTCACCGCGATCGGCGCCAAGTATTTGGCCCGCAAGGACTCCAAGGTGCTCGGCCACATCGGCGCCCGCGGCACCGCCTATTGGAACGTCCGCCTGCTCGACCACCTGTTCGACTTCGACGAGATCCGCGTCCACTCCCGCCGCAAGGAGAGCCGCGACGCGTTCCGCACCCGGCTCGAGCAGGACCTTGGCAAGCCCGTCATCGTGACGGAGGACTGGCAGAGCTGCATCGAGGGCGCGGACATCGTGGTGGAAGCGTCCCGCCTGACCCGGCCCGAACCCCTGCTGCGCACCGAGTGGATCAAGCCCGGCGCGCTGGTCATGCCCTACGGCACGATGAGCGCGATCGAGCTGTCGCTGACCGACATCATGTCCAAGCTGGTGGTGGACGATTGGGGCCAGGTCCGCAGCGGCAAGTTCGGCAGCCTGCGCGCCCACGTGGACACGGGGCGCCTGTCCGAGAGCACGCTGCACGCCGAACTGGGCCAGATCGTCGCCGGGTTGAAGCCGGGGCGGGAGCGGGACGAGGAGACCATCCTGTTCTGGCACCGCGGCCTGTCGCTCAGCGACATCGCGCTCGGCCACGCCATGCTGGAGAAGAGCGCCCGTCTCGGCATCGGCCAACGGTTACGCTTCGCTTGATGCGGGACTATGTCCCCCTCCCCTCGTGGAAGAGGCTAGGGGAGCGGGAGCGGGAGCGGCTGGCTTGCGACCGCGATACTTGAGATGGAGCTGGGCGCCACCCGCCTGACCGTCCGCGCGCTCGCCCAGGCAGCCCGCGGGAGTGGCACTGTCACCCTCCACCCGGCGGCGTGGGAGCGCATCGCCGCGTCCCACGCGGCGCTCGAACGTCTCGCTGCGGACGGCACGGCCATCTACGGCGTCACCACCGGCCTCGGCGCCGTGGCGGACACGGCGGTTGCACCCGGTGACGCCGGCCGGCAACGCCGGGTGGTGCTGGGCCGGATGGTGGGCGTGGGCCCCGAGGCGGCCCCCGACCAGGTGCGCGCCGTCATGCTGGCCCGCCTCGCCGGGTTCGCGGTGGGCTGCTCAGGGGCCTCTCCCGGCATCGTCCGCGCCTACCTGGCCATGCTGAACGCCGGCATCGTCCCCGCCATGCCGCTGATCGGCTCCGTTGGCGAGGCGGATTTGGCGCCGCTCGCCCATATCGCCGGCGTGCTGGCGGGGGCAGGGGAGGCCATTTTAGCCGGCGAACGCCTGTCAAGCGCCGCCGCCCTGGCGCGCGCCAACATCGAACCGCCGATCTTCGCGGCCAAGGACGGCCTGACCCTCGTGTCCGCCAACGCGGCTACCGCCGGGCTCGCCGCCTTGGTGCTGGCCGATGCCGAGCGTCTATTCGGCGGCTCGCTCGCCGCCGCCGCGATGAGTTTCGAGTCGCACCGCGCTAATCCAGCCGCCCTGCACCCGGCTGCCGCCGCCCTCCGTCCCGCACCTGGCCAGGCGGACATCGCGGCAGCACTGCTGGACATGCTGCAAGGCGGCGACCTGGTGCGGCCCGGCCCCGTCCGCGCAACGCCGGACCCGCTCAGTATCCGCTGCCTGCCGCCCGTCCTGGGCGCCTGCCTGGCCGCGTTGCGATCCGCTGCCGCCGCCGTCGAGCTGGAACTGAACGCCTCCAGCGACAACCCGGCCATCCTCCCGCATGGACCAGCGGTGCAGCCCAACGCCAATTTCGATGCCACGCACCTCGCTATCGCCTTCGAGACGCTCGGCCTGGCCTTCGCCCGCGCCGCCGCCGCGCAGGGTGCCCGCGTGCTGAAGCTCATGTCCCCCGCGTCGAGCGGGCTGCCCCGTTTCCTCACCCGGCTGCCTGGCCGCAGCGGCTTCGCCCCCGTGCAGAAAACCGTCGCCTCCCTGGTGGCGGAGATCGGCCACGCCGCCATGCCGATGCCCGCCTGCACCCTCCCGGCTGCCGACGGCGTGGAGGATTATGCCCCCATGGCGCCTGCAGCCGTCCGCAAGATCGCCGCGATGCTGGACCATTTGCGCTCGCTCTGTGCCGTCGAGCTGCTGGTGGCCGCCGAGGCTTGCGACCTGCGCGACGGCGTGGCCCTCGGCGCGGCAACGGCGTCGGTGCGGGACGCCGTGCGAAGCAGCGTGCCGAGGCTTGAGGAGGACCGGCCCACGGCGCCCGACATCCACGCGCTGGAAGCCCAGATCGCCGCGGGAGCTTTCGATCGGTTTGCCGCGCCGCTATTCCCGGCCTGATCTTTGGTACGGTAATTGGATCGCTCCAGCGTCGCTCTCTAGCCGAGGTGCTCCGCCGATGCCCGACCTGTTCAGCCCCTACACCCTCAAGGGCGTCACCTTGCGCAACCGCATCGCGATGTCGCCGATGACGATGTACCGCTCGGAAGATGGCAAGATGGGCGACTACCACGTCATGCTCATGGGCTCGCGCGCCGCCGGCGGGTTCGGACTGGTGTTCCCCGAGCAGATCGCCATCACCCCGGACGGCCGCACCGGCACGCATTGCGCCGGCATCTGGGACGACGCGCAGATCGAGGGGCTGGCCCGGGTCACCGCCATCATCAAGCAGATGGGCGCCGTGCCCGCCATCCAGCTCGGCCACACCGGGCGCAAGGGCAGCGAGAAGAAACCCTGGGACGGCAAGACCCAGCTCGCCCCGGACCACCCGGATGGCTGGCAGGTGCGCGGCCCGTCCGCGATCACCTATGGCGGGCGCTACACCTATCCGGTGCACGCGCTGAGCGTGGAGGAGATCCACGAGATCCACCGCGCCTACGCCAGCGCTGCCCGGCGTGCGCTGGACGCCGGGTTCGAGTGGCTGGAGATGCATTTCGCCCACGGTTACCTGGGCGCCAGCTTCTTCTCCCCGCTCGCCAACCAGCGCACGGACGAGTACGGCGGCAGCCTGGAGAACCGCCTGCGCTTCCACCGCGAGGCGCTGGACGCCGTGCGCGCCGTCTGGCCCGAGCGCCTGCCGCTGACCATGCGGCTGGGCTCGGACGACTTCAACGAGGCCGGCGTGAAGTTCGACGACGCCGTTTGGGCCGTCGGGGTCATGAAGCAGCACGGGTTGGACATGGCCGACCTCAGCCTGGGCATGAACACGGACGACATGAAGGACGTGCCGTTCAACCAGGTGGCGTTCATGGTCGAGCGCGGCGCCCGCGTCCGCCGCGAGGTCGGCATCCCCGTGGGGGTGAGCTGGAACCTCGGGATCCCCGCGGTGGCCGACCGGGTAATCCGCGAGAACCTGATCGACCTGGTGCTGCTTGGCCGCCCTGCTTTGTCCAACCCGCACTGGCCACACTGGGCCGCGCGGGAGTTGGCCCATAACGACCCGCTGTCGCTGCTGCCGGAGGACTGGTCCTGGTGGCTGCGCAATCGCCCCGGCCCGGACGGCTCCCTCGGCTGGCCGGCGGTGACGGCGCGGGCGGGGTGAGCGTCAGCCCCGCCTGCCGCTGACCTCCGCCCCATCGTGCGGCCGCAGCGTGCCCAGCCCTGGAATGGCCATCAGCGGCAAGAACGCGATCAGCAGGAACACATGCTGGAACTCGCTGACCGTCGGCGTCCCGCTCAGCGCCAGCCAGCCCAGCACGGCGGCGCTCACGGACACGCCCAGGCCCATCGTGAGCTGCTGCACCACGCTGCCCAGGCTGGTCGCGGCCGATAGCCGGGGTGCCGGGATGTCCACGTAGCTCAGCATCTGCACCGCGTTGAACTGCACGTTGCGCACGATGCCGAAGGCCATCAGGCACAGAACCAGCACCCAATGCGGCGTCGCCGGGCCGAACAGCGAGAAGCCCGCGATCATGCCTCCGGCCAGCACCGAGTTCATCAGCAGCAGCCGCCGGAACCCCAGCAACAGCAGCAGCCGCGACGTCATCGGGCGCATCACGACGGCCGCCAGGCTGATCACGAACGTCAGGCTGCCGCTCACCAGGGCGCTCAACCCGAACCCCACCTGGAACAGCAACGGCAGCAGGAACGGCGGTGCGTTGATGCCGATCCGGCTGATCCCGCCCGCCAGCGATCCCACCCGGAACGTGCGCACCTTGAACAGCGTGAGGTCCAGCACGGGTGCGGACCGCCGGCGCGAGAACCAGACATACACGCCGAGGACGACCACGCCCGCCGCGGCCATGCCGAGTTGGATGCCGAGCGGCACCGTCCCGCGTCCCGCCGTCTCCAGCACCGCCTGCAGCAGCACCAGCCCGGCCCCGACCAGCAGGAACCCCGGCAGGTCGAACCGGCGCGGCGCCTCGCCCCGCTCGTTCGGGATCGCCGTCCACGCGATCGCGATGGCGAGGATCCCGAACGGCACGTTGACCAGGAAGATCCAGCGCCAGTTCAGGTACTCCGTGATCACGCCGCCCAGCAGCGGACCCATAGTGGGGCCAAGCATGGCCGGCACGCTCACATAGGTCATGGCCCGCACCAGCTCGCTCTTGGGGAAGGAGCGGAACAGGATCAGCCGGCCGACCGGGTTCATCATCGCCCCGCCCAGCCCCTGCAGCACCCGCATCGCGACCAGCGTCTCGAGATTGGTCGCCGACGCGCACAGCACCGACCCGGCGGTGAACAGCACGTAGGCCGCGCAGATCACGTTGCGCATGCCGAACCGGTCCGCCACCCAACCGCTGATCGGGATGAAGATCGCCAGGCTGAGCACGTAGCTGGTGATCGCGAGGTTCAGCCGCAGCGGCGTCTCGGCCAGGCTCGCCGCCATCTGCGGGATCGCCGTGGTGATGATCGTGGCGTCGAGCTGTTCCATCAGGAACCCGGCCGCGACAACCAGCGGCACCAGTACGCGCCCCGCCCGGCTCGCGGCGGCGGCGGACAGGGACGGCCCGACTGCCGCGCCCGACCGCTGGCCGCTCACCGCTGCGCCGTCCGTAACGGCGGAACACGCAGTGGAACGGCGCTGACATCGCTTGCGGGCACGAAAGTTCGGTAGCTCAAACCCGGCGGGGACACAATCTGCACCCCCTTGTGGAGGGAGGTGAGCGGTATGTCGCTAAACCCGCTCGACGGCGTCGCCCACCCGTACCACTCCCGGCGTCACCACCCGCGCCGTGACTCCGCCTTGACCACGTACCGCATTGTAGCCGCCCGGCCCCAGGATCACCTCCATGCGCGTGCACGGATGGCACTCGCCCGTCACCTCCAGCACCGCCGAACCCACCCGCATTCGGCGTTCCTTCAGCGCCATGAGATTGATCCCGCTCACCACCAGGTTGCGGCGCACTTCCTCAGGCGAAACGGCGTCCCGCCCGAGAAACCCTGCGATCGCGCAAAGCCCCTCCGCCGTAATCAGCGTCACCTGCCGGTTGCCACCCGGCCGGCCATGCCACCGGTCCCCCACCACACCCTCCGAGGCGTCGATCACCGCCTCCTCCACCGCCCGCATCGGCGCGTGGCGGTCTGGCCGGAGACCGATCCAGCGCACCACGCCCGGCCGCACTGGGCCGTCCATCAACCGGGCCAGCGGCGACGCCGGGTTCAGTGGGATGGACGGCGCTCCAGCCCGCACCATTCGGCGATGGTCAACGCCAGCACCTTCGTCGTGCTGAGCACGGTGTCCAGCCCGACGCTCTCGTCGATGCCGTGGATGTTCTGCGAGTCCGGCCCGTAGCACGTCGCCTCCGTGCTGCCGGACAGCACGTAGTGGCGCGCATCGGTCAGGCCAGTGGCGGCGTAGCTTCGCAGTGGCTCGCCGGTTACCGCCGCATGCTGCGCGCTGACCAGCCGGGCAATGGCTTGCTCCGCCGGGAAGGTGCAGCCGTCGGCCATGAAGCCCTTGAACTCCACGCCGAGACTGGCGCCGCGCAGCCGCTCGTCGGTTCGGCACCGTGCCACCAGCGCCTCGATCTCGGCCTTCACGGCGAAGCACGACTGGCCCGGCATGACGCCCACGCGCACCCCCATCCGCGCCCGTGTGGCGACGGAGCTGTTCCATTCGCCGCCCTCGAAGGTGCCGATGTTGACGTTGATCGGGTGATTGTCGGCCGCGAAGGACGGGTGGCGCCGCTCGGCCCGGTTCGCCTCCCCCTCGTACGCCGCGAACGCCTCGGCCACGACCGCGGCGGCCTGGATCGCGCTCACCCCTGCATGCGCCTCGCGCACATGCACGGGGCGCCCGGTGATGGTGACCCAGGCCCAGACCACCCCCACCTCCGCCACATACAGCGCCGGGTAGCCGGGACCGGGCTCGGGGATGAGGCAGGCGTCCGGCATCGGCAACGCGTGCATGACCGCCAGGGCGCCGTTGCCGGTGCACTCCTCCTCGATCACCGCGGCCAAATGCACCGGGGCGGCGGGTTGTACATTGGCCGCATGCAGCGCCCGCATCGCCATGACGATGCTGGCCAGCCCCGCTTTCATGTCGGCCGCACCCCGCCCATACATCCGCCCGTCGCGCACGCTCGGCTCAAATGGCGGCGTGGCCCATAGATCGGCCGCCCCCTCCGGCACCACGTCCACGTGGCCCTGCAGCAGCAAGGAGCGGCCGGCGGCGTTGACCGGGCGATGCTCCGCGGTCACGTTATCGCGTCCGGCGTAGCCGATCAGCGGCGGCGACCAGCCCGGCACGTGCTCGAGCGCCGCCACGTCCACCGGCACCCGGCGTACCGGCAAGCCGAGCCCCTCGAACGCCGCTGCCATGGCGTCCAGCGCGCCGTGCTCGGCCCCAAGCAGCGACCGGTGGCGAACCAACCCGGCCAGCAACGCCACGCCGTCCTGCGCCTGTGCCTCGGCAGCCTGTGCGATAGCGGTTCGGATGGTGTCATCCAGCATGGCATACCTCCAGCGGCGCACTGGTGCGTGCGCCCCCGGCCAGATTGCGCACGTGTCGAACCGTGACAAGAGCCGCCCGCTCCCTAAGTGCGTGTCTCGCGCGCCACCGTTCCCTATGCGCCGGTTTGAAGGTAAGGTCCGCCTATGCCCGCACGAAACGACCCAATTCCACCCACGCTCCAGCCGTGGGGCGTCCCCGTTTGACCGGCCCCCGCTTGGCCGAACAGCGTGGCCGCCGGGTCGGGATCATCGGGGCGGGGCCGGGTGGATTGTCGGCAGCGATGCTGCTCGCCCAGGCCGGAGCGGAGGTCACCGTCTACGAACGCCACCCCTCCGTCGGCGGCCGCTCCGCGACCATCGCCGCACCGACCGAGATGGGCACCTTCAGTTTCGACATGGGGCCCACCTTCTTCCTCTATCCCCGCGTCCTGTCCGACATCTTCGCCGCCTGCGGCTACGACCTGGACCGCGAGATCGACCTGATCCGTCTCGACCCACAATATCATTTGGTATTCGAGGCCGGCGGTGAGATCCGAGCAACCAGCGACATGACCCGGCTTGCCGAGGAGGTCGCCCGTTTCGCTCCCAAGGACGCCCTCGCCCTGCCCCGCTTCATGGCCGACAACCGGGCCAAGCTCGCCGCCTTCCGCCCGATCCTCGAATCCGCGTTCAACGGCCCGATGGACCTGATGCGGCCCAGCATGCTCAAGTCGCTCAAGCTGATGCGCCCGCACCGCACGGTGGACGGCGATCTGGCGACCTATTTCAGCGACGACCGTGTGCGGCTGGCCTTCTCGTTCCAGTCCAAATACCTCGGCATGTCGCCGTTCCGCTGCCCGAGCCTGTTCACCATCCTCTCGTTCATGGAATACGAGTTCGGCGTCTACCACCCGCGCGGCGGCTGCGGTGCGGTGATGACGGCGATGGAGCGCATCGCCCGCAAGATGGGCGTCACCTTCAAGATGGCCGAGCCGGTGCAGGAGATCCTGTTCGAGGGCCGCCGCGCCACCGGCGTCCGCTCCGCCTCCGGGACCGAGCAGTTCGATGCTCTGGTGATCAACGCGGATTTCGCCCAGGCCATGTCCACCCTGGTGCCGGACCGCCTGCGCCGCCGTTGGACCGACCGTAAGATCTCCGGCAAGAAGTTCTCCTGCTCCACCTTCATGCTCTATCTCGGCATCAAGGGCACGCTGCCGGACCTGGCGCACCACACGATCTACCTGTCCAAGGACTACCGGCGGAACGTGCGCGAGATCGAGGAGGGGGTGGTACCCCCCGGCGAACCCTCGTTCTACGTCCAGAACGCCTGCGTCACCGACCCGGCGCTCGCCCCCGAGGGGTATTCCACGCTCTACATGCTGGTGCCGGTCGGCCACCGGGTCGGCGACGGGATCGACTGGTCGCAGCAGATGGCCAGCTACCGCGCCATGGCGATCAAGCGCCTGGAGCGGCTCGGCGTGCACGATCTCGAAAAGCGTATCGTGTTCGAGAAGGTCATGACCCCGAACGACTGGGAAGTGGACCTCAACGTGTTCCGCGGCGCAACCTTCAACCTGGCGCACTCGCTGCGGCAGATGCTGCATTTCCGCCCGCGCAACCGCTTCGAGGACCTCGAAGGCGTGTACTTGGTTGGCGGCGGCACGCATCCGGGCAGTGGCCTGCCGGTGATCTTCGAGAGCGCGCGGATCACCAGCCGGCTGCTCGCGGATGATCTGAACCTGCACCCGCACTGGCGTCCGTCGCTGATGGCGGCGCCGGATTATGAACCCGCACTGGCGGAGACGGTATGAGCACGTTGGATCCTGTTGGCGTCGTCGGCGGCGGCCTCGGGGGTCTCGCTGCGGCCTGCACCCTGGCGGCCCGCGGCCACAAGGTGATCCTGTTCGAGAAGAACGACTGGCTCGGCGGCAAGGCAGCCGAACTCGAGGAGGATGGCTTCCGTTTCGACATGGGGCCGACCATCCTCACCGTCCCGGCCGTGCTGCGCCGCATCTTCGCCGAGGCAGGGCGGGATTTGGACGCGGCGATGGACCTGCGCCGGCTGGATCCCCAATGGCGCTGCTTCTTCGACGACGGCTCCGTGCTCGACCTGACCGAGAACACGGAAGCGATGGCGGCCAACCTCGACGCGTACAGCCCCGGCAACACCGCCGGCTACCGCGACTTCCTCAAGATGAGCGAGGGGCTGCACGAGGTCAGCGAGCGGTTCTTCTTCTGGCGGTCGGTGGAGGACATCCGCGACACCATGGATCTGAAGAAGAACATGGACCTTGCCACGCTGAAGGACGTGCTGAGCCTCAAGATGGGCAGCTCGGTCGCCCGGCAGATCCGCAAGAAGGTGCCGGACCCCCGCGTCGCGCAGATGCTGGACCATTTCGTCCAGTATGTCGGATCCTCCCCCTACAACTCACCGGCGGTGCTGTGCTCGATCGGGCACATGCAGACGGACGGCGGGATCTGGTATCCGATGGGCGGCACCCGGGCGGTGCCGGTGGCACTGGCAAAGCTCGCGGACGAGTTGGGCGTGGAGACGCGCCTCTCGACCGGTATCCGGCGCATCATCTCCGACCGTGGCGTGGTCAGCGGCGTCGAGACGGAAGCGGGCGAGACGATCCAGCTTTCCGCGCTCGTGTCCAACATGGATGCGGTGCGCACCTACAAGGAACTGGTCGGCGGAAAGCCGGCGGAAAGCTTCGGCAAGCGGTGGAAGCGGGAGCCGGCGTGTTCGGGCGTCGTGCTGTATCTCGGGCTGGACCGTGCCTATGAGCATTTGGCCCACCACGACTTCGTCTTCTCCCGCGATCCGGAGGAGGAGTTCGATTGGATCTACCGTAAGGGCGAACCGGCGCCGGATCCGACGTGCTACATCGCCGCTCCGTCCCGCACCGAACCCGGTGTGGCGCCTCCCGGCGGCGAGGCGCTCTACGTCCTGGTGCACACGCCCTACCTTCGGCCGCACCACGACTGGACGAAGATGCTGCCGGGTTATCGCAAGGTGATCCTGGACAAGCTCGCCCGCTGCGCCGGCATGCCGGACCTGGAGAGCCGTATCGTGTTCGAGCGGCATCTGACTCCGGCCGACATCCACGAGCGCTACCGGGTGTTGAACGGCGCCATCTACGGGCTGGCGAGTCACGGCAAGTTCTTCGGCGCGTTCAAGCCGGGCAACCGCTCGCGCGATTTGGCCGGGCTTTATCTGGCAGGGGGTGCAGCGCATCCTGGGCCAGGCATGCCGATGGTGCTGATGTCCGGCTGGATCGCCGCCGACAGCCTGGACAAAGACCGCATGTCCAACTCGGCGCCGCTCAGCGCGTGATGCGGGGCTTCCCCTCTGTGGGCCTCCCAACTGCCCGCAGGGGGCAATGGCAACTCTTAGCTCACTTCGCCCCTGCACCCCGGAGGGGAACAATCGCCCTTCTGATATCCCTCAACAGGTGTCCAGAGGACGACCGTCCTCTGGTGGGGTTTGGGGCAAAGCCCCAATCTACTTAGGTGACCGATTTAGCCCAACGCATCCTAAAACGTCGCTCACCTGCCCTATTCCGAGCGTTTGGATTATATCTGCGGTGGTATTTAGGCCGCCATTTCCACGCGATGCGCGTCTCCCGCACCGGCCTGCCGCGTGGCGTGGCAGGCAAGCCGCTCATCGTCTACTCCAACCACCCGAGCTGGTGGGACCCGGCGGTCTACATCCTATTGTGCGACATGCTGTTTCCCAACCGGGCCGGCTATGGCCCGATGGATGCGGCAGCCCTCGGCAAGTATGGCGTGCTGGAGCGGATGGGCGTGTTCGGCGTGGAGCTGGATAACCCGCGTGGAGCGGCGACCTTCCTGCGCACCTGCCTCGCCGTGCTCGCAAGCCCGTCCAACATGCTGTGGATCACGGCGGAGGGCGCCTTCACCGACCATCGCACCCGGCCGGTGGCTTTGCGTCCCGGGCTGGCCCATCTCGCCCGGCAGGTGCCCGGCGCCGTGATCCTGCCGCTTGCGCTGGAATACACGTTTTGGGACGAGAGCCGGCCCGAAGCGCTGCTACGGTTCGGCGAGCCGCTGCTGAGCGACCGGCAAGGCAGCGTCGCGGACTGGACCGCGCGGCTGGAGGCCAGTCTGGCCGATACGATGGACGCCCTGGCAACCGAGTCCGCCACCCGCAACCCGGCGCTGTTCCAACCGCTGGTGCGCGGCGGTGTCGGGATCGGCGGGATCTACGACTCCTGGAGGTGGTTGCGTGCCACTGCCAACGGTCGCCGCTTCGACCCAAGCCATGGCAGCGAGACATGATCGACGTCCTGAGCGCGCTGGCGCTCGTGCTTGCCGGCGTGCCGTTCGTGCTCGCCCTGCTCAACCTGCGCGATCTCCGCCGGCCGGAACCCGTCAATTCATCGCCGCCGATCTCCGTCCTGATCCCGGCGCGTAACGAGGAGGCCAATATCGGCCCTGCCGTCGCCGCCATCCTGGCCAGCACCGGCGTCGCGTTCGAGATCGTGGTGCTCGATGACGGCTCGACCGATCGCACGGCCGCCATCCTCGCCGGTATCGCCGACCCGCGCCTGCGCGTGATCAGCGGGCCGCATCTGCCGGATGGCTGGTCCGGCAAGCAGCATGCGTGCGCCGTGCTCGCCCGCGCCGCCCGGCACGACCTGATGGTGTTCACGGACGCCGACGTGCGGCTGACGCCTGATGCGCTGGAGCGGATGGCCGGCTACATGGCCTCGCACGAGGTGGGGCTGGCCAGCGGCTTCCCGCACCAGGTGGTGCGGAGCTGGGCCGAGCAGTTGCTGTTGCCGCTAATCCACTTCCTACTGCTCGGCTACCTGCCGATGGCGATGATGCGCCGCCGGTTGGCAACCGGACTGGGCGCTGGCTGCGGCCAATTGTTCATAGCCCGGCGTGCCGAGTACGAGCGCGCCGGCGGCCATGCCGCGATCCGCACCTCTCTGCATGACGGCATCACCCTGCCGCGCGCGTTCCGCCGTGCCGGCATCATGACGGGCCTGTTCGACGCGACCGACCTGGCGTCCTGCCGGATGTATGCGACGGCGGGTGAGGTGTGGTCCGGCCTCGGCAAGAACGCGACCGAGGGAATGGCGAGGCCGGTTCCGCTGCTGATCTGGACGGGGCTGCTGGCAGGGGGGCACGTGCTGCCGCTGATCCTGGTGCTGGTGGCGCCGAACGTGGCGTCCGTCACGGCGCTGGTGCTGTCGGTGGGGTTGCGCTTCGTTTTGGCGGTGCGTTTCCGTCAGCCCGAGATCAGCGCGCTTCTGCACCCGTTCGGCATTCTGGCCTTGCTCGTGGTGCAATGGTCCGCCCTGATACGCTCGCTGCGCGGCCGCCCGGCCATGTGGCGCGGCCGGGCGTATCCCGCGCAATGAGGGTGTGGGCGGCCCTGGTTTTCCTGCTGTTCGCCGGGTCAGCCCGGGCCGAAAGCGTGCTCGAGGTGACCGTAACGGGCATCCACTCCGCCAAGGGCACGGTCCTGGTAGCGGTGTGCGACCAGGCGACGTTCCTGCAGCAGACGTGCCGCTACAAGGGCCGCGCGCCGGCCGCGGTCGGTTCGGTAACGGTGCGCATCACGGGCGTGCCGCCGGGCACTTACGCGGCGCAGGCCTATGCCGACGAGAACGACAACGGGAAGATCGATCGCAACTTCCTCGGCATCCCGACGGAGGGGATCGGCTTCTCGAATGACGCTCCGATGCGCTTCGGTCCGCCCTCCTTCGGCACGGCGGCCTTCTCGCTCGGGCCAGCCGGCGGGCGCATCGAGTTCGGGCTGCATTACTACGGGTGAGTCTGCCTGACGTCCGGTTGTACCGTGTTTGGTGGGGTGCAAAAGCGCACCCCACCCTACGAGGTTAGATCCGCCTAGCTTCCAGCAGCCGTTCCTCGGCTTCCTCCGGCGATAGGTCCAGGAGGCGATAGGCGATCGCGGCGGGAAAGCCGGCACGGGCCAGCCGGGCCAGGTCTTTGAGGCGCTCGGCCGGATCCGGCGCCATGCGGAACGGACCGATCCGGCGCCGGGCGCTATACAGGACGGCGGCGGCAAGCTCGGCCGCTGGATCCTCCGCAACGGCCGCGAGCGCCGAGGGAACGCCCTTGGCTTGCAAATGCGCTGAGATTGCCCGGCGGGAGCGCCCCGCTCGCTGCAGCGAGCGCGCCCGGCTGGCGGCAAACAAGGCATCGTCCACCGCACCCGCCGCGGCCAGCCGGGCAACCACGGCGCGGGCCGCGGCAAGCGGCGCCGCCGTGTCCTCGGCCGCCACCCCGGCCGCCCGCGCCCACCGCGCCACCCGGCGGCCCAGCACGCGCAACAGGCCGGCTTGGGTTGCGCTGTAGCGGGTGAGATAGGTCAAAGCCGCCTCCCGCAACGTGGCCTCATCGGGGGGCGGCCCAGGATCTCTCACCTGACGAGGATCTCGGGCGGGCGGGCGCATGGGTGGCAGCCTGGCATGCCGGCCCCCGAAGCGGAACCCGGTCTGCGGCGGAGGCGTTCGTGTGCCATCACTTGGAGTTCATTCCGTGAACCGCACCATCTCCCTCACGGTCGCTGCGTCGCTTCTTGCGGCCTCCTTCACGGCCCTCCCGCTCGCAGCGCAAACCACGGCGCCTTCTGCTAACTCGCCCGGGCTTGTCCCAACCTCCGGCAACCCGAACCTCTCGGTGGCGAGCGTGCGGATGGAGGGCGGCATTCGCGCCAGCAAGATCATCGGCGCAGGCGTCTATAGCGACCCGAATACGCAGATCGGCACCATCGACGACCTGATGCTCACGCCGGACAACAAGGTTGCGTTGGCGATCATCTCGGTGGGCGGGTTGATCGGCATCGGCGGCAAGCTGACTGCGGTGCCCTATACGCAGATTCAGCGCGCGGCCGACGGCAAGTTGCTGCTGCCTGGCGCCAGCAAGGAATCGCTCAGCGCACAGCCGAACTTCGTTTACTAAACAGGGAGCACCCAACGCTTACCATAGAGGGTGTTTGACTTCGGGGGGGCGGGCGTTTCATGGTCCCCGCTTCCCCGCGCACCGGCCGCGAAAGGTCGTGGACCGGCGGGCGTGGGGAATGCCGAGGTGTATTCTTTGCCATGATCCCCGCACTGCTGCCGAACTACAACAGAGCCGACCTCGCTTTCGAGCGGGGCGAGGGCGCCTGGCTGTTCGCGGTGGACGGGCGACGATTCCTGGATTTCGGCGCGGGGATCGCAACCTCGTCGCTCGGGCACAACAACCCCCACCTCGTGGCCGCCATCGCGGCACAGGCTGGGCGGGTGATGCACGTGTCCAACCTGTACCGCGTCCCGGAAGCGGAGCGGCTGGCCGCACGGTTCGTCGAGGCGACATTCGCGGACAGTGTGTTCTTCTGCAATTCAGGCGCTGAGGCCAATGAGGGCCTGATCAAGATGATGCGCCGCGCCATGTCCGATACGGGCCGCGGCGAGCGCTTCCGCGTCATCTGTTTCGACGGCGCCTTCCACGGCCGTACGCTGGCGACGCTTTCGGCCACCGGCAACGCCAAATACCTCCAGGGATTCGGCCCCGTGGTAGACGGGTTCGACCATGTTCCGTTCGGCAACATGAATGCCGTGCGGGACGCAATCGGGCCCGAGACGGCGGGCATCCTGGTTGAGCCGGTGCAAGGCGAGGGCGGCGTACGCCCCGCCGATTTGCGTTTCCTGCGGGAGCTGCGGGAAGCCTGCGACGAGTACGGCCTGTTCCTTGGCCTGGACGAGGTGCAATGCGGCATGGGCCGTACCGGCAAGCTGTTCGCACACGAGTGGGCGGGCATCGAGCCGGACGTGCTCTCCGCAGCCAAGGGCATCGCCGGCGGGTTCCCGATGGGAGCCGTGCTGGCGAAGGAGGCAGTCGCAAAATATCTCACGCCCGGCACCCACGGGACCACCTTCGGCGGCAACCCGCTCGCCTGCGCCGCCGCCAACGCTGTACTGGACGTGATGTTGGCGCCCGGCTTCCTGGCGGACGTGGACCGCAAAGCCCGGGTCTTGTGGCACGAGCTCGAGCAACTTGTGCAGGACGAACCGGGGGTCTTCGAACTGGTGCGCGGCGCCGGCTTGATCCTGGGGCTGAAATGCCGGGTGCCGGCGGGTGACGTGCAATCCGCGTTCACGGCCGAGGGCTTGCTGAGCGTGACCGCCGGCGACAACGTGGTGCGCTTGGTGCCGCCGCTGGTCATCACGGACGAGGACATTGCCGAGGCGATGGAGATGATGCGCCGCGGTGCCCGCCGCTGCCGTCCATCTCAGGTGCAGGCGGCGGCAAAGTGAGCAGCGCGCTCCGCCGGGTCAGCACCCTCGACGGCTCGGAGCAGGATCGCTCCGGGCCACGCCACTTCCTGGACCTGGCCCAGTTCGACCCGGCGGTGCTGCGCCAGATGCTGGATGTGGCTCGCGGCTTCAAGCAGTCCGGCGTGCCGTCCTCCCGCCCACTTGCCGGGCGAACGCTGGCGTTGATCTTTGAGAAGCCCTCTACCCGGACCCGCGTATCGTTCGAAGTGGCGATGCGGCAATTGGGGGGGGACGCGATCGTCTTGCAGGCCAGCGAGCTGCAGCTTGGCCGCGGCGAGACGGTGGCGGACACGGCGCGGGTGCTGTCCCGCTATGTGGACGCGATCATGTTGCGAACGGACGACGCTGCGAAGTTGGCGGAGTTGGCCGAGAACGCAACCGTGCCGGTGATCAACGGGCTGACCGATAAGTCCCACCCCTGCCAGTTGATGGCGGACGTGATGACGTTCGAGGAGCACCGCGGTCCGATTGCCGGGCAAACCGTGGCGTGGGTTGGCGACGGCAACAACGTCGCCCGCTCCTGGATCGAGGCGGCGGTGCAATTCGGCTTCACTCTGCGCATTGCCTGCCCGCCCGAGCTGCGCCCGGCTCCGGAAGCACTCGAGTGGGCACGTGCCAGGGGCGCCAGCATCGTGGTTGGTCACGACCCTGAGGAAGCGGTGGCCGGCGTGCGATGCGTGGTGACCGATTGCTGGGTCAGCATGGCCGACGACCCGACCGAAAGCCGTCATAACCTGCTCGCTCCGTATCAGGTCAACAGCCGCCTGATGGCCCTCGCGGCACCAGATGCGCTGTTCATGCACTGCCTGCCAGCCCACCGAGGCGAGGAAGTCACGGCCGAGGTCATCGACGGCCCACAATCCGTGGTGTTCGACGGCGCAGAGAACCGGCTGCATGCGCAGAAGGGCGTGCTGGCCTGGGCATTGGGCGTCATCCGATGACCCGGTCCTCTCTGACGGAGGAGACCCCGTCCACGCCGGGCTGGGTCGACGGGCGTATCAGGGAGATTTTCGCACCGTTCGGCGAAATCGGCGTTGCGGCCGGCAACGTCTATGCGGACTGCCTTGCGGGGGTGCGTGGGGGTGTCGATGTCGATGCCGGGCACGACCGGTGCCGGCGCAGCGTGTTGATGGCTATCGAGGGGACTGCACCGGACTTGGATGCGCTCGACCGTGAGCTTCAGGCGCTCGAAGCGGAGATTAGCAACGGCACGTAACTACCAGCACTCCGGCGATGGATCGGAGTGCTGGTAACGCCTTGCTAGGACAGATTGACGGTTCCATGGCCGCCTGGCTCCGGTGATTTCCCGGTGACGGCCGCTTTTACGTAACCGTAGGCGTGAAGCATGGTCGAGGACGGCGCATCCCAGTACTCCGCTTGCTCGACGGTGACTTCGAGCAATGCGATATCCGGATCGTCCTTACCCTTTGGAAACCATGTGCGCATCAGCTCGGACCAGTGCGCGTCGATGGCCGAAGGCTCCCGGTTGAGCCGGGCGCGGCCTGATACCGACACGTAATCCTGTTTGCCTGGATGCGCGTAGGCGAGGTTCACCCGCTGATCGTGCTCGACTTCGCTGACCTTATGCGCACTGGCCCGGGTGAAGAACCAAAGTTTGCCGTCAAACTCCTTCTGGGACACCGCCATCGGACGGCTACGCAGGTGATCGCCGTCCTCGGTGACCATCATCGCGATCTCGATCGTCTTGATCAGATCCCACAACTTGGCTGTATCGTTGGTTTCCGTCACGGTCGTCAGGCCTTTCGAGCAGTGTCGGGTTCCGGCGCAAAACGAACGGGGCGGCTGAATGGTTCCTCGACACGGACCTGCGGCCGCAGTGTGGTGCAGTCGGCCAACCCACCCTATCTTGCGGCATATGACAGAGACGCCAGCCTTTCTCGATGCCAACCGCCCTGACGTGCCCGACATCGTCGTTGCCCGCGGGATCACTCCCTTCCACCTTCCTGGCCGCCCCGTGCGGGGGCGTCTCGTCCGGCTCGGCGCCTTGGCGGACACCCTGCTCAGCCGGCATGACAACCACCCGGCGGTCACGCGGCTTGCCGGGGAGGCACTTGCTCTTGCGGCTGCATTGGCGGCCGCATTGAAATTCCGCGGCTCGTTCAGTTTGCAGGCCAAGGGCGACGGACCAGTGCCGATGTTGCTCGCCGACTGCACCGAAGCAGGAGCGTTGCGCGGTTATGCCCGGGCCGAGCCGGTCAAGTTGGCGACGGCGTTGGAGGCCGACGCGATGCCGGGTGCGGCGGCCCTGCTGGGCCAGGGTTACTTGGCGTTCACTGTGGACCAAGGACCGGACCGGGAGCGTCATCAGGGCATTGTCGCGATCGAGGGTGGCGATCTCGCGGACATGGCGCTGCACTACTTCCGCACCAGCGAACAGTTGCAATGCGCCTTGCGGCTTGCCTGCGAGAAGACCGTCGCTGGATGGCGCGCTTCGGCCTTGATCCTGGAGCGCGTAGCCAGCGAAGGCGGTATCGAGGGCACCAGCAGTCAGGAGGACGATGAAGCTTGGCGCGCGGCGACGACCCTTGCCGCAACGGTAACCGACGCCGAACTGCTGGACGACGGCCTGCCATCCGAGCACTTGATATGGCGCTTGTTCAGTGCCGAGGGAGTTGCCGCCGACCGCCCCCGCGCCTTGGCCTATGGCTGCCGCTGCTCGCGGTCGCGCCTTTCCGAGATCCTGGAGGGCTTCGCGCCAGTGGATCTGGACGACATGGCGGTGTCGGGTGCGATCGTCATGACGTGCGAGTTCTGCAATCTGGATTTCCGCTTCGATCGAAGCGAGGTGCGTGGCCGGGTCGCTGGTGAGGACCGCAGACAGAGCAATTGACGGCTCGCCCCGGCGTGGCAGGTTGCACCCACTGTTTCGGTAACGGAGAGACCATGATTGCGCGCCGGTCCGTGCTTCTATTTCCACTCCTCGTTGCGGCGTGCGACGACGACGAGGCGGCTCCCCGCAGCTTCCCGATGCCCAGCTACAGCTATCTCACTCCAATTCGGTTGAATGTGGCATCGATCGAGATCGACGATCACTCACCGTCGGCTGGAGACCCGGCATTGAGCCAAATCTCGCCGCTGCGCCCGGCCGACGGTCTGAAACAGATGGCCAATGACCGTCTTGTCGCTGCCGGGTCTGCTGGGCGAGCCGTGTTCGTGATCGACGTGGCGCGACTCCAGCGCGTGGCGGGGGGCATCGAGGGCACGATGGCGGTGCATCTCGACGTCTTTGCCGGGGATGGCGGTGACCGGGCCGGCTACGCGGAGGCACGGGTGGCGCGCCGACGGACCAGCAACAATACGAATGAGGACTCTCGCGCTGTCCTCTATGATTTTACGACGCAGATGCTCAATGACATGAACGTCGAGTTCGAGTTTCAGGTGAAACGGTCATTGAAGGAGTGGCTGCAGGCGACTGCTGGGACGGCTCCGCCGCCGGCTCCCGTCCAGGCGCAACCGCTTCCTCCACCGCCTTCGACGGGACGGCCAACCGGGCCGTTCCTGCGGCAACCTTAAGGTTTAGCCCTTCAGCTTAGCAATCTCATGCAGCACGGTGCCCTCGCTCAGCAGTTGCGGGAGAATAACGGGCGGCCGGCCAGGAGCGTAGAGGACGTAGAGCGGCACGCCATCCTGGCCGAGTTGATGCAGGAAGCCAGAGATGGCCGGGTCCTGGTTGGTCCAGTCGCCTTTCAGGTAGGCCACGTTCGATTGGGCGAACGCAGCTTGGACCGCTGGCACCGAGAGGGCGAGCCGTTCGTTGACGAGGCAGGAGAGGCACCACGACGCGGTCATATCCACGAAGACCGGCCTGCCCTCGTTACGGAGTTCGTCAAGCCGCGCCGTCGTAAACGGTTCGGATCGGTCGCGCTGAATGCCACCCGGGCGCGAGAGGGTGAGGACAGCCGCGAGCAAGGCGCCACATGCGAGCACGGTTCCCCTCGCAGCAGTGCGGGGCCACCCCGACCGATGTTCCGCGAGGCCAAGCGCCCATCCGGCAGCACCGATGAGCAGCAAACCCGCGCCAGCAGCCAGCACGCCATTCGGGCCGGCTTGCTGGCTTAAGACCCAGACCAACCAGACGGTGGCCGCATAGATCGGAAAGGCGAGCACTTGCTGCAGCGTTCGCATCCAAGCGCCCGGACGTGGCAGAACTGAAGACAAACGCGGAATCGCGGCAAAAAGAGCATACGGAAGGGCTAAACCCACACCAAGGGCAGCGAATACGGTCAAAGCGGCCAAGCTAGGGAGGGCCAAAGCACCTGCGATCGCCGTGCCCATGAAGGGTGCCGTGCATGGCGAAGCGACGACGACGGCCAGAATGCCGGTGAGAAAGCTGCCGAGATGACCGCCGTGTCGGGCAAGACCACCGCCACGACCCATCAAGCTCCCGCCCACGGTGAATATGCCGGACAGATTCAACCCAATAGCAAACAGCAACCAGGCAATGAGCGTCACGAATATTGGCGATTGGAACTGAAAACCCCAACCGGACGCCTCTCCCGCCGACCGGAGCGCCACAAGACCAGCACCCAGGGCCACAAAGGCAACCACGACACCGAGGGTGTATGTCGCTGCCTCTGCACGAACCCGGCGCATTTCGGCCCCTGAGAACCGCGCAAGCGCCATGGCTTTCATCGCAAGGATGGGGAATACGCAAGGCATCAAGTTCAGGATTAAGCCGCCTGCCAACGCAAATAGGATAAGCGGCATCAGCGAAGGTGCAGATGGCGGGTCCGGAAGGAGTGTAGGTGTTACCGAATAGGCATGGACTTCGCCGTGCTTGTCGGTGAGCACAACCACACCAGGCATGGCTGTCGTATCGCTTGGCGTAGTGGGGATGGGAGCGAGTTTTAGGCGGATGCTGTCAGCAACGAAGACAGGCGTTTGGGCCGCCGCTGTCTCGACTGCTCCGGAGGTGGTCGGAAGGAACTCTGCGGAGGTCACGCCTTTAGGCAGGTCTTTGCCGGCGAGCGTAAGCGTTCCGTTTGGCGTCAGCGTCGCATCGAGACCAGTTGTTGCTGGAACACGCAGGAGTGCCGCTTCGATCAGGGAGGCCTCTGGCGAGGCTGATGGAGTGCCTGCGGGCAATGTAAGCTCAAGGTCGGCCTGCTCGGGGACGCAAATATCGCGGCAGGTCAGCCACTCGGCATGTGCTTTGAGGTCGAATGCGCCAGTGACCGTGGTGGCAGTAAAGGGAAGGACAACGTCACCTGTGTAGGCGTATGTCGTCAGCGTCCCCTCGGCGACTTTGTGTGGAATTGGCCACGTCAAATCACTTGTCGTGCTCCCCGGCGAGGCCGTGATGTCCAGGCTTGGAGGAACGCCCGCGTCGCCAGGGTTTCGCCAATAGGTGTGCCACCCAGGCGCGAGCCGAAGTCTTAACGCAAGTTGGACGTGCTGCCCGGGTAACACAGCGTCTGTACTGGAAATCAGCGTAGCAATAGAACGCTTCGACGCGATCGGGGCACTCTCCGCGGCTTGAACGGGTTGCGACACACGAAAAGTAAGGACGAATGCCGCACTTAAAACAAATGCAACGCTGGATCGCACGATAGTCTACACGCCGAATTCAAGCGGTGCACGTTGCCCAATCATGCCCATGACCTCCCGCCGAGTCTCTGGATTAGTGCGAAATACACCGACCATTCGACTCGTCACCATACTCACACCCGGCTTGTGTACACCTCGAGTGGTCATGCATTGATGCGCCGCCTCAATGACGACCGCCACACCCTTCGGTCGTAGGACGTGATTGATGGTATCCGCTATCTGCACGGTCAGTTTCTCTTGGATCTGCAATCGCTTACTGAATGCATCGACAACTCGGGCCAGCTTGCTGATGCCGACAACGCGGGTCTCTGGGAGGTATGCGACATGGGCCCGACCAATAATCGGAACCATGTGGTGCTCGCAGTAACTTTCCAGCCTGATGTCACGTAGCAGGATGATTTCGTCGTAACCCTCGACCTCCTCGAACGTGCGTTCGAGGAGGGCGGCAGGATCCACCTCATAACCAGCAAACAGTTCGCGGTAAGACCGGGCAACACGGCCCGGTGTGTCACGCAGACCTTCCCGGTCAGGATCGTCGCCAGCCCACCTTAGAAGAGTTCGAACTGCTGCTTCGGCATCGGCTTGGGTTGGCTTGTCAGACAAAAACGCATCCAAGTGTTCCGCATCCCCGATGAGTAACCAGCGCCGATATGGGATGGTTAGCACTTTCACCAAATCGATCCATTGTGCGCAAAGGACGCGTCAGTGGATTCGACCCTCACCAAAGGGGCTATCAAGGCTGAAAACAGGGATCGCGATGTCGAACACCTCGCCCGTAGAGGTAGTCACCATCTGGTAAGAGCCCTGCATGAAGCCAGAAGGCGTGTTGAGCGGGGTTCCGGACGTGTATTCGTAGCTCTCGCCGGCTTCGAGCACTGGTTGTTCGTTGACGACGCCTGGACCTTCGACTTCCATCACCTGGCCCCTGGCGTCTGTGATACGCCATTTGCGCCGGAGTAGCTGTACGGTTTCGCGGCCTCGATTCTCAATGCGCACACGGTACGCCCAGACGAAACGGTTCTCATCTGGTTCCGACTGGTCTTCCAGGTAAAACGGCTGAACCGTGACCTCGATATCCCGGGTTGTTTCCGTATAGCCACTTTCGTCCATCACTCAGCTGCCTGACGCTCACTCTGATGGTTGCTCACGGCGCTGAACCCCCGGGCAAGGTCAGCACAGAGGTCCACCGGGTCTTCAAGACCGATGGAGAGCCGGATGACACCATCCGTAATGCCGAGCCGCTGTCTCTCCTCAGCACCAATCCGCATGTGGGTTGTCGTTGCCGGGTGCGTGACGAGGGACTTACTATCTCCCAGGTTGTTGCTGATGGCGATAAGGCGGAGGGCATTCATGAAAGCGAACGCTGCTGTCTTGCCGCCGCTGAATTCGAAGGTTACGACCGTCCCCCCAGCCGACATCTGCGACATAGCAAGCTTGTGCTGAGGATGATCAGAGCGCGTTGGGTAGAACACGCGGCTTACGGAAGATTGCTGGCCGATGTAGTCCGCGACGGCGACAGCTCTGGCGCAACCGGCTTCGACCCGCAATCCAAGAGTTTCTAAGCTCTTCAGCAACACCCAAGCATTGAATGGTGCGAGGCTAGGCCCGGTGTTGCGGACGAATGGCTGTAAAACGTCTTCGATCCAGCTCCGGCGGCCAAGCACGGCACCGCCGAGCACACGGCCTTGGCCATCGATGTGCTTCGTGCAGGAGTAGATCACGACGTCTGCACCTAGCTCGATAGGTTGCTGCAACAGTGGGGTCGCAAACACGTTATCTACGACGACAAGTGCGCCTGCTTTGTGTGCGAGGCGGCAAATGGCACGGAGATCGAGGATCTCGAGCATTGGGTTGGATGGAGTCTCCAACAGCACCATGGCCGTGGGTGTCCTAAGTGCCGTTTCCCATGCGCTTAGATCGCTGCCGTCAACAAACTCGATGCCGATTCCGTATCGTGGCAGCAGAGTAGAGACAATCCAATGGCAAGAACCAAAGAGCGCACGGGATGCCACTAAGCGATCGCCAGTTTTCAAATGACTGAGCAGTGCCGCATGTACGGCGGCCATTCCGGTCGCAGTGACGCGGCACGCCTCGGCTCCTTCAATCGAAGCTAGCTTGGCTTCAAGCATGGACACTGTCGGGTTTGAAAATCGCGAGTATTGGAAACGCGTTGTGGTGCCGTCGAACGCAGCCTGCGCTTGCTCAGCTGACTCGTATACAAACCCGGAAGTTAGAAAGAGAGCTTCACTTGTCTCGCCGAATGGTGTCCGGTTCGACCCGGAATGCACCATTCGCGTTGACAGTCGATATTCATTGCTGGTCACTGGGCGGGCCTCCACGCATCGGTTGCACTTGCAACTCGATCCAATATGGCCGTTGAAGGCCCACAGGCTGATTACGCAGCATTGCGGGGCCTCTTTAGCGCGCTTGTTTAACCTCGCCGCAATCCGGCCGGACAAATCACGAGGGAGTGTCAGCTTAGTATAGGGAGGGTTGCACCGTCAAACTGGTGTTTCTATAAGGGCGAGCGTGTCGGAATGCGGGTGTAGTTCAATGGTAGAACGGCAGCTTCCCAAGCTGCATACGAGGGTTCGATTCCCTTCACCCGCTCCATACTGGCTCAAGATGGC
>CAXTVQ010000043.1:3991-39584 GCA_964247705.1 uncultured Acetobacteraceae bacterium | reverse complement strand
CACTTGGGACGACGCGGCCGAGACCTGGTTCCTCCCCCAACTCGTCACCGACCCCTCCCCACCCACCCCCGACCCGCTCCGCTCCGTCAATCACGGCCTCGGCTTCGTACCCATCGCCTGGGTCCGCAACCTGCCCGGCGCCTCCTGGACCAACGACGAAGCGGATGGCGCCTGCACGTTCCGCGCCGCCATCGAGACCGGCATCGAGATCGACTACCAACTCTCCCAAGCCGGCCGCGGCCTCAAATACAGCTCGGACCCGACCCTCCTCATCAAGGAACCCGCCGGCCTCGACGGCGACCTCGTCCGCGGCGCCGGCAACGCCCTCATCGTCAGTGAACATGGTGACGCCAAGCTGCTCGAGATCGGCGGTACCGCTTCCTCCGCCGTCATCGAATACGTTCGCACCCTACGCGAGTTCGCCCTTGAGAGCGTCCACGGCAACCGCGCCGACGCATCCCGCCTCGCCGCCGCCACCTCCGGCCGCGCCCTCGAACTCATGAACCAGGGCCTGCTCTGGCTAGCCGATAACTTGCGCATTTCCTACGGCGAGGGCGCCCTCCTCGACCTCGCAAGGATGCTCCTACGAGCCGGCGAGAAATACCAGCTCCGCCTGGGCAACGCCAACCTCCCCAAGCTCGACCCGGCGGCCCCGCTCTCCCTCATCTGGCCCCGCTGGTATCCCGAAACCTCCGAGGACCGCCAGCGCGACGCGAACACCCTCACCACCCTCGTCACCAACAACCAGCTCAGCCGTGAAACCGCCCTCAAGCTCCTCGCCAACACCTACGACATCGAAGACCTCCCCGCCGAACTCGCCCGCATCGCCAAGGCCGCCGAACCTTCTCCCCCTCCCCTTGAGGGAGGGGTTCGGGGGCAGGGGTAGCCGTTCTTAAAACCATCTCTCATGCAACGGATCACGAATGTCCGAAGAAACTGCCCTTTCACCCGACCCGACCGAGACCCTCCGCCAGCAACTCGCCGCCGCCAACGCCCGCCTTGTCCAAGCCGAACTCAAGGCTCACGCGATCGGCGCCGGCATCATCGACCTCGACTGCTTGAAAATGCTCGACGCCGCGAACCTGAAGCTCGACGAACAGGGCAACCTACCTGACGCCCAAGCCGCTCTCGCCAACCTGAAGCGCGACAAACCGTGGCTTTTCACCAAGCCGAACAGCAGCAACCCAGCCCCGCCCCCAGCAGCCGAGCCCCCCAAGATGCGCACGGCGAAGGACATGACGCACGATGAATGGCGAGCCGCCCGTGAACGGTTGCTCCGCGGCCGCTAGCCCGTGAACTGGCAGGACCAAGGTCGTCGAGCATGGGCGTTTCGGCAGTGGCACAGCACGCCTGCTCAACATGTAACGCCTTACCGACGCGGGAGTATTTGTCACCATCGCCGAAATCCTTGCTCACCCTGCGGTCGGTGCCCCTTTAACCTGACCGTTTCCGACTAATTCCGGGCCTCCCCAACCTCTCCCGTATGCACCATCCCCAGATGGCTCGTCAGCGCCCGCACCATCTTCTCCACCTCCGGCGCCCCTAGCACGAACCCCACCGTGCCAAACGCCGGGTGCGCGAACGCCAGCATCGAGCCCTCGGTCATCGCCTCCGGCCGCACCACCCAGGCCGGTCCAACCACGGCCTGAATCCCGCTCGGATCCAACCGCCGCTCCTTCGCCTCCGCCGGCAAGCCAGACACCAACCGCGCCCGTGCCGCACCCAGCGCCGTGATCAGCTCCCCGATCTGGCCCAAGGTCAGCGACACCGCACCCTCCGCCCCGCTTCCCGGCAAAAGGGTCAGCGTCGCCCCGTTCTCTCGCAGCGACACGTCCATCCGCGGCTTCGCCATCACCTCATCCTCCTGACGCAAGGCACCCACATGGGCATCCAGAACTTCCCCCTCTCGCTCCAGCCCATCATCCAGCAGGGCTTCCTGGAACGCGAGTTCGAACACGCGCTCACCTCCCGCCTGGGCTACCGCGCCGTCGCGGACCGCGAAGCTTTCGCCGTCGGCATCGGTGAAACCCTCACCAAGACCCGCGCCGGCCTCAAGCCCTCCGTCACCACTCCGCTGCTTCCCTCCACCAACACCAACCTCGACAACGGCCTCTCGCCGACCAGTTGGGGCGTCGAGCAGTACACGATCACGATCAACCACTACGCGTCCACCTCGGACCTGAACATGGTCACGTCGCGGGTCGGCATTCAGGGGGAGTTTCTGCTGAACGCCTACACCAATGGCGAGCAGGCCGCCCGCTCCCTCGACGAACTGGCCCGCAACGCGCTGTTCGCCCCCTATTTCGGCGGCAACACCCGCATCCGCACCACGCTCGCCGCCGCCAGCCAAACCGTCGCCGTGGACGATGTTCGCGGCTTCCAGACCGTCTTCATCAACGGCATCCAGACCGCCGTCGGCAACTCCCCGGGCCTCACCGTCACCGTCGGTGCGGACGCCTATACCCTGGTCGGCGCCACCGCCGATACCACGAACGTCTCCACCGCACCCGGCGGCATCTCGGGCGTCCTCGCCTTCTCCACCGCCGTCTCCGTATCCGACGGCACGGCCGGCAACGCCGTCCAGTCCGCCACGGCCTCCGTCATCATCCGCCCGAACCTGCGGACCACTACGGCTTCCCTCGCCGCCACCGACACGCTGACCATGTCCAACTTGTTGGACGCCGTCGCTAAACTGCGCATGAACGCCGTCCCAGATATCGAAGGCGTGTTCAATTGCTACCTCGACCCGGTCAGCGCCCGCCAACTCTTCGCCGACCAGGACTTCCAGCGCCTGTTCCAGGGTGCCACGTCCGCCAACCAGGTCTTCAAGAAGGGCATGATCAACGACTTCCTGGGCCTGCGCTTCATCCCCACCACCGAGGCTTACGTCCAGCCCCACCCGACACTGCCGGGTGCGGTCATCCGCCGCCCGATCATTTGCGGTTCGGGCGCCCTGATCGAGGGTGATTTCGCCGGCATGGCCGCCGACGACGTCGCCCCCAAGGACAGCATCGTCACCATGGTGGACGGCGTCGCCATGGTCACCCGCGAACCGATCGATCGCCTGCAGCAGATCATCGCCCAGTCCTGGTACTGGATCGGCGGCTTTTGCGCCCCGAGCGACACCACCACCAATCCGACCGTAATCCCAACGGCCACGAACGCCTCCTTCAAGCGCGCGGTCATGATCGAGCACGTAGGCTAGCCCTACAACGCTCCGCTCTTTCTTCTCCCTCTCCCGCCCCTCGCGGGAGAGGGCCGGGGTGAGGGCGAAACACACCGATCAACCGCAAAGGCCGCACCCATGCTCACCGACGCCGAAAAAACCGACGCGCGCCGATTTTGCGGCTACCCTGCCTACGGTGCAGCCCCCAGCGGCAACACCGGATGGCGCTTCTACCAAGTCTACGGCGCACTCGAATACCGTCTGAACAACCTCTCCGACTCCGAACTGTCCGTGCTGCGCCAGCACCTCGCCACCTTGCGCATGTTCGAGACCGCCATCCCCGCCGCCACCGACAACCTGGACACCCAGGCCGCCGCCGTCTGGACCCACAACGCCACCGAGATCGCCGACCGCCAACGCATCGAACGCGACTGGGGCCGCCGCCTGTGCGGCTTCCTCGGCCTTCCTCCCGGCCCGGCGCTGCAGAACCAGTCCTCGATTGCCCTGATCGTCTAACCCGGTGCGCATCCACCGCCTCCAGGACCGCATCGACAAGGGCCTTGGCACCGCCGCCCGCCACATCGGCCACGACTGCGACGCCTTCCGCCCGAAGGGCCCAGCGAACCCGCTTGCCCCCGAAAACCGCTACCTTCGTCTCCCCGCCGCCTTCAACGACGAGAACCTCTCCTTCCGCCGCCCGATCGTCTACGGCCGCGCCACATGGTCCGGCGTGTTCGACCGTGCCTATACGCAACCCGGCGACTACCTCGCCGGCCCGGCTGGCACATTCTTCATCGCCGCCCAGCAATCGTTGCTCCCCGCACTCTGCATCCTGACCAACCGCACAGTGACCATCACGCGCCCCGCCGCACCCGTGACCGCCGGCGTGAACGCGTATGGCGGGCTTCTCAGCACCACCGCCACCACGATCCTCACCGCCTGGCCCGCCAGCATCCTCTTCGCCGGCGCCGGCTCGCCGGGCGAACTGCCCGGTGACGGCAGCACGCCAACCTGGACGATCCTGCTTCCGTCGACCCGGACTCCAATCTACTCCGCCGATCTCATAACCGATGACAAAGGCTTTTCCTACGTCGCCGGGTCCACCGAACTCACCAGCCTCGGCTGGCGCATCCTAGCCAAGCAGGCCACCAACTGATGCCCGCCCAGTCCGACGCCGAAAACGCCCTCGTCCAGCTCGCCGCCGCCGCCCTCTACCCGAACGGCGCCAATACCGCGGCAATCGTCCCAGCCACCATCCGCCTCTACCGCGGTTGGCCCAACGCAGCTTCACTCGACGCGGACCTCGCCGCCGGCCGGGTCAACATCACCGTCTTCCCCGTCCCCGGCGCCACGCGCAACACGACGCGATACAGCCCGGACTGGTTGCCGGATCCGGTCACCCCGACCCTGACCGCGTCCGTCAGCGGCACCACCGCAACCTTCGCCGGCACCGCAGACCTGGGCCAGCTTGCCGGCCTGCTCGTCGATGGCGTGTCCTACGTCCACCGTACCATCATCGGCGACACGCCCGCCCTCGTCGCCGCTACCCTCGCCGCCGCGATCTATCCAACGCGCATCGTCCTCGCCTCGGGCGCCAGCGTCACCATCCCCAGCGCCGCGACCCTGGTCGCCCGCACCGCCGCTGACGCCACCAACGCCCAGGAACTCCGCCGCCAGCAGCAGGAGTTCCGCATCACCGCTTGGTGCCCCACCCCCGACCTGCGGGACGCATCCTGCGAAGCGATCGACATCGCCTGTGCCGCAACGCCGTTCCTCACCCTGGCGGACGGCTCCCCGGCCCGCCTCCGCTTCGTGTCCACCACCACCTTCGACACCCGCCAGGACGCCGCCCTGTATCGCCGCGACCTCCTCTACACCGTCGAGTATCCCACCACGCAGGTCGTCATCGAGCCGTCGATGCTCTTCGGCGCCTTGGGCCTCGGCGGCGACACCATCACCGCCTGAACCGGAGCATCCATGAACATCACCCTCGTCGTCGTGCGCGCGTTCGGCTCGCACGCCGTCGGCGACCGCATCACCGTGCCGGAGGTGGTGGCCGCCACCCTCGCGTCGGATCACGCGAACGCCGTCGTCGCAGTTTCAGCCCCAACCAACAAGCCGGAGCACTGATCCATGCCGATCATTCAGCAAGGCTCCATCAACACCACAGCCCTCGTCGTCCCCGACCTCTACGTCCAAATCGTCCCACCGCAGAATCTCGTGCTCAACGGTGTGCCGACCAACGTTATGGGTGTGGTCGGCACCGCGTCATGGGGCCCCGCGAACCAGCCCGTGACGCTCGCCACCATGGCCGACTACGCGCAAAATTTCGGTCCCGTCATGCCCCGCAAATACGATATGGGCACCCAGGTCGCCACCGCCGTCCAGCAGGGGGCCAGCAACTTCCGCTGCGTCCGTGTCACGGACGGCACGGACGTAGCCGCTACCTATGCCCTGTTCTACGCAGCCGGCGCATACCCGATCGAGCTCATTGCCCGCTACACCGGCGCCCTCGGCAACAGCATCAGCCTCGTGCTGGCCGCCGGATCCCAGGCCGGGACGTGGCGCCTGACACTCTCGCTGCCAGGTCTTACGCCAGAAGCCTTCGACAACATCGCCGCCCCGAGTCCGGCGATCTTCTGGGCCAACCTTGCCGCAGCGATCAACACCGGCGCGTCCGCCCTGCGCGGCCCAAGCCAACTCGTCGTCGCCTCCCTCGGCACCGCCACCAGCACCGCGCCGCAATACCTTGCCGGCCAGACCTTGCTGGGCGGCACCGACGGCGCCGCCACCATCACCGCCGCCTCCCTCGTCGGCGCGGATGTCCTACCCCGCCGCGGCCTCTACGCCCTGCGGGGCCAGGGCTGCAGCCTCGCCCTCCTCGCCGACGCCGACGACACGACTCAATATACCATCCAAGCCGCCTTCGCCCTCTCCGAAGGCCTGTACATGATCGCGACCGGCCCATCCGGCGACACCATTGCCAACGCCGTCGCCACCAAGCAGTCCGCCGGCCTCGACTGCTACGGTGTCAAGCTGATGTTCGGTGACTGGATCTACTGGAATGACCAAGTCAACGGCTCCATCCGCCTCGTCTCTCCCCAGGGATTCGCCGCCGGCCGCCTCGCCAATCTTTCCCCCGAGCAGTCCAGCCTGAATAAGCCGCTTTACGGCGTCATCGGCACTCAGAAATCCGGTACGCCGGGTTCGGGCCAAACCAACACCTACAGCAGCGCCGAGCTGGCCCAGCTTCTCGGCAACGGCATCGACGTCATCGCCAACCCGCAACCCGGCGGCAGCTTCTGGGGCGTGCGCGGCGGCCACAACTCCTCCTCAAACGCCGCCACCAACGGCGACAACTACACCCGCCTGACGAACTACGTCGCCAGCACGTTGGCCGCCGGTCTCGGCCTCTATGTCGGGCAGGTCATCAACGCGAACCTGTTCCGCCGCATCCGCGCGACACAGCTCTCCTTCCTGCAGAACCTGCTCTCCCAGGGCATCCTCGGCAGCACGGATGGCGGGCTGCCATTCAACGTCATCTGCGACATGTCGAACAACCCGAACAGCCGCACCAGCCTCGGCTACGTGCAGTCCGACGCGCAAATCCAGTACCAGGCGATCAACGAGAAGTTCATCGTCAACATGGAGGGTGGTCAGACCGTTCAGGTCAGCCGCCAGACCCTACCCGCCGGCCAGGTCGGCAACTAAGGAGCAGCCTCAGTGCCAACAAACGCCTTCACGCTCGGCCGCGACTGCCAGCTCGTCGTCATCGGCCCCCAGGGCCGCATCGACCTCTCCCACGTAACCGGCTTCGACAGCCGCCAGATGACCCAGCCCATCCGCATCGACCGCCTGGATGGAACCCAGCTCGCCGCCGAACTGCCCAAAGGCTGGGAAGGTAGCTTCGACCTCGAACGCGGCAGCAGCGCGGTCGACGACTTCATCGCATCGACCGAGCAGTCCTATTTCACGTCCGGCCGGCTTCCCGTCAGCACGCTTTACCAATATGTGACCGAAGCCGACGGCAGCACCAGCACCTACCAATACGACGGCGCCGTCTTCAAACTCAGCGCCGCCGGCGCCTGGCGCGGTGACGCCGCCGTCAAACAGAAACTTGAATTCTTCGCTGCCCGCCGCAAACGCGTCTAACCCTCCGACCGTTTCCCTCTCCCGCCTGCGGGAGAGGGCCGGGGTGAAGGCTGTTCCCGCAAGCACCCACCGTCACAAATGCACGTCAAGGGAGCCACCCAGTGACCCCCACCCAAGCCTATGTCACCGCCGCCCAGGATATCCGCGACATCACGGACGCCACCGGCCGCATCCTCACCATTCGCCGCCCCACCACGCTCGACCGCCTGCGCCTTTTCAAAGCCGTAGGCCCGTCCTTATCTACCAACGAGCGCTACCTAGGCCTTGCCATGCTCGCCTTCGCCGTCATCGCCATCGACGGTGTCCCCAGCCCGCAGCCCGCCAACGAGCACCAGATCGAAGCCGCCATCGAGCGCCTCGGTGACCCGGCGATCGCTGCCATCGCCGCCTCCCTCAACCCCGAAGACACCGAAGGCCTGGCCACCGCCACCGAGGGAAACTAAGCGAGCACCCCGACCTGGTGGACAGCCTCTACCTCGTCCACCACGGGGTGCCGTTCGACGTGGCTTTCAGCCTCGCTCCATCCGAACGCCTGCACTGGGTCGTGGTTTTCGGCACGATCCGAGGCCAGACATTCGATTGGTCGAGCCGCCGCTGGCTTGGGCAGGAGTGACCGGCAATGGACGACATACACCTCCCTTTCGCCATAAGCGTCGCGCTCCCGCTCGCCAAGCCGGTCCGTCCCCACCGCGACGGACCGATGCGGCATCCGGCAATCGGTTGGAGACCCTTCGAAGCCTCATCGCTGCCGTCTGCTCCACGGCTGCTTCACCGGGCGAAGCCGGATCAGCAGCGCGATCGTTCCAACACAGAATGAATGAACAGGAGGCAACGACGCCCCTAACGCCCGGCCAAGCCGCCACCGCGCTGGCCGACCTCCCCGTCGCCGAAATCCTCGCCACCACCCTCGCCGCCCAAGCCGCTACCCTCGCCGAGGCCGTCTGCGCCAACCTCGCCACCCCGCCCGGCGGCCCCCACAACCACCCCTGGCGGCAAACCGGCTCCCTCCAGGCCAGCATCGAAACCAACACGGACGGCCTCTCCGCCCAGATCGGCTCCAACCACCCCGACGCCGCACCGCAGGAACTCGGCACCGCGACCATCCCGCCACGCCCCTTCCTCGCTCCCGCTGCAATCTCCCTCGCCGAACCGATCGCCCGCACCATCGGCCAAACCCTGGCCGACCTCATCGCACGCCGCCTGACATAGGGTGGCCCTAACCCGGCAGGCCCCGCCCCATGCTCGAAGCATACGAAATCGGCATCTCCCTTGCGCTTCAGGACGGCGTCAGCAGCGGCGTCGCCCTCATCCGCCGCGATCTTGAGGCACTGGACCGCGCCATCGCCGCAACCTCGCAAAATCTTGCCCGGCTCCAAACCCAAGCCGGCCAGCCGACCGCCCCCGCCCGTATCGCCCTGCCTTCCCCGGGCCCGCTGCCGCAGCGCGCTCCTCCCCCCGACGCCACACCGGCTCCGGCCACGCCCGCTTCTCCCACGCCGCGCCTGCCCGATCCTCCGCTCGCAACGAACACGGCGGCCTTAACACCCACGATTCCCCCGCCAACCCCGTCTCGCACCCAGGCGCCGGCCGCAAACCCGCCGTTCACCCTCGCGATCAACCAGCCAACAAGCCCGCTGCAACCCATCCCGACCGTCGAACGGGTCTCTCCGCGCACGCCGCGGCAACCGGCCGCCACGTTACCAGCCACAATCCGGCCGGTCGCCGCAGCCGCCCCGCAACCCGCCTCAGAACCACGCCCGCCCCAGCAGACCGTGAGTGCCCCGGCCCCGGTCGCATCCGCGTCGTCCCCACCGCCCCCCGTCCGGCCATCGTCACCGGGCCCCCTCGCCACCCAGGGCTCAATCCGCCTGCAGCCCACCCCGCCAGCGCCGCCGAGCCGCCAAGCCGCTCCGCTCCAAGCCGCCGCACGCTCCCCTCGCGCCCCAACAGCCGCCCACGACACCCATCCCTTCCGCACGGCCGCCCCCGCGACCCGCTTCCCCCCGCTCGCCAGCTACGCCGCCGCTGCCCCAACTGGCTCACCGCCCGCAGCCCTGTCCCAGCCCGCCCCGACTCGCCCATCCGCCCCCACCCAACCCACCGCGTCCGCCCCCACCCAGCCCTCCCAAGCCCCAACGTCCTTCGCCCCGCCCCCGACCCCGTCCCAACCCACCATCACCCTCGCCGGAGACATCGTCCTCGATGGCGCCCGCGTCGGCCGCTGGATGACCAGCACCCTCGCCCGCCAAGCCGCCCGCCCGCCCGCCGGCCCGACCGGTCCCGACCCCCGCCAGACCCCACTCTGGTCCGGCCAAGCACAAGGCTTCTGACCCATGTCCGATTTCAGCCTGACCCTCGGCCCCGTCGCGTTCGCCGGCTTCGAACTCCCGAGCTCCATCACCATCGGCGGCCGCCAGCGCTTGGCCATCCACCGCCTCCCCGGCGGCCTGCGCATCATCGACGCCCTCGGCCCAGACCCGGCGGACATCGCCTTCTCCGGCATTTTCACCGGCCCGGACGCCGCCGACCGCGCCCGCTTGCTCGACACCCTTCGCATCGCCGGCGCCACCCTCCCGCTCGCCTGGGACGCCTTCGCCTACACCGTCGTCATCGAGCATTTTGAAGCCGACTACCGCAGCCCTTGGTGGATTCCCTACCGCCTTTCCTGCAGCGTCCTGCGGGACGAAGTGGCCGCTGTCATCACCGCCGCCGTCCAGCTCGCTCCCACCGTAGCGGCCGACCTCCTCGCCGCCGGCAGCTACGCAACCGCCGCCTCGGCCGCCGTCAGCACACCGGGCGCCACAACCGCCGGCACCGCCGCCAACGTCGCCGCCCAGGCCAGCGTCGACACGACCCTGTCCTCGCTCGACATGCAAATCGCCACCACGACAAGTGCCCTCGGCGCACCGAACCTCACCGCCTCGATGCTCCCGGCCACGGTGGCCACCGCCGGCCTACTCGCCCACCTCACCGCCTTCCGCGCGCGCGCAGCCCGCGCCGCCCGCAACCTCGCCACCGCGAGCACCTGATGGGCACTCTCACCGTGGCCGGCGGCAACCTCTTCCGCATCGCCGCCGAACAACTGAACGACGCCACCCAGTGGATCCGCATCGCCCAGGCCAACAACCTGTCCGACCCCGTGCTGTCCGGCCTCGTCACCCTCACCATCCCGCCGCCCGACCCCACCGCAGGGGGCGGCGTTGCGACTCAGTGACGCGCTGACAAGCACCCTCCGCACGCCCACCTTGACCGTCCTCGCAGACGGCGCACCCCTTCCCAACCTCGTCGACGCCGACATTCTCGCCAACGCCCATTTCGCCGCCGCCCGCTTCCGCCTGCGTCTCGCCATCGATCCGGCCACCGCGGCCGGGCTCCTCCAACCCGGCTCGGTCCTCGACATCCAGCTCAGCCTCGGCGGCGCCCCGACCAGCCTCATCCAGGGCGAAGCCGACACCATCCGCCTGGACGTCCTGAACCGTATCGTTGAAGTCGACGGCCGAGACCTGACCGCACGCCTGCTCGACGCCCGCACCCAGGAAACGTTCAGCAACCAGACCGCCAGCGAGATCGCCGAAACCCTCGCCGCCCGCCACCGCCTGACCCCCGACGTCACGCCCACCAGCACCCTCGCGGGCCGTTACTACTCCTCCGAGCACGACCGCGTTTCGCTGGGTCAGTTCTCCCGCACGACCACCGAATGGGACCTGCTCACTTTCCTCGCCGCCCGCGAGGGGTTCGAGGCTTTTGTCTCCGGTCAGACCCTCACCTTCGCCCCCCTCGGCTCCACCTCAACCATCCAGGCGATCAGCCCAGGCCTTTGTCTGAGCCTAAGCCTCGAACACGCCCTCACCCTCGCCCGGGACATCGAGGTCACCGTCAAGTCGTGGAACAGCCGCCAGCAATCCGCCTTCAGCCAGACAGCCAAGAGCACCGGCCGATCCCGAGGCGGCGGCGCCCCGCAGCGTATCGTCGTTGTCCGTCCCAACCTTACATCCAACGACGCACTGCAGCTCGCCAGCCGTATCCTCGCCGACCTCTCCGCCCACGAACGCATCGTGCATGCCGAGCTCCCCGGCGAGCTTGCCCTCACCCCTCGCTCCCGGGTCCAGCTCACCGGCACCGGCACCGACTTCGACCAGCTCTATTACGTCGCCGAACTCGACCGCCATCTCAGCGTCGACCACGGCTTCACCGAACGGCTCCGCCTCAAGAACACGCCCCCAGCCGCCGAAATTACTTAGGAGGATCAATGGACAGCCTCCTCAACGCGCTGAAGGCCCACAGCGCCAATCAGGACCAAGCCACCGGCGCCCCACGCTTCGGCATCGTCACCTCCGTAAACCCGTCCACCGCCACCGCCCGCGTCACTCTTCAGCCCGAGGGCGTGCTGTCCGGTTGGCTTCCCTTGCTCACCCCCTGGGTCGGCAACGGCTGGGGCCTGGTCTGCCCTCCCTCACCCGGCGACCAAGTCCTCGTCTTGCCTCAGGAGGGCGACGCCGAACACGGCCTCATCATCGCGTCCACCTGGTCCGCCCAAACCACCGCCCCCGCCGCTCCGTCCGGCGAGTTCTGGCTGGTCCATAAGACCGGCAGCTTCCTCAAGCTGCAGAACGACGGGACGATCCAGGTGAAGGGCGACCTCCACGTCCAGGGCGACGTCTACGACCAGCACGGCCCGATGAGTGCCCTGCGCAACCACTACAACCTGCATGTACATCCGCCCCAATCCAGCACCACCAGCCAGCCGGACTAACCCCGGCGTAAGGACGTCCCTATGCCGGATCTAACTCATTTCTGGGGCAACGACCTCGCCTGGTCCCCTACCGGTGACCTCGCAACCAGCGACGCCCCCAGCCTGACCGAACAGCGCGTCCTTCGCCGTCTCCTGACCACCCAGGGCGAGTACATCTGGCAACTCGGCTACGGCGCCAGTCTGCCTTCCTTCGTGGGGTTGCCCGGCGCCGCCCTGGCCATCCGCGCCGCCATCCGAAGCCAGATTTCGAAGGAAACCGCTGTCTCCCAAACTCCTGCGCCGGTCATCGATCTCACCCCGGACCCGGTGGGTAATCTCTACGTCAACATCCGTTATGCCGACGCCGCTTCCGGCGTCACAGGCACCATCGCCTTCACCGCCTGACGCTCCCTCCTCCAGCAGGTGGACCCTATGCAGCTCCAACTCCAAAATTTCTCAACGCTGGTCCAGAACATGGCCGCCAGCGTCCAGGGCAGCGCCCGGGTCCTCCTGGACCTCACCGCCGGTAGCGTCCTGCGCGCCATTCTCGAGGCCAACGCATCCATCGCACTCTGGCTCCAGTGGATCGCCGTCCAGATCCTGGCCGCCACCCGGGCCGCCACCTCCAACGGGCCCGACCTCGACACGTGGGTCGCTGATTTCGGCCTCGCCCGGCTCCCCGGTCGGTCCGCCACCGCCAACCTCACCTTTGCCCGCTTCACACCGGGCTTCGCCGCAAGCATCCCGGTCGGCGCCCAGGTGAAGAGCGGGGACGCGACGGTCACGTTCACGGTCCTTGCCGACCCGGCCAACCCGGCCTTCTCACCCATCACGGCCACCTACACCGTCGCTGCCTCCGCAACGTCGCTGACCGTCCCCGCCCAGGCCGCCGTCGCCGGCGTCGCCGGCAACGTCGCAGCCGGTAGTCTCTCTCTGCTCGCCACCGCCATGCCTGGCATCGACACGGTCACGAATGCCGCCGCCGCATCGGGCGGCCTTGATGCCGAGCCGGATGCCGCCCTGCGCACCCGTTTCACCAACTTCATCGACAGCCGCTCCCGCGCCACCCCCGCCGCGGTCGCCTTCACGGTACAATCCCTCCAGCAAGGATTGACCTACGTCCTGGCGGAGAACACGGACCCGTCCGGCGCCGCCCGCCTCGGCTTCTTCACCGTGACCGTGGACGATGGCTCCGGGTTTCCACCCGCCACCACGATCGCCGCCGTCTCCGCCGCACTCGAGAACGTCCGTCCGATCGGCACCCAATTCGCCGTCCAGCCGCCGGCGGTGTTCATCGCCACGATCGCGCTGACCATCACCACTCCCGCAGCCAGCCACGCGACGGCGCAGGCCAATGTCGCTGCCGCCATTGCGGTCTATGTCTCCAGCCTGACCATCGGCGCCCCGCTCCCACTATCGCGCCTGGCTGCCATCGCCTACGCCGCCGACCCATCCGTCACCAACGTCTCCGCCATCACGATCGACGGTGCCGCCGCCGACCTCGTCCCACCACCGTCCTCGATCATCAAACCCGGCGCCGTGACGGTGGACTGACATGAACGGTGACACCGCTGACATCGCAGCCCGCATCCGCGCCGTCCTTCCCGCCCGCTGGTTCCCAGACGACTCCCCCATCCTGGACGCCCTTCTCACCGGGCTCGCGGCGGCCGGTTCCTATCTCTACACCCTGCTCGCCTACGTTCGCGCCCAATCTCGCCTCGCCACCGCCACCGACAGTTTTCTGGACGCGATTGGCCAGGACTTCTTTGGCCCTCGCCTTCCCCGCCGCTCAGCCGAAGCCGATGAACAATACCGCGGCCGCATCGCCGCCGCACTCGTCCGCGAGCACGCCACCCGGCCGGCTCTGGTTTCCGTACTGGAAGACCTCACCGGCCGCGCCCCCACCATCTTCGAACCCGCACGTCCCGCCGACACCGGCTCCTACGCCGGCCCTGCGCTCGGCTACGGCGTCGCTGGCGCCTGGGGCAACCTGAACCTGCCATTCCAGGTCTTCGTCCAAGCTCGCCGCCCCGCGCCCGCCGGCATCGCCACCATCGCCGGCTACGGCACGCCCGGCCCGCTCGCCCGCGCCACCCTCTCCGATGCCGGGGGACAAGTCACCGACACAGACATCTACGCGGCCATCACCTCGGTGATGCCGACGGCATCGATCGCCTGGACCAGCATCACAAACTGAGGATCAACCTACGTGGATCGCCAGATCGTCTACCCGGGAAGCATCCCGCTCGACACCGACCTTCTCTCCTTGCAACGCAATGCGATGGTCGCCCTCGGCTACCTCGCCCAAGCCACAATCGGCAGCAACCCCGTCGTGGACGGCTTAACTTGCCAGCCAACCGCCCCCGCCAGCCTCACCGTTACGGTCGGCCCGGGAAGCATCGCCGCCTTGAGCATCGTCGATGAAGCACCGTTCGGCTCGCTCCCTGCGGACAGCACCGATCCGCTCGTCAAGATGGGCATCAACACATCGGCCACGACGTTCACCCTCACGGCGCCAACGGTCTCTGGCCAGTCGATCAACTACCTGATCCAGGCCGCGCTTTCTGAGGCCGATGCGACACCCGTCGTTCTGCCCTATTACAATGCCGCCAATCCCATCCAGCCATTCAGCGGCGCCGCCAACAACGGTACGCCGCAAAACACCCAGCGGCTGCAGCGCGTTCAATTGCAGCTCAAGCCCTCCGCCCCCGCGAACGCCGGTTCACAAGTGACGCCGGCCGTGGACAATGGTTGGATCGGCTTGCAAGTCATCACGGTCAACTACGGCCAGACCCAGATCACCTCGTCGAGCATCAGCGTCTACCCGAACGCTCCTTTCATCGCGTTCAAGCTGAACACGCTCACCCCCGGCTACTCGCGTATGGCTACCTACACCAGTTCGGGTAGCTTCACCGTTCCGCTCGGCAGCACCTCGGTCAAGGTCCGCGTTTGCGGCGGCGGCGGCGGTGGCGGCGCCGGGGCGCCGCAGCAAGGCGGCAGCGGCGGCGGCGCTGGCGGCTACGCGGAGGGCAGCTACCCGGTCCTACCCGGCCAAGTGATCCCGATCGTCGTTGGCATCGGTGGCGCCGGCGCGATGGCGGGAGGTGCTACGGCCGGCACCGGCAGCACCAGCTCGTTCGGCTCCATAGCGGCTACCGGTGGCGGCTATGGCACCAGCGCCGCCGACAATACACCCGGCGGCACGCCCGGCAACGGCGCCGGCGGCTCTCTCAACATTGCCGGCGGTTACGGCTCGGACGGCAACGCCGGCAGCCTGATCTTTCCCGGCAACGGCGGGGCTTCCTTCTTCGGCGGTGGCGGTCGCGCGTCGTCCAGCAACACCAGCCAGCAGACTGCGCTCGCCTACGGTTCCGGAGGTGGCGCCTGCTACGGCAACGCCGGCAACGGCGGCAGCGGCGCACCGGGCGTCGTCATCGTGGAGTTCTAACCATGCACCGCATCTTGGTCCTTTTCTGCCTAGCCGCGCTCCCCGCCCAACTTCACGCCCAGCAAGTCACCAGCTCATACGCCACTCGCGATGGCCGCGCCGGCACTGTCGTGATCGCTTGCCCAAACCTGGACGGCTCCTACACCGCCGGCCCTTGCTCCATCACCAAACCCGGCCCCGTCGCTTACACCGCGCCGACGGCCTCCGCGGTCGCCTCCGCGAACACACCCGTCACGGTGTTCGCCGCAGGGTCCGTCGCAACGGGGTGCGACTTCGTCAACACGGGCTCTGCCGTGCTCTATCTGGACCTGACGGCGCTCGCATCCGCAGGCAGCGCCACATCCATTCCGCTGCAGCCCGGCCAGTCCTTCCACTGCCCCTACCCACCGCTCGGCGCCGTAACCGCCGTCGCAGCGCAGCCGCAGTCCTTCGTCGCGGTCCGTTACTGACCCGCTCGCGCGCCGCTTAGGAGTTACCATTGCCTACAACAGCATCCCATGTCTGGCGACCGAGCGCCGCGCGCACCATCACGCTGGATGCCTTCGTCCCAGTCCCCCGCGGCACCGCCGCCACCGCTCCAGCCCCGCTCTCCTGGCCGCTCAAGGACCCGGCCGATCTCCTGGACTACCAGTTCGACATCGCTCCCGCCCTCATCGGCAACGACGGCGACGCGATCGCCACGCTGGACATCACCATAAGCCCGTCCAATCCCGGTGATCTTGCCTTGACCTCGACCGCCGCCGACGGCAGCCGCGCCGTGCTCTGGCTCTCCGCCGGTCAATCGGGCACCAATTATACCGTCACGCTCACCATCGGCACCCAGGCCGGCCGCACCATCGCCCGTTCCGTCCTGCTACCCGTCGTGACCCTCGCGATCCCACCGGTCGCGGCAGCCCCGTTGCAGACTGAAACCGGCAACGCGCTCACCGACAGCAACGGCAACCCAATTCTGGCGACGCCCTGATGCCCACCGTCGATCAACTCGCGGCCGCCCCCGCCGCCACCGATGCCGACGAGCTCGTCGCGTCCCAATCCGGCACGCTACGACGCATGACGCGCGCCCAACTGCTCGCCGGCACCCAAGCCCAGATCACCCTTCCGAGCGGCCTGCTGCTGGGCCGCCAAACCGCCGGCGTGGGTGCACCCGAACCGATCACGATCGGCTCGGGCCTCACGCTGGCCTCCGGCACGTTGGCGGCCGTCACGGCGCCACTCTCGCTTGCGGGTTTGGACGCCTCCGCCACAGATGTCACACCGGACGGCGCCTCCAAGCCGCAACGCCTCTCAAGCCTTCTTGCCGACTCCGTTACGCCTGAATCGTTCGGTGCCATCGGCGATGGCGTGACCGACGATACCGCCGCACTCATGGCCGCAATCGCAACTCAACGCCCGGTCCATCTGGGCCCCCGCGTCTACGCGACCTCAGGCCAATGGACGATCCCGCAAGCCGCGACCTTGCTCGGCACACCCGGCCAATCGGTCCTCCGTCGTGTTTCCCAAAACACCGGCAGCGCCTGGATCAGCATCGGCGGCCCATCGTTCACGGCAGAGGGGATCATCTTTGACGCCAACAGCCCGGCCGTTCCCGGCGAGTCCTGGGCGGTCTTGGTTACGGCTGCTTGCTTGCAGTCCAGTTTTAAGACATGCGTGTTCCGAAACGCCGGCGGCCCTACGCTCGGCAACGGCCTGACGGTCCTCGCATCCGACCCGGCCGTAAGCAATCACGCCGTCACGAATTGCGAAGCCAACAACAACGCGGCCCACGGCGTCTGGCTGCAAGCAATCGATGGCGCCCGCCTGACCGGCAACATCGCGCACGACAATCTCGGCTACGGCCTCTGCGCCGATTACAACGATCCTGCCTTCAGACAAGCCGTCCGCCTCGCCCTCATCACCGGCAACACGTGCTGGAACAACGCGCGCGGGATCGCCGTCGGCAACTTCAACGCCACGAACCTGCAGCCGCCCACCTGGGGCAACGCCAATCCAGACGCGATCGGCATCGCCGTCACCAATAACGTCTGCCACGATAACCACGTCTACGGCATCGCCGTCTCCGGCCGCGCGCTTCTGGTGCAATCCAATCTGCTCAGCAACAACGGCTCCATCGGCAACGGTGGCGCCGGCATCCTTGCCAACTGCGCCTATTCCCGCGTCGCCGAGAACACCATCACGGGCTCGGCTCAATTTGGCATCGATTGCGGCGGCAGCGTTGTGCTGGACGTTGCAGCCAACCACGTCACTGGCGCGGCTGTCGGCATCAACCCCGGCGGCAGCCTGGGCGTTCGCGTCAGCGCCAATTACCTGCAGGATAACGGCTGGGCGATCCTGGCCTACAACGTCGAGACCGACGGCAACGGCAACAATTTTGGCCTCGCCACGGCCAACCTTGCAGTCACCGACAACACAATAGGGATCTCGTCCGCGTCCGGAGGTGGCATATGGCTGGTCGACGCTCCACAATCCGTCCTCATTGCCCGCAACAGCTTCAACGGCTCGAACGCCGCCACGATCGGGCAGTGCCTATACGCTCATACCGATAGCGTAATCATCGAGGCCAACCGCTGGAACGCCAGCCAGCGGCTGTTCGCCAATCCGACCGCCGTAAACGGGCTGCAGACTGTTCCGCTCCCGGATATCGCCGACGAGGTTATGCTGAGTGCCGCTCCCACCGGCGTACAATCGATCCAGACCCAGCATCAGCTCGCCATCGCCGGCCAAATCGGTTTCATCAAGGTCACTGCCGGGGGCACTGGTTACACCCGTGCCACGGTGACCATCAACGGTGCTGGCTCGGGCGCCGTCGCGTTTGCGTATATATCGGGCGGCGCCGTTATCGGGATTTCCCTCACCGATCCGGGCTCTGGCTATGGCGCTCCCGGCAGCGCCGCCACCGCCATCATCAACGGGGACGGAACGGGCGCAGCCGCCGCGGTGCAGGTCGGGCTTCCAGTCCTCGAGGGCCGCCGGGTTCGCATCGCCTGCAACACGACAACGGCCTTTGCCCGCGTTGGCTCGGCGCCCTTCCAGGAGAACTGGACCCTCGCCAGCATGACCGTACCCGCCAATGCCACCGTAACCTTCGTGGGCACGTTCGGCGCCTGGCGGGCGGACGCGTCGCCCCTCGCCGACTACATCGCGCCGCCCGGCGACGGCAGCCTTCTTCTGCGCACCCAGCCCAACGCCGATCTCACCCTCCGCCCGGCTGCCGCAGGCCATCTGCGCATCACCACTGACGCCGACCCGGCCGGCTATATCGCCGCGACCGGCCACGGCTCGCCCGCCGGCGTCGTCACCGCACCACCTGGTTCGGATTACCGCAATCTCGACGGCGGCGTCGGCCAGACCCTCTGGATCAAGCGCACCGGCGTCGACTCCAATGGATGGTTCGCCATCGCGTGACACGGAAGACCCATGCACGAAGACCCCAAGCCACCGCCCGAGCAAGCCGCCCACCAGATAGCCGAACGCGCCGCGCTCCGCTCGATCACCGACACGTTTCGGCTTCTCGGCATCGACATCACCGAGATGGACGATCTGAACGATCTGCGGGACGATTTCCGTTTCGTCCGTCGCCAGCGCGAAACCAACGAGACCCGCCGGACCGAAACCCTGAAGTCCACCGTTACCGCCGTTGTCGGGGCAGTAGTCGGCATGCTCGTCAGCACGCTGACTTGGCTCCTGACCGCAGCACGGCATCAGCCATGAGAAACCCTCTGGTTCACCTGCGCTGCCGTATCTGGCGCCAGACCCTCCTTGCTGGCCTTACCGGCTTGTGCTTCGGCAGTATCGCCGGTTGCGCGTTCATCCTTTGGGCCAGCCGCATCACACCCGTCGTTGTGCACGAGATCTACGAGGTCAGCGGCCGGGTAGCCCGCAACGGCGCCATCCCCGTTCAGATCCCAGCCGAGGTTCGATGACCCTGTTTCAAAATGCATTCCACGTCGTCGTCGGTGAAGAAGGTGGCCTCTCCACGAACCCGGCTGATCCTGGCAACTGGACCGGCGGCGCTTGCGGCAGAGGTGTCTGCCGCGGCACCAAATACGGCATTGCCGCATCTGCCCACCCGGACCTCGATATCCCAGGCCTGACGCTCGAACAGGCCCAGTCGATCTACCGCAAAAGCTACTGGTCACCGCTGCAGGCGGATGCGCTCCCCCCACCCCTGGCGCTTTTGGTGTTCGACGCCGCCGTAAATTGCGGCGTCAGCCGCGCCGCGTCGTGGTTGCAAACTGCTGCGGGCTGTCACGTCGATGGCGCGATTGGCCCCGAAACCCTCGCCATCATCCAGACCAAGGCGGGGGATGGCGCCGCACTGTGCGCCGAGTTCCAAGCCCAGCGCATGGCTTGGATGGCAGACCTGCCCACGTGGCGTGCCTTCGGGCTCGGCTGGGCCCGCCGCCTTTGCCACCTTCCCTATCTTTCCCTCACGTATGGAGACGCCTGATGGGTGCCCTGATTCCTTTGGCCCTTACGATTGCCCCCGAAATCTCGAAATGGTTGTTCGGCGAGACTGCCGAGAAGACAACGGCCGCGGTCTCAGCAGCCGTTGAGGCCATCACCGGCACGTCCGACGCCGATGCGGCATCAACCCGGCTGCAGCAGGACCCGGCGGCCGCCGGCCAACTCCGCCTGCAATTGGCCCAGATTGCCGCCGAGCAGGAAAAAGCCTCGCGCAGCGCCGATCTGGACCAGCTTGCGGCAACCCTGCGCGAGACCGCGGACTCTGGCGCTCAGACCGTGACACCCGTCAGTCAAAAAACGTCCATGGCTTGGTCGGGCGCGGTCATCTCCGCCGTCGTTTTGCTGACATTTGGCGCCATGATGGCGGTTGTGCTGCTACATGGCATGCCTGCAGGATCCGAAACCGCGTCAAACATGATGCTCGGCACGCTCGCAGCCATGGCAACCTCGGTTGTCAGCTACTGGGTGGGCAGCAGCGCCGGAAGCGCCCGCAAAGACGACAGGCTTGCCCAGGCAGGAAAGTAGTCCAGTTACATTTCCGTACACGATGCCACACGCAACCGCGAGCCGATGCGCTACACACCCTTCCGTTAAGGAGTGAGCATGATGGCAAACCGCACTTTGGTTACCCGCCTGCTTTTAAGCGCAAGCTTGCTGGCCATGCTGGGCTGCATCACTGCAGCCTGTACGCTGGGCTGACACATACCCCCTCTGTGCTGAGGCACGTTGCGCTAGCAACGGTTTGCAACTAGCGTCCTCCGCAGAGGGGTGCAAGATGCAAGTCAGTCGGCTACACTACGCGTGGGTCGTCGCTGCGGTCACGTTCGCCGTCCTCCTGACAGCGGCGGGTGTCCGCTCGACGCCGGGTGTCCTCATGGTCCCGCTGGAGACGGAGTTCGGCTGGTCACGGGCGACGATTTCCTTCGCCGTTGCGGTCAACATTTTTCTCTACGGCCTAGCCGGCCCGTTCGCAGCCGCTATCATCGAGCGTTTCGGCCTGCGCCGGACGATCATGACGGCACTTGCCATCATCGCCACCGGCGTTGCCCTGACCCCACTCATGCAGCAATCGTGGCAACTCGTCCTGCTTTGGGGCGTGGTCGTGGGCTCGGGCAGTGGCGTGACCGCGCTCGTTCTCGGCGCGACCGTTGCATCACGATGGTTCAGTCAACGGCGCGGCCTCGTGGTCGGCGTCCTGACGGCGAGCACCGCTACCGGCCAACTCGTGTTCCTGCCGCTGTTTGCCGCCTTGGCGGAATCCTACGGTTGGCGTGCTGTGTCCCTCACCATCGGCGCTGTAGCGGCGCTCATGATCGTTCCAGTCGCAATCCTCATGCGCGACCGCCCGGCTGACCTCAACCTGCCCCCCTTCGGCGCAAGTGAGATCGTAGCCGCACCCCCGCCGACCCCGAACCCGATCCGGCGCGCGATATCTGCACTTGGCGAAGCCTGCCGCTACCGGAATTTCTGGTTGCTGAGCGGAAGCTTCTTCATCTGCGGTGCATCGACCAACGGCCTGATCGGCACCCACCTGATCCCGGCCTGCCTGGATCACGGCATTTCGGAAGTCGCGGGAGCCAGCCTCCTGGCAGCTATGGGTGTCTTCGACTTTTTCGGCACGACGCTCTCCGGCTGGCTCTCAGACAGGATAGACGGGCGTAAGCTGCTGGCCTGGTATTACGGCCTGCGTGGTCTGTCACTCATCTGCTTGCCATTTACGTTTCAGTACTCGTTCTATGGTCTATCGTTGTTTGCCCTATTCTATGGCCTGGACTGGATAGCAACAGTCCCACCGACCGTCCGCCTCACCGCTCAGACCTTCGGCGAACAAGGGGTCGCCGTGTATTTCGGCTGGATCGCCGCAACGCATCAACTCGGAGCCGCGTTCGCGGCCTGGACGGCCGGCCTGCTCCGCACGTCGACTGGCGACTACCTCAGCGCCTTCATGGCTGCCGGAGCACTCTGCCTCGCGGCAAGCATCATGGTGACGTTCATAGGACGACCTCAGGCGAGGGCCGCCCTGGCCTGAGGCTGCATCGGATGCTGCCCAAGGTCGCCGCAGTCACGATGGCCTACAATGAAGCGGGCCTGCTCCCCGTATGGGCCCGCCACTACGCCCGCCAGGTTGGGTCCGACCATTGCTATGTCGTCGATCATGGCTCGACGGACACAATCACCCTACCGCCGGGGATGAACACGGTGCGGCTACCGCGCTCCCCCCATGATGACGAGCGTCGAGCCGGTTTCATCTCGACGTTCGTCTCTGGGCTGCTGCGCTACTACGATTGGGTCATCTACACCGACGTCGACGAGTTGGTGCTTTCCGACCCCTCCAGATTTGCTGATCTGCCGAATTTCTGCGCGTCCCTGGACCGGGTGGATACGGTGACGACCGCCGGGTTTGACGTCCAGCATGTTCCTGACCTCGAACTGCCGCTCGATCTCGCCCGGCCCATTGGCGAGCAACGCGGGTGGGTCCGCTTCACCAGCGCCATGTGCAAACCCGTCTTGACCCGGCGGCCGCTGTCCTGGTCACCAGGCTTTCACTGCTCCAACCAGCCCTTGGCCTTCGCGGGCCTTTACCTGTTCCACCTACACTGGGCCGACCTCACGCTCGGTCTCCAGCGTTTGCAAAAAACGCGGCAGATGCCGTGGATCAATGACGAGTTCGGGGCCCACCAACGCGTTAGTGAAAGCCGGTGGGTCGAGCTGTTCCAGGGGATGGCCGGGTTCCCGCGACGAGCACTCCAGCTATTTGAGACCGATGCAGCCCCCCTGACCGAGTGGCTCGCGAAGACGATCGAGAGTTCCGGAACGAGGTCTGGCCAGACCTTCAGCATCGACCTCGGCATCAACGCTCCGGAACTCTGGGCGATACCGCCCCACTTCCGAAGGCGCCTCTAAGCCGCTAGGTGTTCCGGATGACACATGATGCATCGGGGATGCTCCGGGGGTTCTGGTATATCGCGACCACGGCGCGGGCCGTTAAGAACGGCAAGACCAAGCCGGCCGCCGTTCTAGGCGAACAACTCCTGATCGGCCGGGATGGAAATGGCAAGGTCTTCGCCTACTCGGACCGCTGCCCGCATCGCGGCATGCCGCTGCGGCATGGCACATTCGATGGCTGCAACTTGCAATGCTGCTATCATGGCTGGCAATTCTCGGCTGCCGATGGATCGTGCACGACGATCCCGGCTCTCGCCGAAGGTGACCCGACCCCACCGAGCCGTTTCCGGTTACGCGCGTTTCCGTGCCGGGAGGTTCAAGGCAACATCTGGGTTTACATCCCCGTTGGACGCTCGCTGCCCGACCCGCTCCCGCCCGTCCCGACCGTGCCCGGCTTTGATGGTCAGGCTCCGCAAATCTCGACGACGATGCGCTTTCCGTCAAACGCAGACATCGCCGCCTACGGTTTTTGCGATCCGGCCCACCCAGCCTTCGTTCACACCTCCCGATGGTGGAAATCCAAGGCGGGCCTGAAGCTGCGTCCCAAGGCGAAGGCGTTCGAGCCCGTCGAACATGGTTTCCGCATGAAAACCCATAAGCTCGTCGGCGGCGCCCGCCCTTATCGGCTGCTCGGAACCGATGTGCACGTGGACCTCAGCATCAGCCTGCCTGGTTTGCGCATCGAGCATATCCGCGGCAGCCGTCACTCCGCCTGCGTACTTGCTGCCGTAACCCCGGTCACCGAGACGCAGACCGACGTTCACTATTGCGTCTACTGGACCGTCCCATGGCTGGCGCCCTTGCGCCCGCTCGCGGCCTACATGGCCCGCGACTTCCTGCGCCAGGACCTCGATATGGCTGCGAAGCTGTCGCATGGCCGGGTGACGCCGCCGATGCTTTTTGTTGGCGATGCAGACACACAGATCGCTTGGATGATCCGGTTGAAGCGCGAATATCTGTCCAGTCAAGCCGAAGGCCGGCAGTTCTCCAATCCCCTCACGGAGCAGACCCTCGCCTGGAAGAGCTAGCTTTCCAGGGAACCGGCGGTTATTGGGCCTCGTTGGCTGCTCGGAGGGCGCTTATGGGACTGATAGGGAATTCTGCGCTCAGCGCGTTCTGGACAGTGCGGCGACACACCGATCGGCTTTGCGCGAGCTTGACGGCGGAAGATCAGATCATCCAATCCATGCCGGATGCGAGCCCAGCCAAGTGGCACCGTGCGCACACAACCTGGTTCTTCGAGCAGTTCATCTTACAGCCGAATGTCCCCGGCTACGTACCGTTCAGCAGCGAATTCAGCTATCTCTTTAATTCCTACTATGAAGCGGTCGGCGCTCGGCATCCTCGATTTGCCCGGGGTATGATCACGCGGCCTGGTGCCGTGGAAGTCAGTGAGTACCGGGCCCATGTCGACAACGCGATGGCCGAACTCCTTTCCAGTGGCGCGGATATCGGCGACCTCCTCGGCCTTGGCCTGCAACATGAGCAGCAGCACCAGGAATTGTTGGTGACCGACATGCTCCACGGCTTCAGCCAGAACCCGCTTCTGCCGACCATGCTGCCGGGATGGGTTGCGCCCGCCCCATCCGATGCGCCGCATTCGTTCGTGTCCTTCAAAGGTGGCATCGTATCAATCGGCTACTCCGGCTCTGGGTTCGCTTTCGACAACGAGCAACCGGTGCACGATGCGTTTTTGCGGCCCTATCGGCTTGCCAATCGCTTAGTCCGGAATCGGACGTGGCTCGAGTTCATGGCCGATGGCGGTTATGTCACCCCGACACTCTGGATGTCCGAGGGTTGGGCCGCAGTGCTGGACAATGGCTGGTCATCACCGATGCACTGGCGCAGGCACGACGACGCTTGGTTCGTGTTCGGTCCTGGCGGGGAATGCCCGATCGATCCTGAAGGGCCCGTTCGCCACATAAGCTGGTACGAAGCCGACGCTTTTGCGCGCTGGGCCGGAGCGCGGCTGCCGACCGAGTACGAGTGGGAGGCGGCCAGTGGTTGCCAGGATCTGTTCGAACTCGACGATCACGTTTGGCAATGGACCGGCAGCGCCTATCTCCCTTATCCCGGCTTCAAGGCGCCTGACGGGGCAATTGGCGAATATAATGGCAAGTTCATGATCAATCAAATGGTCCTTCGTGGCGGCTCCATGGCAACGCCGCCTGGCCATACCCGAATAACCTACCGTAATTTCTTCCACCCTGACCGGCGCTGGCAGTTCACTGGGCTTCGTCTCGCAGCGGACGCCTGAGATGCTCGACAGCGTGCAGCATTCAACCTCGCCTTTGTTGGACGAGGTGCTGGCAAGTCTTAGCCAGACACAGAAGACATTGCCGGCAAAACTCTTTTATGACGACGAAGGGTGCCGTCTTTTTGGCGAGATTACGCGCTTACCCGAGTATTATGTGACTCGGACCGAGCGTGACCTGCTCAAGCAAATCGTTCCAAACCTTCCCGTGCTGCCCGGCTGCGCTCTAGTGGAGTATGGCGGCAGCGATGAAGGCAAGGCCCTGATGGTGCTCGAGCAGATCGGAGCAGCAGTCTACGTTCCGATCGACATCGCCGCCGGTGCGCTTCAGGTTCTGACCGATCGCCTCGAACAAACTCGCCCCGATCTGCTCGTGACTGCACTCGCGACCGATTTTCTGCAGCCATTCTCCCTCCCGCCGGTCGTTCTAGAGCGAGCCAAGTTCGGCTTCTTTCCGGGCTCCACCATCGGCAACCTCGATCCAATCGCAGCGCAAGCCTTTCTGCAACAGGCTCGCTCGACACTTGGACCGACGGCAAAGTTCCTGGTCGGTGTTGATCTTCGCAAGGACCCATCGATACTCATACCAGCCTACGACGACGCACAGGGCGTGACAGCGGCATTCAACCGCAATCTCCTCGTGCATCTTAACCATATTACCGGTGCACGATTCGATCCGCTAAGCTTCGAACATCGTGCGATATGGAACGAGGCGAGCGGTTGCATCGAAATGCACTTGGTTAGCACACACGCGCAATCCGTGGAGCTAGCCGGCGTCCCGATCGACTTTGCAGCCGGCGACTTCATCCATACCGAGAGCAGCTACAAGCATACGGTCGAAGGCTTTCTGGCAATAGCGGAGCCCGCAGGGTGGTCCGCTGAAGCTGTTTGGACAGACGACGCCGAATTATTCTCGATCCACTTGCTCGCAGCTAAGTAAATCAGCAACGCGAACTCCGGCCGTGTGACTTCAACAGCGTCAGGGCAGGTATTGTAACACCCTCCTTGGCACAGACGGCTGTTATCCAGCCGCCGTGCCGAACAGCGCCTATTCCCGGCGAAGTGCGGGGTCTGGTACCTGCGGATGCTCGCCTTGGTCTGAAGAGCGATCAGGAAATTCGCCGAGGTTTTCCTGGATCGAGGCTTCCTCGATCGGCTGGCCGGCCATCACCGCCGGGTCATCCGGCTCCGGCACCTCGCGCTGGGCTGTCTTGCCGCTATCCGACATGCCGACGAGTTCGCGTGCCCGTTCCCAGTATTCCAAATCATTGCCGGGTGGGCTGCCGTCCGCTTCCCACAGGAGGTAAGCCCGTTCGCGGATGCGCTGTTCGCGCGCAGGATCGTCTTCGAGCGGATTGTCTGACATCGACGTTCTCCTTCATTGGATAAAGCGTTCGACGCCCGCCGCGGTTCACTGCCGACGTCACTCAGTGTGCCACACGCCAAATCGTGCCATTCGCATCCTCGCTCACCAGCACCGATCCATCCTGAAGCGCTGTCACACCAACCGGCCGGCCCCAAACGGCCTCGTCATTGGCCACGAACCCAGTCAGGAAATCCTGGTATTCACCTGTTGCAACCCCGTCATGCATGATCAGCCGCACGACTTTGTAGCCAGTGCGGCGCGCCCGGTTCCAACTTCCATGCAATGTCACGAGTGCATCCCCGGCGTAACCCGGCGGCGCATTTGGACCCGACAGGAACGTTATCCCGAGCGGGGCGGAATGGGGTTGGATCAAGACGTCAGGCACCGTGATCCGTCCAGCCAAGTCAGGCCGCTCACCTCGATGGCGCGGGTCTTCATGATCGCCGATGTAGTACCATGGCCAACCATAGAAACCGCCGTCTTCGACATGGGTCGCATAGTCGGGGGGCAGATCGTCGCCCATTCCGTCCCGCTCGTTCGTGGCGCACCATAGCGCTTTTGTTTTCGGCTCAATTGCGAGTCCGACGCAATTGCGAATGCCCGATGCGACCAGGTGCAGCGGGCCGCCGTCCGGCGCAAACCGGTAAACTCCGGCGCGGCCGGACTCGTCGCCGGTCGCAATACCCGCATCGGCTGCCGACGCGGAACCGCCTGCCGTGCCACGCATGCCGCGTGCGACGTTCGACGCCGAACCGATGGATACGTAGAGCGATGCACCGTCGGGCGACACGGCTAAGTCCCGCGTCCAGTGGCCGCCCTCGGGTAGATGCGGCACCACGACCTCCGCTGGTCCAGCCGCTTGCAAGCCGCCATTGTAAGGATAGCGCACGATGCGCGACGTCTCGGCAATATAGACGTAACGCGGCTGGGCTGGTGGCCAGAAGGCGATCCCGAACGGCTGATCCAATTGCGATGCGAACACGGCGGCCGGGCCGGGGTGATCGCCGCCGGGCTGCGGCCGCCATACGCGAATCCGGCCCGCGCCGCTTTCGGCCAGGAACACGTCGCCGTTCGGCGCTGTCCGCATTGCGCGCGGCGTGTCCAGGCCTGTGGCCCAAATCTGCACCGTGAACCCGGCCGGAACCCTCGGCATGGCGCCGGTGGGCCGGGGAACGGTGCGCGGGCCACGGCTGGCCGATTGCGTGGCCTCCGGCGCCGGCAGGTCGGCTTGTGTCAGATGCCGCACCACACCCGGCGCGTCCGTGTGCCAGTCGCCGTAAGCATACGGCCCTGACCGGACGCCATCAGCCGCGGCAAGAGTCGGGAGCAGAAGCATCGGGAGAAGGTATCGCATGGTCCGAAGTTAACACGGTCGGCACCCCCGGACATTCCCCCCGGGCGGTGCCGGTAAGCAACAAAGCGTTGGCTGCCGTATGGTTCGACGGCGAGAGAAGCCGTATGAGTCCCTGGCAAGAGGGGCGACGATGGCCGAGACCGTATTGTTCAGCAGCTATCGCAGGCCAGAACCTTTAAGGCCGGCCCTGGTGACGGAGACCGCCGCCGAGCTTCCGGTCGAAGCTACGCCGTCCTTGGAGCCGGTAGCGGTTGGGCAGGCATCCGTGGCCGAGCGTCCGAGCATGGAGCCCGAGTTGCCGCAGGAAAGCGCCGCGGCGTGGACCGACATGACATCGATCCGTGTCAGTAGCGACCAGCTCGGCCTGATACATCCGAGCGTGATCCAGTTGGTCGCAAGCCTTCCGAATTCATCTGCTGTCGTGCTGGAAGCGGACACCGCCGGGCTGTATCGACCGCCCAGTTTCAGGCCAGAACCCTGGGGCAACTCGGCCTACGACCAGTCGCAAAGCCTCTTGACCGGCCTTGCTGCCGACCCACGTGTCGAGTTTGGACATACAGACGTGACCCTGGCCCAAGGACTAGCAAGCTCGAGCAGCTACGGTGCGAGCGCGCGCGGCTGATGTTTCGTACTCCGCTCGGGCTGTTCGCCGACGAGGAAGCGTCGATGCTTGCCGATTTGGCGCAATTGACGCCGGAGCCGACAGCACTTGGATCCATGCTCGCCCAGCTTGGATACCGGGCGGAGCCGTTTGGCGCGGGCCTTTACGCAGCAGGTGAACGGGCCCTGCCTGTCCTGTTGTTTCCGCTTTACACCCGGGCCGGGCTCGCCATCCGCAAACGCCAGCTCGTCGGCCGGAACGTGAGCCGCAGCGCGGCGATGGCCGCCGGCCTCGCCGCGCTACGGTCGAGCGATCGCCGGCCACCACTGCTGTTCCTGATGAACCCAAGCGATCCACCGGCTGAGCTTGCCGTGGAGCAGGTCGTGGCGTTCGAAGGGGGGTTAGTGCCCCGGATATGGCGCCATTGCTTTGGAAGCTTTGACGTCCTGGTGCGGATCATCGGCCAGCCAAGCCATCCAGGGCTGTCGAACACTGCCGTCAATGCTATCGAGACTGCGATCCCTGTCCTGCAGGCGCTCATCTACCTCAAGGCGGACATAAAGCTTCGGGCGGCGCAACGGCGCCACTATGCCGACGCACCCTTGCAACCACGGCTGACGATCAATGCAGCCCATGGTGGATCGACGGGGTCGCTGCTCCCCACCGTGTTCGATGTGCTCGTGAACCGCCGATATGACCCGGCGGAGACCCTGGAAGCGGCGATGGATGAAATCCGTAGTGCGGCCTTTGCCGCTGCCCCCCGCTCCACCAAGCTTGAACTCGCGGTGACTCAGCACAACGAGCCCGTCGCCGACCCCGACGAGGCGTCGCGCAGCCGGGAGGAACGCGCGCTGGCGGCCGGTTGGGGCTGGCCACAGGTCCGTTTCTGCAACTCGAGCGCGCTGATGCCCGGCGCCACGATACTGGGCGGCCTCGAACGTCTCGATCATGATGGCGGAGCGGAAGACGCCTCCACGACGCTTGACGAGATGACGGCGCTAGCCCGGAGCATCCGTGCCCTTCTACGGGAGTGCTGACCCTTGCCGCAGTTGCGCTTGTCCATTTGGCGACCTACTCCCCCATGATGACCCGTATCCGTCCCTTTCTGATCGCTGCCGGGCTTGCTTGCCTGGTCGCGACACCTGCATTCGCTCAGAAAGGGGTGCCGGCAACGACAGTTTTGGTCGATGGTCATGCGATGGCGTCGGATCACGACATCGTGGACAATATGTCTCAGGCGCCGGAGCACACCGTATTCGTGGGATTGCTGAGGACTGCCGGCATGTTGGACGCGCTGCAGTCACATGGGCCCTTCACGGTGTTCGCACCCACAAACGCCGCCTTCGCGGCGCTGCCACCCGGCACTCTGGACGCGTTACGACGCCCGGAGAGCAAGGCCAACCTAGTCGCGCTGCTATCGGAACACATTCTGCCGGGCACGTTCTCCTCGGCGCGGCTGCGTTACTTGTTGCGCACCAGCAAGGGGCAGGTCGACCTCGACACAGTAGGCGAAGGCAAACTCACCGTGACGCTGAACGGGCCGTCGAACCTTGTGATCAAGGACCCGAAAGGCACCGTCGCCGATATCGTGATCTATGACGTCAAACAGGCGAACGGCGTGGTGTTCGTCACCGACCGGGTGTTGCAGCCGGGCTGACCGGGACCAATCTGCCGCCGAACAGCACTGCGCCGGTCGGCGCACCGGTCGTCGACCCGCCGGCGGGCTCGTCCGACACGAGAAGCTGCCCGTTCGCCGCGGGGCGTTCGGGTGGTGTCACCACGTGTTCACCGGGTGGCAGGACGCCCAGCGACACCGGTGTCGTCGCACCTTGCGGCAACGACCAAAGTTGGAAGGAACGGCCGGCCGGCGCTGCCTCACCAAGGCTGGTGATGGCGATCGTGCCATCGGGCCGGCTCTCGGCGATGAAGCGTGCCGGCGTGCCGGGTGGGCTTAGCGCCGCCGCGAACCGTGCGGGCTCGACCTGCGGGACAGGCGGACGGGGCAGGAAGGCAAATAGTGCAAGGCTTGCGGCAAGAGCGAGGGACACGCCCGTTGCCGCTTTCCAGAAAACACGACTGGACCTCGGGCGGCCGGTGTCCGCGCCGATTGCCAAGGCGAGCCGGGACCAGAGCAGTGGAGGAGGCGGCACGGGATCCACGAAGCTTGCCATCCCGATCAGCCGCTGCTGCCAGAAGATGATCTCCTCGGCGAACGCCGGGTCTCGGGCCGAGATGGCCTCAGCCTCCCGCATCCCGGCAAGGTCCAGGCTGCCGAGAGCATACTCCGCGGCCAACAGCATGGGATCCTCCTCGGTGCCGCTCGCTGCCCCGCTCATTGCTGGACCTCGGCCATGCGCTCGAGACAGGCCCGGAGCGCGATCAGGACTCGGCGGATGGTGGATTTGACCGTCCCAAGCGGTTGGCCGACACGCTGCGCGATTTCGTTCTGGGTCAGGCCGTCGATGAAGGCCAGCATGAGGAGCCGGCGCCGGGGGGGTTCGACTCCTTCCAGGCAATCCCGCAAGGCGCTGCCTTCGGCCTTGGCGACGAGCCGGCTGAGCACGTCCGGATCTTCGTCGATTTGCTCGGGGATCTCTACGCCAGTGACTTCGCGGCCCTGCTTGCGAGCAATATCCAGCGCCCGATAGCGCACCAGGCTCATCAGCCAGCCATCCGCGTTGCCGCGGGAAGGATCATAGCGGTCTGCATTGCGCCAAACCTGCAACATCGCGTCGTGCACGGCATCAGACGCCAAGGCCGGGTTGCGGGTGATCCGCAACGCCACGCCGTATAAACGCGGGGCGCTCGCATCGTATAGTTTGCGGAAGGCCTTGGCATCGCCCTGGCCGCATCTGGTAAGCAGCTCGCCGGTTACAGAACTTGCCCCCTCAGCGCCAAGTTTCGGTCGAGACGAGGGTGCAGGTGCCATGGTGGGCCATGCATTACCCGCAACAAAACCTGCCATCAAGCTAGGCAGCATCCAGTCGGCCGACGAGGCGAGACCTGTCATCGGGGCTGCCCTTTCCCGCCGTGACTTGTACTCACCTTACGAGACGGGGCGCTTCTTGGATGCAAGCGGCCCAGGCTCGACATCCGGTGGATCAATCGCCATTTGAGCGAGGTCCTAAACAGGAGTGTGTGAGATGGCGACGGAGACGGCGACGCTGGGCGGTGGATGTTTCTGGTGTCTGGAGGCGGTGTATCAGGATCTGCGCGGGGTCACTGGCGTGAAGTCCGGCTACATGGGCGGCCGCATCCCCAATCCGAGTTACGAGCAGGTTTGCACCGGCCAGACGGGCCATGCCGAGGTCGTCCAGGTCCAGTTCGACCCGGCGGAGCTGGACTACGCCGACCTGTTGCGTGTGTTCTTCACGATCCACGATCCGACGACGCTGAACAGGCAGGGTGCGGATGTCGGCACGCAGTACCGTTCGGTGATCTTCACCCACTCGGAAGCGCAGCGGAAGACAGCGGAAGCCGTGATGAAGGAGATCGCTGGGGCTAATCTGTATGGCGGCAAGCTCGTGACGGAGGTGTTGCCCGTGCCGAACTTCTTCCCGGCCGAGCCGGAGCACGACCGTTATTTCGAGCGCAACCCCTATGCAGGGTATTGCCGCGCGGTCGTTGCACCGAAGGTCGCCAAGTTCCGCAAGTCGTTTGCCGACCGGGTTCGTTCCGCCGCCGCCTGAGCCGCCAGGACTGCTAGACCGATTGCCTCGGCAACGTCCGGAACCACGGCGTTGCCGAGCGCGGTCAGCCGGGCACGGCGGTCCATCCGGGTGGGAAGCCCATCAACCACTCGACCCAGTCCGGGTTCAGGGAGCCACCCGCAGCGTCCGTCAGAGGACAGGAGCGGCGGCGGCGTTGGTTGACCGAAGCCGTCTTCCAATCCCGGGCGCGTGGCGTGGGCCACGATGAAGACGCGTTGGCGGCGGTGGGGTGCTCCGGCATGGGCAGCACCCACCACGAGCGGCCAGCAGGCGTATCCCGCCGCTTCCAACCCTTCGATGATCCGGTCCGCACCGCGAACACGGAGCGCAGGGACATTCTCAACGAGCACCCAACTTGGCTGGCACTCGATGGCAAGGCGCAGCATGTGCTGCCACAGTTGGCTGCGTTCGCCATCCAACCCGGCGCCTGGTCCGGCGGTGCTGATATCCTGGCAGGGAAAACCGCCGCAAATGACGTCTGGGGATGGGACGCCGTCTGCTTGCAGATGGGCTGCGGACAAGGTGCGCACGTCGTCGTAGCATGGTGTTTCGGGCCAGTGCCGGCGGAGGATGGCGCGGGCGAAGCTTGACTGCTCACAGAATGCCACTGTCGTGAGGCCGGCCCGTTCGAGCCCGAGGGCGAAGCCGCCGATTCCGCTGAAGAGGTCAAGAACGAGCACGGGGTATAATTAGGAATAGATGCATAGGAGATACCTAGCGCACCGTAGGTAGCAGTTGCAATAGGTTCGGCCTAACGGTATGGAACGTGTATGGCACGATCCACACCTGCAACGCGGCTGCGCAAGTCGCTTAAAGATTCGGGGCTGACGGCCGCGGATCTTGCTCGCAAGCTCGATGTCTCGCAACCGACGGTGCATGCGTGGGTGACTGGGCTGCACGGGATGCGCTGGGCCAATGCCCGCCGTGTGGCGAAGGCGGTCGGTGTCACGCCGGCCTTTCTGATGTTCGGTGCGGACGCGTCCGCCGAAGGTACAACCCAAGGCGCTGAGGAGCTCGCGCTGCTTCGGTTATGGCGGGAGCTGGGCGAGGAGGAGCAGCTTATCGCAATGCGGCGCTTGACGGCGATACGTAAGAAGCAAGGCTGAAACCCACTGGGCTCCGGGCGTTGGGTCCGTCATGAGTGAGCGTGACACAGCCGTCCCTAATAGCGTTCTCGGAAATATCGATAGCATCCTGGCGATCGAGCGGCGGGCCGAGCAGGAGGTGCCACCGCTCTGGCGCCTCGTGCATAGCGTCGGATCGTTCGTGGGTTCGATCTGGTTCGTGGTTGTTCACCTGCTCGTGTTCGCGACTTGGCTGTTGGTGAATAGCGGGCTTTTGCCCCGGCTGGTTTTCGACCCTTACCCGTTCTCGTTGCTCGGGACCATTGTGTCCTGCGAGGCAGTGGTGCTGACCACGTTCGTCCTGATCAAACAGAACCGTGAGGGCGCGCGGGCAAGCCAGAGGGCGCATCTGGACCTGCAGGTCAACTTGTTGTCCGAGAAGGAGCTGACCAAGGTGCTGCAGATCGTCCAACGGATCTCCGACCATGTCGGGGCCGAGAAGCCGCATGACGCCGAGTTGCAGGAATTGCTGGCCGATACCGCCGTAACCGAACTGGCCGAGAGTCTCGAGAAGCGGTCGTCCGATCACCAGGCTGAGGACGGCGCTTGAGCGTCTGCACGGTCCACCTCGTACGCCACGCCGAACACTCGCAGTTCGGCCGGGCGCTGACCGGGCGAACGGCGGGGGTCGGTTTGACCGAGGCCGGCCGCGAGCAGGCCCGTCGGCTAGCCGCCTGCTATGCGGGCGGCGAGGTCAGGGCAGTCCTGACCAGTCCGGTGCAGCGTGCACGGGAGACGGCGGCGGCGGTGGGCGGGGTGCTAGGGGTCGAGCCGCAGATCCATGACGGACTTGATGAAATCGATTTTGGCCGTTGGTCCGGCCAAACGTTCGAGAGTCTGGCGCCCGACCCCGATTGGGCAGCTTGGAACCACGCGCGCTCGCTGGCGGCGACGCCGGGTGGCGAGACAATGCTGGCGGCCCAGGCGCGTGCGGTGGCTGCGGTAATGCAGCATCGCGCAGCAGGCGGTACGCTGGTTGCCGTGAGCCATGCGGACGTGATCAAGGCCGTGCTCGCCCACATGCTCGGCATGCCGCTCGACCTGATGGGACGGTTGGAAGTAGGCCCGGCATCCCGATCGATCGTGGTGCTCGGCGCGGATTTCGCGCGGGTGGAAGCCGTCAATCTCCCGCCTTGAGGGCGGCGGACAGGCTTTGCAGGGCGGACGTCCAATTGCCGGGGCAGCGTTGGCGATGAATGCGGACCGAAGCATACCAGGCGGTACGCGGTCCCGTGCCCCAGCGCCAATCGGCATCGGCTTTCAGCAGCAAGTGCACAGGGCGGCCGAGTGCGCCGGCAAGGTGAGCGATCATCGTATCCACTGTCACGACCCGTTCCAGACTGGCAATCAGGCCGGCCATGGTGCGAATGTCCATGTCACCGTCGAGTGGATCGGGGAGCCCGGCCGCGCCGCGCTGGAGGCTGATGGTCGCCGGGGGGAGTACAGGCTGCAGCAGGCCGAGCGGAATGGAGCGGGACGGGTCCCAGCCGCCAGCCTTCCAGCAGGCTCCGGTCCTGGCGTTAAGAACGGGCGTGGGCGGGACGTTCAGGTAGGGTGAACCGCCGGGTTCCGCCCTGAGCGCGTGCTGCAGTTCCATGATCTCGATCGAGTGCTCGGCCGGGACGGGGGAGGCGGGGTCGAAGCCGAGCAGGCTGTCCACACCCGGCCAGTCCGCGAGTAGGGGCAGCAGCTCGGGTTGTGCCTCGAGCGTGACATGGGACGCCCGGGCGCGCAGCGCGGGGAGGAAGCGGGCAAATTGAAGCGTGTCGCCAAGCCCGTGATAGCAACGCACCGTCACCCGGCGGCCAGCCAGGTCGGTGCCGTCCCACACCCAGCGTTCATGATAGGGCCGGGTTGGATCATCCCGTGAGGGCGCATGGCGTTCCGTGAGCACGGTGTCTGCGATGGACCATGCTGCGGCGAAATCTTCCCGCAGCATGGCGGCTTCCCAGGGGCTGGTGCTCACGAACGTCAAGGGTGGCGCGGGTCCCTGGGAGCCGGGCGAGGCGGTGCGGCGGGCCTGGGTGGCGGTGCCGCAGCACGTGGGGGTGGGATAGCGGGCCTGGGTGGCGGCGGCGCGATGCGGGCCACCGGCGCACGGGATGCTGGCGGCGGCGGACGGAATGCCGCCGGGTTGGGCGCGCGTTGTTGGGGCCGGGCCGGTGCTGGCGGGACAAATCGCGATGCCGGGGCTCGTGGCGCGGGCTGCGATGCTAGGTGGGGCTCAGGCGCTGGGCGGGGCTCAGGCGCTGGGCGGGGCGCGGCGGCCTCCGGCA
>CAXTVQ010000043.1:0-3891 GCA_964247705.1 uncultured Acetobacteraceae bacterium | reverse complement strand
GGCTCAGGCGCTGGGCGGGGCTCAGGCGCTGGGCGGGGCGCGGCGGCCTCCGGCATGGGCCGAGGTTCCGGGCGGGGTGCAAGGGCTGTCGCGGGGGCGGCAGGGTGAGCTTCCGGGGTGGCGGGCACTGGACTCCCGGGCCGCAACTCGGGAACGGAAGCACCTGGTGGCCGAAGCGCCGGTAACGCCCGGTTCGGTTCGGTCGCGGGTGGGACGGCATTGGGAGGGCTGGTTTGAGCGGCGCCGGGTGCCGCGGCGGCCCGCAAAGCCGGAGGTGCAATTGGCCGGCCCGGCTCAGCCCGGAGTACCGCCGGGTTGATCGCCGGGCCAGGAAGACCCTGGGCCGGGCGGACCGGGATGAAGTTGAACCGGCGCGCCACCGCCGGCGTCACGCCCATAGTGGCCGCGGCCGGCGTGACAGGGGCGCGGAACTGCGCCTGCGCGTGGGAGAACTGGTCCGCCGTGAGCGGGCGCGCAACGCTGGCGATTGGGTTGGACTGCACCATGGCGGCTGCCGGTACGACGGTGGCAGCGCCGCGATTGATGAAGTTCTGGACGACGACGTTTCGGTTATTGACGATGTTGGTCTGATTGATCGTCTGGTTCACGTTCTGCACGGAGGTTGCATTGATGCTCCGGACATAGTCCAGATTGGCGCGATACGGTGGGTAATAGGCCTCCCGCGGGCCGAGCGGCACCCAGCCCACGGCACCCCCGCCGAAGCCAGGTCCGTGGTTGAAGCCGCCGCCTGCGGCGAACCCGGCCGCGGCGCCCAAGGCAGCCCCGCCGATGAAGCTGACCAGGGCCGGCGCGTAGACCGGAGTGCCGTAGCTGCCGCCGGCTTCCGCATAGCCGCCAGGGGAAACGGGGATCCAGCCCCAACGGCCATCGATCTGCGCCCAACGGCCGTAGTGGAACGGCGCGAACCCCCAAGGGCTCTGGTCCACCCAGGTCCAGCCCCAATCGCCGACATAGGACCAACTCCCCTCGCGGTAGGGGACCCAGTCCGATTGCACGGGTGGATACCAGACGGTGCCGTATTGCGGAGTCTCGGTCCAGGTCCCGGTAGTCTGCAGGTCCTCGCAGCCGGTCATGCGGGTTACGATCGGCGGGATGGGGATGGTGGCGCGGGGCGGCGGGCGGTCCTCGGCGAGCATGGCGGTCAGGAACGCACCCTGCGCGATCGGGCCCACGCTGCCCTGGAATGTATCCGTGCCGGAGATGGAGGCGGTCTGGTTCGGGCCGACCTGGAGGGCGATGTTGGCACTCGTGATCTGGGCAGCGCCATCGACCACGGTGATGAGCGTCGGGTGCGCCGTGTCGCCGGCTACGACGTCATAACGGCCGTCCGCGGCAATCTGAATGGCGCCGCGAGGCGTCTGGATGGTGTAGGTGGTGCCGGGTGGAATAGCCCGCAGTTCCAGAAAGGTTTCGCCCTGCGGTTCGGTGGCGACGAGTGACCGGTCATCCAGTGCGGTAACGTCGAACTCGGTGGCGGGGGAGAGGGTTATCCGGCTCGAGGCGATTTGGATGTCGGCGCGGGCGGCCGGTTCGGTCCAGTAGGAGTCGCCGCTGGTAACGGGGAAGTTCAGGACCGCCGGGCTCCATTGGTCAGCATCCGCCGTGTGATGCGACACGGTTCCCGTGATGCGGGCAAGGCGGCCGACGAGACCCGGCGGGGGCGTGACTGGCTGCGGTGTGAGCGGCGGGGGTGCGGACCAAGCGGGCGCTGCGGTGACGAGGGCCATGGCGGATACGGTGGCCAAGGCCGTGAGCCGTTTCGGCAACGTTGGCAGCATTTGCGTCCCTCTCGCGGCACCCACCCTGATGTCTCGCGCGCTTGTGGCGACATCGGGGTGAAAACGTAACGCAATGTGACCCCGTATGTTCGTTCCTCGGAATCGGCTTAATTAAGATACTGAGAACGGGTTCATGGAGTTTGTTGTGATGCTGAAGCAGCGCTTAGCGAAGTTGCTGTTGCCGGTTTGCCTAGCCATCGGGCTGACCGGGTGCGTGTACGGTCCTTACGGTTACTACGGCGGGGCTTACGGGTATGGCAGTCCGTATGGCTATTACTACGGATCGCCATATTCGCTCGGCCCTTATTATGGTGGGTTTTACGGGAGTGGCATCGGCTTCTTCGGGTTCTTTGGCCCGGGCCTCTACGGATACTATGGACGAAGCTTCGGCGGGTATTTTGGGCCAGGGTTCGGCTATGGCCGGTTCGGATATGGCGGCTTCGGCTATGGCGGCTTCGGCTACCGGGGCGGGTTCGGCGGTGGCTTTGGCGGCGGATTTGGCCGTGGCGGCTACGGTTATGGCGGTGGAGGCTTTGGCGGCGGCGGCTTCCGTGGTGGTGGTTTCCGCCGGTGAGGCAGGTTCTCAGGGCGCCGGCGTGCGGCGTGTCTCGAGCGCGTAGTGCACGTTGCCGCCCTGAAATGGGGGGAAGCGATTGAAATCGGCCCGCATCTCCTGCAGCACCGAGGAGGCGAGCCCGGCGGTGAGGGCAGCGGGACTGTCGAACATCAGCTTGTTCCGCTGCATGGCGGTCTCCGGTGGCCAGCCGAGGCCACTCACCCAGTCGATGCGGGTGTAGATCTCGACCAGGCGCACGCCCGGGAACTTCGCCATGAGCGGCGGGTGATGGGTGTTGTAGTGCCGGTTCCAGGCATTGAGGTCGGCTGCCGGGCCCGGGTAGTGGACGAGGAAACTACATTCAAGCTCACCCGGCGGCGTTTGCAGCGCCGTACCGGGCCCCGGGTCAAGCCGCGGGTCAGGAACGGGGAAGCATCGGGTCAGCATGGCTTGCTCGGTGATCGCACGGGTCTGGTGAGCCTCGGCCACAGCATGGAGCGGACCATCGGTCGTCAAGGCTGCTTCGAGCGCCTCGATCGTGCCGAACTGTAACTGCAGCACCAGGGCCGGCGCAGGTTCGTTGTCGGCGAATGGATGGTCCGTTTTTGGCGTCGGACTCATGACGAATCCCTGCTGCAAGCCGGAGATGGCGCCGATCCGGCGCGCCATTTCGTCCAGCGCGGCCGGGTCGAGCGGCGGTGAAGGGTTGGCGCCGTCACGGAAGAACGCGAACCAGGAGAACATAGCGGCAGATTGCGTGGATGACGCGAGCCCGTCCAGGCATTGCTTGAGCGGACCTTCGGACGAGGACGCCTTGCCCCACCCCCTGGTCGTCGTGATATGGAGGGGCGGGGAGCCGGTTGCGGACGGGCGCCTTGCCGACCCGGTCAGGTCCGGAAGGAAGCAGCCGAGGTGAGTTCCGCCCGGGTCGTGGTCCGGTTCCCCACCCTTGATGCCCGCCGAGAGGAGTGGCCACGCCCCGCATGTCTGGCCTGTTCGAAGACGCGCCGGACGAGTTGGAGGCGCCGCCGTTGCCGGACGGGGCTGGGCTGTTCGGGGATGCCCTACCGGCGCGGCCAACTGCGGCGCAGGTGACGGCGACGCCCTACCGGGTGCTGGCGCGGAAATACCGGCCGACGCGGTTCGAGGACCTGATCGGGCAGGACGTGATGGTGCGCACGTTGCGCAATGCGTTCTCGCTCAACCGGATCGCGCACGCTTTCATGCTGACCGGGGTGCGCGGCGTGGGCAAGACGACCACGGCGCGGATCATCGCCCGGGCGCTGAACTGCATCGGGCCGGACGGGTCCGGGGGGCCCACGGCAACACCCTGCGGGGTGTGCGCGAACTGCACCGCGATCCTGGCCGACCGGCATCCCGACGTGATCGAGATGGACGCGGCCACGCGCAACAAGGTGGACGACGCGCGCGAGATCATCGAGGCAGTCCGCTACAAGCCGCTGCAGGCGCGGACCAAGGTGTTCATCCTCGACGAAGTGCACATGCTGACCACCCAGGCCTTCAACGCGCTGCTGA
>CAXTVQ010000042.1:0-40712 GCA_964247705.1 uncultured Acetobacteraceae bacterium | reverse complement strand
GGTGCCGAACCAGCCGATCATGGCCGCGCCGATCGCCGAGGTGATGTGGTCGTAGCCCGGCGCGATATCCGTGGTGAGTGGCCCGAGCGTGTAGAACGGCGCCTCGCCGCACGCCTTGAGCTGCTTCTCCATGTTGACCTTGATCTTGTGCATCGGGACGTGCCCGGGGCCCTCGATCATCACCTGGCAGCCCTTGTCCCACGCGATGTGCGTCAGCTCGCCCAGCGTCTCCAACTCGGCGAACTGCGCGGCGTCGTTGGCATCCGCGATCGAACCGGGCCGCAACCCGTCCCCGAGCGAGAATGAGACGTCATACTTGCGCATGATGTCGCAGATCTCGCCGAAATGCTCGTACAGGAAGCTCTCGCGGTGATGCGCCAGGCACCAGCGCGCCATGATGGAGCCGCCGCGGCTGACGATCCCCGTCACGCGCCTGGCCGTCAGCGGCACGTAGGCGAGGCGGACGCCGGCATGGATGGTGAAGTAGTCCACCCCCTGCTCCGCCTGCTCGATCAGAGTGTCGCGGAACACCTCCCAGTCGAGCTTGTCCGCGTCCCCGCCGACTTTCTCGAGCGCCTGGTAGATCGGCACCGTCCCGATCGGCACGGGCGAGTTGCGCATGATCCAGCCGCGGATATTGTGGATGTTGCGCCCGGTGGACAGGTCCATGACCGTGTCCGCGCCCCAGCGCGTGGCCCATACCAGCTTCTCCACCTCGTCGGCCGCGGAGGACGTCACGGCGGAGTTGCCGATATTGGCGTTGATCTTCACCAGGAAGTTGCGGCCCAGGATCGTGGGCTCCAGCTCCGGATGGTTGATGTTCGCCGGGATGATGGCGCGGCCGCGGGCGATCTCGCTGCGGACGAACTCCGGGGTGATGAAGGCGGGGATCTCGGCGCCGAAATCCTCGCCATCGGCGCGGCGGCCCTCCGCACCCTCGGCCATGGCGGCGCGGCCGAGGTTTTCGCGGTGCGCGACGTAGATCATCTCCTCGGTGACGATCCCGGCACGCGCGAATTCAAGCTGGGTCACGGGATGGCCCGGTTGGCCGGCCCATAGCGTAGGGGCGGCAGGGCACTCGGGCACCAGGCGGTCGGTGTTGCCGTTGTCCTCGGGCTTGACCGCCCTCGCGACGGGGGTAGCGAACCCGCGCTTGGCCAGCCAGGCCTCCCGCACACGCGGCAACCCGGCAGTCAAATCGATGGTCGCGGCATCGTCGGTGTAGGGGCCCGAGGTATCGTACAGCCGCACGGGGGGCTCGGTTGCGGTCCGGTCGAGCGGCACTTCGCGGAACGGAACCGGAAGGTCCTCGCGCCCTGGCGCCGTGCTGTAGATCTTGTGCGAACCGGCGATAGCGCCCGTCGTCACGGCACTTGGCTTCTGCTGGTAGGTCATTGAAGCGCTCCCATTAAGCCGTAGAACGAGGGCGCCTCAACATACCTGGCCTCCCCATCCCTACGCCGGCATGATCCGGATCAGGTAGAAGGGTCATCGTGCTACGCCGGCCCGGGACCGGTCCGGCGTTAACGATATCTCAGCCTCTATGGAGGCTCCCCTTGGAGCTGGAAACGTCGGCCGCCGAAGCGGCCTTGTCAACAGGCCTGGATCAGCCGTGCAACGCCTTGCGGGAGGACTCGCCCGACTGAGCCGTCGAACTGCTCTTGCGGGACGGCGTGTGCGCCTCCGACATGATCGAGCGCATGTCGCGCAGGAACGCCGCGCCCTTCAGCGTGCGCTGCACGAGAACGCTGCGGCGGTCCGCCGGGTCGACCTTGCGGCGGGCCAGGTCCAACTCGCCGAGCCGGTCCAACGCGCGGGTGATCGCCGGCTTGGAAACGTTCAGCTCTGCCGCCAGCCCGCGAACCGTGTGAGCGCCTTCCTGGAGATAACAGGTCAGAAACACGCCTAGCTGGCGGGCCGACAAATCCGGGCCGTCCCGCCGCACGAGGGCAACAACGGTATCCCGCAGGATGCCTACAAGCTGGTCGGCTGAAGATGATGTTGCCATGGTCTCAAGTCCTTTCTACCCCGTAACAGTCGAAATTTCTCGCCTGTTCGGTCCACTGACTAAACTGCAGATGATTACGCTCAACGACCTGTGCAAGCTAGCGTTGCACACGTCGCCGCACTCATAACTACTTCAACGCAATAAGTTTAGATGCCGATTACGTTACTAGTTAGGTTCATTGGTTGCCCGAGGATGAACAAAGTTTGAGATTGCAAGGAAAGCGGCCCGAATTGCCTGGGCTTCTCCCCCCTCGGGACGTCCAGGATTGGTCGAATCATTCCAGGCATAGGTGTCCAAGTGTAACCAGGGTGTCGGAGTAGTCACGAAACGTTGAAGAAACAATGCAGCAATCACCGCCCCCGCCATGGGTTTTGAGCTAACATTGTTTAGGTCCGCGACTTTGCTCGATAGCCACGGTTCGTAACCGGACCAGAGCGGAAGGCGCCAGACCGGGTCGTGGCAGGCGGTTCCAGCCGCCAGCATGGCCGCCGCGAGCGGCTCGTCGTTGCAGAACATGGCCGGCAGGTCGGGGCCGAGCGCGACACGGGCGGCGCCGGTGAGGGTGGCTGCATCGAACAGCACGGCCGGCTGCTCGTCCGACGCTTCGGCCAGCAAATCACAGAGCACGAGCCGGCCCTCGGCGTCGGTGTTGCCGACTTCCACATGCAGGCCGCGCCGTGTGGTCAGCACGTCGAGCGGGCGCATGGCATGGCCGGAGACGCTGTTCTCCACGCAGCCGAGGCGCAGCACGAGACGGACGGAAAGGTCGGCGGCCATGATCATGCGGGCGAGGCCGAGCATGATCGCGGCGCCCCCCATGTCCTTTTTCATGCGGAGCATGCCGCCGGATGATTTGAGGTCGTAGCCGCCGGTGTCGAAACAAACGCCCTTGCCGCAGAGTGAAACGAGCTTGGCGTCCGGCCCGGCGGCACTGCCTCGCCAGCGCAGCGTCGCCACCACCGCGGGCCGGTCGGACCCGGCGGCCACCGCGGCGACGGTGGGGTACTCGCGGGCGAGGTCCGCCCCCGTGACGAGATTGGTCTGTGCGCCGAACGCCTCGCCCACGGTGACCAGGGCGGAGGCGAGTTCGGCCGGGCCGAGCAGGTTGGCAGGGGTGTTGATCAGGTCCCGCACCAGCCAGGTCGCGCGCGCCGCCTCGGTCTCCGGCCCGCGCGGGGCGGCGAGCTGCGCGTAGGGGCGGCCGGTCTTGAAGGTGGTGAACCGGTAGGCGCCGAGGCAGAAGCCCAGGGTCGCGTCGGCCGGCGCGAAATCACCGGGCTCGATGCGCCACACGCCTTGCGGCAGTGCGCTGGGCAGCGCGCCGAACAGATGCGGGTCCCAACTGTCGCCCAGCCCGAAGACGGCGCCCTCGACGCCGTCGCCGCCGGGGAGCAGGCGCAGTTCGCCTTTGGCCGCAGTGAAGCCGCCTGCGCGCAGGAAGGCCGCATGGGGCGAGGTGGCGAGGAAGGCGTCCAGCCCGGCGGGGCGAAGCGCGGTGATGGGGAGGCCGGGCGTGCCGGGCTCCACCAGGCAGTCCAGGTCACGATCGAACATGGGAGGGATGCTGGCCTATGTTGCCTCGAGCTGACAAGCAAAGGTTAGGGCGTAGCCCCAAACGCCAGCGGAGGACAGGCGTCCTCTGCACACACGCTGGAAGGGTGAATGTTGAAAGGGTGAAGGGACGACCGCCGCTTCCGGGGTGCAAGGGCAGAGCCCCTGCCGCTTGCATTTGGCGGCGACACGCCCAACCATTGCCTCATGTCGGGCTTCCCCTCCCGTGTGAAGGCCGTGCTCGGGCCGACGAACACGGGCAAGACCCATCTCGCGATCGAGCGGTTGCTCGCGCACTCGTCCGGCATCATCGGCTTCCCGCTGCGCCTCCTCGCCCGCGAAAACTATGACCGCATGGTCGCCCGCAAAGGCGTCAAGAACGTCGCCCTGATCACCGGCGAGGAAAAGATCGTCCCGCCGGACGCCCGCTGGTACGCCTGCACCGTCGAAGCCATGCCGCTGGACCGCGCGACCGAGTTCCTGGCGGTGGACGAAATCCAGCTTTGCGCCGATGCCGACCGCGGACACATCTTCACCGACCGGCTGCTGCACGCGCGCGGGATGGTGGAAACCATGTTCCTCGGCGCCGAGACCATCCGCCCCCTCCTGCAACGCCTGGTGCCGCAGGCCGAGGTGGAGACCCGGCCCCGCCTGTCGCAACTGCGCTTCGCCGGGCCCGAGAAGCTGGTGCGCCTGCCGCCGCGCACCGCCGTGGTCGCGTTCTCGGCGGGCGAGGTCTACGCCATCGCCGAACTGATCCGGCGCCGGCGCGGCGGCTGCGCCGTGGTGATGGGCCGGCTGTCCCCCCGCACCCGCAACGCGCAGGTCGCGCTGTACCAGGACAAGGAAGTGGACTTCCTGGTCGCCACGGACGCGATCGGGATGGGGCTGAACATGGACGTGGACCACGTCGCCTTCGCCCGGCTCGGCAAGTTCGACGGCCACCGTCCGCGCCGGCTGGCGGCCTCCGAGGTGGCGCAGATCGCCGGGCGCGCCGGCCGCGGCATGCGGGACGGCACGTTCGGCACGACCGCCGGCTGCGCGCCGATCGACGAGGAACTGGCGGACGCCGTGGAGAACCACCGCTTCGAGCCGCTCGAGCAACTGGCCTGGCGCAACAGCGAACTCGACTTCACCCACCTGGACGGCCTGCTCGCGAGCCTGCAGGCGCCGCCGCCACGGCCCGGGCTGATCCGCGGGCGGGACGCCTCGGACCTGGAGACCCTGGAGGCCCTGGCGCGCGAGACGGACATCCGCAAGCTCGCCGGCGGGCGGCGGATGGTGCGCACGCTGTGGGATGCCTGCCAGATCCCGGACTTCCGCAAGCTCGCCGACGACAGCCACGCCCGGTTCTGCGCCCGCGTGTTCGGCCACCTGGCGCGGGAGGGCCATCTGCCGGCCGACTGGCTGGACGCGCAGGTCGCGGCGCTGGACCGCGCCGACGGCGACATCGACACGCTGATGCAGCGGCTCTCCGGCGTGCGCGTGTGGTCCTACATCGCCGCCCGTCCGGACTGGGTGCGCGACGCGCTGGGCATGGCCGAACGCGCCCGCGCGGTGGAGGACAAGCTCTCGGACGCGCTGCACGAGAAGCTGACGGCGCGCTTCGTGGACCGGCGCTCCACCCTGTTGCTGCGCCGGCTGGAGAATGCGGAGGGCGAGAGCCTGCTCTCTGCGGTGACGCCGCGGGGCGAGGTCGTGGTGGAAGGGCACTCGGTCGGGCACGTGGAGGGGTTCAGCTTCGTCCCCGACCCGGCGGCCGTCGGTGACGAGAAACGCCTGGTGCTGCGTGCCGCCCGCCGTGCCCTGCGCCAGGAGATGCCGCGCCGGGTCGGCCAGCTCGTGGACGCGGCGGACGACGCGTTCACCCTGGCGCCGGATGGCCGCGTCGGCTGGGGCGGCGGATCGGTGGCCCGGCTGCGGCCCGGCAACGCCATGCTCCGCCCGGCGGTGGAAGTGACCGACAGCGAGCACCTGGACGGCCCGGGGCGCGAGCGGGTCCGCGTCCGGCTGCAAACCTTCGTGACCGCCCGGATCGAGGCGGAGCTGGCGCCCGTCTTGCGGCTGGCCGCCGTGGCCGACCCGGCGTTGCGCGGCCCGCTGCACCAGGTGAGCGAGGCCGGCGGCGTGGCATACGCGCTGGAGTTGTCGCCGCCGGACCGGGCCAAGCTGAAGCTGCTCGGGGTGCGCGCCGGGCGGTTCGGCCTGTTCAGCCCGGCGGCATTGAAGCCGCGGGCGATGGCCTTGCGGGCGATGCTGTGGGCCGTGGCGCACCGGGCAGCCCCGCCGGAGCTGCCGGCGCCGGGCCAGGTTTCGATCCCGGCGCCAGCCGCGTGGCCACCCGGCTTCGCCTTCGCGATGGGCTGGTTCGAGGCAGGGCCGGTGCTGCTGCGGCTGGACATCGCCGAGCGGGTCGCGGCGGAACTGGCGCACGCGACCCGGCGGCGGGCGACGGCGCTGCCGCCCAACCTGGCGTCGCGGCTCTCGATCCGCGCCGAGCTGCTGCCGGCAGTGCTGCGGGCCCTGGGCGCGCGGGTGATGCCGGCCGTGGCGCTGGAGCCGGAGATGTTCGGCCCGCCGGCGCCCTCGATGCTGGCCGCCAATGCCGGCCGGATCATGGCGCGGCCCCGGCCGAGCGCCGAACCGGCGCCGGTGCGGCCGGACAATCCGTTCGCAGCCTTGGCGTCGCTGCGGCGCAGCCCGTGAGGCCTGGCTGCCACCCGACCCTGGCACCTCATTCCCCCTCTCCCGTCCTTCACGGAAGACGGCGGGGGTGAGGGCGCCTCTCATGCGCACGCCCATCCGGATGCGCCGTTGAGCGACGTCGAGGACCGCACGTGGCAGCGGCTCGACAAATGGCTCTGGTGCGCGCGGTTCAGAAAGCTGCGATCGGCGTGCGCGGCGTGGGTGGAACAAGGCGCCATCCGCATCAACCGGCAGCCCACCGACAAGCCGCATGCCAAGCTGCGGCCAGGCGACGTGCTGACCTTCGCCGCCGGTGGCACGGTGCGCGTGGTGCGCGTGCTGGCCCTGGCGGAACGGCGCGGCCCGCCGCCGGACGCAAGGCTGCTGTACGAGGACGTCGAGGAGCCCGGCGCGCACACCGGATCTCACCCCCGCTTGCACGAGGGATGAAACGGCGCGATACCGCCCTACTTCAAGCCCGGGCCGTCGTTGGAGCTAAAGTGTATGACCTACGTGGTCACCGAGAACTGCATCAAATGTAAGTATATGGACTGCGTCGAGGTGTGTCCCGTCGACTGCTTCTATGTCGGCGAAAACATGCTGATGATCCATCCTGACGAGTGCATCGACTGCGGCGTGTGCGAGCCGGAATGCCCGGCCGAGGCGATCGTACCGGATAGCGACGACCGTGCGGCAGCCTGGGCCGAGCGCAACCGGGTTTACGCGCTCGAGTGGCCGAACATCACCCGCAAGGGCACGCCGCCCGAGGATGCCGATGCCTGGAAGGACAAGCCGGGCAAGGAAGCGCTGTTCTCGACCAGCCCCGGCACGGCGTAACACCGCCAGCGAGGGCTGACGAACCGCCTGCACTGTGATATAGCGCCAGCGGGAGCGCCCGCTTGCGTGGCTGGTGCCCCTTATCCATGACCACTCCAGGACGGCCGTGGCGCTGTGCGCTGGCGGTGTCCATTGGTGTTGGAGGGCGGGCTATGGCTGACGCAGTGACGGGACGCTCGAACCGGCACACACCCGCACGCAAAGGGGGTGCCGCCGCGGGCGTTGCCCGACCTGCCAGGGCAGCCAGGCAGAAACCGGAGTTGAAGACCATTACCGACATGAACGACGAGAGCTTGCCGCCGAAGGACGTCCTGCACGACCATGGCGAGACGCTGCACGAGGCTCCGGTTCCAGACGCGGAAGAGCCTGCGGCCCTGGACGAGGCCGACCTGATCCCGGAACTGCCGCCGGAGGGCGCTGAAGGCGACATAGACCCGCTTGCTGCGGCCGACATCGAGGACGTGGTCGGCGAGGAGGATCTCGAGACGGACCTGGCTGTCGTTCCCGACGAGGAGGAAGAGGAGGAAGAAGACGGCCCGCCGGTGTCCAACCGGGTCGCGCCGCGCATGCCGGGCCACATGCCGGGCGTGCCGAACCGCCCCATCGTCCACGCGCGGATGCCGGCCAAGGCGGAAATCTTCCACGAAGGCGACCACGTCGTCTACCCGACGCATGGCGTGGGCAAGGTGGAGCGGATTGCCACCGAGGAGATCGCCGGCCACAGGCTGGAGCTCATTCACATCACGTTCGAAGAGAACCGGATGACGCTGCGCGTGCCGGTCTCCAAGGCGCGCTCGGCCGGGTTGCGCAAGCTGGCGACGCGCAAGATGTTCGACGATGCGATGGCGGTGCTGAAAGGCCGGGCGCGGATCAAGCGGACGATGTGGTCCCGCCGCGCGCAGGAATACGAGGCGAAGATCAACAGCGGCGACCCGATCGCGATTGCCGAGGTCGTGCGGGATCTGCACCGCAACGCCGGCCAGCCCGATCAGAGCTTCAGCGAGCGGCAGATCTACGAGGCGGCGATGGACCGGCTGGCCGCGGAGCTTGCAGCGCTGGACAAGACGGACAAGCCAACAGCCGTCACGAAGCTAGCCGATTTCCTGAAAACGGTCTGACCATCTACTCCCCTCGAGGGAGCAGTGGAGCGCACCGGACCGTGGGCGTCTGTCCAACCCAGTCCCCAAAGGCGAGCGGAAGAAGTCAGAAAAAAACCCCGGGGCTTTCACCCCGGGGTTTTTCTTGTGGCGGCAGCGATCAGTTGTTGCTGCTGCGGTTCCCGGTTAGCTGCAGGAGCAGCATGAACAGGTTGATGAAATTCAGGTACAGGCTCAGCGCGTCATACACCGACCGCTTGCCGGCCTGGTCCACACCGTCCGCATAGGCGAACTGCGTGTAGGTCAGCTTGATGCGCTGCGTGTCGTAGGCGGTCAGCCCCACGAACACGAGCACACCCACGATGCTGATGATGAACTGCAGCCCGCTGCTGCCGATGAACATGTTCACCAGGCTGGCGAGGATGATGCCGAACAGGCCCATCATCAGGAACGAGCCCATGCCGGACAGGTCACGCTTCGTCGTGTAGCCCACCAGGCTCATCGCACCGAACGTGCCGGCGGTGATGAAGAAGGTGCGCACGATCGACTCGCCGCTGTAGGCGAGGAAGATCGACGTCAAGCTCGCACCCATCGCCGCGCAGAACGCCCAGAAGATACCCTGGACGGCGGTCTTTGACAGGCGATTGACGCCGAACGACAGCACCAGGACGAAAGCAAGCGGAGCCAGCATCGCCACGATCGCCAGCGGTCCCTGCGTATGGCGCAGGCCATACGGCGTCTGCACCAACGGGTAGAACAGGTTGATCAGCGACGTGTTCGCAACGCCGTAGGCAACGGCGCCGGTCAGCAGCAGGCCGGACGCCATCCAATTGTAAACGCGCAACATATAGGCGCGTAGGCCCGCATCGATGACGGCGGCATTCGCGCCTGTCGCCGGTGCGTAAGCCCGGAAGTCGGGGGTATAGGCCATGGCCCAGTGTTCCTCGGTTAAGGCGAGATGCCTCTTGCGTCACTATCTTGGCCGACTCGGAAGGTGGATCAAGCGAAATCGGCAACAGATTGCGATGGTTTAACACCTATTCGTTACGAAGATAGGGAGCTGGACGCACCCGTAAGGCCAAGGCCGTGCCCGCGTAGCCGAAGCCCAGCATCAGCACCACGCACCCACCCACCGTGAGCACCAGCACGCCGGGCAGGAAAGACCAGGGCGCGCGCAACAGGAAGTGCGTGACGCCCCAACTCGCCAGCGTGCCGAGCCCAGCCGCGATCACGCCGGCAGTGGCGCCGATCAAGCCGAACTCCACCAGCCAGGCAGTGCGGATCTGCGAACGCGTGGCGCCCAGCGTCTTCAGCACCACCGCCTCCGCCACCCGCCGCCGCTGCCCGGCCGCAACGGCGCCGGCCAGCACCAGCGCACCCGAGGCCAGCGTTACCGACCCGGTGGCCGCCAGCGCCGCCGCCAGCTTGCCCACCAGGTCTGCGACCGATTGCAGGATGTCGGCGACCCGGATCCCGGTCACGTTCGGCAGCGCGTCCGTCACCGCCCGCAACAACGGCGCGTCCTCGGCAGCCGGCTCGCGGACCGTGGCGATGTGCATGTGCGGCGCCCGCTGCAGCAGACCCGGCGACGCCACCAGGGTGAAGTTGATGGCCAACTGGCGCCACTGGATCGTGCGCAGGCTCACGATCTTCATCACCAGGTCCCGGCCCAGCACGTTGACCGTGAGCGTGTCCCCCACCCTGACGCCCCAGCCATCGGCCAGCCCCGCATCCAGCGAGACCTCGGGCGGCCCGTCGTAATCCGCCGGCCACCATTGCCCGGCCACCACCGTGGACCCGCGCGGCACCTCGGCCGAGTAGGTCAGCCCGCGGTCGCCGCGCAGCGCCCACTCGCTACCCTCCTTCACGTGCACCTTGTCCACCGGCACGCCGTTGATCGCCACCATGCGGGCACGCAGGCTGGGCACCTGGTGCAGGTCGGCGGTCCCGGGGATGGTGTGGACGATCTGCTCGAACCGCGGCAACTGGTCGTTCTGGATGTCGATGAAGAAGAACGAGGGCGCGGCCTCCGGCAACTGGCCCAGGATCTGCCGGCGGATATTACCCTCGATCAGCGCCACCGCGGACAGCGTGGTGAGCCCCAAACCGAGGGCGACCAGCAATAACGGCGCCTGGCTCGCCGGGCGGAACAGATTGGCCACGCCGAGCCGCCAGGCCACCGGACGGCGCACCCGGGCGCGGCGGGCGGCGGCCATCAGCACCGAACCGCCGGCACGGAACACCAGCAGCGTGGCCGCGGCGCTGCCGCAGAACCACAGCGCGAAGAAGCGGTTGGGCGCCGTGCCGACCACGATCGCGACCAGGGCCGCCACCAGCACGATATTGGCCACCCACACCGGCGCCGGCACACCCCGCCCGGACGGCAGCAACGCATCGCGGAACAGCGCCGCCCCGGGGATCTGCGCCGCACGGGCCAGCGGCCACAGCGCGAACGCTCCCGCCGTGAGTGCCCCGTACAACGCGGCAAGCGCGAGCGGCCCCGGATAGACACCGGTCGAGGCGGGCACCGGCAACAGGTCCCCGAACAGCCACAACCCCACGATCGGCAGCGCGGCGCCGATCGCCACCCCGATCGCGATCCCCACCGCGCACAGCAACCCGACCTGCACCAGGAAGATGCGCAGGATCAGCCCGGCCTCCGCTCCCAGGCAGCGCAGCGTCGCCACCGTGCGGGCGCGCGCCTCCATCCAGGCGCGCACGCCCGTCGCGACCCCGATGCCGCCCACCAGCAGCGAGCACAGGCCGACCAGGGTCAGGAACAGGCTGGTTTGGTCGACCGCGTTGCTGACGCCGGGTGCCGCCTCGGCGGAGTTGCGGATCCTCCAGCCGGAATTGGGGAACGCGCTGCGGATGGCGGCGGTGAGCGCCTGCGTATCCGTGCCGGGCGGCATCAGCACGCGCCACTCGTAGCCGAGCAGTGACCCCGTCTGCACCAGCCCGGTGGCGGGCAGCGCGGAACTGGCGATCAGCACCCGGGGGCCGAGGATCGCGAGCCCGTTGGCATGGTCCGGCTCGGCGGTCAGGGCCGCGCGCAATACGAAGGTGGCCGATCCGATCCGCACGGTGTCGCCCGCATGCAGCTTCAACCGCGCCAGCACCAACGGATCGGCAACCACGCCGCCGTCCAGCGCCTGGCCGATCGGCATCGCCGGGTCGAGGCCCACGGTGCCGATGAGAGGATAGGCCCCGTCCACCGCCTTGAGGTCGATCAACTGGCGCTCGCCGGAGGGGGCGACCAGCAGCGAACGCATGGTGACGATGGCGGAGATCTTGCCGCCCCGCGCGGTCAGGAACGGGCGCAGCGCGTCCGGCAGCGGTTGGGCGCCGCCGTCGATGGCCAGGTCGCCGCCCAGCAACTCGGCCCCGTTGCTGGCCAGGCCCTCGTTCACCGCGGCGCGCAGGCTGCCCACGGCCGCGATCGCCGCCACACCCAGCGCCAGGCAAGCCAGCACGATGCGGATACCGCGCACCCCGCCGCGCAGGTCACGCAGCGCGATGGTCCAGGCGAGCCTCATGCCACCGCCTCGGCGACCCGGCCGTCGGCGATGCGGATCTGGCGGCCGCAGCGCGCGGCGAGCGCCGGGTCGTGCGTGATCAGCAGCAGCGTCGTGCCGTGCTCGGCCTGCATGGCGAACAGCAGGTCCATCACCGTGCGGCCCGTCGCCGCGTCCAGGTTGCCGGTGGGCTCGTCGGCCAGCAGCAGCCGCGGGGCGGGCGCAAAGGCGCGGGCCAGCGCCACCCGCTGCTGCTCGCCCCCCGAGAGCTGGCCCGGCAGGTGCGTCAGCCGGTGGCCGAGACCGACCGCGCGCAGGCTCGCGGCTGCGCGGCCGGAAGGATCGGGGTGGCCGGCCAGCTCGAGCGGCACGGACACGTTCTCCAGCGCCGTCATGGTGGGGATCAGGTGGAACGCCTGGAACACGATGCCGACCGTGGCGCGGCGGAACCGGGCCAGCGCGTCCTCGCCCAGCGCCGTCAGGTCCTGCCCGGCCACGGTCACGCGCCCACCGGTCGCCTGCTCCAACCCGGCCAACACCATCAGCAGGCTGGTCTTGCCCGACCCGGATGGGCCGACGATGCCAACCGCCTCCCCCGCCCCCACATCGAGATCGATACCGGTGAGGATGTTGACCGGCCCCGATGCCGCGGGCACGGTCAAGCAGAGGCCGCGCACCTGGACGAGAGGTGCGGTGGCCGCGGGAGGATTGATGTCCATGGTTCCTCCATATGGCCTGGCCCGGCGTCGGGCACAGGCTTTGGCCACAAGCTTGATGCTTTTGTCCCCCATGCTGTTGGCCCCCGCCACTGCCGGCGCGCGGACGCTCAAGCTGCTGGTGTTCGGCGACTCGCTGGCCGCGGGCTACGGCCTGGCGCAGCCCGACGCATTCCAGGCGCAGCTCGGCCAGGCGCTCAAGGCGGACGGGTTCGACGTGCAGATCCTGGACGGCGGCGTCTCCGGCGATACGACCGCGGGCGGGCGGGCCCGGCTGGATTGGGCGCTGGCCGACAAGCCGGATGCGGTGCTGGTGGAACTTGGCGGCAATGACGGGCTGCGCGGCACCCCTCCCACGGACATGCAGGCGAACCTGACCGCGATCCTGGACACGCTGCAACAGGACCATATCCCCACGCTGCTGTCCGGCATGGTGGCCCCGCCCAATCTCGGCGCCCCCTACGAGCGGGAGTTCACCGGCGTGTTCGCCCAGCTCGGCAAGCGGCCCGGGCTGGTATACGACCCGTTCTTCCTCGAGGGCGTGGCAGGAGACCCGGCGCTCAACCAGGCGGACCACATCCATCCGAACCCGGCGGGCGTAAAGAAGGTGGTCGCCCACATCAAGCCGGCCGTCGAGCGCCTTCTGAAGGAGGTCCCGGCTGCGTCGTGAGGCTGTTCGTCGCCCTCGCCTTGCCGCACGAGACGCGCGCCCGCCTATCCCGGCTGGCGACGGGATTGCCCGGCGTGCGCTGGCTGCCGCCCGAGAACTACCACCTGACGCTGCGGTTCCTGGGCGAGATGCCGGGCCACCGGGCGGAGGAACTGGATCTCGCGCTGGCCGCGCTGCGCGGCAAGCAATTCACGCTGCAGTTGAGCGGGGTCGGCGTGTTCGAGAAATCCGGCCGGGCGCAGGCGCTGTGGGCGGGGGTGGCGCGCAACGAGCGGCTCGAACACCTGCAGAACAAGATCGAGACCGCGGTGCAGCGTATCGGCTTCGAGCCGGAACGCCGCCGCTTCTCGCCGCATGTGACAGTGGCCCGGCTGGACGGCGCTCGTTTGGACGGGGGCGCGGTCAAGCTGGTGGAATGGATGCAGGCGCACAACCTGCTGCGGGCGGAGCCGGTCCAGGTCACCCACTTCACGCTGTTCTCCTCGCAGCTCGGCAAGGATGGCGCGGTCTACACCGAGGAAGTGGAGTATCCCCTTGCCTGATACCCTTGAACAGGCAGCGGCCGAGGCGCGGGCCTGCACCGTTTGCGCGGACCTGCTGCCGCTCGGCCCCCGCCCGATCCTGCGCGTGTCCACCACGGCGCGGCTGCTGATCGCGAGCCAGGCGCCCGGCACCAAGGTGCACGCCAGCGGCACGCCCTGGACCGACGAGAGCGGCAAGCGGCTGCGCGGCTGGCTCGGCATGACGCCGGAGCAGTTCTACGACGGCGCGCAGGTCGCGATCCTGCCGATGGGGCTGTGCTATCCCGGCCGCCTGCCGCAGGGCGGCGACTGCCCGCCGCGCCCGGAATGCGCCCGGCTGTGGCGGCCCAGGCTGCTCGGCCTGATGCCGCAGCTCCGGCTGACGCTGCTGGTCGGCAGCTACGCGCAGGTGGACGCGCTGGGCCGCGGAGCGATGACGGAGCGGGTGCGGGCCTGGCGGGACCATCTGCCGCGGTATTTCCCGCTGCCGCACCCCTCGTGGCGCACGGGCGTATGGGAGACGCGCAATCCCTGGTTCGTGACGGACGTGCTGCCGGGCTTGCGGGCGGAGGTCGCCCGGGCACTAGCGGAGTAGCGGGTAATCTCGGTCAGGCTTGCGGCCACCCAGATCCGGCCGAGCAACGTTGGAGGCCCAAGGGTTCGTCTCAAATACGCTGACGGACACGGTAACGCTCTCGCAAATACGCCGCCGCATGCGCCAACTCTTTTTCGATCCAGGGAACATCTAAGAACCAAGCTCGTTACTTATCTGGCTGACGTTCGTCGCCGCCGGTTAAAGATCCATTCTTCCGGCTCAGCTTGCAGAGGAGGATTGATGGATAAGAGTCTCGCTGGTCTTCTAGGGGTGATGGGCGCGTTTGCCGTTGCGAGCCCCTCCCACGCAATGCCGGCTGCCACGGTTGACGTGGACGGGGTCATGCACGCCGACAGCTACGGTGACTTGTTGAAGCCGATCCCGAATGCTCTTGCCGTCCAAAAGGCCCTGCTCGAGCAGAACTCAGCCCAGCCGGCAGAACCAGAGATCCTGTCGGTGCAGTACTACCGCCACCACCACCATCACCACCACCGCTACTATCGCCGGCGCTATTACCACCACCATCACCACCATGGCGTGCGTATCGGACCCGTGGTGATCCGTTAGTCACGAAAGCAGGGCGGTTCCGGCCGCCCTGCGCCGTGGTTCATCGCTGGCGCTTGGAGGATTGGGCAGCGCCGTACAACCGGCGGTAGGTGCCGTCGAATACCGTGTCGGTTGACGACGTCCACTGCGTATCGGCCGCCAGCGTCGCGCGGCTTGCGTAGATCCGTTCCGACTGCAATTCCCGCTCAGCGGCTTCCTCGGCAGGCATGTCCGCCAGAGTCACCGGCGCGTCTGCCTGAACGATCGTGACTTGAACGAACGGCTCGCCACGGCGGAAGACATGGGTCCGGCCGGCTGGGGGTGCCTTGAAGACGATGAAGTAGATCATCGGCCACCACTGCCGTATGATAGCGGGCACTGCGATCGGCACCGTTCCGGTCCGGTCCGTGTAGAACCGGGGATGCGTTTCTACTTTGATGGCGAAGTCATCCGCCACCTTGAAGTCCATCGAACTCTGGTAAGTGTAGTAATCCGCACCGAAACTGCGGAAGGGTGGCGCCTCCGGGCTGTCCGGGACTGGCGCCCCCGCCGCATTCGTGAAGCGAACAACGCCGTCCGTGAACGTGACGTGCAGGTCCTCGTCATAGGGATAGCCGACTTCGATCCCGGCCGCGGCCGCTTCGGTAAACGGAATGCAATGCCAGGGCTGTTCATGCGAACCGTCCGCACGGGGGTCCTGTGCGCCGCCCCATCCTGGCACTGTCAGGCGCGTGCGCCGGGCAATCAGCCTCGGGTCATGGGACCTGTATTTGATCAACGGCATAGGTTGGCGCCTCTTGGTCGTCCACCGGTGATATCATGGAACGGGGCCGATCGGACGCCGGAGAGCTCCGCGAACGTGCAAAGAAGCGGCCGGACGACGGCTCCATCACGACCTATGCCGAACCTTCATGGATGCCTACTCGTCAGGTCACTCCCACGCGGCTTTGGTAGGCCGCGCGCTCAGCAACGGCTGCTGCCGCTTGGTGAGCACCGGTAGGTTGAGCAAGCGGGAGAGCGGAGCCGGGTCGTGGATCAGGGTACGAAACTTGGCGCGCTTGGATAGCGGCGCAGGCTCGTCGAGCAGGGTGCGGACCTTGGCGCGCTCGGACAGCGGCGCGGCGCGGTCCCAAAGCGTGCGGAACTTCACCAGGCGGGACAGAGGAGCCGGGTCGGCGCTCAGCGTTGGCAGGTGCGTCACGCGGGACAGCGGAGCGGCATCACGCGACTGGCGGCTCACGCTGGATGTGCCGGGTGGGTCGGGCGGCAGCCGGATCAGCGTGCGCCAGCCGAGCCGGCGGGACAGCGGCGCCGGATCGGACAGCAGGACGCGCCAGCCGAGGGCGGCGGAGAGCGGGGCGGCGCGGAGTTCGGCCTTGGTCGGCTGGACGTAAACGTCCGGCAGCTCGACCGGGGTCGCGTGGAAGCCGTCCAGGATATCGCTCACCGCCTGGCCGTGCATGAACAGCGGCGCGGTGACGAGCAGGGCGCCGCCATGCTTGAGGTGCTCGGCGTAGATCGCCGCATGGCTCCGGTCCACCCCGGCCTGCGCCAGTTCGGTGAGCAGCGGCCCGGAGTCCGGCTCGGGTCCCGGCTCGGACTCGGCCTGGTCTGCCGTGGCCATCGCGCCGGCTGGGGCGGTGATGATCTCGGTGCCGAAATCCTCCCCGTGTTCCTTCAGGGCGGCCAAGGCCGCATCGGCGGTCGAGCGGTCAGCGTAGAGACGCGTGATCACAGCCATGATGTCTCCTTTTCCGGGCTGCGGGCCCGTGTGACTGGCGCGGCCGGACGGCGGAACGGCGCCATCGACACCACCGTGGTGACGAGCAGCAGCAACTCCAACCCGTAGACGCACTGATAGCCGAACGCGGGCCCATACCCGTGCGCCAGCGCCGGCCCGGCGGCCGCGTCCCGCAGGATGCCGCCCGCTGCGATGGCCAGCCCCGCGGCGGTGGCCTGCACCGCCCCCCAGGCCCCGAGCGCCAGCCCGGCCTGGCTGCGCGGCGCCAGGTCCATCGTGGCGGTGAGCGTGCCATGGCCGAACAATCCCGCGCCGAACCCGATCAGCGCCGTGCCGATCGCGAACAGGGCCGGGGAGCCGAACGGTGCCGCGGCGATGACGGCGGCGAACGCGGGCAGCCCGACCAGCGCGCCCTGCATAGCCATGCGGAACGGGTCGGCGCCGCGGCTCAGCACGCGGGAGGCCAGTGCGAAACCCAGCAGCCCGCCCACGGCGAGGGTCGCCGTGAGCTTGGTGGTGTCGCCCACCGTCAGGTGCAGCACCTGGCCGCCATAGGGTTCGAGCAGCACGTCCTCCATGCTGAACGCCATGGTGCCGAGGCCGACCGCGACCAGCCGGCGCACCACGGCGCCGTCCCGGGTGAAATGCCGCCAGGTCTCGCCGAAGCGGGGCGGTTCGGCCGGTACGGCTCTGGCGGTACGGCGGCTCTCCTGCTTCCACAGGGCGACGCTGTTCAGCACGATGGTGGCGACGGCGGCGCCCTGCACCACCTGGATCAGCCGGCCGGGCGTGAAGTTGGCCAGCAGCGCGCCGAACAACAGGGCGCTCACGACCATGCCGAGCAGCAGCGACACGTACATCAGGCCGACCACGTTGGGCCGGGTGCGGGGGGCGGCGAGGTCGGTGGCCAGCGCCAGGCCGACGGTCTGCACCGTGTGCAAACCGGCGCCGACCAGGAGGAAGGCCACCCCGGCGCTCAGCTCGCCGATCCAGGCCGGAGCCGAGCCGGCCTCGCCCTGGCCGGACAACACCAGCAACGCGAACGGCATGATCGACAACCCGCCGAACTGCACCATGGCGCCCTTGGCGATGAACGGCACCCGGCGCCAGCCAAGCGCCGAGCGGTGGTTGTCCGAGCGGAAGCCGATCAGGGTGCGGAACGGGGCGGCGAGCAGCGGCAGCGCTACCATCACGCCGACCAGCGAGGCCGGCACGCCCAGCTCCACGATCATGACCCGGTTCAGCGTGCCCACCAGCAGCACCAGCGCCATGCCGACCGAGACCTGGAACAGCGACAGCCGCAACAGCCGGGGCAGAGGCAGGTCCGGCGTGGCCGCATCGGCGAACGGCAAGAAGCGGGAGCCGAGCCCGACCCAGGCATGGACCAGGCGGCGGGTCATGCGGTTCACCATGGCCGCACCCACAACGGCACAACAGCGCAGCAGTCGACACTCACCGTGACCTCACCTCCGATAAGACGGCGGGCGGAAAAGGAGTCCGGGCGCGAGGCAGCCTGCCCCGCGCCCGGATCAGAGTGTCAGGGTGTAGCCGACGCCGTCTGGGCGAGCTTGGCCGGCCCGGCTGGCGGTGACACGCTCGCAGCGGTGGAGGCCGCCGGGTTGGGCGCCACGGTGACGACGAACGCCGCGTTGGTCGTGCCGGGCGCGGCCGCCACGGGGGCGATGCTGAGCACATAAGCGGGCTGCTGGCCGGTGAGTGCCGTGGAGGCGAGCGCCGGGTTGCCGCCCTTCTCCGTGACGCGGGCGCGCGCGGCCCCCTGCCAGTAATTGCTCATCCACGTCGTGTGGGTCATCACCGCCGTGTGCACGGCCAGCGAGGTGAGCGCCACGCTGCCGAGCAACAGCGGCAGGCCGACGGTCGGATGCACGACGCACCAAATTCTACCCTGGTTCATGCTTCGTCTCCCCTCAATGCAGCCACGGCGACCAAATGAACGCCAGGAAATGTGCGACGACGGAAAGGACGAAGAACACCCGCGTACCGTCGATCACGTGACGATGGAGTTCTTCGGACTCCGGAATGGTCAGGCCGGTGGGCCAGACCTTGGCCGGATCGAAATCCGCGGCAACCGCTTCTTCAGCCATACGCACATCTCCCTGGGATGCATTCGGGTTGGGTTTGCTCTTGATCGATCCCGGTGCTGGCACCGGACTTGGCATGCTCCTGCAACGTCAGGCACCGGCCCAATCAGGACGACACCCAGGATTGTCATGTTAGACTGACGGTTTTTGCTGTCAACTCATCTTGACAAAAAGACGACGGGCCACCCTTCGGTGGACGCAGCTCGAACGGTAAAGTGGAGCCCCGGCCTGGCCGGTCGCGTTCAGTCGCCGATCAGGTGAAGGGCGATCTCGCGGCGGTGGGCCGCGCGGCGGTGTTCCCAGACATACAGGCCTTGCCAGGTGCCGAGCGCCATGCGGCCGCCGGACACGGGAATGTTGAGCTGGGTCTGGGTCAGGGCGGCGCGGATATGGGCCGGCATGTCGTCCGGTCCCTCGGTGTCGTGGCGGTAACCGACGTTCTCCGGCACCAGCCAGGAGAAGAACGCCTCCAGGTCGGCACGCACCGTAGGATCGGCATTCTCCTGGATGAGCAGCGAGGCAGAGGTATGGCGGATGAACACCGTGAGCAGGCCGGTCGTCATCCCGGTTTCGGCCACCCATGCGGCCACGGGCGCGGTGATCGGCACCAAGCCCTTGCCCGCCGTCTCAACCGTCAGGGTATCGGCCCGCTGCCTCAGAACACGGCCACGCAGATAAGGCCGGCCACCATCAGGGCGCCGCCGATCAGGCGGCCGATGCCGGCCGGATGCACCTCGAAGCCGACCAAGCCCCAGTTATCGAGCGCAATGGAAGCGATCACCGCCGCCGTAACGGTCAACCCGGTGAACAGGCCGGCGCCGAGTTGACCCGGCGCCACCAGCATGGACACAATGTAGATCGCGCTGATCACCCCGCCGGTCCAGCTCCACCACGGCACCTGCGCCAGCTTCGCCGTGGACAGGCCGCCGCCGACCACCGCCGTGCCGATCGCCAGGCAACCGAGCGAGATCAGCGAGAAGAAGATCGACGGCCACCAGGGACCGCCCATGGTCTTGGTGAACTTGGCGTTGGACCCCGCCTCCACCGAAGTGAGCGCCCCAGCCACGGCGACGAAGACGTAGAGCAATGCTTTCACCATGCGCCAACGCCGGGCCGGGCCGGAAAGTTCGCGCACGTCGCTAGTGATGGCAGAACAGCGCGTCGCTAGCGGCGGCCGAACAAGACCTCGATCTCGGCGCGGCTCAGCTTGAGCACGGTCGGGCGGCCGTGCGAGCAGGTCGCGGCGCGCGGCGTCGCCTCCATCCGGCGCAGCAGCGCGTTCATCTCGTCGGCATTGAGCCGGCGGCCCGCGCGCACGCTGCCGTGGCAGGCCAGGCGGGCGATCGCGGCGTCCAGCCGGGCTTCCAGCACGGTCGCCTCGCCGCAATCGGCCAGTTCGTCGGCCAGGTCCCGCAGCAGCGGCGCCGGGTCGGGCGGACCGCCGGTGGAGAGCAGCGCCGGCAGGGCGCGCACCAGCACCGCCCCGGGACCGAATGCCTCGATCTCGAGCCCCAGGCCGTGCAGCGCGTCGGCATGGCCGAGCAGCCGGGCGGCGTCGGGCGGCGGCAGGTCGACCACCGCCGGCAGCAGCAGCGGCTGGCTGCGCACGCCGCCCGCCTTGTGCTGCGCGGCCAACGCCTCGTGGGTCAGCCGCTCGTGCGCCGCATGCTGGTCCACCAGCACGAGGCTGCCATCACCCGCCACGGCGATCACGTAGGTGTCCAGCACCTGCGCCACCGCGGCCCCCAATGGGTAGGCGGGCGGGGTGGCGGGTGAAGGAATGGACACCGCGGCAGCGCGCGAACTCGGTTCGAAGGGCAACGCGGCCTCGGCGAAGCCGCGGGCGTGGGAAGCGTGGGGCCGCGTCGGCGGCGGCATCAGTCGCAGGGCCGGGCGGAACGCGGCGTGGGGGAGGGACGCGCCCGCGCCCACGCTCAGGCTGCGGCGCAAGGTCCCGATCACCAGCGCGCGCACCGCCTCGGGGTCGCGGAAGCGCAATTCGGTCTTGGCCGGGTGCACGTTCACGTCCACCGCCTCGGCCGGCACGGTGAGCTCCAGCGCCAGCACCGCGTGGCGTCCGGCGGCGATCACGTCGCGGTAGGCCACGCGCACCGCCGTGCGCAGCACCGGGTCGGTGACGGGGCGGCCATTCACCACCAGCGACTGCCCGGACGCGGTGGCGCGGCTGGTCGCGGGCGGGGCGGCGTGGCCACGCAGCAGCATCGCGTTGCGCTCGCCCGCCACCGGCACGAGCTCGGCCCCCAGCAGGGCGGCCGCGCGACTGGCCGGATCCTGCGGCGGCAGATCGAACACGACGCGGCCGTCGCTGACCAGCCGCATCGCGACCCCCGGGGCGGCGAAGGCCAGGCGGCGGATGGCGGCCTCCGCGTGGTCGGCCTCCACGCGCGGCGACTTCAGGAAGTGTCGGCGGGCGGGGGTGGCGAAGAACAGGTCCGACACCAGCACCTGCGTGCCGGGCGGCCCGGCGGCGGGGGCGGCCGGGGTCGTGGCGCCGCCCTCCACGCGGATGCGGTAGGCGTGGGCGGCGCCAGGCGGACGGGAGGTGATCTGCAGCCGCGCCGCCGCACCGATCGAGGGCAGCGCCTCGCCGCGGAAGCCCAGCGTGGTGATGCGGATGAGCTGGTCGTCGGCGAGCTTGGACGTGCAGTGCCGCTGCACCGCGAGGGCGAGCGCATCCGCGTCCATGCCGGCGCCGTCATCGACGACCTCGATCCGGTCGATGCCGCCGCGCTCAAGCACGATGGCGATACGGCCGGCGCCAGCGTCGATCGCATTCTCCACCAACTCCTTGGCGGCGGCAGCCGGGCGCTCGATCACCTCGCCGGCCGCGATCCGGTCCACCAGATGGTCCGGCAGGCGCCGGACGATCGCCAGCCGCCCGTCGTCGGGCGCCAGACCAAACGGCGGTGAGGGCGACTCCATGGCGGTAGTCTAGCAGATCCCCGCCACCGCTGTCTGGCGACGGACGACCGCCGGCAATCCGTCAGAATATGGAGTCGAGCAGGCCCTGCTGGCGGCGTTGGATGATCGGGGTGTCGCCGGACTCGACGCTCTGGCCGAGGGCCGCGTTCTGGCGCAGGCGCTGGCTCTCGCGGGTGGCGTCGACCGGGGTTCCGGCCGGCGGGCTGGGCTTCCAGAACATCAGCCGGTCGGTGAAGGACCGGCCGGGTTGATCGAGCTGCGCCTCCGAATCGACCTGGTTGCGGATGTCGCGCGGCGCGGCGGGGCCGGCGGCCGAGATCAGCGCCTGCTGGCCAGGGGAGGTGCCGGCCGGTGTGCCGCCAAGGGCCGCGGTGGGCGAGAGCGTGGCTTCGGCCTGCTGCCGCTCCGACAGCTCCTGCGGGCGGGAGGCGCCCGGACGCGGCGGACGCAGCGAGAAATCCGGCGGCATGGAGAGCGGCGCGCGGGTCGTCACGGTGAACTCGTCCGGCGCATCCCGGGTCAGGCCGATGGTGCGGGACAGGTCGTTGCCGCAGCCGGCCAGCGCCAGTGCTAACGTCATCGCAGGCAGCAGCCTCGCGGCCGTGGTCACAGAAATGCGCAGGGACGTCATGGCCGCGTCATAGCTCCGCCGGGCCCGGACCTGCAAGCCGTTCCTCCACTGGAACCGTGCGGCGGCCGCGCGGCAGCATCCCGTCCAGCACCAGGGCGGCAACGCCGCAGACGATGGCGGCGTCGGCCACGTTGAACACGTACCAGCTCCAGCCTCCGGCGTGGAGGTGGATGAAGTCGACCACGGCGCCGAAGCGCAGCCGGTCGAGCACGTTGCCGGCGGCACCGCCCGCGATGGCGCCGAGCGAGATCGCCACCAGCCGCGTCTCGGCCCGCCGCAGCCACAGCACGAGCCCCGCCACGATGGCGACCGCGACGGCCACCAGCACCAGCGGCCCCCACGCGCCGTCCGCCCGGAACAGCCCGAACGTGACGCCCGGGTTCCACACCATGGTGAAGCTCAGCACCGGCAGCAGGTCCACGCGGCCGAGCTGCGGCAGGTCGAGCCCCTGCAGGATCCAGAGCTTGCTCGCCTGGTCGGCGGCGAACACCACGGCCAAGGCGGCCAAGCCAAGCGCGGTCATCCGGTTGCGGGTCATGCCGACACACTCTCCCGGGATTGGCCCACCAGCCCGCTGGCAACGGCGTCCGCGCAGCGCAGGCAAAGCTCAGGGTGGGCCGGGTCGGAGCCGACGTCCGGCAGCAGCTTCCAGCAACGGGCGCATTTCTCGCCCTCCGCCTTGGCGACGGCGAGCGCCGGGCCGGGGAAGGCCTCGCTCACGATGGCGAACTCCGTCCACAGCGCCGGGTCGAGCAAGTCCGTCATCGCGGGCGGCAGCGTCACCGCAGCCTGCAGCGAGGCGCCGATCGTGCCGTCCCGCCGCGCCGCCTCCAACGCGGTGGTCACCTGGCCGCGGGCCTCGCGCAGCGCCGCCATGCGGGTGGCGAGCGCCGGATCGCGCCACGCCGGCGGCAGCTCCGGCCAGGGCTGCAGGTGCACGCTGTCCGCCGCCTCGCCGAACCGCGCGGCCCAGGCTTCCTCCGCGGTGAACACCAGCACCGGGGCGAGCCAGGTGGTGAGGCAGCGGTGCAGCAGGTCCAGCACGGTGCGGGTCGACCGGCGCAGGGCGCTGTCCGGGCGGTCGCAATACAGCGCGTCCTTGCGGATATCGAAGTAGAACGCGGACAGGTCGGCCGAGCAGAACGCGTGCAGGTCCGGGTACACGCCGGTCCAGTCATGCGTGTCGAGCGCCGAGCGGATGCGGGCGTCCAACTCGGCCAGCCGGTGCAGCACCCAGCGCTCCAGCTCCGGCATCGCGGCGGGGTCCATCCCCTCGGCCGCGTCCCACCCGGCGAGCGAGCCCAGCAGCCAGCGCAGCGTGTTGCGCAGGCGGCGGTACAGCTCGGCCTGCTGCTTCAGGATCTCGGGACCGATGCGCAGGTCCTCGGTGGTGTCCGCGTTCACCACCCAGAGGCGCAGGATGTCGGCGCCGTACTTGTCGCTGACCGCCTGCGGAGCGGTGACGTTGCCGAGCGACTTGCTCATCTTGCGGCCGGCCTCGTCCAGCACGAAGCCATGGGTCAGCACGGCGCGGAACGGGGCGGCGCCGCGGGTGCCGATCGCCTCCAGCAACGAGGACTGGAACCAGCCGCGGTGCTGGTCCGAGCCCTCGAGGTACAGGTCGGCCGGCCAGGGCAGCCCCCGGTCCTGCAGCGCGAAACCGTGGGTGGACCCGCTCTCGAACCACACGTCCACGATGTCCATCACCTGCTCGTACTCGGCCGGGTCGCGGCCGGCGCCGAGGAAGCGGGACGGCGGCGAGGCATACCAGCTATCCGCCCCCTCGGTGGTGAAGGCGTCCACCACGCGGGCCACCACGTCCGGGTCGCGCAGCGGCGTGCCGGTGGCGCGCTCCACGAACACCGGGATCGGCACCCCCCAGGCGCGCTGGCGGCTGATGCACCAGTCGGGACGGCCGGCGACCATGGAAGCGATGCGGTTGCGGCCCTGCGGCGGGATGAACGCGGTGGCGTCGATCGCGTCCAGCGCGCGGGCACGGATCTGCTCCGGCCCGTCCAGCCGGATGAACCATTGCGGCGTCGCGCGATAGATCAGCGGCGCCTTGGAACGCCAGGAATGCGGATAGGAATGCCGCAGCTCGCCGCGCGCCAGCAACCCGCCCGCCGCTTCCAGCGCGGCGCCGACCGGGCCCGCCGCCTTATACACGTGCACGCCCGCGAACAGCGGAACATCCGGCAGATAACGGCCGTCCTCGCCCACGCTCTCCGGCACCGGGATGCCGTTCGCCCGGCACAGCGCAAAATCCTCCTCGCCATGCGCCGGCGCCTGGTGCACCAGGCCCGATCCCTGCTCCGTGGTGACGAAATCGCCGAGCAGGATCGGGCGGTCCTCGTCGTAGCCCTGCCCGCGCAACGGATGGGCGCACAGCGTGCCCTCCAGGCTCGCGCCGTGCACCACCTGCAGCACGTGGTGGGTCGCGATCCCGGTGGCGGCGCACACCGCACCCACCAGGTCCAGCGCCACTAGCAGCGCCTCGCCCGGGCGGGCCAGCGATCCCTCGTTCACGCTGTCGACACGGACCTGCGCGTAGTCGATCGCCGCCCCCGCCGCGAGCGCCCGGTTGCCCGGCATGGTCCACGGCGTCGTGGTCCAGATCACCGCCGACGTGCCCTCCAGCGGGCCGGTCAGGATCGGGAAGCGCACCCACACCGTCTCGCTGGTGCGGTCGTGGTACTCGATCTCCGCCTCCGCCAGCGCCGTCTTCTCGACCACCGACCACATCACCGGGCGCAAGCCGCGGTACAGCGCGCCGTTCAGCAGGAACTTGCCGATCTCGCCCGCGATCGCCGCCTCCGAGCCGTAATCCATCGTGGCGTAACGCCCGGCCCAGTCGCCGGTGACGCCCAGCCGCTTGAACTCCGCCGTCTGGATATCGAGCCAGCCCTGGCTGTAGGCGCGGCACTCCGCCCGGAAATCCAGCACCGGCACGGCATCCTTGTCGCGCCCGGTGCGGCGGTATTCCTCCTCCACCTTCCACTCGATCGGCAGGCCGTGGCAGTCCCAGCCGGGGATATAACCCGTGTCGAACCCCGCCATGCGGTGCGCCCGCATCACCACGTCCTTCAGGATGCGGTTCAGCGCGTGGCCGATATGCAGGTTGCCGTTGGAGTAGATCGGCCCGTCATGCAGCACGAAGCTCGGCCGCCCGGCCATGCCGGCCACGGTGCGGTCCCACAGCCCGGTCCGCTCCCAGCGCGCCAGGATGTCCGGCTCGCGCTTCGGCAGGTCGCCGCGCATCGGGAACGGGGTCGCGGGCAGGAAAACGGTGTCGCGGTAGTCGGTCATCCGCCGTTTGTATCAGACGCCGGACACAGCACGCCAGCCACGCCTGCGGAAGGGCTGGCATCCGAGGTCAGCAGGCGGGTGGACGGCTCCCCACCCGGCAGTGGGGGCTCCGGCGCGCGGCCGGCCGGGTCGCGGCCGATGAAGCCGAACGTCGGATAGGGCGTGGTGCCGAGCACGCCGGACGGCTCCCACCACACGCGCACCAGGCTCCAGTCGTTGTCCGGGGAGACGTCCACCACCGGTTCACCGTGCGCCACCCGGCCGCGCACCCAATTGGCCTGGGTGACGGTGATCTCCCGCCGGGACCGCAAGGCGAGCACCACCGACACGTGGCCGTGCGGCAGGCGCGCCGATCGTCGGAACACCAGCACGGCGCCGGGCTTCGGCTGTCCGCCGCGGGCGTAGCGGCCGGCGGCCTGCTCCCACCAGTCGGCCGCGTCGCCATAGAGTTGGATCCCGCTGACTTGGCGGGCATAGGGCGCGCACTCCATGACCGCGGCGTGGGACAGGCCGGAGCGGCCAGCCTCCCGCGGCCCGGAACAGGCGGACAGCGCGGCCAACGCTGCAAAGCCGATCCACGCCCGCACCATCCCGCCACCCTCGCATAAGCGGGGTCAGGCTACACCGGGCATCGGCCCGTTCAAAGAACGAGTCGACGCCCGGCAGTCGTTTTCAGGCGTGTGTTGCGGCGTTACTTCGCGGGAGCGGCCGGGGTCGCGGCCGGCGCCGGGGTGGCAGCAGGCGCCGAGGCAGCGGCGGGGGTCGCGGACTTGGGGACGACGTGGCGCATCACGGCGTGATGCACGGGCACGCGGCCGTGGTGCATCATGGCGCCCTTGCCAGTGCCCCGCGCGGGCGGCAGGAAGTCCGTGTACGGCACGGGTGCCGCTGCCGGGGCCGTGTCGAGCGACTGGGCGGCGCGCGTCTGGGCCGGGGTCGGCGCCACGTCCGGGCGCATCGAGTTCGCCGGGTCGCCGGCGGGCGCTGCAGCCACGCGCGTAACCGGGGCGCGGCGGCCCGGCGTCGTCTCGGTCACGCCGCCCGGGGAAGCGGGATAAGCCATGTTGCCGGTGTCACGCGCGGTGGGAGCCTGGATCTGCACCTGGCCGGACGGCAGGGATTGCGGATAGGCCATCGAACCGGTCTGGCTCTGAACCCCCTGCGCCTGGGCAACGCCCATCGCCAGCAGGATCGTTGCGGGAAGCGCCAGGGTCGGGACCAAGCCCGGAAAACGGGTCGTCATGAGTGTATCTCCTCGAATACCCCGATTCTGGGGTGCAATGAACGCTAACAGGTGTTTCCAGCTTCGTCTGCCCTGTCCGGGCGACAAAACCGCTTTTGCCGCGCACCCCGCGCAGACCATCCGCCGCGCGGGCACGAGGCAGCCGTTCAGGGCGCGGGAGGGCCCTTGACGACGATGGCCAGGTCCTCCGGCCGCAGCGCGCTCGCAAAAGCGCGCTGGATGTCGGGCGCGGTCACGGCCATGTAGCGCTCGGCGGCCGTCTGCTGCAGGTCGAGCGGCAAACCGAGATCGGCAAGCCGCAGGTAACCGCCCGCGATCGCCGGCACGCTCGCCCGCTGCATCGGCAAACGGCGCAGCAACTGCGCCTTGGCCCGCGTCAGCTCGGACTCGCTGACCAGCACCTGCTGCATATCCCGGATGTCGCGCACCACGAGTTGGCGCGCCTTCTCCACGTTCTCGGCGTCGGCCCCGAAGCTGACCGAGTAGGAGCCGCGGGTGCGGGTCCAGTCGATCGAACTGCTGACCGAATACACGTAGCCGGTCTTCACCCGCAGGTCGCCATACAGCCGGGAAGCGAAGCCCGAACCCAGGATCGTGTTGCCGAGCAGCAGCGGGTAGCGGTCCGGGCTGGTCACCGCCGTGCCGATCGTCTCCTCGATCGAGACGCTGTCCTGCAGGCTGCTCTCGTCCGGCACCTGCACGCGGGACGGGCCGCTCGGCGGAATCGGCGGCAGGTCGATGGCGGGCGTGGCGCCGTTCTGCACCCAGCCGCCGAACGCGGCCATCACCACCCGGCGCGCGTCCTCGGGCGTCACGTCCCCCACCACCACGACCGTCGTGAGGTCGGGCCGGTAGGCGGCGGCGTAGTAGCTGGTGACGTCCTCCCGCGTCAGCGCCATGACGGTGTCGGGCGTGGGCTCGCGCAGGGTCGGATCCCCCTCGGGCACGGTGGCGCGGGTCGTGGCGCGGTCGGTCAGGTAGTCGGGGGATTGCAGCATGCCCGCCAGGCTCTGCGCCAACTGCACCTTCGCCACGTCGAACGCCGCCTGCGGGAACGCCGGGTGCAGCTCGTTCTCGGCCAGCAGTTTCATGCCGGGCTCGAACGCGGCAGTCGGCGCACGGAGCGAGAAGCTCGGCCCGGCGCTCGCACTGACCGCCAGATCGTCCAGCGCCTTGCGGAAGCCGAGCCGGTCATGCGCCTCGGTGCCGTAGCTGAACAACTGGCTGGTGAGCGGCCCCACGCCCTCCTTGCCCGGCGGCACCTCCATGTCCGAGACCTGGCGCACCTGGCCATAGACGGAGACGGTGTGGCTGACGTGTTCGGGCTGCACGATCAGGCGCAACCCGTTGGGCAGCACGCTCACGTCGGGCGTCGGGCCCGGGTCCGGCAAGGCGAGCCGGGCGAGCGCCGCAGAGGCCCAATCCGGCAGGGTCACCGGATGGTCCGGCACGCTGTCGAACGATTCGGCGCCGCCGAACCCGGCGCTGGTGCCGGGCTGCGGCTTGGCGCGCGGGGTCAGGATGGCGGTGATGGCGTGGTCCGGATCCAGCAGCGTGCGGGCGACGCGGTTCACGTCGGCCGGGGTCACCGCCTCGTAGGCGCGGGCCACGGCGTCCGGCGACGGCAGGTCGGTGAAGCCCAGCGCGTTGGACCAGGAACTGGCCAGGCCGCTGATGCTGTCGGTGGCGAAGGCGAGCTGGGCCACTTCCTGCTTCTTGGACGCCTCCACCAGTTCGGGCGGCGCGCCGTTCTGCGCGATGTCGGCGAGCACCGCCTGCACGTCCGCCAGCACGGGAGCCGGGTCGCCACCCTTGGGGAACGCGGCGATGGCAAGGCCCATGCCGACATCGGCCTTGGCGCGGTAGGAGTATTGCGCCAGCAACGCCTTGCCGGCCGGCACCAAGCCGTACAGGGCGCCACGCCGGCTGCTCAGCACGTCGCCCAGCACGTCGGCGGCGGCGAAGTCGGCGGATTTCTGCCCCGGCATGCGGTAGGCGATGGTGACGACGCCGATCGGGAAGTCGGTCGGGAAGGTCAGCGTCTTGGCTTGCACCGCCCCCGTCGTGATCGGCGCGTGCACCGGCACGGGCCGGCTCGGGATGGCGCCGAACGCGGCCTGCGCCGTGGCGAGCGCGGCCTGCGGCTGCACGTCCCCGGCGATCACCAGGATCGCGTTGTTCGGGGCGTACCAGGTCTCGTAGAACTGCCGCAGCAGCGCCGCATCCGTCTTGTCGAAGGAGGGACGGGTGCCAAGCGCGTCGTGCTCGTACGGGGTGCCCGCGAACAGCAGCGCCTGCGCCTGTTCCACATAGGTGTAGAACGGGCTGGAAAGGTCGCGGGAGACCTCCTGCTCGATGGCGCCGCGCTCCTGCTGCCAGTCCTCCTGCTTGAGGCTGAGGCCCGCCATCCGCAGCGCCTCGACGTGCAGAGCGACCCCCAGGTCGTCCGCCGGCACGGTGTAGGTGTACTTGGTGACCGTCTCCGTCGTGCTGGCGTTGTAGACCCCGCCGAGCAGGGCGCCGAGTTCGGAGAGCTGGTCGCGGTCCAATCCTTCGCTGCCGCGGAACATCATGTGTTCCAGCGCGTGCGCGGTGCCGGGGAAGCCGGCCGGCGCATCGTTGGACCCGGCGAGATAGCTAAGTTCCGTGGTGACGACGGGGGCCAGCTTGTCGGGCACGACCACCACGCGCAACCCGTTGGAGAGCGTGGCCCGGAGTACGCCGCCCGGCTGCGCAATCGGCTGGTCGGCCGGGGCGGCACCCTGAGCAAAAGCAGGGGCCGCAACGGACAAAGCCAGGCAAGTGGCGGCGGCGAGCCAACTTTGTTTGACGAGCCTGGGCTGTTTCACGAAGCCAATCCATCTGTCGTTCGGAGGATGGTAGATGGAGCCCTTCCTGGCGTCCAAAAGGGCTGCGCGGACCGCAGCGGACAACGAACGGGTTGTTGGCTGGCTTCACCCGGTCTTGCCGCCTCGCAACGCGGCGCCAATCCTTCGCACCGTAGACCAGCCAGTAACGGGAAGGGTGTCATGGGCTTCTCAAGGATCGGTTCAGTGCTGCCCGGGATGGCGTTGGTGCTGATCATGCAGGCTGCACCCATCGCTTCCGTGCAAGCCGCCGATGCGGCAGCGCAAGCGCCGCCCACGGGCCCGGCCTACGTGGGCGGCCAGCCCGATGCCTTCCAAAAGGCGCAGAAGCAAGCGGTGCAGCCGGACGAACGCACGGACCCCACTGCGGAAATGCAGCACCAACTATGCGTCGAACGCGAAGACCCGGCCATCGGTCCATCGATGGCGCCGGCCTCTCGCGGCACGCCACCCTGCCCACCCAAGGACCACTAGCCCGGCCGCACAGCTCGAGGATCGCCTCGCCTAATCGGACGGGCCGTTGCACACTGGCAACCGAGCCGGGACAATCAGGCTGGGACAATCAGGCTAGGACAATCAGGCTGGGGCAACTGGCCAGGAGGGACGGAGGTGAGCATGTTCGACATGGACAAAACGCCGGCCAACTACGTGCCGCTGTCGCCCGTCACGTTCCTGGCCCGTGCCGCCGCCGTGCACCCGGACCGGCTGGCCGTGGTGCACGGCCAGCACCGCGCGACCTGGCGGCAAACGGCGGAACGCTGCCGCCGGCTTGCCTCCGCGCTGCAGCGCCGCGGCATCGGGCGGGGGGACGTCGTGGCCGTGATGGCGCCCAACACGCCGCCGACGCTCGAGGCCCATTTCGCCGTGCCGATGCTGGGCGCCGTGCTGAACGCCATGAACGTCCGGCTGGACGCGGAGACGGTCGCCTACATCCTGGCCCATGGCGAGGCCAAGCTGCTGATCACCGACCGCGAGTTCTCCGCCACCGTGGCCGCCGCCCTCGCGCTGCTGCCGCCGGGCGCCCGGCCCGTGGTGATCGACATCGACGACCCGCTCGCCCCACCCGGCGCCCTGCTGGGCGATGCCGAGTACGAGGCGTTCCTCGCCGGCGGAGACCCGGCGTTCCCCATCGCCGGCCCGCCCGACGAGTGGGACGCGATCACGCTGAACTACACCTCCGGCACCACGGGGCGGCCGAAGGGCGTGGTGTACCACCACCGCGGCGCCTACCTGAACGCGATCGGCAACGTGGTCACCTGGGCCATGCCGCATCACCCGGTATACCTGTGGACGCTGCCGATGTTCCACTGCAACGGCTGGTGCTTCCCGTGGACGGTCACCGCGCAGGCCGGCACCCATGTCTGCCTGCGCCGGGTGGAGGCGGCGGCGATCCTGCACGCGCTTGACACGGAGGGGGTGACCCATCTGTGCGGCGCGCCGATCGTGATGGGCCTGATCCTGAACGCGCCCGGCGTGCAGCCCCGCCCTGCCCCGGTGCACATGATGACCGCCGGCGCCGCGCCCCCGGCGGCCGTGCTCGAGGGCATGGAGCGGCTCGGCTTCGACATCACCCACGTCTACGGCCTGACCGAATGCTACGGCCCGGTCACCGTGTGCGAGTGGCACACCGAATGGGACGCACTGCCGGCTGCCGAGCGCGCGACGCTGAAGGCGCGGCAGGGTGTGCCCTACCTGGTGCAGGAGGCGGTGGCGGTCGCCGACCCGGCGACGCTGGCGCCCAAGCCGCAGGACGGCGCTTCGATGGGCGAGCTGCTGATGCGCGGCAACATCATGATGAAGGGCTACCTGAAGGATCCGGCCGCCACCGCGGCCGCGTTCGCCGGCGGCTGGTTCCACACCGGGGATCTGGGCGTGTGGCATCCGGACGGATATGCCGAGATCCGCGACCGGGCGAAGGACATCATCATCAGCGGCGGCGAGAACATCTCCACGATCGAGGTGGAGAGCGTGCTCTATCGCCACCCGGCGGTGCTGGAGGCGGCCGTGGTCGCCCGGCCGGATGCGAAATGGGGCGAGACGCCCTGCGCCTTCGTGACGCTGAAGCCGGGTGCCGAGGCGAGTGCGGCCGAGATCATCGCGTTCTGCCGGGAGCACATCGCGCACTACAAGGCGCCGAAAACGGTGGTGTTCGGGCCGCTACCAAAGACTTCCACCGGCAAGATGCAGAAATTCGTACTGCGGCAACAGGCGCGGGCACTGGGAATGCAAGCGCCGGGAACGAATGGCTAGGGTGATTCGTTGTTTGTTGCATGACACGAATTATCATCGTCCTCGGCCTCCTCACCCTAGCGGCCTGCTCCGCGGAAACCGGCCCGCCGGGTCAAGCCTCGCCCGACGGCAACGTCAACAACGTCACCGGCACGCGTTCGAACGGCAAATAACGCCCTAGGCGCCGAGCGCGGTCCGGAAAGCCTCTACCGCCGCGGCGGGTCCGCCCGGGTGGGCCCAGACCGACGCCGACACCGCCAGGAAGTCCGCGCCCGCCTCGATCAAGGGCCTGCAATTCTCCGGCGTGATCCCACCGATGGCGACGCACGGGATCTCCATCAGGTCTGACCACCACGCCAACAGGTCGACGCCAGCCATCGCCGGAGGCGCCTTCGTCGTGCTCGGGAAGAAAGCGCCGAACGCCACGTAGTCGGCGCCCGCTTCGCCCGCGGTCATCGCGAGGTCCCGGCTCGCATGGCAGGTGGCGCCGAGGGTGAGATCCTTCAGGACGCGCCGTGCCTCGGCAACCGGCATGTCGTCCTGCCCGACATGGGCGCCGTCGCAGCCGGTCTGCACGGCCAGGTCCGGGCGGTCGTTCAACAGCAAGGCCACGCCCCGGTCCTGCACGACCGGCCGCAGCACATCGATCGCGCGGCGCAGATCGTCCTCCGCCCAGTCCTTCAACCGGAGCTGGACGGCGGCCACCTCTCCCGCATCCAGCGCTGCCGCCAGGGTGTCGCGGAACTGGGCGGGAACGAGCGCCGGTGGGGTGATCAGGTATAGCTGGCAGCCGGCATCCGCACTCAAACCGCGTCTCGCTTCATGGTTACGGGTTGGCCGGACGGTCTAGCCACTCTGCAGCCAGGCGTCCAACCGCCGTTCGGCGCCGGGCTTGGCAAGATCGAGCGCGGCGGGCCGGCTGGCGAGCAGCGTGGCGCCGGCAACTGCGGCCCGCGACTCGACCAGCTTCCAGGCCGGCACCCCCGGATCCAGGATCAGCAGGCGGCAGCCGGCACGCATCGCCTCCATCGCGCGGCCGGGGGCGTCGGCGCAGTCGATGATGTCCGGGTTGGTCCCCGCCCCCAGCGCCATCAGCGCGCGCCACCAGCCGCAGCCGGCGTAGATGGCCGCCCCCGGGCCGGACAACAGCGTCACCGGGCGGCCCGGCGCGGTGGCGATGCGCAAGTGGGGCAAGCCGTGAACGACCACGGCGGGCGGGCGCTTCATGCTTGACGTTCAAGCCGCCGGGCGCTTCATGGTCAATCACAGGCTACAGGAGACGGCGGCCATGATGGGGGCGGACGGGGCGGAAGAAGACGATCTCGGGCGTCTGGAGGCAGCGCTCGAGCGGATTGCGGCGCTTGCGGACAGACCTCAGCCGGCCCCCGCTCCCACGGTCGATACCGCCGCCTTGTCCACCCGGCTGGACCGGCTGATCGGCCAGATCCAGGACGCGCTCGCCGAACCTGGCCCCTCCGCGCAAGGCCTGGTAAGCCCTGGCGCCGATGAAACTGCAATGACCGAGGCGTAGACGCGATGGCTCAACTCACGGTCAAGATCAACGGCTACGCCTACACGCTGGCCTGCGAGAATGGGCAGGAAGCACACCTGCAGGACATGGTGCGCGAGGTCGAGCAGCGCATCGAGCACATGAAAAGCCAGGGCGGCGGCTCCGGCGAGGGCCGCATGCTGGTGCTGGCCGCCCTGCTGATGGCCGACGAGCTGCACGATCAGGCGATCGAGATGGCGAACCTGCGCACCAAGCTGGAGAACCAGTCGGCGGCCACGCCAGGGTCGGCGCTGAACCGCACTGGGGTGATCGAGCCACGCCCGGACACCAAACGCCTCGCCAAGCTCGCCCGCCGCGCCGAGGACATTGCCGCCAGCATCGAGCAGCCCTAGATAGGGACTGCGGGGCTGCCCGGTTCGTCAGGTAGATCATCCCTCGGGCCGATAAGCATTCTCCTCGGGAGCTGGCGCTGTCGTGATCCTGGTCACGGTATCTGGTGCCCACCTGCGCAAGCAGGCTCGGGAGGATGACAAATTCCAACGGCTACGGCGGCTCCGCACTTCTTTTCCATTCCATGGCTAACCCGGTCTTCCGTGGATAGCCTGGATGACCGCAAGCGCGCGGCGCGGACGCGTGCGCTGGCGATCATGGCAGGCTGCGACCCGGCGTGCGGCCAGGCCGTCGGCCGCCGGATCCGTCCGCATGTGCCGGCGGGGGCCATCGTCGCCGGATTCCACCCGCTGGGCCGGGAGCTGGACATCACCCCGTTGCTGCTGGCCCTCCGCGCGTCGGGTCACACCGTCGCCCTGCCGCGGACGCCGGCACGCGGACGGCCGCTCGCATTCCATCGCTGGGCGGACACCGACGGACTGGTCACCGAACGCTTCGGCACGCGCACCTCGGACGGGCCGCCGGTCACGCCGGACCTGTTGCTCGTCCCGCTGCTCGCGTTCGACCGGGACGGCCGCCGCCTCGGCTACGGCGGCGGCTATTACGACCGCACGATCGCCGCCTTGCCGGCCATCCGCACGATCGGCTGCGCTTACGCCGCGTTGGAACTCCCCGAGCTGCCGGCCGGGCCGCATGACGCGGCGCTGCAGGCCATCGCCACCGAAACCGAGTTCCTCACCATCAAGGGCCCGCCATGCGCATCCTTTTCCTAGGCGACACCGTGGGCCGCAGCGGGCGGGAGGGAGCGGCGGCGGCCCTGCCCGGCCTGCGCGAACGGCTCGGGATCGATCTGGCCATCGTGAACGCGGAAAACGCCAGCCATGGCTTCGGGCTGGCGCCGGACATGGCGGCGGCGCTGTTCGCGGCGGGGGCGGACGTGCTGACACTCGGCAACCACGCCTGGGACCGCAAGGAGATCATCCCCTACATCGCCCAGCAGCCGCGGGTGCTGCGCCCGCTGAACTTCCCGCCAGGCACGCCGGGCGCCGGCTCCGTGGTGGTGGAGGTGTCGGGCGGACGCCGGGCCCTGGTGCTGAACGCGATGGGCCGGCTCTATATGGATGCGCTGGATTGCCCGTTCCGCGGCACGTCCGAGATCCTCTCGCGCTACCGGCTGGGCGGCACGGTGAACGCCATCGTGGCCGATTTCCACGCGGAGGCGACCAGCGAGAAGCTGTCCTACGGTCACGTGTTCGACGGCCAGATGTCCCTGGTCGTAGGCACCCACACCCACGTGCCGACCGCGGACCACCAGGTGTTGCCGGGCGGCACGGCCTATCAGACCGACGCGGGGATGTGCGGCGATTACGACAGCGTGATCGGCATGGCGAAGGAGGGGGCGTCGGCCCGATATGTGCGTAAGATGCCTGGTGAGCGGTTGGCGCCGGCCGAAGGGCCCGCCACCGTTAGCGGTTTGTTTGTAGAAACTGACGACACTACGGGCTTGGCACTACGCGCCGAACCGATACGCCTCGGCGGGCGTTTGTCGCAGGCGATGCCAGGATGAGCGGAGGTGTTGGAGATGGCGATGAGCCCGGCGGTGCAGGTGATACTTTCCGGATGCCTGAGTTTCGGCATCCCCTTGCTGATTGCATTGTATGAACTCCGCAGCCTCCGCCGGTATCGCGGCGGCGGTGGCGGTTGGGGCCGCAACACGCCCGCGCCGCCGCCCCGGCCGAAGCAGGACGGCTCCCGGCCATTGCCGGCCTGCCTGATCCCCAACGCATCCTGGCGTGCACCGGCCTCGTCCCCGGTGCGCGTGCCGGAGCGGGTCTGAGCCGCCCGGAGCACCCGGAAGGCTAGCATCGACGAAGCGTTTGGCGTGCGGCGGTTGGGGCTGATACAAGCCCGGGCTTCGTCAACCGCACCGAGAGTCCCAGGCGTATGGCCGGCCATTCGCATTCCAAGAACATCATGCACCGCAAGGGCGCGCAGGACGCCCGCAAGGCGCGCCAGTTCGCCAAGGTGATCCGCGAGATCACCGTCTCAGCCAAGCAGGGCCTGCCCGACCCGGCGGCCAACCCCCGCCTCCGCGCCGCCGTTGCCGCCGCCCGGGTGATGAACATGCCCAAGGACACGATCGACCGCGCCATCCGCAAGGCGAGCGAGGCCGGCACCGGGGACGACTACGTCGAAGTCCGCTACGAGGGTTACGGCCCGGCCGGCGTCGCCGTGATCGTCGAGGCGCTCACCGACAACCGCAACCGCACCGCGTCCGACCTGCGCAGCGCGTTCAACAAGAACGGCGGCACGATGGGAGAGAGCAATTCGGTCGCGTTCCAGTTCAACCGGGTCGGCGCGATCCAGTATCCGTCCAAGGCCGCCAGCCCGGACGCCATGATGGAAGCCGCCGTCGAGGCCGGCGCGGAAGATGTGGAAAGCGGCGACGAGGGCCACGAGGTCACCTGCGCCACCGACGATCTGTTCGCCGTGCGCGATGCGCTGGAGGCCCGCTTCGGCGCGCCGGAAGCGGCCAAGCTGGACTGGCGGCCCACCGTCACGGTGCCGGTGGACGATGCCGAGCGCGCCACCGCCCTGCTCAAGCTGCTGGACGCCCTGGAGGACAACGACGACGTCCAGACGGTCTACTCCAACGCCGAGATCCCGGACGACCTGATGGAGCGCCTCGCGGCCTGATGGCCCGGCGTTCATGATCCGCCTGATGGGCATCGACCCCGGGCTGCGGTTCACCGGGTGGGGGGTGATCGCGGTGGACGGCAACCGCCTGTGCCACGTGGCGGACGGCGTGATCGCGACCGACGGCGACGCCAGCGTGCCGGACCGGCTGAAGGTGCTGCATGACGGGCTGACCGCGCTGTTCGCGTTGCACCGCCCGCACGAGGCGGCCGTGGAGGAGACCTATGTCAACCGCAACGGCACGGCGACGCTGAAGCTCGGCTACGCCCGCGGCGTGGCCCTGCTGGCGCCGGCGCTGGTCGGCATCCCCGTGCTGGAATACGGCGCATTGGCGGTGAAGAAGGCCGTCGTCGGCACGGGCTCGGCGAGCAAGGACCAGGTGGAGATGATGGTCCGCCGCCTGCTGCCGGGCGCCGTGCTGAAACGGGCCGATGCGTCGGACGCGCTGGCGGTGGCGATCTGCCACGCGCACCACCGGGCCACCGGGCTGCGCGTGGCGAGCGGGCGGGTGATGGCGTGATCGCCCTGCTCACCGGCAGCGTCACCGGCCTCGAGGAAGGCCGCTGCATCGTGGACGTGAACGGCGTCGGCTACCTCGTGCACGCCTCCACCCGCACCCTCGCCGCCCTGCCCGCGCCCCCCTCCACCGCCCGCGTGCTCGTGGAGACGCAGGTGCGCGAGGACGCCATCACCCTCTACGGCTTCGCCGACCCCGCCGAGCGCGACTGGTTCCGCCTGCTCACCACCGTCCAGGGCGTCGGCGCCAAGGTGGCGCTGGGCGTCCTCTCCGCCCTCTCGCCCAAGGACCTCGTGGGCGCCATCGCCGCCGGCGACCGCGCGAGCCTCACCCGCGCACCCGGCGTCGGCGCCAAGCTCGCCGCGCGCCTGCTGTCCGAACTCGCCTCCAAGGTCGGCGCGATGCCGACCGGCGGCGGTACCGGCATGCCGGTCATCCCCGTCACTCAGGGCGTGGAGGCGGACGCGCTCTCCGCCCTGGCCAATCTCGGCTATCGCCGCATGGAGGCCCACCCCGTCGTCACCCGCGTGCGCGACCGGCTCGGCGAGGGCGCCGAACTGGGCGCCGTGATCCGTGACAGCCTGAAGGAGCTGGCCCGTTGAGGAAAGGATGACAGACTCCCCCCTCACCCCAGCCCGCACGCCGGAGGACGCCGCCGAGGCCTCCCTCCGCCCCCAGGTGCTCGCCGAGTTCATCGGCCAGAAGGCCAGCCGCGAGAACCTGCGCGTGTTCATCCACGCCGCCCGCGGCCGCGCCGAGGCGATGGACCACGTGCTGCTGCACGGCCCGCCCGGGCTCGGCAAGACCACCCTCGCCCAGATCGTCGCCCGCGAACTCGGCGTCGGCTTCCGCGCCACCTCCGGCCCGGTGATCCAGCGCGCCGGGGACCTCGCCGCCATCCTCACCAACCTGCAGCCGCGCGACGTGCTGTTCATCGACGAGATCCACCGGCTGCAGCCCGCCATCGAGGAGGTGCTGTATCCCGCGATGGAGGACTTCCAGCTCGACCTCATCATCGGCGAGGGCCCGGCCGCCCGCTCGGTTCGGATCGACCTCTCGCCCTTCACCCTGGTCGGCGCCACCACGCGCGCCGGGCTGCTGGCCACCCCGCTGCGCGACCGGTTCGGCATCCCGCTGCGCCTCGTGCTGTACACGGCGGCCGAGCTCGAGCTGATCGTCACCCGCGGCGCCGAGAAGCTGGGCCTGGCGCTCACCAAGGCAGGGGCGGCCGAGATCGCCCGGCGCTCGCGCGGCACCCCCCGCATCGCCGGCCGGCTGCTGCGCCGGGTGCGGGATTTCGCCGCGGTGGACGGCCACAGCCCGGTGGACAAGCCGGAGGCGGACGCGGCGCTCACCCGGCTCGAGGTGGACCGGCTCGGACTCGATGCGATGGACCGCCGCTATCTCCGCCGCATCGCCGAACACCACCACGGCGGCCCCGTGGGCGTGGAGACGCTCGCCGCCGCGCTGAACGAAGCGCGGGATACGCTGGAGGACGTGATCGAGCCGTTCCTGATCCAGGAGGGCCTGGTTCTGCGCACCAGCCGCGGCCGCATGCTGGGCGAACCCGGCTGGCGCCATTTGGGCCTGGTGCCGCCCGCCCCCGCCGCCCCCCTGTTGGACCTGCTGAGTCCCGACCCTTGAATCCGCCGGTCACGCTGCCGCACAGGCTCGATATCCGCATCTACTACGAGGACACCGATGCGGGCGGGATCGTGTACCACGCGCGCTACCTCGCCTTCGCCGAGCGCGGCCGGGCCGAGCTTCTGCGCGATGCCGGCGTGCCGCATGAGGACCTGGTACGCAACGAAGGCCTGATCTTCGTGGTGCGACGCATCAAAATGGATTATCTGCGCCCCGCGCGGGTGGACGAGGTTCTGACCGTGACCACGGACCCCACGGAGCTGGGCGCCGCCCTGGCGGTTTTCCGCCAGGAGTTCGCGGTCGGCACCCGGGCAGTGGCGCGGATGGACGTGCAGTTGGCTTGCGTGCGGGGGACGGATGGCCGGCCCACGCGCATCCCGTCGCGGTGGCGCACGGCGTTCGAGGAGGTTAGGCGTGGATCAGACGGTTAATGCGACGAACCTGGCCGCCGGCGCCGCTCCGCCCGGTGCGGACCTGTCGATCCTGACGCTGTTCCTGCAGGCCGACATCGTCGTGAAGATCGTCATGGTGCTGCTGCTGCTGGCGAGCATCTGGGTCTGGGCGATCATCTTCGAGAAGGTCGCCTCGCTGCGCCGCGCCAACCGCCAGGCCAACGTGTTCGAGGACCGGTTCTGGTCCGGTGGCAGCCTGGACGAGCTGTACGACCAGGAGGGCGCCAAACCCGTGCACCCGTTCGCCGCCGTGTTCGGCGCCGCCATGGGCGAGTGGCGCCGCTCCGCCCGGGTCGCGGGGGCCGACATGGCCCGCGGCGGCGTGCGGGACCGGGTGGACCGCGCCATGGCGGTGACCGTCGGGCGCGAGATGGAGCGCATGGAGCGCTGGATGATCTTCCTCGCCTCGGTCGGCTCCACCGCGCCGTTCGTGGGCCTGTTCGGCACCGTCTGGGGCATCATGCACTCCTTCGCCGGCATCGCCGCCAGCAAGAACACCAGCCTCGCCGTCGTCGCACCCGGCATCGCGGAGGCGCTGTTCGCCACCGCCATCGGCCTGGTCGCCGCGATCCCCGCGGTGCTGGCCTACAACAAGATCAGCACCGACCTGCAGCGCTTCGCCGACCGCCTGAACGGCTTCGGCACCGAGTTCGGCGCCATCCTGTCACGCCAGTCCGAGGAGCGGGTCTAGCCCATGGCACTGCAGGTTGGCGGCGAGCGGCGCGGCGGCCGGCGCTACCGCCCTTTGGCCGAGATCAACGTGACGCCGATGGTGGACGTGATGCTCGTGCTGCTGGTGATCTTCATGATCACCGCGCCGCTGATGACGTCGAGCGTGAACGTGGACCTGCCCAAGGCCAGCGCGTCGCCGATCACGCCGGAAAAGGACCCGATCACCGTGAGCGTCGCCGCGGACAGCAAGGTCTATCTCGGCAATGACGGCATGGATCTGGGCGACCTTGTGGCCCGGCTGCAGGCGCAGTCCCAGTCCGATCCGGACCGCCGCATCTACGTGCGCGGCGATAAGGACGTGCCGTACGGCCGCATGATCGAGGTGATGGGCACCATCAAGCAGGGCGGCTTCACCAAGGTGGCGCTGCTGGTCGAACAGACGGACGGCGCGCCCGGCAGCGCCACGCCGGGCACGGCAGCGCCCACGGTACGCCCGGTCGCACAAACCCCGCCGGCCGCACTACCGGCGTCGCAAGTGCCCCGCCGGCGGTAGGGTGTTCGGTTTGTTCAATGGAGCACCTCTTCTCCTCCCCTTGTGGGAGGGGGCCGGGGGGAGGGGCAGCCGCGCCCCCGTCATCCAACGTGCCGCGCCCAACCCCTTCCTCAGGGGGAGGAGGACCATCGTGCGTGCCCGCCCATGAGCCAGCGCCGCAAGGACCGCCTCGGCCTGGCCGCCGCCATCTCCTTCGCCTTCCACGCGACCGTCGCGGCCGCCCTGCTGATCTTCACCCCCGCCCCCCCGCTCGAGCCGATGCCGGAGCAGGCCAGCTTCGAGGTGGATATCGTCGGCCCGAAGCAGGAGGCGCGGAAGTCCAACGTCTCGGCGCCAGTGCCGGCGTCCACCGTCGCACCCACGCCCTCCCCCGAGCCGCCGACGCCCGAGCCGCCGAAGCCGCAACCGCCGCAGCCGCCGCCGCCTCCCCCGCCGCCGCCGCCCCCGCCTCCTCCACCGCCGCCACCCACGCCC
>CAXTVQ010000041.1:0-40993 GCA_964247705.1 uncultured Acetobacteraceae bacterium | reverse complement strand
ATATCGCGCCGATCATGCCGGCCCGGATTGATGCCGCGCCCTCCGAGATCTCGGTGACGGAGATCGTCGGCAGCGGCCCGTTCCGCTTCCTGGCCAGCGAGCGGGTGCCCGGGTCGCGTATGGCCTATGCGCGCTTCGACGGCTACGTCCCGCGCGATGACGGCCCGGCGGGGTTCACCAGCGGGCCGAAGCGCGTGTTCGTGGACCGGGTGGAGTGGTCGATCGTGCCCGAAGCCGCCACCGCCGCCGCGGCGTTGCAGTCGGGCGAGGTGGATTGGGTGGAGACGCCCTCTCCCGACCTGCTCTCCCTCCTGCGGGCCGACCCGGCAATCAAGGTGAGCGTGAACGACACCACGGGCGTGATGCCGGTCCTGCGGTTCAACTCCATCCAGAAGCCGTTCGACAACCTCGCGATCCGGCGCGCGGTGTTCGGCGCGATCAGCCAGGCGGAGTTCCTGGCCGCGTTCTCCAGCGACAGGAGCCTGCAGCGCAGTCCGGTCGGTGCGTTCTGCCCGGGTTCGCCGATGGCCAGCGACGCCGGGCTCGCCGCGTTGCCGGTCCACCCCGACATGGATGCGGGGCGGCGCGCCTTGGTCGCGGCCGGCTATGGCGGCGAGCGGGTCGTCGTGTTGGGCGCGAGCGACCACCCGGTGAACAGCGTGATGGCGGAGGTCGGCGCCGACTTGATGAAGCGCCTCGGCATGAACGTGGATTTCCAGGACATGGACGCGGGCACGATGTTCCAGCGCCGAGCCAACCGGGAGGGCGTGGACAAAGGGGGCTGGAGCGTCTTCCCCTCCAGTGTCGCGGGCATCGACGTGCTGAACCCGGCGGTGTCGTTCCTGGCGCGCGGGGACGGACCGAAGGCGTGGTATGGCTGGCCGACCGACCCGGCGCTCGAGCGGCTGCGAGCGGCCTGGCTAACTTCGCCGGACTTGGCGGGCCAGCAAGATATCAGCCGCCAGATCCAGCTCGAGTTGTTCGATCAGGCGCCCTACGCACCGCTCGGCCAGATCCTGCAGCCGACGGCTTGGCGGACGCGTCTGACCGGCGTGCTGCCGGGTTTCGCAAAGTTCTGGGGCGTGCAGGTGAGCTGAAGCGGCGGCTTACCGCTCCTGCTCGTCGGCCTCGGGCTCGACCTCGATCTCGTCGGGGATCGCGTCGGCGTCGTCCTCGAGGTCCGAGGCGTCCTCCAAAACATCCTCCTCGGCCTCGTCCTCCACGGCCTCGACTTCCACATCGGCGTCATCGGCGACCGGCGGCTTCTTCGGACGCTTGTCCTCGACCACGTTGCCGCCGGGCCGCCGGCTGCGGGGCACGTCCGCCGGCTGCTCGGTGCCGCATTTCGGGCACACCGCCGGCGTCTTCTGGAGGTCGTAGAATTTCGCACTGCAGGCGACGCAGACGCGCTTGGTGCCGAGTTCGGGCTTCGCCATGCAGAGCCAATCCTTAACTAATCCGGCAAACAAGCCAGAGGGCGCGCCCCATGCCATCGCCACGCCGGGCTGTCAAACGGGCCGCTATCCAAACCGTTCCCCCGCTGCTAACGCTCGGGCCGATGACGACACCGCAGCCCTTGACCGCCCGGCGCCCGGCCGCTCCGTTGCAGGGCCGCGTGTCAGTGCCCGGGGACAAGTCCATCAGCCACCGCGCGCTGATGTTCGCGGCGTTGGCGGTGGGCGAGACCCGGATCGATGGCTTGTTGGAGGGCGAGGACGTGTTGCGGACCGCGGCCGCCATGCGCGCGCTCGGCGCCGAAATGCGCCATGCAGACGGGGTCTGGCGGGTGGCCGGGCGCGGCGTGGGCGGGTTGGCGGAGCCGGCGGACGTGCTCGATATGGGGAACTCCGGCACCGCCGCGCGGCTGCTGACGGGGATGCTGGCGAGCCACGACCTGTTCGCCGTGCTGACGGGCGATGCCAGCCTGCGGGGCCGCCCGATGCGCCGGGTGACGGAACCGCTGGCCCTGTGCGGCGCCCGGTTCAGCGCGCGGGAAGGGGGGCGGCTGCCGCTGGCCGTCCAGGGCGCGGCGGACGCGATGCCGATCCACTACCGCTTGCCGGTCGCCTCGGCGCAGGTGAAATCCGCAATCCTGCTGGCCGGGCTGAACGCGCGTGGCCAGACGGTGGTGGAGGAGCCGGTCGCCACCCGCGACCACAGCGAGAACATGCTCCGCCATTTCGGCGCCGAGGTGTCCGTGCTGCAGGACGGGACGGAACGGGTCATCGTGCTGACCGGGCAACCCGAATTGCGGGCCCGGGACGTGGTCGTGCCAGGCGATCCGTCCTCCGCCGCGTTCCCGATCGTGGCGGCCCTTCTGGTGCCGGGGTCCGAGGTGACGCTGCCGGGCGTGGGGCTGAACCCGCTCCGCACGGGACTGTTCGCCACGTTGCGGGAGATGGGGGCGGACCTGACCGTCACCGGCCAGCGGGTCGAAGGCGGCGAGCCGGTGGGCGACATCGTGGTGCGCCACGGCGGGTTGCGCGCGGTGGACGTGCCGCCGGACCGCGCACCGTCCATGATCGACGAGTATCCGGTGCTGGCCGTCGCTGCCGCCTTCGCCGCCGGCACCACCCGGATGCGCGGACTGGCGGAGTTGCGCGTGAAGGAGAGCGACCGCCTGGCCGCGACCGCGGCGATGCTCACGGCCGCTGGCGCCCGGGTCACCATCGAGGGTGACGATCTGATGGTCGAAGGCGCCGCCTCGCTCGCGGGCGGCTGCACGGTGCAGACCCATATGGACCACCGCTTGGCGATGAGTGCGCTGGTGCTGGGCCTGGCCACGGACGCGCCCGTGGGCGTGGACGATGCGGGCTTTATCGAGACGAGTTTCCCCGGCTTCGCTGCTCTCATGCGCGGCCTGGGAGCGGACATGTCTTGATCGTCGCGATCGACGGCCCGGCTGCGGCAGGCAAAGGCACGCTGGCCCGCCGCATGGCCGCCTCGCTTGGGTTGCCTTACCTGGATACGGGGCTGCTCTACCGTGCGGTCGGCCGCCGCGTGCTGGATGCCGGCGCTAACCCGGCCGACCCGGCGGACGCTGAGGCGCAGGCACGCGCGCTGCAGCCGGAGGACCTCGCGCGCACCGACCTGCGCGGCCCCGCCGCCGACGCGGCCTCGAGCCAAGTCGCCGCCATTCCCGGTGTTCGCGCGGCCCTGCTCGCTTTCCAGCGCAGCTTTGCCGGCAAGGGTGGAGCGGTGCTGGACGGCCGCGACGTCGGCACGGTCATTTTCCCGGACGCCGACCTCAAGCTGTTCGTGACGGCCAGCGCGGAGGCCCGTGCCGAACGGCGCTGGAAGGAACTGCAGGCGCGCGGTGTCGCAGCGGATCTGGACATCGTGCGGACCGAGCTGCTCGCCCGCGACGCATCGGACAGCGCCCGCGCTGCCGCCCCGCTCCGCCCGGCGCCCGATGCGGTGCTGCTGGACACGACGGAAATGACCCCGGACCAGGCGTTCGCGGCGGCGATGGCCGAAGCTGGACGCCTCGTGCCCTAGCCAGCCGCGGTTGCCGTCTTGACTCCAAAAGCGAACCGTCCCGCCGAAAAACGCCGGTTTTGCTTGACTCTTCCCACCCAACCGTTGTCTTTGCGCGCCGATACATCCGTCAACCCGGCCCGTCATTCATGGGCAAGCCGTAGACCGCAGAGACGGTTCCGCGCACACCCACCCAGCGCCTTGCACGGCGCTTCGACAGGAACAACCGAACCTCATGGCATCCAGCGCCGTCGCTTACGACTACTCCAGCTCCCACAATCCGGGCGGCGAGGACTTCGCCTCCCTGCTCGACGAGACCCTTGGCCGGGATTCCGGCTTCGATGGGTCCGTCGTCACCGGCCGCGTGCTCCGTCTGACCGACGAATTCGCCATTGTCGACGTCGGTCTCAAGAGCGAGGGCCGCGTCGCCCTGAAGGAATTCGGACCGCCCGGCGCCGCCCCCGAGGTGAAGCCCGGCGATCTCATCGAACTGTTCGTCGAGCGCTATGAGGACCGCGACGGCTCTATCGTCCTGTCCCGCGAGAAGGCTCGGCGTGAAGAGGCCTGGACCAATCTCGAGAAGGCGTTCGAGGCGCAGATCCGCGTCAACGGCACGATCTACGGCCGAGTCAAGGGCGGCTTCACCGTCGACCTCGGCGGCGCGGTCGCGTTCCTGCCCGGCTCGCAGGTGGACATCCGCCCGGTGCGCGACGTCGGCCCGCTGATGGGGATGCCGCAGCCGTTCCAGATCCTGAAGATGGACCGCGCTCGCGGCAACATCGTCGTCAGCCGCCGCGCCGTGCTCGAGGAGACCCGCGCCGAGCAGCGATCCGAGCTGATCCAGGGCCTCAAGGAAGGCATGATCCTGGACGGCGTGGTCAAGAACATCACCGATTACGGCGCCTTCGTGGACCTGGGCGGCGTAGACGGCCTGCTGCACGTGACGGACGTCGCGTGGCGGCGCATCAACCACCCGTCCGAAGCGCTGCAAATCGGCCAAGCTGTGCGCGTGCAGGTGATCCGCTTCAACGCGGACACGCAACGCATCTCGCTCGGCATGAAGCAGCTCGAGGCGGATCCGTGGGAAGGCGTGGCGGCAAAGTATCCGCCGGGCGCCAAGTACACCGGCCGTGTCACCAACATCACCGACTACGGCGCATTCGTGGAGCTGGAACCCGGCGTCGAAGGCCTGGTCCACGTCTCCGAGATGAGCTGGACCAAGAAGAACGTTCACCCCGGCAAGATCGTCTCCACCTCCCAGGAGGTCGAGGTCATGGTGCTGGACGTGGACAGCTCCAAGCGGCGGATCTCGCTCGGCCTCAAGCAGGTGCAGCGCAATCCGTGGGAGGAGTTCACCGAGCTTCACCCGGTCGGCTCCGAGGTCGAGGGCGAGCTGCGCAACATCACCGAGTTCGGCCTGTTCATCGGCATCTCCGACGACATCGACGGCATGGTCCACATGTCCGACATCTCTTGGGACGAGCCGGGCGAACTGGCGATGGCCAAGTACGAGAAGGGCCAGACGATCCGCGCCAAGGTATTGGATGTGGACGTCGAGAAGGAGCGCATCTCGCTCGGCATCAAGCAGCTCCACGAGGACCCGGCGGCCGATACGCTCAGCCGCGTCGCCAAGGGCCAGGTCGTGACCTGCGTGGTGACCGCGGTGCAGGCCAACGGCATCGAGGTGAAGGTGGACGAGGTCCTCACCGGCTTCATCCGCCGTGCCGAGCTGGCACGCGACAAGGGCGACCAGCGCCCGGACCGCTTCGCCGTGGGCGAGAAGGTGGATGCCAAGATCACGGCGATCGACCGCGCTGCCCGCAAGCTCTCGCTCACCATCAAGGGGCGCGAGATCGAGGAGGACAAGCAGGCGGTGGCCGAGTTCGGCACATCCGACAGCGGCGCGTCGCTGGGCGACATCCTGGGTGCGGCAATCCGTCGCCGCAACCAGCAGAACGCCGAGTAAGGCTTGTCAGGAAGCCTCGAAGCGGACCTCCTTTTGGACAGGCGGCGCCTCAAGCGCCGCCTTGTTCTTTGGCGGGTCATCGCCGTGCTGGCCGTGCTGGGCCTGATCGGACTCGCCGTAGCCGGCGCGCAGACGGGTGGCTTTGCCGGCTTGTCGGCCGAGCAGCACGTCACGCGCGTCTCCGTGAGCGGTATCATCAGCTCCGACCGCCGTCTGATCGAGGCGGTCAGTGCACTGGCCAAGGACAGCAGCGTGTCGGCCGTCGTGCTCGCGGTGGACAGCCCGGGCGGCAGCGTGGCAGGCGGCGAGAGCTTGCACGATGCGTTGGAGCGGGTCGCTGCGGCCAAGCCCCTCGTCACCGTCATGGGCGGGACGGCAGCCTCTGCCGGCTACATGATCAGTCTGCCCGCGGCGCGCATCTTCGCCAGCAACGCGACGTTGACGGGCTCGATCGGCGTGATCCTGGAAACGGGCAACGCGGCCGGGTTGCTCGATAAGCTCGGCATTTCGGCAGAGGCGATCATCTCCGGGCCGTTGAAGGATCAGCCGTCTTTCACGCACGGCTTGTCACCGGCCGGGCGGGATTACCTGCAGGGCCTGGTTGGTGACTTGTTCGGCCAGTTCGTGACGATGGTGTCGCAGGCCCGCCATCTGGACGAGGCCCACGTGCGCCAGCTTGCCGACGGCCGCGCCTATACCGGGCGCCAGGCAATCGGTCTCGGCTTGGTGGACGAGATCGGCGGCGAGCCGGAGGCGCGGGCCTGGCTGGCGAAGGAAAAGGGCGTGAGCGCCGATCTTCCGATCCGTCTGCTCCGGGTCGGCACCTGGTACGACCGCACGGTGGGCGCGACAATGGGGCTGATCAGTCAGCAACTCGGGCTGAATAGTGCCACCGGCGAACCGATGGCGATCTGGTCCCCGGCGTTGATGCGGTAGCTCTGCTTTCCTCAACGAAGGGGAAGGTAAGGCAGCCTAACCCGCAGCCTGGCCCCTAGTCGTTGAAGAGATCGCCTCCGCCCGGGCGGAACAGCTCCTCGGCCGCGTGCTGGGTCGAGACGTTCGCCATCTGGATGTAGGGCAGATTGGCCAACACCTGGACAGTGTGAGCACCCCCCTCGGGGAACGCCGGGTTGTCGAGATCGTGGATCGCACCCGGCTGATTGCCGGCGGCAAGGTCGTTCCTCGCTGCCACCAAACTGTCCACCACCAGTTGCGAGGGCGCATTGGGCGCGATCCCTACGGCCGCCCGCGTCTGCACCCGGCCGGCCAGAAGCTGCTGCTGGGTGGATGCCCCGATATTGGCCCAGCGCGGGCTCGTGTTCAGTTGGCCCGCGATATAGTCCATCGCCAGCACCGCTTGCGCGCCGGCGACCGGGTTGCCGTAGGTGCGCCCCGGGTCCGAGAACGCATACTGGGCGTATTGCGTGGCGGGCACATCCTGATCGAGGGTGCTGAACACACCAGGTGGAAGCTGGGCGGTATCCGGCGGCGGCGGCAACGGGCCGCACGCGGCAACAGTGGTTGCGATCAGTAGACTAGCATAGGGAACGCGCATTGAACTCTCCGGGAAGGCGCTCAGCGGACCGGCGTCAATCCCGCCAGGTAGCGCTGTGCCAACTCCACGTAGTGTGCCGCCGTGCGATCCCAACCGGCGCGCTCCTCATCCGACATCAAACGCATGAGACGTGCGGGACGGCCGGCCCATAGCTCGTTGCGGCCGATCCGCTTGCCGGGTGTGAGCAACCCCCCGGCCGCCAACATGCCCCCTTCCTCGATCACGGCGCCGTCCAGCACGGTGGCGCCCATGCCCACGAAGGCGCGGTCCTCCAGCGTGCAGGCGTGCACGATGCAGGCATGGCCGATGGTGACGCTGCGGCCGATCAGGCAGGGATACTGCCCTGCGTTCACGTGGACGATGGTGCCGTCCTGGATGTTGGTGCCGTCCCCCACGCGGATGTAGTTGGTGTCGCCGCGCAACACGCAATGCCACCACACGCCGACCCCGGCGCCCAGCTCCACGTCTCCGACCACGGTAGCGGTCGGTGCGACCCAAACGTCGGGGGCAAGCCGGGGGGATACGCCGTCCAGCGCCCAAAGCGGGCCATCAGTGGGCAAGCTCAAGCTCCTGCACCGCGTCCATCCCGAGCATCAGCCGCATGTTCTGCACCGCGGCGCCGGATGCGCCCTTGCCGAGATTGTCCAGCCGCGCCACCAGCACGGCGTGGCCGTGTGCGGGGTTCGCGTAAACGCGTAGCTCCATCCGGTCGGTGTCGTTCAGAGCCTCTGGCTCGAGCTTGCCCGCCGCCTCGGCCGGCATCACGCGGATCATGGGGGCGTGGCGGTAATAGGCGGCGAGCGTGTCCGCCAGATCCTGCCCGGTGGGCCGGCCCGGCAACATATCCAGATGGAGCGGGATGGACACCAGCATTCCCTGGCGGAAATGCCCGACGGATGGGACGAAGATCGGCCGCCGGGTCAGCAGGGCGTAACGCTGCAGCTCCGGGACATGCTTGTGCTCGAGGCCAAGAGCATACAGTTCGAACGCGGGCCCGCCGCTCTCCTCGTGCGCCTCGATCGCGGTGCGCCCGCCGCCGGAGTAGCCGCTGACGGCATTGACGCTGATCGGGTAGTCCGCGGGGAGGAGCCCAGCGGCGACCAATGGCCGCAGCAACGTGACGGCCCCTGTCGGGTAACAGCCGGGATTGGCGACGCGCGCCGCCCGGGCAATGCGGCCAGCCTGGCCCTCGTCGAGTTCCGGCACGCCGTAGACCCAGTCTGGATCCACCCGGTGCGCGGTGCTGGCGTCCAACAGCTTCGGCGCGTCCCCCCCTAGTTCGGCGGCCAGGGCAGCCGATTCGCGGGAAGCATCGTCGTGCAGGCACAGGATGGCGAGGTCCGCCTGCGCCATCATGTCCTGGCGCGCCGCCGGATCCTTGCGCCGCGCCGGGTCGATGGATCGGATCGTGACGCCAGCCATGCCCTGCAGTCGCTCGCGGATGCCGAGCCCGGTTGTGCCTGCTTCGCCGTCGATGAAGATCGTGTAGGTCATGGCGCTGATCCTGAGCTATCCGGGGGTTGCGATGCAACGCGGGATCGTAGGGCCGGATGCTCGGCTCAAGACGCACCCCACTGCGCAAAACTCGCCACGATGATCACGATCACTCCCAACCCCAAATTCGCGTGGATCAGCTTGCGGATGGACGCGGCTGGGTCCGGCCCCGGTTGCGCACGGAACCGGCGGTACGGTCCGAAGAACAGCACCAGGTAAATCACCGCCATAACCAGGCCCAGCGCCTGCATCACGTTCACCGGCCACGGCAGGTTCGCGAACCCGCCATACACGCCGAACACCATTGCCCACCCGCTCAGCAGCACCAGCGGCATCGCCACCCAGACGATGCGGAAGAAGCGGCGATACGCCTCCCCGTTCAGCACCATCCGTTCCGCCGGCCCTGCCAGCACCGCCAGGCTCGGCCGCAAAACCAGCAGCGCATAAGCCATGCCGCCCACCCAGGCCGTCATGGCCAGGATGTGCACCGCCAGCACCAGATTCCAAACCGTCATCTAATCATCCTTGGTCAGCATTCCGTTGATGGCCTCCAGCAATGCCCGGACCTCCCGGGCGGCGATCGTGCGCGGAGCGGCTTCCAGCACGCCCAAGCCTCTCGCGAACGCCTGGGCGTAGATGCTGCGGTTGCCCAGCACCGCCGGCAGCACGGTATGACCCTCCTGACGAACGGTCACAAGCGAGGCGTCCCGCGACATGGTCGGCGCGCGATTGACCACCAGCACCGCCCGGCGCTTCTCGGCCGCCGCCAACGCCATCGTGCCGGCCGCCGCCCACAAATCCGGCGCCGAGGCCTGCACCGGCACTAAGATCAGGTCCGCCACCCGCACTGCACGCCGCGCGTCCGTGTCCAGATGGGGCGGGCTGTCCACCACCAGCACATCGTAGTCTCGCCGCATCTGGTCCAGCACACCCTGCAGCCGCCAGCCGGACACCTCGGCGAACCCGATCGGGACCACCCCGGCCGTTGGACGAAGCGCGTGCCAACGGCTCAGGCTGCGCTGCGGATCGGTGTCCAGCAGAGCCACCCGGCGCAACCCGGCAAGTGCCACAGCGAGGTTCGCGGCCAGCATGGTCTTGCCCGCCCCACCCTTCTGCTGCGCAATCACGATTACGGTCGCCACCTTGCTACTCCGCTACTGCGGTGCACCATGCCGGATTGGGGAAGCGGGAGCGAGAGAAGGTATCAAATGAGGTCCGAATCGGCGCCGACGACGTTCCAACTTTTTATCGTGTTTTCCCGCATCGGCCTGACCAGCTTCGGCGGCGGCCTCTCCGGCTGGTTGTTGCGCGAGTTCGTGCAGCGCCATGGTTGGCTCGATGAGGAGGAGTTCCTCTCCGGCCTTGCCTTGGCGCAGGCGTTCCCCGGCGTGAACGTCGTCAACCTGGCGATCTGGATCGGCTTCCGCCTTCGCGGCACACCCGGCGTCATCGCCGGCACCTGCGGCATCATTGTTCCAGCGGCCGTTCTGGTCGTGGTGATCGCAGCGGCGTTCGCGGCGCTGAGCGGCTACCGGCTCACCCACCTGGTGCTAGACGGCATCGGGGCCGCTGCGATTGGGCTCTCTCTGCAGATGGGGGTGGTCGCAGCACGGCGGGCCGCCACCAAAGGGGCGGTCGCGTCCGGCATCATGGCCGTGGCATTCGTCGCGGTCGGGCTGGCGCATGTGTCTTTGCCGTTGGTGGTGGTGATACTGGGTCCGGTCAGCGTGGCATGGGCATATTGGTCGCTCGCGCGTGCGTAACGTGCTGGTCAGCCTCGCCGTGCTCTTCGCGCCGTTGTCGCTGGTGTCGGTTGGCGGCGGACAGACACTGGTCGCGGAGATCCATCGCCAGGTGGTGGCGAACCATCACTGGTTGACGGAGTCGCAGTTCGTCGACGCCTTCGCCATTTCCCGCATGGCGCCGGGCCCGGGCACGCTGCTGGTGACGCTGATTGGCTGGCGGGTCGCGGGTTTCGCCGGCGCCGTGGTCGCCTCGATCGCGATCTTCCTGCCCACGTCGCTGCTGGTCTACGGCCTGGCCCGGATCTGGGCGCGGTACCGTGGCGCACGCTGGCAGTTGGCGCTGGAGGCCGGGTTGCGCCCGGTCGCGGCGGGAATGATCCTGGCGTCCGGGCTGGTGCTGATCGAGGCGTTGGATGGCGGGTGGTTGGCGCGCGGGATCGCGGTCGCCTCCACCGGGGTGTTGCTTGCGACGCGGGTCAATCCGCTGCTGCTGATGGCCGGGGGGGCGGTGGTGTTCATCGGCCTGCATGGAGTGTTGCCGGGATGAACGAACTGCTGACCCCCGAAGAGATGGGACGGGCCGACGCCGCGGCGATCGCCAGCGGCATCGCAGGCCTGGCGTTGATGGAACGGGCTGGTTGGGCCGTGGCCCGCGCCGCCCGGCAGTTCGGCCCATGCCGGGTGCTGGTGTTGTGCGGACCCGGGAACAATGGCGGCGACGGCTATGTCGCGGCGCGGCTGCTGGCGGCACAGGGCTGGCCGGTCCGTCTGGCCGCACTTGCCCCGCCGCAACCCGGCACGGACGCGGCCGCAGCGGCTTCCGCCTGGTCCGGCGTCTCGTCCGGTCCCTCTGCCGCGTTCGACCCGGCCGAGGCAGCGCGGGCGGACCTGGTGATCGATGCCGTGTTCGGCGCCGGGTTGTCGCGCAGCGTGGACGGCGTAGTCGCGGATACGCTGGCGGCAGCGCGCCGGATCCTCGCCGTAGACATGCCGAGCGGCGTGGATGGTGCGACCGGCGCCGTGCGCGGCCGGGCGGCGCAGGCAGCCTGCACCGTGACGTTCTTCCGCCTGAAACCCGGCCACTGCCTGCTGCCCGGGCGCGATCTTTGCGGCGAGACGGTGCTGGCCGATATCGGGCTGCCCGCCCGCGTTTTGGCGGAGATCCGGCCGCAGACGGTGCGCAACACACCCGCGCTCTGGCGACTGCCGGAACTGCCGGCTTCCACGCACAAATACGCCCGCGGCTACGTGAGCGTGCTGGGCGGCGCGAAAATGACGGGGGCGGCCCAACTCGCTGCCGCGGCGGCACGGCATGGCGGGGCGGGCATGGTTACGATCGTGGCGCCGGGTCACGCGGCGCTCTACAGCCACGTGCCCGCCGGCCTGATCGTCAACGACGAGCCGCTTGATACGCTGCTGGGCGACGCGCGGCGGACGACGTGGGTCTGTGGCCCCGGTTTGGGACAGGACGCGGCGCGCACGGCGCTCCCCCGACTGCTCGCGGCGGGCCGTCAGGTCCTGGCCGACGCGGACGCCCTCAGCGCCCATGCCGGCCACCCGGAAGCGCTCCGCGGTGCAGCCGTGCTGACCCCGCACGAGGGTGAGTTCACCAAGCTGTTCGGCGCACCCGGCAACGACCGCCTGGCCGCCGTCCGTGCAGCCGCCCGGCTCGTGGACGCAGTGGTGCTGCTGAAGGGATCCGACACCGTCATCGCCGCACCGGACGGCCGGGCGGCAATCAACGGCACAGGGACGTCCGCCCTTGCGACGGCAGGGGCCGGTGACGTCCTCTCGGGCCTGATTGCCGCCTTGCTCGCAGGCGGCATGCCCGCTTGGGAGGCCGCCTGCGCCGGAGCCTGGCTGCACGGGCGCGCGGGGGAAAGACTCGGCCAGGGGTTGGTCGCCGAGGATCTCCCGCCGGCGATCGCCGCGGCCGAACGCGAGGCCCGCGTTAGCGCAGGATGATCGCGACCCGGCGGTTCTGCGGTTCCCTCACGCCAGCGGCCGTGGGCACGAGCGGGCGCGAGTCACCGAACGCCTGGATGTCGATCTCGCTTTGCGGCACCCCGTCCCGCACCAGCTCGGCGGCAACGACTTGCGCCCGGCGCAGCGACAGGCGCTGGTTGTAGGCGTGGGTGCCGGATAGGTCCGCATTGCCCTGCACCTCGACTCGCGTCGCCTTGACCCGGCTGCTGTTCTGCGCGGCGTCGGCCACGATCTGGCGTGCACGATCGGTGAGGTCGGCACGGTCCCAATCGAAGAACACGAGGTAGGTGCGAGTCGGCTGCACCGTGGGCGTCGGCGTGGCTGGAGCCTGCGGCGGGGGCGGCGGTGCGGTGTTGAAGGCGTATCGCACGCCGAGCAACAGGCTGTGGTTGTAGTCGCTATTCAGATTGAAATGACCGGAAGCGGTCGCGGTGGGTGACCCGGCCCGGGAGACGACGATGTTGTTGGTTCCCTCGAACGACGGAGCGTCGAGTATGCCATAGAACCGGTACTCTGCCGTGAGTGACAGGCCAGGAACGGGCGCGAGAGGAAAGGAGAGGCCGAGGATGCCCTGATAGGCAAAATTGGTCGACCAACCACGCTCGCTCTCTCGGAACAGGTTCGTGCCCACCCCGTAGCTGTGAACGCCGACGAGGTTGGTGTCGGCGAGACCAGCGCCCAGGCCGAAATACGGGTATAGCCAGTTCAGGCCGATATCCATGTCGAACAGCGCATTGACCATGCCGCCATAGCTGAACTGGTCACCACCCGAGGCGAGGGGCGGGTTCGTGCCACCGTTGCCGGCGCTGGTACCAGTATTGATCTCGTGCACACGGTTGTGCCGGATATCACCTTCGATCTCGACCCGAAGGCCGTTTCCGAAACCGTAACCGACGCTGCCGACGCCTACTCCGCCGATGTTGGTGGTCAATTGCCGGGCGCGCTCCTCGAGCCCCGGCGACGCCAACACTCGCTCCTGCTGCAGGAAGTTCCCGCCCGCGCCTGCACCGATGTACAAACCCTGGATCGGCTGTGCCATCAGCGTCGCTGGAACAGCGAGGATCGTGGCGGCGAGCAGCGTCGTTCTTAGGCAAGTCATGCGAACTCTCCCGGCGCGCGAGGCCAAGCCAGCGCGGTCAAACAACCGAAACGAAAAAGCCGGCCAGATGACTGGACCGGCTTTCCGCTAGGCGAACCGGTCGGCGACGCCCGAGGGAGCCGCCGGCCGGCGAAGGCTGGATGCGATCAGCGCAGGATGATCGCGACGCGGCGGTTCTGCGGCTCACGCACACCCGGTGCCGTCGGCACCAGCGGGCGGGAGTCACCGAAGGCCTGGATCGTGATCTCGGTGCGGGGAACACCGTCACGCACCAGCTCGGCCGCAACCGTCTGAGCACGACGGAGCGAGAGGCGCTGGTTGTAGGCGTGCGTGCCGGAAAGGTCCGCGTTGCCCTGCACTTCGATGTTCGTCGTCTGCACGCGGGTCGCGTTCTGCGCGGCCTCGGCAACGATCTGGCGGGCGCGGTCCGTCAGGTCCGCACGGTCCCAGTCGAAGAAGACGAGGTAGGTGCGGGCGACCGTCGGGGGCGGAGTCGGCGTCGGCTGGACGACAGGCGCCGGCTGCGGGGTGTTGAAGGCATAGCGGACGCCGAGCAGGATGCTGTGGTTGAAGTCATCCGTGCCGAAGCTCTGCTTGCCGCCCGACTCGCCGGCGACCGTGAAGAGCTGCGTCTTGTAGGAGCGCCCGGTGATCTCGCCCATGAACCGATACTCGGCCGTGAACGACAGGCCAGGCACGAAGTCATAGATCGGGAAGGACGCACCGACGATGCCCTGGACACCAAGGTTGTCGTTCTGCCCCGTGTTGCGCAGGAACTGGTTCGTCACGCCATTGGTCCCGATCGTGGACACATGGCCGTTGTTGAACTGGTTGTGCACGTAACCAACGCCGCCGCCCACATACGGGAAGATCGGGGAGTTGATGCCGAACGAGTTCAGCGGAATGTCATACAGGACGTTGCCGAAAACGCCGTATTTGTATTCCTCGCCGCCAGCGGACGTCTGCACGCCACTCGCGCCGCCGGTCTTCAGCTCGTTGATCTTGTTGTCGTAGTAAGCGCCCTGCAGTTCGAACCGCAGGCCGGTCCCGGCAAGGCCATAACCGACGCTGCCGATGACGACCGGGCCAACCTCGAACCGGTAGTCACTGCCCTTGCCGAAGTTCAGCGGGCCGTTATGGACCGCCTCCGTCTGCAAGATATTCCCACCGGCACCAGCGCCAATGTAGAGCCCATCCACCGGCTGGGCGAAAGCGGCTACCGGAGCGGCCAAGATGGTCGCTGCGAGAAGCGCGTTGCGGAGCTTCATTCTTTCTCTCCTCATAACTAATCTGCGCTGACACGCAGCCAACCGCCAGATGGTCCGTAATTCGTCCCGCCGGCTCTCGGTGAACGCACATTACCATCATCTTGGCAGAGCGGGAGGGCATTGTTGCTAAATCCTGCCCACTGTGGCGGTTACGCCACACGCCATAGAGCAATCAAGCAACAGTGATCAGCCAAGGAGAAACTAACGAAAAAGGCGACCAATCCCGGTCGACTAGACGATCTTGCCCTCGAATGGCGGCAAGTAATCCGGGGACTCGAACTCAATAACCCACAAATCCGGATCAAACCCGACCTGTCGCCCGACGTAGGCATCCGCCACCGCTTCGGCTACGGGCGTGGCACCCGTACCGCGCATCCAGGCCGCCTCACCGGCACCGGATCGAACTTGCGACAAAACGACCGTCCCTTCACGGCCCCGCAACAAAACCAAGATGCCGCCAGCGTCCGGATCCCCGCTCCGTACCACGACCCCCGCCCGGCCAGACCCGGCGCCCAGCCGCAATGCCATCTGCACCCAAAGCTTCGCCTTGACCCGCGACTCGGACACGCCGGGTCAGACCGTGAACACGGTCGAACCCGTCGTGCGCCGCCCTTCCAGATCGTCCTGGGCGCGCGCGGCCTCCCGCAACGGATAGGTCTGGTTGACGACGATCTTCACCGCGCCGGACGCGACGACGGCGAACAGCTCGCCCGCCACCGCCGTCAGTTCGGCCGGCTTAGCGATGAACGAGCCCAGCGTCGGCCGGGTCAGCATGTAGGAGCCGCGTTGCAGGATATTCGGGTCGATCGGCTCCACCGCCCCCGAAGACTGGCCGAACAGCACCAGCATCCCGCGCACCCGCAGGCAGCTCAGCGACTTATGGAACGTGTCGCGCCCGATGCTGTCGTACACCACGGGCAAGCCTTCGCCGCCGGTCAGCTCCTTCACGCGCGCGACGAAATCCTCCTCGCCCGTCACCACCGGATGGGTGCAGCCATGGGCACGGGCCAGCTCCGCCTTCTCGCGCGAGGAGACGGTGCCGATCACGGTCGCGCCGAGCGAAGCCGCCCACTGGCAGAGGATCAGCCCGATCCCGCCAGCCGCGGCGTGGATCAGGATCGTATCGCCCGCCTGCACCCGATAGATCGTGCGGATCAGGTACTGCACCGTCATGCCCTGCAGCATCATCGCCGCGGCCGTCTCGTCCGACACGGCGTCCGGCAGCTTGACCATGCGGTCGGCCGGGGCAAGCCGGCGCTCGCAATACGCCCCGCCGACGCCCGCATAGGCCACACGGTCCCCCATTTTGAGGCTGGTCACGCCCTCGCCCACCGCCTCCACGACTCCGGCCGCTTCCGAGCCGGGAATGAACGGCATCGGCATCTGATACAGGCCGGAGCGTTGATAAATATCGATGAAGTTCAGCCCGACTGCCGTCTGGCGCAGCAGCACTTGGCCGGGGCCGGGTTCGGGGACGTCGAACTCCTCCCAGTGCATTTCGCCGGAGCCGCCGTGCTTCTGGATGCGGATGCCATGAGTCTTCATACCGTTCTTCCCTCGCCCGAGAAGCCATGGTGTGCCGGAGTGGCTCCGCCCGTCTAGTGTGGGCCGGGCGCAAGCCCGCCGGCCTGCTCGATGAAGGCGGCGACCGCTGCCACACCCTCGCCAGCCCGAATGTTGGTGAATACGAAGGGACGCTCGCCCCGCATCCTGCGGCTGTCCCGGTCCATCACTTCGAGGCTCGCGCCGACATGGGGGGCGAGGTCGATCTTGTTGATCACCAGCAAGTCGCTGCGGGTGATGCCGGGCCCGCCCTTGCGGGGGATCTTGTCGCCGGCCGACACGTCGATGACGTAGATGGTGAGGTCGGCGAGTTCCGGGCTGAAGGTCGCCGCGAGGTTGTCGCCGCCGCTCTCGATCAGGATGAGGTCGAGCGCCGGGAAGCGCCGGTTCAGCTCGGCGACGCCGGCCAGGTTAATGCTGGCGTCCTCGCGAATAGCGGTGTGGGGGCAGCCGCCGGTCTCGATCCCCAGGATGCGCTCCGGCGCCAGCGACCCGGCGCGCGTAAGGAATTGCGCGTCCTCCTTGGTGTAGATGTCGTTGGTGATCGCGGCCACGTCGTAGCGCGGCGAGAGGGCGCGGCAGAGCCCATCCATCAGCGCTGTCTTGCCCGTGCCGACGGGGCCGCCGACGCCGACGCGTAATGGTCCGTTAGTACTCATGTGCGAAACAGCCTCGTGTATTGGGTTTCGTGACGCATGGACGCGATGTCGGACCGAAAGCACGCGCCTCCGATGTCGTCCAGCGTGACGTTGGCCGTGTCGTGCGCGATCGTGGCCAGCAGCGGCGCCAGGCCGGCCAGCACGCGCAGGCACGCCATCTGCCCGAGCGGGACGAGGCGGGCGGCCGCGGAGGTGAGATTGGCCGTGAAAGCGTGCAGCAAGCCGAGCGCCGCGTCGTCCTCCGGCACGGCGTGGGCCGCCGCGAGCGCACCCACGGCGACGGGGTAGGCGATGGGGCCGGGCTGGGCGGCCAGCAACGGCGCGCCCCAGACCGCGGCGGCCAGGGCAAAGGCGGTGCCTTGGGCCAGCGTTTCCATCCGTCGCTCGGCGGAGGGCTGGGCTGCTTGCGCCAGGTCCGCAACGGCCGCCAGCGCCTCCACGGTGCCCGCGCGGTGCGCGTGACGGAGCAGGATTGCGTCCGTGCGGCCGGCGCCGTGGGCGAGCGTGTCGGTGAGCCAGGCGCGCGCGGTCGCCTCGTCGGTCACATCACGCGTTTCGACAGCCCATTCGAGGCCGTGGCTATAGGCATAGCCGCCGGTCGGGAAAGCGGGGGAGAGCCAGGTGAGGAGGAGGGGCAGGCTCACGCGATGCCGAACCAGCGGCGGCGCACCACCAGGGCGACGGCGAGTGCGGAGGTTTGGATTTCCGGGACGGGGAAGAATGGCGCGACGCCGCTCAACACCAGGCCAGGCCTGCGTAGCAACAGCGTGATCAGCAGCAGCCCGTTGGTCGCCAGGCCGAGCACGACGCCGATGGCAAGACGTGTGCGAAACGTGAAATGCAGCCGCGGTCCGATGAGTCGCAGCCCAATATAGGAGAGGCTCAAGGGCACGACGCTGAAGACGAACGCAATCGGCCAGAGAAGGACGGGTGCGGTGATCAAAGCGCTCAACGCGGCGAGCCCAAAGGTTCGATTTTGATCGACGGCGGAAAAAACGATAAGTGAGACGACGTTGTACGTGTCGTAGCCGATCGCGGCCGACACGGCGCTTCCGGCGCCAATGACCCACAGCCAGCCGATAAACCAGCCACAAGGCGGCCGGGCCGTGTCAGTTGTCTTGATGATGATGGTGCCCGCCGGCATAGGCGCCGCCTTCGGGGTCGAACGGCGCCTCGATAGTGTGGGCATGGCCGCCCAGCCCGTGCACCATGTCCGCGATCACGTGGTCGGCGCGGATGCGGATACGGTCGCCGAGGAGCTGCACCGGCAGATGGCGGTTGCCGAGGTGCCAGGCGATGCGGACCAGCTCCGCCGGGCCGTGGGCGTGGATCTCGAGCAGCGGTTCGGGTTTCGCAACCACGCGGATTACGCGGCCGTCTTCGGTTTGCAGCCCGTCGCCGTCGCGCAGGCGGACGGCGTGCGGCAGATCGACCAGGATCTCCTCGCCCACCTCCGTCGCTAGAACGATACGGCGGCGGTGACGCCGGTCGAAGTCGATGAGGACGCGGCCGGCTTCGCGCGATGCCTCCCACTGCCCGCCCGGCAGGATCGCGCGCGCTACGTGCATCAAGCGAAGAACTTGATGGCCGCAAGCACCGCGATGATGGTCGTACCGATGCTGACACCCCAGACGTTGTTCTCGGCGATGCCTGCTTTCAGCTCGAGCCGAACGGCTGCGAGTTCCGACTTGATTTCTAACCGAAGCTGGCTGATCTCCGTCCGGACATCGCCGACGTCCTGCTTCGTGGCGACGCTCTCGACCACCGCATCGTAGAAAGCATCCGTCAGCTTCTCAGCCTGCGCGCGCGTGACATCGCCGTCGCTTTCCAGCTTGCGCATGAACCCGAGCTTGTCGAACACCACGCCCATCGCGCCACCCTAAAACAGGAAATACCGTTGCGCCATCGGCAGCTCCACTGCCGGCTCGCAGGTCAGCACCACGCCGTCGGCCCGCACCTCGTACGTCTCCGGGTCCACCTCGATCACTGGCGTCGCGTCGTTGTGGATCATCGAGCGCTTGCCGATGCCGCCCCGCGTGTCCCGCACCGCGGATACCATTCGGCGCAGGCCGAGCGTGCGGGCCAGATCCGCCTCCATCGCCGCGCCCGACAGGAACGTGATGCACGTCGCCGCCAGGGCGCCGCCGTACGTGGCAAACATCGGGCGGTAATGCACCGGCTGTGGGGTCGGGATGCTGGCATTCGGGTCGCCCATCGGCGCGCAGGCGATCATGCCGCCCTTGATCACCAAATCGGGCTTCACGCCGAAGAACGCGGGGGACCACAGCACCAGGTCCGCCAGCTTGCCCACCTCGACGCTGCCCACCTCGTGGCTCAGCCCCTGCGCGATGGCCGGGTTGATCGTGTATTTCGCGACATAGCGTCGCACGCGCGCATTGTCCGCGGCGCCATCGCCCGCAAGCGGACCGCGCTGCAGCTTCATCTTGTGCGCAGTCTGCCAGGTGCGGATGATCACCTCGCCCACCCGGCCCATCGCCTGGCTGTCCGAGCTGATCATGCTGATCGCGCCCAGATCGTGCAGGATGTCCTCGGCGGCGATGGTCTCGCGGCGGATGCGGCTCTCGGCGAAGGCCACGTCCTCCGGGATGTTCGGATCGAGGTGATGGCACACCATCAGCATGTCCAAATGCTCGTCCAGCGTGTTGGACGTATACGGGCGCGTCGGGTTGGTCGAGCTCGGCAGCACGTTCGGCAACCCGGCGACGCGCAGGATGTCGGGCGCGTGCCCGCCGCCGGCGCCCTCGGTGTGGAAGGCGTGGATGGTGCGGCCCTTGAACGCGGCAATCGTGTCCTCGACGAAGCCGCTCTCGTTCAGCGTGTCGGTGTGGATCATCACCGGCACGTCGTAACGGTCGGCGACGGAGAGGCAGCAGTCGATCGCGGCGGGCGTGGTGCCCCAGTCCTCGTGCAGTTTCATCGAGGACGCGCCGGCGCGCAGCATCTCCTCGAGCGCCGCGGGGCGGGAGGCGTTCCCCTTGGCGGAGAACGCCAGGTTCATCGGCAGGCCCTCCGCCGCCTGCAGCATGCGCGCCAGGTGCCACGGCCCAGGCGTGCAGGTGGTGGCGGAGGTGCCGCTGGCCGGCCCGGTGCCGCCGCCGCACATGGTGGTGACGCCGGACGCCAGCGCCTCCTCCACCTGCTGCGGGCAGATGAAGTGGATGTGCGCGTCCACTCCGCCCGCGGTCAGGATCTTGCCCTCGCCGCCGATGATCTCGGTGCCGGGGCCGATGACGATGGTGACGCCGGGTTGCGTGTCCGGGTTGCCCGCCTTGCCGATCGCGGCGATGCGGCCGTTGGTGATGGCGACGTCCGCCTTCACGATCCCCCAATGGTCGATGATCAGCGCGTTGGTGATGACGGTGTCGGCCGCCCCCTCCGCCTGGCTGCGCTGGGATTGGCCCATGCCGTCGCGGATCACCTTGCCGCCGCCGAACTTCACCTCCTCGCCGTAGGTGGTGAGGTCGCGCTCGACTTCGACGAACAGCTCGGTGTCGGCGAGGCGGACGCGGTCCCCGGTGGTGGGTCCGTACATGTCGGCGTAGGCGCGGCGGGTGATGCTGGCCATTAGAGCTTGCCCATAATGTCGCCGCGGAAGCCGTAAACCTCGCGGGTGCCGCGGAACGGGACGAGGGTGACGTCGCGCGCCTGCCCCGGCTCGAAGCGCACCGCGGTGCCGGCGGCGATGTCCAGCCGCTGGCCCCGGGCGGCGATGCGGTCGAAGTGCAAGGCGGGGTTGGTCTCGGCGAAATGGTAGTGGCTGCCGACCTGGATCGGCCGGTCGCCGGTGTTGGCGACGTGCACGGTGGTGCGCGGCAGGCCGGCGTTCAGCTCGATGTCGCCAGGGCCGGTGAGGACCTCGCCGAGGATCATGCTGCTTCTCCCCCGCCCCTTGAGGGAGGGGGCCGGGGGGAGGGGTTACGCGCGTACATCGGCGGCCGGTTTGCTCCACCCGGCCGAACCCGTGCCGCTGGCGACCCCTCCCCTAAGGGGAGTGGAACTTTCCCTTCTTTGCTCACCGGATCGGCTCGTGAACGGTGACCAGCTTGGTGCCGTCGGGGAACGTCGCTTCCACCTGCACGTCGTGGATCATCTCGGCGATCCCCTCCATCACCTGGGCCCGGGTCAGCACGTGGGCGCCGTGCTCCATCAGGTCGGCCACCGAGCGGCCGTCGCGCGCGCCCTCCACCACGAAATCGCTGATCAGCGCCACCGCCTCCGGATGGTTCAGCTTCACGCCGCGGGCCAGGCGCTTGCGGGCGACCTCCGCCGCCATCGCGACCAGCAGCTTGTCCTTTTCCCGCGGCGTCAGGTTCATTCAGCAGCTCCACACCCGCGGCAACGGACGACCGTTCCGCAATGGGGCCAATCCTGCCACGATCGCGGCCCTTGCACAGGCCCCATCGCGCGCGACGACGCGGGCAACCAGCATGCCGTCGATCACCGAGGCTCCCGCTTCGAACGGGGCCATCGCGTTTCGCAGCGCGTCCAGCCGGTCGGCGGCGTCGGGTGCGGCGTGGATCAGCGTGGCCACCGCCCGCCCGCCATTGGCCACCGCCGTTCGGTCCAGTACGGCCTGCACCGGCCCTTCCAGCCGGATTGCGTCATGCAGCAGCAACCGGCCAGCACGGCGCACCCGGATCACGTCCCGCAGTGATGCCTCCTGCACCGTCTCGCCCATCAGCGCGCGGCCGAACACCAGCGTTTCCACCGCCAGCAGCCAGCCATCCTCGGCCAGGTCGATCTCCAGCCGCCGGTCCAGCGTGCAGCGGTCGAACAGGATCGTTTCCTGTGGCAGCCACTCGAGCGCGGCGCCGGCGGCGACGGTGAGCCCGGTGCGGATCACCGCCGGGTCACCTCCGGGGGAGCGGTAGAACCGCTCGGCCGCCTGGCTGGCAACGGTCAGTCGCGTACCCGGCCCGGCCTCGATCCGAGTCGCAAGCTGGTCGCCCTGCGCCACCCCGCCGGAGGAGTTCAGCGTCACCGCCGTCGTCCAAGCGCCGTTCTCCGGCCGCGGCAGCCGCGCCTTGAGGCAGCCTTCCTGGCGGAACCGGTCAAGCACCGTCGTGTCGGCCCGGCGCTTGACCGCGATATGGAGGGTGCCGCGCGCCCGCTGCCGGGTCTCAGCCGTCAGCCGGCCCCTCCAGCCCGCCGCCGTCGATGAAGTTCTGCAGCCAGCTACTGGACCGCTCCAGGTCGTTCGGCTGCAGCAGGGAGAGCAGTGCCGGGTCAGCCGCCTCGCCGTAGACGTCGCGTTGCGCTTCGATCAGGGCGGCCGAGAAAGCGATGCTGAACTCCGGATGGCCCTGCACGGAGATGGTGTCGTCGTCATACGCGATCCCGGCGTAGGGCGTGAATGCACTGGCCGCCATCACGCGCGCGCCGGGGGGCAGCGCCACGACCTGGTCCTGATGGAAGGCGGGGATCGCCAGCCCGGACGGCTCGCGCATCGATGGCGGCGGGTCGACGATCTCGTAGCGGTGCAGCCCGAGCCCCCAGCCTTTGGGGGATTTCTCGACTTTACCGCCGAATGCCTGCGCCATCGCCTGGTGGCCGAAGCAGATGCCGACCATTTTGGCGTGGCCGCGCGCTGCCCGCAGGAACTCGAACAGCTTCGGAATCCAGGGCCGGTCCTCGTACACGCCGGCCGAAGACCCCGTGATCACATAGGCCGTGCACTCGCCAGGGTCCGCAGGCAGCACGCCGGCCTGCACGTCGTACGTGCGGTAATCACGCTGCATGCCGAGCATGGCGCGGATCATCGTGTCATACGTGCCCCATCGGGGGCGGAGTGCGGCGGGCGGGCGCCCGGTTTCGAGGATGCCGATTGTCATAGGATGGAGTGTGCCACGAACCCGGCACCGGGGACAGGAATCAGGCCGCACCTTACCGTGGTTTCACCGCTCATACGTCAACGGCCGTAGATGCGCTCGTTCATCTCGCGGTCGATTTGCGCCACCTCGAAGTCGAACTGGCGCCGGCTGATCTCACCCCGTTCAAGCTGTTCCTGGAAGGCCAGCACGCGGCGGTTACGCTCCCGCTGGAGAAAGCGGACACGCCCTTCATCCGGGCCGCCCGGCTGATAACCGGGGGGAGGCGGTCCCTGGTAGCCATATCCGGGCGGTGGCGGTGGCTGGTAGCCTGGTCCGGGCGGGTAACCCTGCTGCGGATAATACTGCGCCCGTGCCTGCACGGCACCCAGGGCCGCGAACGCCACCAGCCCAACCGTTAACCGCCGAAACCCCTGCACCACGCCGATCACCGTCCAAAGATTTGGCGTGCTGAATGTGCGGCGATCAAGGCAGTTTCAGGGCAGTACGCGTGTCAGACGGACAGCCGCCGGCGCACCTCAGCCTCGTCCAGCGTGCCGGCCGCGCCGCTCAGCACGATGTCGCCGCGGTCCATCACCGCCAGGGTCTGCGCCAACTCGCGCGCGAAATCGTAATACTGTTCCACCAGCACGATCGCCATCTCGCCGCGCTGGCGCAGCAGGGCGATCACCCGGCCGATGTCCTTGATGATACTGGGCTGGATCCCCTCGGTGGGCTCGTCCAGCACCAGCAACCGCGGTTTCATCACGAGCGCCCGGGCGATGGCCAGTTGCTGCTGCTGCCCGCCCGAGAGGTCGCCGCCGCGACGCCGCAGCATCGTGCGCAAAATCGGGAACAGCTCGAACAGCTCCTCCGGCACCCGGCGGGCGCGGCGGGGCAGCACGGCGAACCCGGTCTCCAGGTTCTCGCGCACGGTCAGCAGGGGGAAGATGTCGCGGCCCTGCGGCACCCAGGCGATGCCACGGCGGGCCCGCTCGAAGGTCGGCAGGCGGGTGACGTCCCGCCCCTCCCACATTACCCGACCGGCGCTCACCGGGTGGGCGCCGGTGATGGCGCGCAGCAGGCTGGTCTTGCCCACGCCGTTGCGCCCCAGCACGCAGGTGACGGCGCCGGGTTGCGCCGCGATCGACACCCGGCGCAGCGCGATCGCCGCCCCGTAGTGCAGGTCCACGTTCTCGACGCTCAGCCCACCGGCGTTCAGCATGGGTCAGCGCCCAAGATAGACCTCCACCACGCGTGGATCCTCGCTCACGTGGTCGATCGTGCCCTCGCTCAGCACGCTGCCTTCGTGCAGCACCGTCACCTTCACGTCGAGTGCGCGGACGAAGGCCATGTCGTGCTCCACCACCACGACGCTGCGGGTGCGGTTGATGTCGCGCAGCAGCAGCGCCGTCTGTTCGGTCTCGGCATCCGTCATGCCCGCCACCGGCTCGTCCACCAGCAGCAATTGCGGCTCCTGGGCCAGCAGCATGCCGATTTCGAGCCACTGCTTCTGCCCGTGGCTGAGGTCCCCCGCCCGGCGGTGGCGCTGCTCGGTCAACCGCGTGGTGACCAGGATCTGGTCGATACGCTCCCGCTCCGCCGCCGTCTGGCGTGCGAACAGGGTGAAGCGCGGCCCCCGGTCGCCAGCCAGAGCGAGCAACAGGTTGTCCCACACGGTGTGTGGCTCGAATACGGTGGGTTTCTGGAACTTGCGGCCGATGCCCATGGCGGCGATGGCGGGCTCGTCCAACCGGGTGAGGTCGGTGGCGCCGCCGAACAGCACGTCTCCGGAGTCGGGCCGGGTCTTGCCGGTGATCACGTCCATCATCGTGGTCTTGCCGGCGCCGTTCGGGCCGATCACCGCGCGCATCTCGCCCGGCGCCAACACCAGGGAGAGCGCGTTCAATGCCTTGAAGCCATCGAAGCTGACCGATACCCCGTCCAGGTAAAGCAGCGTGCCCGCGCTGCTCACGAGACGGCTTCCTTGGCCGCGGACTCGGCGGGGGTGGGCGGTGCGGCCGGCAGCGGCGGGTCGCCGGCCGGCCGGGTGGGGATGAGGCCCAGGATGCCGCGCGGCAGGAACAGGGTGACCAGGATGAACAGGGCGCCGAGTGCGAACAGCCACACTTCGGGCAGCGCACCCGTGAGGTAGGTCTTGCCGGCGTTGACCAGCACGGCGCCGAGGATGGCCCCAGTCAGCGTGCCGCGCCCGCCGACGGCGACCCAGATCACCGCCTCGATCGAGTTGGCGGGGGCGAACTCGCCCGGGTTGATGATGCCGACCTGTGGCACGTACAGCGCGCCGCCGATCGCGGCCATCACCGCGGAGAGCACCCAAACGACGAGCTTGTAGCGCTCCGGCCGGTAACCCAGGAACCGGGTGCGGCTTTCGGCGTCCCGCACCGCCACCAGCACCTTGCCGAAGCGGGAGCGGGTGATGGAGCGGGCGAGCAGATACAGCAGGCACAGCACGATCGCGGTGACCACGAGCAGGCCGTCGCGGGTGGCGTCGGCCGTCAGCGGGAAGCCAAGCAGTTCCTTGAAGTCGGTCAGGCCGTTATTGCCGCCGAACCCCATGTCGTTGCGGAAGAAGGCGAGCAGGAGCGCATAGGTCAGCGCCTGGGTGATGATCGAGAGGTAGACCCCCGTGACCCGGCTGCGGAAGGCGAGGTAGCCGAAGACGCCGGCCAGCACGCCCGGCACCAGCACGGCCATCAGCATTGCGTAGCCGAACCAGTCGAAGCCGTGCCAGAACCAGGGCAGTTCCTTGTAGTTCAGGAACACCATGAAGTCCGGCAGCACCGGGTTCGCGTATACGCCGCGCGCGCCGATCTGCCGCATCAGGTACATGCCCATCGCGTAGCCGCCGAGCGCGAAGAACGCGGCGTGGCCGAGCGTGAGGATGCCGACGAAGCCCCAAACGAGGTCCACCGCAAGGGCGAGGATCGCGTAGCAGAGGTACTTACCGACCAGCGAGACGGCGTAGGTCGGCACGTGGGCTGCCGACGCCGGGTCCATCGCGAGGTTGAGCACGGCGAGCAGGATGGCGCCGCCGAGCACCAGCAGCACGGTGAGAGCGGAGGTCTTCACGCCTCCACCGCCCGGCCCTTGAGCGGGAACATCCCTCGCGGGCGGCGCTGGATGAAGGCGATCAGCAGCACCAGCACCACGATCTTGCCCAGCACCGCGCCCGCGACCGGCTCGAGGAACTTGTTCACCACGCCCAGCACCATCGCCCCCAGCACTGTGCCCCATAGATTGCCCACGCCGCCGAACACCACCACCATGAAGCTGTCGATGATGTAGCCCTGGCCGAGATTGGGGCTGACGTTGTCGATCTGGCTCAGCGCCACCCCCGCAATGCCGGCGATACCCGAGCCCAACCCGAACGTCATCGCGTCCACCCAGGGCGTGCGGATGCCCATCGCCGCGGCCATGCGCCGGTTCTGCGTCACCGCGCGCATACGCAGGCCGAGCGAGGTGTAGCGCAGCACCGCCATCAGCGCCGCCAGCACCAGCACGGCGAACACGATGATCGTCAGCCGGTTGGTGGTGATCAGCACGCCGCCGACCTGATAGGCGCCGCTCATCCAGTCCGGCGTGCCGACGTTGCGGTTGTCAGCGCCGAAGATCGATCGCACGGCCTGCTGCAGCACCAGCGACAGGCCCCAGGTCGCCAGCAGCGTCTCGAGCGGGCGGCCATACAGGTAGCGGATCAGCAGCCGCTCGATCGCGACCCCCACCGCGCCCGAGACCAGGAAGGCGGCCGGCACCGCGATGAACAGGCTGGCGCCGAACAGCCCGGGCAGCGAACTGCGGATCACCTCCTGCACCACGAACGTCGTGTAGGCGCCGAGCATCACCATCTCGCCGTGCGCCATGTTGATCACGCCCATGACGCCGAAGGTGATGGCCAGCCCCGCCGCCGCCAGCAGCAGCACCGAGCCGAGCGAGACCCCGTAGAACGCGCCCTGCAGCACGGTCCAGATCGTCTGCCACCAGTCGATCGCGGCCACGGCCTTGGCGGCGGCGGCAGCCACGGCGGGGGACGGGTTGGGGATCGTGCTCATCAGCGAGCGCGATTCCATGTCGCCGCGCTTGGATAAGGTGCCGATGGCGAGCAGGCGGTCCGGATCGGGGCTGTCGCCGCTCAGGATCGCTGCGGCGCGGGCCTGTTCCATGGTGGCGCGGATGGCCGGGTCGTGCTCGGCGGCGATGGCACGGTCGAGCACCGGAACGGCCGCGGCATCCCGGGAGTGGAACACCGCTTCTGCCGCAGCCGCGCGCTGCACCGGGTCGGGCGAGAGCAGGCGCACCGTGCCGAGGGCGGCATTCACGGCCTGGCGGACGCTGTTGTTCACGCGCACTGGCCGCGCACCGGGCGCATCGGCCGGCTGGCCGGTCGCCGCTGCGACGGTCCCCGCATCGGTGCGGATGTAGATCTGCCTATCCGCGCCCACGACGAGCTTGCCGGCCTGCAGGGCAGCCAGGATGTCGCCAGCCCGAGGATCGCCCGAGGTGGCCAGCGCTCCCACTCCGCTCTCGATGTCGGCGAAGCTGGAAGACGCGAATGGCGACAGGTCGGCTTGGGCGAAGGCGGACGTGGCTGCGGCAAACAGGAGCATGCACGTCAAAGCGATCGTTCGCACCCAACCCTGAAACGCAGTCCCCTCTCCCGCTCGCGGGAGAGGGTTGAGGCGAGGGCCGGCCGCGACGCCTTGCGCCCTCACCCCGACCCTCTCCCGTGAAGGACGGGAGAGGGAGAAGCAGACGTCAGAGGACGTCAATGCGATCAGCTCTTGCCAGCGCCGCCGCACTTGCCCACGACCACGTTGTAGTTGCCGCAGGACATCGGCGGCAGCCAGTCACTGATCAGGTCCTTCGACCCTTCCAGATACGGCGACCACGCCTGCGCCACGATCAGGCCCGGCGTCTGGCTCACGATGTTGAACTGGCCGTTGTCCTCGATCTCGCCGATCAGCACGGGCTTGGTGATGTGGTGGTTCGGCATCATCGTCGAGTAGCCGCCCGTGAGGTTCGGCACCGAGACACCGATCATCGCCGGGATCACGGCCGCCGGGGCGTAGCTGTTGGCCTTCTCGACGCCCTTCACCCACATGTTGAAGCCGATGTAAGCGGCCTCCATCGGGTCGTTGGTCACGCGCTTCGGGTTCTTGGTGTAGGCGTGCCACTGGTCGATGAACGCCTTGTTCTCGGGCGTGTCGACACTCATGAAGTAGTTCCAGGCGGCCAGGTGGCCCACCAGCGGCTTGGTGTCGACGCCGGCCAGTTCTTCCTCGCCGACCGAGAACGCGACCACGGGGATGTCCGTTGCCCTGATGCCCTGGTTCGCCAGTTCCTTGTAGAACGGCACGTTGGCGTCGCCGTTGATGGTGGACACCACCGCCGTCTTCTTGCCGGCCGAACCGAACTTCTTGATGTCGGCCACGATCGTCTGCCAGTCGGACTGACCGAACGGCGTGTAGTTGATCATGATGTCGCCCTGGGCGACGCCCTTGGTCTTGAGGTACGCTTCCAGGATCTTGTTGGTCGTGCGCGGATAGACGTAGTCCGTGCCGGCCAGCACCCAGCGCTGCACCTTGTTCTCGCTCATCAGGTAGTCCACGGCTGGAATCGCCTGCTGGTTCGGCGCAGCCCCCGTGTAGAACACGTTCTTGCTGCTCTCCTCGCCCTCATACTGGACGGGGTAGAACAGGATGTTGCCCAGCTCCTCGAACACCGGCAGCACGGACTTGCGGGACACGCTGGTCCAGCAGCCGAACACGGCGCTGACCTTGTCCACGGTGATGAGCTGGCGGGCCTTCTCGGCGAACAACGGCCAGTTGGACGCCGGGTCCACGACCACGGCCTGAAGCTGGCGGCCCAATACGCCGCCCTTCTTGTTCTGCGCGTCGATCAGCATGAGCATGACGTCCTTCAACGTCGTCTCGCTGATCGCCATGGTGCCCGAAAGCGAGTGCAGGATGCCAATCTTGATCGGGTCGTTGGACCCCTGGGCACGCACGCGGGGTGCGGCAGCCAGCAGCGCGGCCCCGCCGGCCATAGCGGCCAGGCTTCTTCTACCGATGGGTCGTTGCATGTCGTCTCCTAAGCGAATTGATCGTGACACCGGCCTTACAGCAATCACTATGCCATCGCGACAAATTGAGGCTTCCGCAGGAAACTTTATTTTGCTGCACGCCCGTGCGCCACAAACTGCCTCAATCCGCAGCACCTGCCAGAAGGCACGCCACCGGCCACGCGCCACCCCGCCGGTCCAGTGCTGGTCGATCCTTCGCGCACCGCGCTTCCGCGATCGGGCAGCGGGGGTGGAACGTGCAGCCGCTCGGCGGATCGAGCGGGCTCGGCAGTTCACCACGTACCGCGTCCTCCCGCGCCGGACGGCCCGGGACGAGGCGCGGCGCGGCCTGGATGAGTGCCCGGGTATACGGGTGGCGCGGGGCGGCAAACAGCTCCGCCGTCGGGCCGATCTCCACCACCCGGCCGAGGTACATCACCGCAACCCGGTGCGCGAGGTGGCGCACCAGCCGCAGGTCATGCGTGATGAACACCAGGGACAGCCCCAGGCTGCGCTGCAATTCGAGCAGCAGGTTCACGATCTGTGCCTGCACCGAGACGTCCAGCGCCGAAACCGGCTCGTCCGCGATGATCACGGCGGGCTCGACAGCCAATGCCCGCGCGATGCCGATTCGCTGGCGCTGGCCGCCGGAGAACTCGTGCGGCCGCCGCCCTGCCGCCTCGGCCGGGAGGTGCACCCGGTCCAGCAACTCGGCAACGCGCGCCGGGATGGCGGCCCTCGGTACGACCCGGTGCACAGACAACACTTCGGCCAGGCAGGCGCCCACCGTCATGCGCGGGTTGAGCGAGCCGAACGGGTCCTGGAACACCATCTGGACCTGCCGGTTGTAGTCGCGCAGCCCCGACCCGGCGAGGCGGCGCACGTCCCCGCCGTCGAACCGGATCTCCCCCGCATCCGGCTCGTGCAACCGCACCAGGCAGCGTGCCAGGGTGGACTTGCCGCAGCCCGACTCGCCGACGATCCCCAATGTCTCCCCGCGCGCCACCCCGAGCGAAACGTCGTCCACCGCCCGCAGCCGCCGCCGGCCGCGGAGTTGGCTCAGGAACGAACTCCGGATCGGAAACGTCTTGGACAGGTGCGCGACGGCGAGCACCTCCGTCATGCCGCCGCCATCCGCGCCGGCAACCGATCCGCCGCGTAGCACGCCGCACGCTGCCCCTCGGGCTGCAGGGCGAGCACCGGCGTCATCTGGGTGCACCGCGGCTCGGCATGGCCACAACGGGGGGCAAAGGCGCACCCATCCACCGGCCGGTCGAGCCGCGGCGGCTGGCCGGGGATGCTGAGCAACGTGCCGCGCGCCGGGCCGTCGCCAGGCATCGCGCGCAGCAGCGCGTCCGTATAGGCGTGGCGCGGCTGGCCGAACACGGCGGCGGCCGGGCCGACCTCGCAGATGCGCCCGGCATACATCACCGCCATCCGGTCGCAGGTCTCCGCCACGACTCCCAGATCGTGCGTCACCAGCACCAACGCCATGCGCAGTTCATCCACCAGGCGGAGCAGCAGCTTCAACACCTGGTCCTGGATGGTCACGTCGAGCGCCGTGGTCGGCTCGTCCGCCAGCAGCAGCTTGGGGGCGGCGGCGAGTGAAATGGCGATCATCGCGCGCTGGCGCATGCCGCCGGAGAACTCGTGGGTGAACTGGCCCAGGCGCTGGGCCGGCGAGGGAATCCCGACCAAGCCGAGCAGCTCCACCGCCCGCGCCCGGCGTTGCGACCGGGTGAGGGTGGTGTGGGCGACCAGCGACTCCTCGATCTGCAGCCCGATGGAGAGCACCGGGTTCAGCGCCGCCATCGGCTCCTGGAATACCATGCCGATCCCGGCGCCGCGGATGGCGCGCAGGCGAGTGGGCGAGACGGCAAGCAGGTCCTCGCCCTGCCACAGCACGCGCCCGGAGACCGTGGCGCGGCCGTGCAGCAACTGCCCGATCGCGCGCAGGGTTACGCTCTTGCCCGAGCCGGACTCGCCCACCAGGCCCAGCACCTCCCCCGGCGCAACATCGAGCGACAGGCCGTCCACCGCACGCACCGGCCCAAAGGACACGCATAGGTCCTGCACGGACAGCAGGTTCCCGCTCAACGCCCGACTCGCATCAAGTCGGCCAATCCGTCCCCGGTCAGGCTGAAGCCCAGGCCGCACAGTACGATGGCGACGCCCGGGAACAGGCTGATCCAGGGCGCCTGGTCGAAGTAGTTCTTGCCGTCGGCGATCAGCACGCCCCATTCCGCGGCAGGCGGCTGCGCGCCTAGGCCGAGGTAGCCGAGGCTGGAGCCGAGCAGGATCGCCAACGCCATGTCCGTCACGAGATAGACCAGCACCGGCCGCATTGCGTTCGGCAGCAAGTGGCGGAACAGGATCCGCCCGGTGCCGTAGCCCAGCACGCGGGTCGCGGCGATGTAGTCCTGCCCGCGCTGCACCAGCACCTCGCCGCGCATCAGCCGGGCGTAGAACACCCAACCGACGGCGGCGATCGCGACGTACATGTTGATCAGCCCGGGGCCCAGGATGGCCACGATCGCGATCACCAGCACAAGGAACGGGAACGTCACCACCAGGTCCACCAGGCGGCCGAACACCATGTCCGCGACGCCGCCGAAATAGCCGACGAGCAGCCCGATGAGGCTACCGATCAGCAGCGGCGCAATGGTCGCGACCAACGCGATCTGCAGGTCCAGCCGGGACGCAGCGATGGTGCGCGAGAGCATGTCGCGGCCGAACTGGTCGGTGCCGAAGGGGTGCGCCCAGCTCGGCGGCTGCAGCAGCGCGTCGTAGTCGAAGCCTAAGGGGTCGTAGGGGGCCACCCAGTCCGGCACGAGCGCACTCACCACCACGCAGCCCAGCAACACCAGGCCGGCGACCAGCGAGAGGTGCTTCACCGCCCGATCCGTGGGTCGAGCGACATCTGCACGATATCGGTCACCAGGAAGGCGAGCGAGACCAGGATGGCCAGCACCAGCGTGAGGCCCTGGATCACCGGGTAGTCGCGCGCGAAGATGCTGTCCACCATCAGCCGGCCGACACCCGGCACGGCGAACACGCTCTCGGTGATCACCGCCCCGCCCAGCAGGCTGCCGACGTTCAGCCCGATCAACGTCACCGTCGCGATCACCGCATTGCGCAGCACGTGGCGGAACAGCACGACGCGGGCGGTCAGGCCCTTGGCGGTGGCGAAATCGACGAACTCGGCGCGCAGCACCTGGAGGATGGCGCCGCGCAGGCTGCGCATGACGACGGCGGCCAGGCTGAGCGCAAGGGTGAGTGCGGGCAGGAACAGGTGATACAGCCGCTCGCCCCAGCTATCGCCGTAGCCGCCGACCGGGAACCAGCGCAGCCACCCGGCGAAGATCGTGAGCAGGATCAGGCCCAGGTAGAAGATCGGCGAGGACAGGCCGACCTGGAAGACCGCGCGGATCAGCAGGTCCGGCCAGCGGTTGGCATTCACGGCGGCCAGGAAGGCGAGCGGGAAGCCGAGCACGAGCGCGATGACCAGCGCCATGCCGGTCAGCAGCAGTGTCACGGGCAACCGGTCGGCGATCAGGCGCAGCACGGGGATCTGGAAGGCGGTGGAGATGCCGAAGTCACCGTGCATGACCGCGATGAGGTACGCCCAAAGCTGTGCACCGAGCGAGCGGTCCAGGCCCATCTGGTGCGTGAGGCGTTCGACGGTGGCGTCGCTGGCGTGATCACCGAGCATGGCGAGCACGGCGTTGCCGGGGAGCGCACGGGCGAGGAAGAACGCGGCCAGGCCGATGAGCAGGAGCGTGGGAACGATTTGCAGGAGACGGCCCGCGAGCCAGGTGGAGCGGTTCATCCTTCTGCTCCGCCTCTCCTTGCGGGAGGGGGCCGGGAGGAGGGGTCACGCGCGCACGAAGCCTGCCAAGTCGTTCCTCCAGCAGCCCGAACGCGTGCCGCTGGCCACCCCTCCCCTAGCCCTTCCCTCAAGGGGAGGGGGATGGTCGGTGCCATGCTACGCCTCGACATACACCTCGTCGAAGTAGTTGTTGCCTAACGGGATCTGCAGGAAGCCCTTCACCTTCTTGCCGAACGCCACCGGATACGGCGACTCGTACAGGAACAGCATCGGCGCGGCAGCCTTGTAGATGTCCTGCATCTGCTTGTAGTCGGCACGGCGTTTGGCCGGGTCCACCTCCTCCTGGCTCGCTGGGAAAAGCTGGTCGCAGCGATCGTCCTTCCAGCCGGAATGCAGCGACTGGATCGTCGGCGAATACAGGATGTAGGAGCCGATCTCGCTCGGGTCCGCCAGGTCGTCCGTCCACAGCGCGTTGCGCATCTGGAAGTCGCCCGCCTTGTAGCGCGCGTTGCGGGTCGCGTTGTCCACCTGGTCGATGCGCAGCTTCACCCCGATCGCGCCGAACATCTGCTGCACCGCCGTGGTGTTGCTGATCTCGTCCGCACTGCCCGCCAGCACCATGATCGATAGCTCGAACCCAGGCGCCACGCCCGACTCCGCCAGCAGCGCCTTGGCTTTCGCCACGTCGTACGGATACGGCTCGGCCGTGCCGTCATGCAGCGGTGTCGCCTTGGACATCATGGACGTCATCGGCGTGCCCAGCCCGCGGGTGGTGATCGCGATCAGCGCGTTCTTGTTCACGGCGTGGTTCAACGCCTGGCGCACCTTCTCGTTGGCGAGCGGGTTCGGGCTGCCATCCTTCAGCGTCGGCCGCACCATCATGGTAAGGTAGTTGATCTTGGTGGACGGCCAGAGCTGCATGTCGAGGTTAGGGTCAGCCTTCAGCTCCGCCACCCGCGCATAGGGGATGAACTCGCTGCCGTTCAGCTCCCCGGCCTTGAGCTTCAGCAGCCGGGTGCTGTCGTCGGGAATGATCTGGAACTCGAGCTGGTCAAGATACGGAAACGGCTTGCCGTCCGGCGCCATCCGCCAATGGTACGGGTTGCGCGCCAGCCGCATCACGGTGCCGCGCTGCCACTCCACGATCATGAACGGGCCCGTGCCGATCGGGTGCTCGGCGAACGCCTTGGACTTTTCGTCGAGCGTGGCGCCAGGAGCCGCCATGAACTTCTCGGACGGGAATATCCCCGTGTTGAACGTCGCCAGCACCGGCAGCAGCGTCGGGTCCGGGTGCTTGAGCGTAAGTTTTATTGTTGCCGGGTCCGCGATGTCGACCGTGTCGATCGAAGCCAGCAGCGAGTTCCACGCGCCCTCCGACGGCATCCGCGCGCGGTCCAACGACCATTTCACGTCCTGCGCGGTCATCGGCGTGCCGTCCGAGAACTTGACGCCCTGACGCAGAGTGAGCGTCAGCGACTTGCCGCCGTCCCCCAGGTCCCACTTGGTGGCCAGACCCGGCTTCAGGCCGAGCCCGTCCGAGGTCGGCAGCAGCAGCGTGTCGTAGATGCTGTTCAACACCCAGATGTCCACGTTCAGCTCGGTCTGAACGCCGTCCAGGTACAGGCTGTCGGCGTAGCGGCCGTAGACCAGCTTGCCGCCGCGCACCGGCGCCGCCTGGGCAGCACGGGGCAGGCTGGCGGCCAACGCGGCGCCGCCGGCCAGCCCCATCGTGGCCCGGCGGGTGAGCAGGGACAGGTCATGCATCGTGGCTTCTCCTTCTCGTTCCGCCAGGGTTAGCAAGTTATATGCCCACTCTTCACAGGCCCGCTTGCTCCTTGCACCACCGCGCGACGTCGGCGTGGGTGGCGAACCAGCACTCGCCGCGCGCCTTGGCGTGCTCGATCAGCCGCTCCAGCACCGGCAGGCGGGAGCGGTGCCCGGAAATGTGCGGGTGCAGGGTGAGCAGGAACAGGCCGCGCTCCTCCCACGCCGCGTCGAACTCGGCCTTGAATATCTCGAGTACGGCGGCGGGCGGGGTGTACGGCCGCAAGCCGCTGAACCGGACGAAGTTGAAGTATACCGCGTCGTCGCGGATCCACTCGGGCGGCAGCTCCACCACCCCCGTCGGTTCGCCGCCGTCCTCGAGCTCGTAGGCGTCGTCATCGGCCATCAGCGAACTGTCGTACAGCAGGCCGAGTTCGCGGATGATCGCCATGGTATCGACCGAGAAATCCCAGCTCGCCGTGCGCATGCCGACTGGGCGCACCCCGGCCAGCCCCTCGAGTACGTCCACCGCGCGGAACGTCAGGTCCCGCTCCACACCCGGCGGCAGCTTGGTGTTGGCCTCGTGGATCCAGGAATGGATGCCGATCTCGTGCCCGTCCCCCGCCACTGCGCGCACCTCGTCCGGATACAGCAGCGCCGAGACGGCCGGGTAGAAGAAGCTCGCCTTCACCCCCTCCCGCTCCAGCAGGCGGCGGATCCGCGGCATGGCCTGGCGGTTGCCGTATTGGCCCTGGCTGATGCGCATCGGGCTCTCGTCGCTGTCGCGCAACGGGATCGTGTCGTGGTCGGCGTCGAAGGAGATCGCGACGGCGCAGCGCGCACCCCCCGGCCAGCTTTTCGGCGCCAGGCTGCGGCCGGCGCGGGCGCGGCCGACGATGCGGCGCCAGGTGGGCTCCGGCCACTGCCAGGGCTCGCCGTCCGGATGTTTCACCTCGCTCATGCCTGCCTCCGCTGCGTGCGGCGCGATCCTGCGCAAGAAACCAGCGGCACGGCAACTGCCGGTTTGACGCACGGCACCCGCCGTGGAACGGTTTGTCGCAGCAAGGGAGCATTCTCGGCGATGGAGATCCGTTTCGACAACCGGGTCGTGCTGGTCAGCGGCGCGGCGCAGGGCATCGGCCGGGCGATCGCCGCCGGGTTCAAGGCCGCGGGAGCGCGGGTCCACCTGGCCGATATCGACCCGGCGGTGCGACGCACCGGCGAGGAGCTTGGCTGCGACGCCCATGTCCAGGACCTATCGGACCGGGCCGGATGTGCCGCGCTGGTGGACGCCGTTGCCAAGGACGGGGGGCGGCTCGACATCCTGGCGCTGGCGGCGGGCGGCGTGTGCGGCCAAGCGGACCTGGCGTTGGCCGATATCGAGGACGACGGCTGGAACCAGGTGTTCGCCGCCAACGTGAAAGGGGTGTTGTGGCTGTCGCAGGCTGCGGCGCCGATCATGCAGCGGCATGGCTGGGGGCGGATCGTGACGGTCTCGTCCGGTGCCGGGTTACGCCCGAGCCTGACCGGACTGCACGCCTACACGGCGGCCAAGCACGCGGTGATCGGGCTCACGAAGCAGCTCTCGGTAGGGCTGGGGCGGCATGGGATCACCGCCAACTCGGTGGCGCCCGGGCTGATCCTGAGCAATCCCACGACGCACAGGCAGTGGGAGAGCTACGGTTCGGAGGGGCAGCAGCGGATGGTGGACAACCTGCACACGCGGCGGCTGGGCCAGGCGGAAGATATAGCGCACGCAGTGCTGTTCTTTGCCAGCGACCAGGCGGGGTGGATTACCGGGCAGGTGCTGTCGGTGGATGGTGGGCGGTCTTAGCGTGTGTCTCTCTCGTTCGGGCGCGAAGCGCTCCCCCCAGCCCCTCCCTCAAGGGGAGTTGAGCTAGTATTTCAGGAACGGCAAACCTTTCTGGAACGAGCCGCGGGACGGCAGGTCCAGCGTGCTCCAGCCACCGCCGAGCGCCTGCACCAACGTCACGCTTGCCACTAGCCGCTGCTCCTGCACCGCCAGCGCCGTTTCCTGGTTGGTCAACAACACCGTCTGCTGCGTAACCACCGCAGTATAGGCGGCGGTGCCGGCGAGGTAGGTGTTGAGCACGACCTGAACGGCACGCTGCGAGGACGCGACGGCCGTCTGCGCCGCCGCTTCCTGCTGCTCCAGGATGCGCAACGCGACCAACTCGTCCTCCACCTGCTGGAACGCCGTCAGCACCGTCTGGCGGTAACTGGCCACACTCGCGTCATACGCCGCACGGGCTGCCGCCACCTCGGAATTGCGTAGCCCGCCCTCGAAGATCGTCTCGGTCGCGTTCGCCCCGATCGACCAGAACTTGTTCGCCGCCGAAATCAGCTTGCCGAGCACGTTGCCCTCGAAGCCAGCCAGCGTGGAGAGCGAGATGTCCGGGTAGAACGCCGCGATCTGCACGCCGATCAGCGCGTTCTGCGACGCCATGGTGCGCTCGGCGGCTGAAATATCCGGCCGGCGCTGCAGCAGCAAGGAGGGCACCACGCCGGGCGCCACCGGCACGTCGCTCGTGAGCACGCCCTTGGGGATGCTGAGTTCGGCCGGCGCCTCGCCCGCCAGGACGGCGATGGCGTGCTCGTACTGCGCCCGCAGCACGCCGACATTGATCAGCGAGGCCTGCGCCGTGTCCAACTGCGCCTGTGCCTCGGCGAGCGCCGACGCGTCCGTGGTGCCCGCGTTATACTGGTTGCGGGTGATGCGCAGCGTGTCGGCATAGGCCTTCACCGTGTCGGTCAGCAGCTTGTCCAGCGCGTCCTGGTAGCGCAGCTCGAAATAGTCGGTGGCCAGCGTCGCCTGGGCCGAAAGCGTCGCGTTCACCAGGTCGGCGGCGCTCACCTGGCCCGCCGCGACGTCGCTCTCGATCTGGCGGCGGATGCGGCCCCATACGTCGAGGTCCCAGTCCAGCGTGCCCTCGAGCGTGAACTCCGAGGTGGCGCCGGTGGACCCGGTGCTGGTGGTCGTGGTGCCCGAACTCACCGTACCGGTCGTCTGGCCCGTGCTGGTGAGCGTGTTGGCCGTCGTGCCGCCCAGCGCCGTGCCGGTGGTGCCGCCCGTTCCCGTCGTCGTGCTGCCGACCCCGGTGCCGAAGCTGCGGAACGAACGCGTGACGCCCGCCGTGCCGTTCAGCGTGGGGAACAGCGCCGAGCGCGCCACGTCCACCGTCGCCTGCGCCTCGCGGAGCTGCGCCTCGTACTGCCTCACGGTCTGGTTGGAGATGATGACGCGGCTCTCCAACTCGCTCAGCAGCGGATCGTGGTAGATGCTCCACCACTCCCCCTTAGGTGCGTTGTCGGCTGGCTGGGCCACCGTCCAACCCGGCGGCGCCTCCTTGAACATCGGCGTGGCGCCGACGGCGAGGGGGCGTTTGTAGTTGGGTCCGACGGTGCAACTGGCGAGGCCGAAGAGGGTAGCACAGAGAAGGAAACGCCTCATTCGGCAGGGCTCGCCAACGGTCCAGGGTTGCGCCGGCGCAGGCGCAGCCGGTCGAGCAGCAGGTAGACGGCCGGCGTGGTGTAGAGCGTGAGGAACTGGCTGACGAGCAACCCGCCCACGATCGAGATGCCGAGCGGCCGGCGCAACTCGGCGCCGTTGCCGTAGGCCAAGGCTAATGGCAGCGCGCCGAGCAGGGCGGCGGCCGTGGTCATGGTGATGGGGCGCAGGCGCATGAGGCAGGCCTGGAAGATCGCCTCCCGGCTTGAGGCGCCCTCCTCGCGCTCGGCGTGCAGCGCGAAATCGATCATGAGGATGGCGTTCTTCTTGACGATGCCGATCAGCAGGATGACGCCGATCACGGCAATGAGGGAAAATTCGGTGTCGAACAACAGGAGCGCCAGCACCGCCCCGATCCCGGCCGAGGGCAGGGTGGACAGGATGGTGATCGGGTGCACGAAGCTCTCATACAGGATGCCGAGCACGATGTAGACCGCCAGCAACGCGCCCGCGACCAGCACGCCCTCGTTGTTGAGCGATTGCTGGAACACCTGCGCCGTGCCCGCGAAGCCGCCCACGATGTCGCCCGGCATGCGGATGTCGGCCACCGCCTTGGCGATGGCCGTCTGCGCATCCGACAGCGACCGGCCCGGGGCGAGGTTGAACGAGATCGTCGCCGCCACGAACTGGCTCTGGTGGTTGACGGAGAGTGCGGTCTTGCCGCTGCGGAAATGCGCGATGGCCGACAGCGGGACCATCGTCTCCACCCCCGTGCTGACGGAAGCGCCGGAGGATGCGGTGCTGCTGCCGCTGGCGGCGAGCGCGTTCTGCGCGGCGTTGCGCTGGGAGTTGTTGATGCCGTTGGCGGACGCCGTGCTGGCAGAAGCGCCGGTGGCGGACGTCGTCGCGGTCACGGTGCCGGAGGGGGCGTTGGTGGTGGCGCTGCCGGTCGGGGTGCCGGCCGCCGTGCTGACCCAGATCTGGTTCAGAATCGCCGGGTCCTGCCAGTATTGCGGCGCGACCTCCATCACCACGTGATACTGGTTCAGCGCGTTGTAGATGGTGGATACGGAGCGCTGGCCGAAGGCGTCATACAGCGTGTTGTCGATCATTTGCGCCGTGACGCCGAGACGCGAGGCGGTGGGCCGGTCGATGTCCACCAGCGTCTCCAGCCCGGCCTGTTGCTGGTCGGAGTTCACGTCGGTCAACGTCGGGTCCCGCTGCAGCACCGCGAGCAGCTTGCCGGCCCACTCGAACACCTCGGCCGTGTCGTCCGCCTGCAGCGTGTACTGATAGGCGGCGTTGCTCTGACGGCCGCCCACGCGGATGTCCTGCGCCGGCACGAGGATGAGGCGCCCGCCCGGCACTTGGGACAGTTCGCGGCGCAACCGGTTCGTAACAACGGCCAGGTCGTCGCGCTGGCCCTTGGGCTTGAGTGCGACGTACACGTTGCCGGTGTTGGTCTGCGACGAGGCGCCACCGCCGCCCGCGCCGGTCGCACCCACGACGTTGATGACCGCCGGGTCGTGCTGGACGATGGACATCATCTGCGTGAGCTTCTTGCTCATCGACTGGAACGAGATGCTCTGGTCCGCCTGCAGGCTGCCGATCATGCGCCCCGTGTCCTGCAGCGGGAAGAAGCCTTTCGGGATGACGATCAGCAGCACGACGTTCAACACGATGGTGCAGGCCAGGACGGTGAGGACCAACAGATTGTGGTCCAGCGTCCATCCGAGCGTGCGGCCGTAGAACGCCTGGATGCGCTGGCCGAGGCTTTTGCGCGGGCGAAGGAAGTCCGGCCGGCGCGGCGTCGGCTTGAGGAACAGCGCGCAGAGCATCGGCGTGGTGGTGAGCGAGATCACCATGGAGACTAGGATCGCGAGCGAGAGCGTGACGGCAAACTCGCGGAACAGCCGGCCGACGATGCCGCCCATCAGCAGGATCGGCAGGAACACGGCGATCAGCGACAGGGTGATCGAGACGATGGTGAACCCCACCTCCTTCGCCCCGCGCAATGCCGCCTCCACCCGGGGGACGCCGTCCTCCATAGTGCGGGAGATGTTCTCGAGCACGACGATCGCGTCGTCCACCACGAACCCGGTCGAGATGGTCAGCGCCATGAGCGACAGGTTGTCCAGGCTGTAGCCCAATAGGTACATCGGGCCGAACGTGCCGATGACGGAGACAGGCACGGCCACCAGCGGGATCAGCGTCGCGCGCAGGTTGCGCAGGAACAAGAAAACCACCGCCGTCACCAGCAGCACGGCGATGCCCAGCGTCACCTCCGTGTCGGCCAGCGAGGCGCGGATGCTGACCGTGCTGTCGGAGGCGAAGGTGATGTCGATGTCGTGCGGCAGGGCGGCCTGCAGCTTGGGCACGGCGGCCTTCACCGCGTCCACCGTCTGGATCACGTTGGCGCCGGGTTCCTTGAACACGATCACCAGCACCGCGGGCTTGCCGTTGGCGAGGCCGAGGTTGCGCAGGTCCTGCACGCTGTCGTCCACGGTGGCGACGTCGGTCAGGTGCACGGGCGCGTTGTTGCGGTAGGCGACGATCAACGGGCGGTAGTCTGCGGCGTGGCTGGCCTGGTCGTTGGTGTAGACCTGCAGCCGCTGGCCGCCGATGTCGATGACGCCTTTCGGGCTGTTGGCGTTGGCCGAGGCGAGGGCGGCGCGCACGTCCTCGAGCCCGATGCCGTATTTGTTGAGCGCGTGCGGATCGAGCTCCACGCGCACTGCGGGCAAGGCCGAGCCGCTGATGATCACCTGGCCCACGCCGGAGATCTGGCTGAGCTGCTGCGACAGCACGGTGCTGGCGGCGTCGTAGATCTGTCCGCGGGTGAGCGTGCCCGAGGTGAGCGAGACGATCAGGACCGGTGCGTCCGCCGGGTTCACCTTGCGGTAGATCGGGTTGGACAACAGGTTGGTCGGCAGGTCCGCCCGCGCGGCCTGGATCGCGGCCTCCACGTCGCGGGCCGCGCCGTTGATGTCGCGGTCCAGGCCGAACTGCAGGTTGATGCGCGCCTGCCCCGTTTGGCTCTGGGAGGTCATCTCCGTCAGGTCGGCGATCTGGCCGAGATGGCGTTCGAGCGGGCCGGCCAGGCTGGTTGCGACCGTCTCCGGATCCGCACCCGGCAATTGCGCCTGGACGGAGATGGTCGGGAAGTCCACCTCCGGCAGCGAGGCGACCGGCAGTTGGAAGAACGCGAT
>CAXTVQ010000040.1:18323-41471 GCA_964247705.1 uncultured Acetobacteraceae bacterium | reverse complement strand
TCTACTCGATCGAGGACCTGGCGCAGCTCATCTACGACCTCAAGCAGATCAACCCGGACGCCTTCGTCTGCGTGAAGCTGGTGGCGCGCTCCGGCATCGGCACCATCGCCGCGGGCGTGGCGAAGGCCAAGGCCGACGCGATCCTGATCTCCGGCCATTCCGGCGGCACCGGCGCCGCACCGCAGACCAGCGTGAAATACGCCGGCGCGCCGTGGGAAATGGGGCTGACCGAGGCGCACCAGGTGTTGATGCTCAACCGCCTGCGCCACCGGGTGCGGCTGCGCACCGACGGCGGCATCAAGACCGGGCGGGACGTGGTCATCGCGGCCATGCTGGGCGCCGAGGAGTTCGGCATCGGCACCGCAAGCCTGGTGGCCATGGGATGTATCATGGTGCGCCAGTGCCACTCCAATACCTGCCCGGTCGGCGTTTGCAGCCAGGACCCGGCGTTGCGCGCCAAGTTCGAGGGCACGCCGGAGAAGGTCATCAACCTGTTCTCCTTCGTGGCCGAGGAAGTGCGCAACATTCTGGCGACGCTCGGCGTGAAGCGGCTGCGCGACGTCATCGGCCGGACCGACTACCTCCGCCAGGTCAGCCGCGGCGGCGAATGGCTGGACGACCTCGACCTGAACCCGCTGCTGGTGCAGGCCGATCCCGGGCCGCATGCCCGCTACTGCACGCTCGAGGGCCGCAACGAGGTGCCGGAGACGCTGGACGCGCAGATGATCGCCGATGCGGCGCCGCTGTTCGAGCGCGGCGAAAAGATGCAGTTGCAGTACAACATCCGCAACACGCACCGCGCGATCGGCACCAAGATGTCCAGCCGCATCACCCGCCAGTTCGGCATGAGCACGCTGCAGCCGGGCCACGTCACGGTGCGGATGCGTGGCTCGGCCGGGCAGTCGCTGGGCGCATTCGCGGTCCAGGGCCTCAAGCTCGAGGTGTTGGGTGACGCGAACGACTACGTGGGCAAGGGCCTGTCCGGGGCCACGATCGCGGTGCGGCCGGCGCCGTCCTCGGCGTTGGTCAGCCAAAACAACACGATCATCGGCAACACCTGCCTATACGGCGCAACGGCGGGGGCGCTGTATGCGGCCGGGCAGGCGGGCGAGCGGTTCGCCGTGCGCAACTCCGGCGCCGTGTCGGTGATCGAGGGCTGCGGGTCCAACGGCTGCGAGTACATGACGGGCGGCACCGTCGTGATCCTGGGTGCGGTGGGCGACAATTTCGGCGCCGGGTTCACCGGCGGCATGGCGTTCGTGCTGGATGCCGAGGACATGTTTTCCAAGCGCACCAACCCGGAGACGATCGATTGGCAGCGCGTCGCCCACCCCCATTGGGAGGCCGTGCTGCGTGATCTCATCGAGGCGCATGTGCGGGAAACCAACAGCCGCTACGCTCAAGGGCTGCTGCACGACTGGCCCGGCACGTTGTCGCGGATGTGGCAGGTCGTGCCGAAGGGCTACGCCAAATACCTCGCGGCGCCGTTGTCCGAAGAACTCGAGGAGCAACGCGCCTAGCCGACGCGCCTACGCGTGATTCCTATCCATCGAAGGAAAGCTGGTATTTCGCCGAGCTGTCCCTTTTCGCCGCGAGGCGGAAAGGGATAAGTAGCCCACAGCGCGTTTGTGCTGAGACCGGCTCAATGCTGCTCTCGGCGTGAACGGGTATGCGGCCGCTGCAATAACGGGGAAAAACGTTGAAGCCAGTCCTGTCCGTTGTTGTCGTTGTGTACAACCTGCAATCGCAGTTGGACACAACGCTGACATCGTTGACGAGTGAGTATCAGGGCCTCCCTAAAGAGTTCTATGAAGTCATCATCGTCGATAATGGCTCCTCGCCTGCCGTCGATGTGGAAACCTGCGCCAAGTTCAACATCCCGTTCCGGCTACTTCGGATCGCGCCAGCGCCGGCCTCGCCTGCGTATGCCATCAACCTCGGGATGGCCGCCGCCCGCGCAGACATCGTCGGCGTCATGATCGACGGGGCACGTATCCTGTCGCCCGGTTTGTTGCGGTTCGCTTGCGACGGCGTTGGACTTCGTGAGCGCGCCGTCGTTTTCACCCTCGGCTACTATCTGGGGTTCGACTACCAGTCGTTCGCCATCCACTGGGGACGTCACGACAGCAAGACCGAGGCCGATCTGCTGAAGCGCATCGGTTGGCCGGGCGATGGCTACCGGTTGTTCGAGATTTCGACCCCGGACGAAAGCTCCGGTGGCAGCGGGCTCTTTCCCCTCGGCGAATCGAACGCCTTGTTCATGCGAGCGTCGTTGTGGAAGGAGCTTCGTGGCGCGGATGAACGCTTCGAAGAACCTGGCGGCGGCTTGCTCAACATCGATCTATACAAGCGCTCACTCTCGCTTCCGGATGTGCAGCCCGTTGTCTTGCTGGGTGAGGGAACGTTCCACCAGGCCCATGGCGGCATTTCCACCAACACCGATCCATGCAATTTCAATGACAAGATGGCGGTCTGGCGCGAGAACTATGAACGCATCACGGGCAAGGCGCTCGCGTTTCCGCCTGATTTCCCCGGCAAGCGGCCGATCTATCTCGGCTCTCAGCGGGAGGACACGCTTACCAGGCTGAGCTGCGATCATCTCAGTACGATCGGTGTTGACGCCACCCGGCTGTACCTAACGGGCAAGCTCGATCCAACGGGAGTTGCCGAGGCCGACGCACGCATGGAAGTCGTCGTGGACAGCGTGAAAGGGGGCGAGCTCATGCCCGCAATCTACGCGGCGCGGCTGGCGCGGCGTGAGATCGGCAGCGAGACCGCGTTCTTGAAAGCCGTGTTCTCCTATCTTCCCAACGTCTTCGATCCACGGGCCGGCGACATAATCACACTCGAACCGAATGTGCAGGCAGCCATGCATACCACCGCCGGCCTGCTGTTCGCGGCGGCTGACAGACCGGACTTGGCGGCTGAAAACTTCGACCGCGCGCTGGTCGCCGACCCGACCTGTGGTCCCGCCAGTGTCGGTCTTTCCAAGGTCAGGCTGCCTGGACCCATGTACTACGAATGGCTGGCGGTCATCCTGGAGACCATTCAGCCCGCCGTCGCTCTCGAGATCGGGGTTTTCGACGGCCAGTCTCTGGCTCTCTATAAACCTCCCACTCAGGTGATCGCGATCGATCCCGAGCCACGGGCGCAATCCTCCCTGTCCGCCCTGACATTCGTCTTCCCCGAAGAGAGTGACGTATTCTTCGAGTCGCTGCCTCAAAGGGCGGCATGGCTGCCGCGTGGAATCGACTATGCCTTCATCGATGGTCTCCATCATTTTCCACAGGCTCTGAGGGACTTCATCAACTGTGAGGCCTACTCGAATCCCGGTGCCGTCTGCCTGCTGCATGACACGATTCCGTTGAACGAACTCACGCAGCGGCCGGAGCGGGAAGCAGGTTTCTATACCGGCGACATCTGGAAGCTGGTTGTCTGCCTGATCCGCCATCGCCCCGACCTGACAATCTGGACCTTGCCGTGCGCACCCTCGGGCTTGACGGTCATATCGGGTCTGGACCGGAATAATCGCACGTTGCAGATGCAATATACGACGATCGTTTCCGAGCATGACGCCTTACCCTACAGCGAGATCGCAGGAAGGGAGGATCGGATGCTCAACGTCAGGCATCTCTCGATGGACGAAGTGCGGGAGACGCTCGGAGAAAGGCTGTCCCGAGCGCTTCCGATACTGGCCGAAGCGAAGTGAAACCGGCCTGCTAAGTCGCCTCCACGCCCCGCTTCGCCGGTGTGGCCACGACCGCCTGCGGATGTTGCGCCGTCACTACCCGCCAGGGGCTGTCCGGACCCGACAGCAGCAATGCGATGCAGCCGGACCAGCCGGTTTGGTGCGCGGCGCCGAGGCCACGGCCGGTCTCGCCGTGGAAGTATTCGTGGAACAGCAGGTGGTCGCGGAACTCGGGATCGGTTTGCGACAGGGCGTCGTCTCCCAAAGCAGGGCGTCGGCCGTCGGGGCCGCGGAGAAACAACCGGGTCAGCCGTGACGACAACTCGTCCGCCACCCGGCGCAACGGCATGTACTGTCCGGAGCGGACCGGGCACTCCACCAGGAAATCGTCGCCGTAATAGCGCTGGAACTCACGCAGGCTGTCGATCAGCAGGATGTTGATCGGCATCCAGACCGGGCCGCGCCAATTCGAGTTGCCGCCGAACGCGTGGCTCGTGCCTTCGCCGGGTTCATAGCCGATACTGAACTCGGCGCCATTCACCTGCAGCTTGTATGGGTGCTCGCCGTGGTATTTGGACAGCGCCCGTATGCCGTAGGGGGAGAGGAACTCGTCTTCGTCCAGCATCCGGCGCAGCAGCATCTTCATCCGGTGGCCGCGCAGCAGCGAGAGGAGATGGCGCTCGCCGGAACCGGGCTCGGTCCAGTGCGAGATCAGGCGGGCGAGGTCCGGCCGGTCCTTGAGAAAGTATTGCAGCCGCTCGGAGAACTCCGGCAGCGCCTTGAACGCCCGGCTGCCGATCACCTCCACCGCGAACAGCGGGATCAGCCCAACGATGGTGCGCACGCGCAGCGGGATGGTCTCCTGGTCCGGCAAATGCAGCACGTCGTAGTAGAATTGGTCCTGCTCGTCCCAAAGGCCGATACCGCCGGCCATCGTCATGGCTTCGGCGATGAACAGGAAATGCTCGAAGAACTTGGTCGCCATGTCCTCGTACGCCGCATCCTCCAGTGCCAGCTCCAGCGCGATGCGCAGCAGGTCGAGCGTGAACATCGCCATCCACGCGGTGCCGTCCGACTGGTCGATCGTGCCCCCCGTGGGCAGCGGCTTCGACCGGTCGAAGATCGCGATGTTGTCGAGGCCCAGGAACCCCCCACCAAAGATGTTGCGGCCTGAAGCGTCCTTGCGGTTCACCCACCAGGTGAAGTTCAGCAGCAGCTTGTGGAAGCATTTCTCGAGGAACTCGCGGTCGGCCACCCCCGTCATCGCGCGGTCCATCTGGAACACGCGCAGCACCGCCCAACCGTGCACCGGCGGGTTCACGTCGCCGAACGCCCACTCATAGGCGGGAAGCTGGCCGTTCGGGTGCATGTAGCGCTCCCGCATCAGCAGCAGGAGCTGGCCCTTGGCGAACACGGGGTCGATCAGGGCGAAGGTGGTGCAGTGGAACGCCAGGTCCCACGCGGCATACCAGGGGTATTCCCAGGTGTCGGGCATCGAGACGATGTCGGCGTTGTCCAGATGCCCCCACTCGCTGTCGCGGCCGGTCTTGCGCTCCGGCGGCGGCGGCGGCTGCAGCGTGTCGCCCTTCAGCCAGCGGCGGATGTCGAGCATGTAGTACTGCTTGGACCACAGCATCCCGGCGAGCGCCTGGCGCTGCACGTGGCGCGCGTCCGGGTCGGTCATGCCCCGCTGCAGGGCGGCGTAGAACTCGTCGGCCTCGCTGCGGCGCGCGGCCATGACGGTATCGAACCAGGCGAACGCGTCGTCCGCCGGGTCCGGGCGGAGGCGCAGGCGGACGGTGGTGCTGGCGCCGGGGGCGATCTCCACCCGGACATGGGCGGCGCATTTCGTGCCGCGGTTGAACGGGCTGATGACATCCGGCTTGCCGTTCACGACGCGGTCGTTGATGCCGTCCTTGGCGAGCCCGGTGGTGGCCACGCCGTAGAGGCGGGCGTAGTTGGTCTCGTTCTCGCAAAACAGCCACTCCGCGGGTACGTCCACCTGGCACACGCGGGTACGTTGCAACCGGGGGTGGCGCGCGGTGACAGTCTGGCCGTCGAGCTGTAGCAACGGCCGGGGCTGGTCCGGCTCCCAGGACCATGTATTGAGCGCCCACAGGTGCGGCAGGATGTGCAGGGGCGCCGCGTCCGGTCCGCGGTTGGTGACCGTGACCTGCATCAGGATGTCGTCGGTGCTGGCCTTGGCATACTCGACCGTGACATCGAAGTAGCGCTGTTCGTGGAAAACGCCCGTGTCCACCAGTTCGAACTCGCGGTCGGCGGTGCCGCGGGCGCGGTTTTCGGCGACCAGGTGTTCGTAGGGGAAGGCGGCCTGCGGGTATTTGTAGAGCATCCGCATGTAGGAATGCGTCGGCGTGCCATCGAGGAAGTAATACAGCTCCTTGACGTCCTCGCCGTGGTTGCCCTGCTCGTTGGTCAGGCCGAACAGCCGCTCCTTCAGGATCGGGTCCCGCTCGTTCCACAGCGCGAGCGACAGGCACCAGTGCAACTTGTCGTCGGCGAACCCGGCGAGGCCGTCCTCGCCCCAGCGATAGGCGCGGCTGCGGGCGTGGTCGTGCGGGAAGTAGTCCCAGGCAGTGCCGCCAGGGCTGTAATCCTCCCGCACCGTGCCCCATTGGCGCTCGCTCAGGTACGGTCCCCAGCGCCGCCAATCCTCGCCCCGGTCGGCGGCGAGCAGGCGCCTGCCCTCGGCGGTGTCGTAGATCGGGTCATTCGGCATGGGACGGCTCCAGCATGGCCTCGATACGGATGAGTTCGCCGAGCGACCACGCCTGGAACGGGCAGCCGCCGGGCCGATGCGGGGCGTCCCCGTCCACCACTTCCGACACATGGCCGAGGCCGGCGGTTCGCAGATGCTCGTGCAACGGCGGCAGGAACCGCGTGCGGCCCTCTGCGCGCGCCTCGGCCGTATTGCCGCGGGCGGCGAGCCAGGCGGCGACGAACGGGCCGAGCAGCCAGGGCCACGCCGTGCCTTGGTGGTAGGCCTCGTCCCGCGCCACCGGGCCGCCGGCGTAGCGGCCACGGTAGTCCGGGTCGCCGGGCGCCAACGTGCGCAAGCCGAGCGGCGTGAGCAGGTCCCGCTCCGCCAACGCCACGACGCCGGCGACCAGGCGCGGGGTGAGCACGGGGATCGGCAGCCCGCCCGCCGCGATCACCTGGTTCGGCCGCACCCGGCGGTCCCGCGCACCGGGCACGCCGTCGGCATCCAATACGTCGATCAGCCCGCCGGTGGCCCGGTCCGGAAACAGCGCGACCACGCTCTCCCGCGCCCGCAGCGCCGCACCCATCCAGCGGTCTCCCTTCGGCCACTGCCCGCCGATGGCCAGCGCGTTGACCCAGAGCGCCTGCAGCTCGACGGGTTTGCCGATGCGGGGGGTGATGACGCGCTCGCCGATCTTGGCGTCCATCCAGGTGAGTTGCACGCCGGCAACGCCCGCGCGCAACAACCCGTCCGCCGGGTCCATGCCGATCCCGAAGCGGGTGCCGGCGGTGTAGCCCTCCAGGATGGCGCTGGCGGCCCCCTGCAGCCCGGCCGGGTCTCCCCCGGCAGCGATCAGCTCGTAGACGGCTATGATGAACCAGAGCGAGGCGTCCGCCGCGTTGTACTCGGGCGGCGCGCCACCCTCGGGGAAGCGGTTGGGCAGCATGCCTTCACTCACGTGGCCCGCCCAGGCCCGGAGGATCGCGCCCGCCTCCTCCAGCCGCCCGCGCGCGATCAGCAGGCCGCGCATGGCGATGAAGGTGTCGCGGCCCCAATCGGTGAACCAGGGGTACCCGGCAATCACCGTCTCGCCCGTGTGGGTGGTGGCGAGATAGGCGTCGGCGGCCAGGTCCCACGCTCCAAGGGCTGCCCGGGTGCGGTGATGGCGTTGGCGCGCTTCGAGCACGGATGGCGCGTCGACCCCGGGTTCGCCGGCGCGCAGGATCAGCACGGCCGGCCCCGCTCCGGTGGAAAGGTCGAAGGTGAACAGCCCGGGGGACGCCAGGTCCTCCCCGTCGTCCATGCCGCGCTCGACCTCCTTCGCGTAGGTGAAGCGGCGGTACCAGGCCGGGTCGTCCAGCCACGTGTAGCTGCCGCGGGCGGTGACCGTGGGCACCCCGGGGTAGGGCCGCCAGGCGAGCGCGTCCCCCGCATGATGCGTGGTGAAGTCGAACGCCGGGTTTTCGTGATGCAGCGCGTGGTAGTCGCGGCCGGACAGCAGCGGGCGGACCTGGAGCTTGACCGGGCGATCCGCCGTCCAGCGCAGCACGGTCTCGGCGGTGCCGCGGGTGGTGAACACCTCCTGCGTCATCACCGTCCCGTCCGGCAGGTTGAAGTGCCAACTCGGCCAAGGTTCGTCGGTGAACGCCGTGAGGTGGGACGCTCCGTCCGGATAGGTGACGCCTGGCAGGTAAGCCTGGCTGCTGATCGCGAAACGGCCGTTCGGCGTCTCGGCCCAGGCCTCGATGCCGTTCACCAGGACGAAGCGGCCGGCATCGGTCTGGGCGAGCAATAACGCATGGTAGCGCCGGGTGCGGACCAGACCCGTGGTGCCGGACGCAAAGCCGCCTCGTCCATCCGGCTCGAGCCACTCCGCAGCCAAGTCCATACCGGCTTCATCCATCGCAAACCGAGATCCTACTGCCGGGGGTCAGCTTGGGGTCATTCCATCGCCAGCTTGCGCCGCTGCAGCACCGGCACCGTGTCACGGGCCGCTCGCGCCTGCGGGGTCATTGCCAGCCACTCCTTCAGCAGGCCGATGACGAACCGTGTTGGCCGTGCCAGGTCGAGCGCCAGCGCTTCCTCCACGCCGTACCAGCGCAGACCTTCCAGTTCGCCCGACCCGGCGAGTGTGCCGCTGATGGCGCTGTCGTCGACGATGAAGAAACGGGCGTTGAAGCGCACCGGGCTGTCCGGCGGCGTGATCGCGCGGCAAAGGTAATCGAACCCGGACAGGTCCGGCGGGTTGCCCAGGGTCAGGCCGGTCTCCTCCTCCAGCTCGCGCGCGGCGGCGACGGCCAGTGCCTGCGCCAGCCGCGGCTTGGCCGCCTTGGCCAGCATCGCCAACACGTGGGACGGCGGCGGGGCGGCGATGCGGGCCACCCCGTCGCCACGGTCGACCGCTCCCCCCGGGAACACCAGGCGGTTCGGCATGAAGCGGTGGCCAGCGCCCCGCATGCCCATCAGCATCGCAGGTTCGCTACCCTGAAGCACGATGAGGCTGGCGGCATGCCGGGCGCGGACGCCGGCGGCACGGGCTGGAGCGGTGAGGGCGGGGTCTATCGGGGCTGGGTCGGACACGGCCCTATCCATAGCCCAGCCGCGCCCGACAATGAACCCGCCCGCTGCCTGGACCGTTGCAGCAACTCAGTTGGAGCACCGAAATGGCCGAGATCCGTAGGCTCAACCCGCACGACCCGATGCCCGAAGGCGGCCACGCCGTCGTGGTCCTACGCCGGTTCGACGAGGACGACCCCCACCGCACCGTGGTGGTCGTGACTCTGACCCACCGCAACGGCCCGGCGGAGAGCACCCGGCCGGCGCACCCGAACGGCACGCCGATGAGCCTGGACGAGGCGGTAGAGGCAGCGTGCCGTGTGGCGGATGACGCCGGGATCGAGGCCGTGCAGGTAATCGACCGCACCGCCGGGCCGCGGGAGCGCGATATCCTGCAGCATGGCGGTGACCACACGGTCCACATGGAACGCTTGGACGATGACGACATGGAGGAGGGCGAGCGCGGCCCGGACATGCGCGACCGGAGCTGAGCCCGCATCCGAACGTTCCGGCTGGCGGTTCGGATTGCCGGCGCCGGACTATGCCTCGTGGGCGCCGTGCTGTGGTCGCTGCCGATGCTGGCCTCGGGTCTGGTTGCCCTGCTGCGTTACGGGTTCGGCAGCCTCTTCGTCGTAGGGGAGAGCGTGGCGGAGGCGCTGTTGCGCTCGGGCGGCGCGGACATCGCCGGGACAGTGCAGCGGCTGCATGCCTCGCCCCTGCTGAGTGCGTCTGAAGCCGCCTGCGGCTTGCTGCTCAGCGCTGGCGGGGCAGGGACGGCGTTGCGCCGGCCGTTGGTCGCGTCGCTGCTGGCGGCGTTGTCCGCCGGTGAGGCGTGGTGGTTCGGCATGCCACTGGTGAGTGCCGTGCTGGCACCGGCCGTGATCGGCATAATCACCACCGCGCGGGGTTGACGTTACCGGCCGGGCGGCTCATTTGCGCCATACAGGACCCGCCGGGTCCCGTTTGCACAGCATAGCACCGGGTTGGCATGTTCAGGCTCTCCAAGCTCACCGATTACGCGGTGGTCGTGCTCGTTCGCCTCGCCGAGGTGGACGGCGTGCAGACCTCACCCGGCGTTGCGCAAGCGACCGGCGTGCCGGAGCCGACGGTGGCCAAGGTGCTGAAGGCATTGGCCGCCGCGGGGCTCGTCGCGTCGCAGCGGGGTGCCCGCGGTGGCTACCGGCTGATGCGTCCGCTGACCGCCATCGCGGTGGCGGACGTGATAACCGCCATCGACGGCCCGATCGCGATGACCGCCTGCGTCGAAGGCTCAGGCGCCTCGTGCGAGGCCTCGTGTTCTTGTCCCGTTCGCGGGCGTTGGGATGCCGTCAATGACGCCGTGCGTGATGCTCTGAGCGGGATCACGCTGGCCGATATGGCTCCGACGAAACCTAGCTACGCTCCCGCTTCTTCCCTTTCCCTTCCCGCCGAGTAGGACGCACCTTATGGCAGCCGTCGCCGAAACCCTCGATACCGTCCAGTCCCTCACCGACTCTGGCTACAAGTGGGGCTTTGAGACCGACATCGAGATGGATGTCGCTCCCAAAGGCTTGAGCGAAGACACCATCCGCATGATCTCCGCCCGCAAGGAGGAGCCCGCGTGGTTGCTCGCCTGGCGGCTCAAGGCCTATGCCGCGTGGCTGCTGATGGAGAGCCCGAACTGGGGCAAGATCGGCTACCCGCCGATCGACTTCCAGGACATCCATTATTTCGCGGCACCCAAGAAGAAGGATGGCCCTAAGTCCCTGGATGAGGTCGATCCCGAGTTGCTTCGCACCTATGCGAAGCTCGGCATCCCGATCAAGGAGCAAGCCATTTTGGCCGGCGTCGTCGGCGCCGATGGCGAAGGGGCCGCCGAGGGGGAGGCGCAAGGCCGTCAGATTGCTGTGGACGCGGTGTTCGACAGCGTCTCCGTCGCGACTACCTTTCGCAAGAGCCTGATGGAAGCCGGCGTGATCTTCTGCCCGATCTCGGAGGCCGTGCACGATCATCCCGAGCTGGTGCAGCAGTATCTCGGCAGCGTAGTGCCCGCAGGCGACAACTACTTCGCCGCCCTGAACAGCGCCGTGTTCACGGACGGCTCGTTCGTCTTCATCCCGAAGGGCGTACGCTGCCCGATGGAGCTCTCGACCTATTTCCGCATCAATGCCAAGAACACGGGGCAGTTCGAGCGCACGTTGATCATCGCGGAGGAGGGGGCGAGCGTGTCCTACCTCGAGGGCTGCACCGCCCCTCAGCGTGACGAGAACCAGTTGCACGCGGCCGTTGTCGAATTGGTGGCGCTGGATGACGCGTCCATCAAGTACAGCACGGTGCAGAACTGGTATCCGGGCGACGCGAACGGCAAGGGCGGCATCTATAACTTCGTCACCAAGCGTGCCGCTTGCCGCGGGGCGCGCTCCAAGGTGAGCTGGACGCAGGTGGAGACCGGGTCGGCCATCACCTGGAAGTACCCGTCCTGCATCCTTCAGGGTGAGGACAGCGTGGGCGAGTTCTACTCCGTGGCGCTCACCAACAATCGGCAACAGGCCGATACCGGTACGAAGATGATCCATATCGGCAAAGGCTCGCGTTCGACCATCGTCAGCAAGGGCATCAGCGCCGGACGGTCGGACAACACCTATCGCGGCTTGGTGCGGATCATGCCGAAGGCGGCCAACGCGCGGAACTTCACCCAGTGCGACAGCCTGCTGATCGGTGACCAGTGCGGCGCCCACACCGTGCCTTACATCGAGAGCCGCAACGCGACCAGCCAGGTGGAGCACGAGGCAACCACCAGCAAGATCAACGACGAGCAACTGTTCTACTGCCGCCAGCGCGGCCTCAGCCAGGAGGACGCGGTGGGGTTGATCGTCAACGGGTTCTGCAAGGACGTGCTGAAGGAACTCCCCATGGAGTTCGCGGTCGAAGCGCAGAAGCTGTTGGCAATTTCGCTGGAGGGATCGGTCGGCTGATGCTCGAGATCAAGGGACTGGCAGCCTCGCTCGAGGACGGCAAGGCGATCCTGAACGGGATCGACTTGGTCGTCCCGACGGGCGAAGTGCACGCCATCATGGGACCGAACGGATCGGGCAAGAGCACGCTCAGCTACGTGCTGTCCGGCCGCGAGGGATACGAAGTGACGGGTGGCTCGGCCACGTTCGACGGCCGGGATCTTCTGGACATGGAGCCGGAGGAGCGGGCTGCGGCCGGCTTGTTCCTCGCGTTTCAATACCCGGTCGAACTGCCCGGCGTAGGCAATGCCAACTTCCTGCGCACCGCCTACAACGCGCAGGCCCGGGCACGGGGAGAGCCGGAACTGGACGCTGTCAAGTTCCTGCGTGTCGCGCGCGAGGCGATGAAGAAACTCGCAATGCCGGACGACATGTTGAAGCGCAACGTGAACGTGGGCTTCAGCGGCGGTGAGAAGAAGCGCAACGAGGTGCTGCAGATGGCAGTGCTGAAGCCCAAGCTCGCCATCCTGGACGAGACTGACAGCGGGCTCGACATCGACGCGTTGAAGATCGTGGCGGACGGCGTGAACGCGTTGCGCGCGCCGGACTTCTCCGCGCTCGTCATCACGCACTATCAGCGCCTGCTGGATTATATCGTGCCGGACCGCGTTCACGTGCTGGCGGCGGGGCGGATCGTGCGCTCGGGCGGCCCGGAACTGGCCAAGCAACTCGAGGCGGACGGCTACGCCCAGATCGTGGCCGAAGCCGCGTGAGCACGACGCTCGACCGCGGCGCCGACGCCTTTCTTGCCCGCTACGAGGGGCTGCGCGCCCGCTTGCCCGGTGATCTTGCGGTGCGGGACGCCGCCGCCGATCAGTTCCGCCGCGCCGGGTTGCCCACCACGCGCAACGAAGCCTGGAAATACACGTCCCTCCGCCCGCTCGCGGAGAACGAGTTCCGCGAGGCGCTCACCTCCGTCGAGGGCGGCAAGCTTCCGGCGATCCCCGACATCGATGCCCCGCGCATCGTGTTCGTGGACGGCAGGCTCAGGGAGGACCTATCGGAGCTGCCGACCGCAGCGAGCTTCACCCGCTTTGCCCATGCCGCGGACTTTGGTGCCCTGTCACATCCGGAGCGGCAGCCGATCGTGGCTTTGAACACGATGCTGGCCGAGGATGGCGCGGGTCTGTCGGTAGCCGAGGGCGTCGATGCCGGGACCATATTGTTGGTCAACCTGGCTGCCGAGACCGAGGGTCGATCCGTCGCGTTCCATCCGCGCCACAGCATCCATCTGGCCGAAGGAGCGCAACTCACCATCGTGGAGCTTTGCCTCGGCCGCGGACGTTACTTGCACAACCCGGTGACCGAGATAAACGTCGCCTCCGGTGCCACGCTGACCCACATCCGCTTGCAGGACGAGTCGCCCGACGCGTTTCACCTCGCCACCATCTACGCCGATATCGCTCAAGCCGGCTTCTACGATGCCTTTACGCTGAGCCTTGGCGCCCGCACCTCCCGTGCTGAGTTCCATGCCCGACTGCGCGGACCCGGCGGCACAGTGCACCTCAATGCGGCGCAACTGTTGGGCGGCAACCAGGTGGCGGACGTGACGACGGTGGTGATGCACGATGCACCGCTTTGTGCCAGCCGTCAGACCGTGAAGAACGTGCTCACCGGCCATGCGCGCGGCGTGTTCCAGGGCCGCATCGAAGTCGACCGGGTGGCACAGAAGACCGACGGCTACCAGATGAGCCAAGCCCTGCTGCTCTCGCCGAATGCGGAGATCGATTGCAAGCCCGAGCTGCAAATCTATGCCGACGACGTGAAATGCAGCCATGGAGCGACGATCGGCGAATTGAGCCTGGACCAACTCTTCTATTTGCGCGCCCGCGGCATACCGGAAGCGGAAGCTCGTTCCATGCTCGTCCGCGCTTTCCTGGACGACGCGTTGCAAGCCGTGACCCACGAGGCTGGACGCGCGCTCCTGGAGCAGGCGGTCGAGGGCTGGTGGCAGCGTCAGGCGTGAGAGGGATACCCTAAGTGAACATGATCGCCCGCACCTCGCTCGACGTGGATCGGATCCGTGCCGAGTTCCCCATCCTACAGGAGCGCGTACACGGCAAACCGCTGGTGTTCCTCGACAGCGCCGCCTCCGCCATGAAGCCGGACGCGGTGATCGACGCGATGGCCACGACGATGCGAACGCAGTATGCCAACGTGCACCGCGGCCTGCATTGGATGAGCGAGCGCACCACGGACGCGTACGAGAGCACGCGTGACGCCGTGGCGCGGTTGTTGAACGCGCCCTCCCGCGACGAGATCGTGTTCGCCAAGAATAGTACCGAGGCGATCAACCTGGTCGCACATTGCTACGGCCGTCTCATGCAGCCGGGCCAGGCGGTGCTGATCTCGGAGATGGAGCACCACGCCAACATCGTGCCATGGCAGATGCTGCGCGACCGCGCCGGAATCGAGTTGCGCGTTGCGCGCGTGACCGAAGCGGGCGAACTGGATTGGGACGACTTTACTGCCAAGCTCGCCGATGGCCGCGTGGGTCTGGTCGCCATGACCCACATGTCCAACGTGCTCGGCACCTATACGCCGGGCGCGCGCATCGCCGCGGCGGCGCATGCGGCGGGTGCCAAGTTGCTGCTCGATGGCAGCCAGTCGGTTGTGCATCGCCGGGTGGACGTCCAGGCGCTCGATACGGACTTCTTCGTCTTCACCGGCCACAAGCTGTATGGCCCGACCGGGATCGGCGTGCTGTGGGCCCGGCGCGAGATACTGGAGGCGATGCCGCCCTTCATGGGCGGCGGCGACATGATCGGCAGCGTGAGTTTCGAGCGCTCCACCTGGGCCGAGGTGCCCCATAAGTTCGAGGCGGGTACGCCGCCGATCGTAGAGGCCATCGGGCTGAAGCGTGCGATCGAGTGGGTGGAGGCGATCGGCTACGACGCGATTGCCGCACATGAGCAGACGCTGACGGAACACGCCCTCAGCCGGATGGCGGAGGTGAAGGGGGTGCGCGTAATCGGGCAGGCGCAGGACCGCGGCGGCGTGATCTCCTTCACGATGGACGGCGCACATGCCCATGACATCGCGACCCTGCTCGATCGCAACGGCATCGCAGTACGCGCTGGCAACCATTGTGCCGAGCCGCTGATGCGCCGCCTCGGCGTGGACAGTACGGCGCGGGCCAGCTTCGGCATCTACACCACCCTGGGCGAAGTGGACGTGCTGGCGGACACGCTGGAGCGGGTGCGGGAGTTCTTCGCGTGAGTGATGCCTTCACCGACCTGCGGGACCTCTACCAAGAGGTCATCATGGAGCGCAGCCGGCACCCGCGTCACCAGCACCGGCTCGACCCGTTCAGCGGCGCCGCCAAGGGCGACAATCCGATGTGCGGCGACCGGGTCGAGGTTCGCGTCCGGCTCGAGGATGGCCGTGTCGCGGAGACTGGGTTCGAAGCACGGGGCTGCGCCATCAGCGTCGCCTCCGCCGACTTGATGGCCGAAGCGGTCGCCGGCCGGGCGCCCGGCGATGTGCGCGACCTTGCGTCGCGCTTCCGCGAGATGGTTCGCACCGGCGCTTGCCCTGAGTGTGACGATATGGCCACGCTACAGCCCCTGGCCGGTGTGCACGAGTTCAAGTCACGGCTGAAATGCGCGACACTGCCATGGGATGCACTGCTTGGCGCCCTGGAGAACACCGATCATGGCTGACACAGTGGGAACCTGGACGCCGGACGGTGCTATCGAACCCGCCCCCAATGAGGACGCGGTGATCGCCGCCATCGGCACGGTGTACGATCCGGAAATCCCGGTGAACATCTATGAGCTCGGCCTAATCTACGCCATCGACATCGGCGACGATGGCCGGGTGAAGGTGGAGATGACACTGACGGCGCCGGGTTGCCCCTCCGCGCAGGAGTTGCCGGTGCAGGCACGCGAGGCGATCATGGCGGTGCCGGGCGTCAAGGACTGCGAAGTGGAGACGGTGTGGGACCCGCCATGGGACCCGAGCCGGATGACCGAGGAAGCCCGCCTCGCATTGAATATGTTCTGACGCCTGCCGATCTAGGAACCAGCATGAGCGAGACCCAAACCCCCACCAAGACGCGCCGCGCCCTCCCGCCCTTGATGTCCATGACGGACGCGGCAGCCGAGCGCCTCGCAAGGCTCTACGCCGGCGGGCAGCAAGGCATGCTGTTGCGCATCGATGTGAGCACGAAGGGGTGCTCCGGCATGTCCTACAAGATGGACTGGGTTCGCGAGCCTGGGCCACACGACGAGGTGGTCAAGGACCACGGCCTGACGGTGCTTGTGGACCGCAAGGCAAGCTTGTTCCTGATCGGCACGACCATGGATTACCAGGCCACGGCGCTGACCTCCGGCTTCACGTTCGTCAACCCGAACGAGAAGGGCCGGTGCGGCTGCGGGGAAAGCTTCCACGTCTAGCCGTGCCGGATAACGCCGCGTAACCTCGGAACCAATAGGCGCAGCAAGCGCCGTCTCTGGGAGAACGCCGGTATGAGAACTGCCCTATTCGTTGCGGCTGCATCCCTTGGTGCCGCAGCTTCGGCGCTAGCCCAACCGCTCCCGTCCGGAGACCCGGAGGCGGTGGGCCTGTCCCGCCCCCGGCTCGAGGCGGTCATGGGATTGTTGCAGGCCGAGGTCACCGCGGGCCGCATCGGCGGTGCCGTATTCGGCATCGAGCGGCACGGCAAGGTCGTTTGGCTTCAGGCAACGGGTTACCGGGACAAAGCCGCCAACGTGCCCATGACGACCGACTCGCTGTTCCCGCTCGCCTCCATGACCAAGCCGATCGCCTCCGTCGTGGTCATGACGCTGGTCGAGCAAGGCCGCATCGCGTTGCGCGATCCCCTCAGCAAGTATCTTCCTGCGTTCAAGGATGTGAAGGTCGCCAAGGACCTCCAGGGCGGAGAGCCAGGCACACCTGGGCCGATTGCCACTGTTCCTCTGGCGCGCCCGATCACCATACAGGACCTGCTGCGCCATACCGCCGGGTTGGTGAATGGCGGGCTGTTCACGCGCACCCCCGTTCGGCAGGCCTACCAGGACGCCGGCGTCTACAAGGAACCGGAGACACTCGCCGAAGAGGTGGACAAGGTCGCCACCGTCCCGCTCGCCTACCAGCCCGGCACGCATTGGGATTACAGCCAGTCCCCGGACGTATTGGCCCGGGTGGCCGAAATCGTGTCCGGCAAGCCGTTCGATCAGTTGGTGGCGGACACGCTGACTGGCCCACTTGGCATGAAGGACACGGCCTATAACGTGCCCGAAACCGACCACGCCAGAGTAGCCCAACCGGTCGCCCTGCCAAACGGCGCCATGCCCCCGCACCAGGACACAGACCACGCCACTGGCCACTATCAAGGCAACACAGGACTTGTCTCGTCCGCCCCGGACTACCTGCGCTTCACCCAGATGCTGCTGGACCATGGCATACTGGGGGGCACCCGCGTCCTGGGTGGCGGCACGGTCGACCTGATGCGGTCGGACGCGCTCGGTCCGATCCCGCATGACACGCAGAGCGGTGAGTATCTACTCGGTCCAGGGTACGGCTTCGGGCTCGGCTTCTCCGTGCGGATTGCGGATGGGGAGAGCGCGTTTCCGGGCACCAAGGGTGCATTCGGCTGGGGCGGCGCGTTCGGCACCCAATTCGTAGTCGATCCACAGCGGGACATGGCGGCAGTGCTGATGGTCAACCAACTCGACCAATTTCCGCGGATTTTCGAGCTGTTCAACACGCTGGTCTATGAAACCGTTACCGACTAACCAGCCAATATGCCCTTGAAGGAGCTGAACGATGATCCGCGATGACCTCGAAGCCGCCATGCGCGCCAAGGTGAATGCCGCATCTCTGCCGCTCGACGCCACGATCCTCTTTGACCTTGGATCCGACGGCTCGATCTACCTGGATGGCAAAGCATCGCCGCCCAGCGTGGCAGAGAACGGACCCACGCCGAATGCCACCATCGTCATATCGGCCAGTGATCTTAGAGAGATGATGGCCGGCGAACTCGACCCGATGGAAGCGTTCACGCTCGGCAAACTCGAGGTGAAAGGCGACATGGGCGCAGCGATGAAGCTCGGCTCACTGCTGGGCTAGGGGGGGACGAGAGCCCCCTCCTGGTCACTGCCGGAAGCGGGCAATATCCTGCAACGTGTTGACCTCGAGTTCCTTCTCATCGAGCCGGACCTTAACCAGGTCGCCAATGCTCACCATGCCCGCCAACTCTGCCCCGTCCATGATCGGAAGGTGGCGAATGCGGTGCCGGGTCATGACCCTGAGCGCGTGCTCCACTGTGTCGGTCAACGCGGCTGAGATCACCGGCGCGCTCATCAGTTCCGAAACCTTGAACTCATAAGCCCGGGCGCCACTACGGGCCAGGCGGTTTACCAAATCACGTTCCGAGAAGATGCCGACCGGCTTCAGCATCTCTTCGACCACCAATGCGCCAATCCGGTGTGCGGCCAAGCGCTCGACCGCTTCGCTCACCGGCTGGTCGGGCCGGATCGTGACGACAGTGCGGCCCTTCGTTTGCAAAACATCGGCGATACGCATGTGCAACACTCCCTGACAGCCGAGCAGCGTCACTCAATCCGCGCCGCTGCAGTGTCGGCGGCACGCATCAACGCGCCCGCCGTTCTTCCAGGAAGATGGGCACTCGCCGCCCATGATTCACGCGTATGACCAAACCCTCACCTGCCGGACACCCCTCGCTCGAACACGACCACGCTCTCCACGGCAGCCGACCAAAGGAACTGATCCACCGGCGTCACCTGCCGTACCCGGTAGCCAGCTTGGTGCAAAGCACGCGCGTCGCGGGCGAGGGCGCCAGGGTTGCAACTCACGTATACCACCCGGGCAACCCCCGACCTTGCGACCGCCGGCATCTGCGGCCCAGCGCCGGCGTACGGCGGGTCCAGCACGATGGCGGCCGCGCCGGTAAGATCCTTCACGGTCAGCGGCTGACGGGCAAGGTCCCGTTGCACCGGCTCTATTCGGCGGCCCGCGGCGGCCCGGCGCAATGCGGCGAAGTTAGCCGGATCGCCTTCGTACGCCTGTGTTCGAACCCGCGCGGCAAGCGCGAACGTCAGCGTCCCGCACCCGGCAAATAATTCCACCACCCGGGCTCGGGCAGGCATCCGCTCGGGCAACCCGGCGAGCACGGCGGCGGCAATCGCAGCCTCGCCGGCGCGCGATGCCTGCAGGAAGGCGCCCGCAGGCGGCGCGACCTCCACCCCGGCAAGCGACGTAACGGCAGGGGCAAGCTGCGCCGCCGGCTCCGGCAAGCCGACGCCCACGGCCGACGAGATGCGGCAGGCGCCGAGCCCACTCGCCATCGCCGTCAACGCCGTGCGGTCGGCAGCACTTAGCGGAGCATCCGTGCGGAGCAGCAGGTCGATTCCGCTGTCCAGCAGATTGGCCACCGCCGATCCGGTGCGGCGCAGGCCCGAAATACCTTGCAATACCCGGCGCAACGCACCGATCAGCGCAACCAGCCGCGGGTCCAACACCAGGCAAGTCTGCAGATCGACCACCTCGCGCGAGCGGTGCCGGTGCAGGCCGACGCGCACGGCGCCTGCTTCGCGCACGAGCGCCAAGTCCACCCGGCGCCGGTCGGCAGGCGGCGTGCGCGCCAGTGGGCCAAGGGTGGCATCGGGGTAGCCGGCGCGAATAAGTGCCGCTCGCACTTGGTCGACCTTCCACTCGGCGTAGGGGCCGTCCTGCCAATGCTGCAAGGTGCAACCGCCACACGCCCCGAAGTGGGGGCAGGGGGCCGTCTGCCGCTCCGGCGCTGGTTGGAGAATATCCGCGAAGGCGGTCCAACCCTGTCCACGCCGGGTCAGGATCGTAGCGGAAACACGCTCGCCGGGGAGAGTATAGGGAAGAAAAACCGAGTCACCCGCGGGGAGGTGGGCAACCCCGTCACCGTCCGCACCGATCGACTCGATCGTCAGTCCAACCGCAGCGGCAACGCTCTCCCCCTCCGCTTGAGGGAGAGAACCGGAGGGACGGATGCCGCCCGCACGAGCCCTACGCGAAACGATCCCCGCCGACGTCAGGCCCCGAACGCAGACAGCCCCGTCTGCGCCCGCCCAAGGATCAGCGCATGCACGTCATGCGTCCCTTCGTAGGTATTCACCGCCTCGAGGTTCATCACATGCCGGATCACGTGGTACTCGTCCGCGATCCCGTTCCCGCCATGCATGTCCCGCGACACCCGGGCGATATCAAGCGCCTTGCCGCAGCTATTGCGCTTGCACAGGCTGATCATCTCCGGCGCCGCCCGGTGCTCGTCCATCAACCGCCCGAGCCGCAACACGCTCTGCAGCCCAATCGTGATCTCGGTCTGCATGTCCGCCAGCTTTTTCTGGATCAACTGCGTCGCCGCCAGCGGCCGGCCGAACATCATGCGCTGCATCGTGTAATCGCGTGCCGCATGCCAACAGAATTCGGCCGCCCCCAGCGCCCCCCAGGAAATGCCATAGCGCGCATTGTTGAGGCAGGAGAACGGCCCACGCAGCCCCTTCACCCCCGGCAGCATGTTCTCGGCGGGGACGAACACCTCATCCATCATGATCATGCCGGTTTTGGACGCGCGAAGGCTCATCTTGCCCTCGATCACCGGCGCCGTCAGGCCCTTCATCCCTTTCTCGAGGATGAAACCGCGGATCGTGCCACTGTCGTCCTTGGCCCACACCACGAAGACGTCGGCCAATGGAGAATTGGTGATCCAGGTCTTGGACCCGCTCACCAGATAGCCGCCATCCACGCTCTTCGCCCGAGTCCGCATGCTGCCCGGGTCGGATCCGGCGTCCGGCTCCGTAAGCCCGAAGCAGCCGATGAACGCGCCGCTCTGCAACTTGGGCAGATATTTCTGCCGCTGCTCCTCCGACCCGAACGCCCAGATCGGATACATGACCAACGACGACTGCACGGAAAACGCCGAGCGGTAGCCGCTATCCACCCGCTCCACTTCGCGGGCGATCAATCCATAGGCCACGTAACCAACGCCGGCGCAGCCATACCCCTCGAGCGTGGCGCCGAGAAAGCCCATCTCACCCATCTCGTTCATGATCTCGCGGTCGAACCGCTCATGACGGGCGGCAAGCAGCACGCGCGGAAACAGCTTGTCCTGGCAATACGCCCGCGCGGCGTCCCGTATCGCGCGCTCGTCCTCGGTCAACTGGTCTTCGAGCAGCAGCGCGTCGTCCCAACTGAACGGGCCCATCGGCCGGTTCTGCGGCGCGCCACCCGGCGGCAGATCCTGCTGCAGCTTGGCTTCCGCGGCTTCGGGCATTGCGATAGGGGCGACGACGTTCATGCCGGGTTCTCCTCGGTCTGGCGCGGGGTCGCCGCGCGGATGGGCGAGCGTATCAGCATGAAGGCCGGCACGTCATCGCCAAATCCTTGCACCGCCGGGCCGAGATCGTCGTCGCGGTAGCGTCCATCACGGCGCGGCGGACGCTCGCGGCTGCGGTCGCCCACACGTTCCACCACCCGCTCGCTCACGCGCTCCGGAACGGCAGCCACCGGTTCGGCCCGCGGCCGGCGCTCACGCGGGGCTCGGGCGGGCTCCGCCTCGCTCACCTCGCGGGGCACGCGGGCGCGAGAACGGCGCGGCTCTGGCGCCACCTTCTCGACCGCTGCGTCGGCCACCGGTTGGACCGGCTTCTCGCTCGCCTTGCGCTCACGCGGCTTGGCTTCCGGGCGGGCGCCGGCACGCAGGCGGCCACGGCGGCGGCGGCCGTCGCCCTCGGCCCACGCAACCGGGTCCAACCCTTCCACCGCCAGGCGGGGGATCTCGCTGCCAATCAGCTTTTCGATTGCCTCGACAGCCATCCGATCGTCGGGGCTGGCCAGCGTGAACGCATGGCCCTCCAACCCGGCGCGTCCGGTACGGCCGATCCGGTGCACATAATCCTCGGCATGATGCGGCACGTCGAAGTTGAACACGTGCGACAACCCGCTGATGTCCACGCCACGCGCCGCCACGTCGCTGCACACCAGCAGACGCAACTCACTGGCCTTGAACCGCGCCATGGTCGCCGTCCGCTCGGACTGCGACAGGTCGCCATGGAGCGCCCCCACGTCGAAGCCGTGCTTCTTGAGCGACTTGTAAAGGATGTCCACCTCGGTCTTGCGGTTGCAGAAGATCAGCGCGTTCTGCACCTGCTCGGAGCGGATCAGCCGGCGCAGCGCCTCGCGCTTGTCCGTCTCGGCGACCAGCGCCAGTCCGGACACGATCGTGGTCGCGACCGACGCCGGCCGGGAAACGGTGATCACCTTGGGATTCTGCAGGAAGGCGTCGGCCAGGCGCTTGATCTCGGGCGCCATCGTCGCGGAGAAAAACAGAGTCTGCCGGGTGCGCGGCAGCATCGACACGATCCGTTCCACATCGGGGATGAACCCCATGTCGAGCATCCGGTCCGCCTCATCGATCACGAGGATGCGGGTGTCCGTCATCAGCAGCCCGCCACGCTCGAACAGGTCAATCAGCCGGCCCGGCGTCGCGATCAGCACGTCCACGCCCTTCTGCAGGACGTCCTTCTGGTCGTTCATACTCTCCCCGCCGATCAGCAGGGCGTGGTTGAGCTTCAGGTTCTTACCGTACTGGACGAAGTTCTCGGCCACCTGCAAGGCGAGTTCGCGCGTCGGCTCCAGGATCAGCGAGCGCGGCATGCGGGCACGAGCCCGGCTGCCGGCCAGGATCTCCATCATCGGCAACGTGAAGCCGGCCGTCTTGCCGGTGCCGGTCTGCGCCACGCCGAGCACGTCGCGCCCCATCAGCACGATCGGGATCGCCTGCTCCTGGATCGGGGTCGGGTGTTTGTAGCCCATTTCCGCAATAGCCTGCAGGATCGGCTCGGACAGGCCCAGATCGGCGAACACGGCACGCGGCGGCTCTGGCGGCGCCGGCTCGTCCGTCCGCTCGTACTCTGCCTCGGCACTCTCGATTTCGATGCCCTGATCTTCTGCACTCTGAAGCTCGGTGCCTTGCAGGTCGACGTTCTCAGGCGCCTCGTCGCCAACGATCAAACCAGCCGTGCCGCCGCCGACATGCATGGAGGGCCCGTTCTCGAGCCCACTGTCCGCAACTGGCCCGCTCTCCGCAACTGGCCTGCTCTCCTCCCCGGGTCGAGTCTCCTCGTCGGGGACGTCTGTCGCTTGCAATGGAAGTTCCGGCTCGGCGCCCTGCGCCATCGTCAGTGGAGCAG
>CAXTVQ010000040.1:0-18223 GCA_964247705.1 uncultured Acetobacteraceae bacterium | reverse complement strand
GTCGCTTGCAATGGAAGTTCCGGCTCGGCGCCCTGCGCCATCGTCAGTGGAGCAGTGTCTGCCTCGCCCGAATCCGGTGCGTCCAGCTTCACGGCAGCCGTTTTAAGCTCATCCGGCGCCGAGGCTGGCTCCGCAACGATCCCCGGCAGTGCCTCCGCCACGGGCAACACGGCCGCGCCTGAGGAGGCGTGGTCGTGCTCCGAGGGCATAGCGGCCTCGTGCTCGGGCTGTGCAGTCTGGTCCGCCGGGGCGGGTGTCATGTCGTTCAACAAATGGTTCCGGTCGCCTGCAAGTATGCCGGCCGCCACGTGCGCCGGCCAAAAGCGCCAATGCGGCGCGGGCGCGCAGCCTGGCGCCTCAAGCGGGCATATCTTGCCCCAGTGCCTGAAAGTCAAGGAATTAGCGCAAGACAATGGCGCGACAGTTCCGCCCAAGCAGCGGCGGCGCGGCAGTGGTGCAACGATCGGTGTGAATTTGCGTAGGGGATCCGTCCAGGAAAGGGCCATCATGCTGCCAACCGACGGTCCGCTACCGATCGAGGATTACGCCCTGATCGGCGATTGCAACACCTCGGCCTTGGTCGGCCGCAACGGCTCGATCGATTGGCTATGCTGGCCCCGGTTCGACAGCTCCGCCTGTTTTGCGGCCCTGCTCGGCACGCCGGATCACGGCCGCTGGCTGATCGCGCCCGCCCTGGCCGCCAGCGAAGCCGATGGCGTCAAGGTCACGCGCGCCTATCGCGACAACGGCCTGGTTCTGGAGACGGTGTTCACCACCGCGACCGGGAGTGTCGCGCTCATCGACTTCATGGTGCCGGAAGCAGCCAACTCGGCCCTCGTCCGCATCGTGGAGGGGCGCGCCGGGTCGGTGGACATGCAAATGGATATGGCACTGCGTTTCGACTACGGGGCCGCGGTGCCCTGGGTCACCCGGGAGGAGGACCGCCACGCCTTGCGCGCCATCGCCGGACCGGAACTCACCATTCTTCGAACCGCCGTCACCCTGGTCGGCCGCGACCTGCGCACCTTCTCCGAGTTCACCGTAGCCGCAGGCCAGCGCGTTCCTTTCGTCCTGATCCATGGCCCGTCCCACCTGCCGCTGCCGCCCGCCATCGATGCCGACGAGGCCCTGGCCGCGACTGAGGATTACTGGGCCAAGTGGTCCGACCGGTGCACCTACAATGGGCGCTACACCAAGGAAGTGCGGTCGTCGCTGCGCGTGCTCAAGGCGCTGACCTACCATCCGACCGGCGGCATCGCCGCTGCGGCTACCACCTCGCTGCCGGAGCAACTGGGCGGCTCGCGCAACTGGGACTACCGCTACTGCTGGCTGCGGGACGCGACGCTGACGCTGTTCTCGCTCATGCACGCCGGCTATTTCGAGGAGGCCGGCTCCTGGCGGAACTGGTTGCACCGCAGCATCGCCGGCAGCCCGCAGCAGATCCAGATCATGTACGGCATCTCCGGCGAGCGCCGCCTTCCCGAGTGGGAAGTTTCGTGGTTGCCCGGCTACCAGGGCGCCGCACCGGTCCGGATCGGCAACGCCGCTGCCGAACAGCTTCAGATCGACGTCTACGGCGAACTGACCGAAGCCCTGCACCAGGCCCGCAACGGCAAGCTTGCCGATCCGTCGCAGAGTTGGAAGCTGCAGACCGCGATCATGGACCATCTGGAAACGATTTGGCGTCAGCCGGACGAAGGCATCTGGGAGACGCGGGGCGGACGCAAGCACTTCACCTATTCCAAGGTGATGGCCTGGGTGGCGTTCGACCGCATGATCAAGGACGCTCAGGACCATCATCTGCCCGGCCCGGTCGAGCACTGGCAGGAAGTGCGGGACGAGATCATGGCCGAGGTGCTCGAGCGCGGCTTCCACAAAGACAAGAACAGCTTCACCCAGCACTTCGACACGGACGAACTGGACGCCAGCCTGTTGCTGATCCCCTTGGTCGGCTTTCTGCCGCACGACGACCCCCGCGTCCGCGGTACGACGGCGGCCATCGAGAAGGAGCTGCTGAAGGACGATTTCGTGCTGCGTTACAGCACCACCGACAGCAAGGACGGCCTGCCGCCGGGTGAAGGCGCGTTCCTGGCCTGCTCGTTCTGGCTGGTTGACAACTGGCACATGCAGGACCGCGAGACGGACGCCAAAGCGATGTTCGAACGCCTGCTCGCCTTGTGCAACGACGTTGGGCTGCTCGCCGAAGAATACGACCCGGCTGCCAAACGCATGACCGGCAACTTCCCCCAAGCCTTCAGCCACACCGCAATGATCTCCAGCGCCATGAACCTAGGCCAAAGCGGCCCGGCGCAAGTCCGCGAAGCAGAAGAAGCCGAGTCATAACCCCGTCTCTCCTCCCCTTGAGGGAGGGGCCGGACAGCACTGCAACCATCCACCTATGGCACACTCCCGGCCAATGACCCTGACCACCGGACGCCTCACTCTTCGCCCTTGGCTGGACGCCGACCGCGCCGCATTCGCCGCCATGTCGGCCGACCCGGACGTCATGCGCTATCTCACCGCCTTGCCCACCAGAGCCGACAGCGACGCCTGGATCGACCGCCAGCGTGCCCAGCAAGCCGCAAACGGCTTCTGCTTCTGGGCCGTCGAACTCACGCAGTCGTCCGAGTTCGTGGGCGCGGTCGGCCTGGCCCGAATCGGCTACGAGGCCCATTTCACGCCGGCGGTCGAGATCGGCTGGCGCCTGGCTCGTCCGTTCTGGGGCTGCGGCTACGCCCCCGAGGCCGCCGCCGCCGCGCTGCAGTTCGGCTTCACCCAGGCCGGCCTGACGGAGATCGTCGCCAACGCCTGCATGCCTAACGCCGCCTCCCAGAGCGTCATGCGCAAGCTCGGCATGGCGCGCGACCCGGCGGACGATTTCGACCATCCCCGCCTGCCGACAGACAGCCCGCTCCTCCGCCACGTTCTCTACCGGTTGCCCCGGGAGGCCTGGCTGGCCCGCGCCGAACTGCGCTAATCCTGCATCATGACCCTTATCAACGCCAGCCGCCCGAACCCCTACACCGGCAGCCCGCTCGACCGTGCCTCGCATCTGCGGACCGACACCGCCTGGATCACCGGTGCAATCGGCGGCGCGCAAACCCGCCTCGTCCCCATTTGGCGCGCCAAAAGCCTGTTCCGCCCGTCCGGCGAAGGCGCGCCGGCGGCGGTGTTCCTGCCGGCGTTCCCCGTGACCGGCCACCCCTGGGCCTTCCTCGGACAGGTGGGCGGCGAAGCCTACTTCGCGGTCGATCTCAGCGCCGTGGAAGACCCTCTGCCCCTGCTGCCGCAAGCGTCCGGTGAGTTCATCGACCTGCGCACCGTGGGCCCGGGCCTGCCTCCCGACCACATGGCCATCCTCGCCCACGCCCGCGGCCTCATGCACTGGCGCAGCCGGCACCGCTTCTGCGGCGTGTGCGGCGCCGCCTGCGAGCCGCACAGCGCCGGCAACGTGATGGTCTGCACCGGCTGCGCCACCCACCATTTCCCGCGCACCGACCCGGCGGTCATCATGCTCGTCACCAGCGGCGACCGGGCCTTGCTCGGCCACTCCGCCCGCTTCCCCAACAGCCAAATGTATTCCACCCTGGCCGGGTTCGTGGAGCCGGGCGAAAGCCTCGAGGAAGCCGTTGCCCGCGAAGTGCTCGAGGAATCGGGTGTCACGGTCGGCGCCGTCCGCTACCACAGCAGCCAACCCTGGCCGTTCCCGGGCAGCATCATGCTCGGCTTCTACGCCGACGCGCTGACGGAGGAGATCACCCTGGACACGAACGAGTTGGTGGACGCGCGCTGGTTCAGCAAGGCGCAGATGCGCGACCCGAAGGCCCACGCCTTCGCCCTGCCGCGCGCCGACAGCATCGCCCGCCGCCTGATCGAAGACTGGATCGCGGCATGAGGCCGGCAGCGCTCGCCGTGCTCGCCACGCTGGCAGGATGCAGCACGTTCGACACGGCCCCGGCCGCGAACATCCCGTCGCAATGCGAGGCGCAGGTCTTCGCCGATCCGACGGTCAAGGACCTGATCGCCAAGAGCGCTGGAAGCGATTTTTACGCCCGCAACCACGAGGATGAACTGAAATTCGCCAAGGCGGATGCCGCTCACCGCTGCCTGCAGCAAAAAGGCCTGTTGCCTCCCGGCGGCGGCGTAGAACGCCCCGCGATTCGCGGCTGACCGGACGTCTTCTCCCTCTCCCGTCCTTCACGGGAGAGGGTTGGGGTGAGGGCTTCTGCCGCAACGGACAGGTACGCCGAGCCTAACGCCCGCCCCTCCTAACCTCCGCCCGCCATCACTCGCGAAATCCATCCGTGCGGCGATCCCTCCGCCGCGTCCGCCCCGACGGTCACCGTCGCCGTCATTCCGGCGGCCAAATGCACGCTCGCCGGCACCGCGTCGATGTGCACCCGCACCGGAATGCGCTGCGCCAGCCGTACCCAGGTGAACACCGGGTTTACCGTGGCCAAACCAAGCGACCCCGGGTCCGTGTTCGGCGTGTTGATGCCGCGGGCGATGCTCTCGACATGGCCATGCAGCGGGTCCTTGTAGCCCATCAGCGCCGCCAGCGCCGGGTCGCCGACATGGATTCCCGACAGCTTCGTCTCCTCGAAGAACCCGGCGACCCAGAAGCTGTCGCTATCCAGCACCGTTACGTTGCGAGAACCCGTCGTGGCATAATCGCCCTCGCGCACCAGTAGGTTGGTCACGTAGCCGTTCACCGGCGAGAGCACGCGGGTGCGGTCCAGGTTCACATGCGCCTGACTGAGTTGCGCCAGCGCCCCGGCATACGCCGCCGCCGCTTCCTCGGACTGGCTTTCGTAGCTTTGCGTCTCCTCCGCCGACGTGGACAGCGTCGTCAGCACCGCGCGCCGCGTGGCCTCCGCCTTCTTCAGCTTCAGGTCGGCCAGCTTGCTGTTCACGTTGGCCTGCGCCGAGGCCACTGCGACCTGGTAGTCCACCGGGTCGATCTCATACAGCAGGTCGCCGCGCGCGACCCGCTGGTTGTCCGCGACCGCAAGATGGGTGATCCGGCCGGACACCTCCGGCGCGATGTTGACCACGTTGGCCAGCACCTGGCCGTCGCGCGTCCACGGTCCGGTCACGTAATGCGTCCAGATCGCAAACCCGGCGACCAACGCCACCACCAGCAGCATCGCCGTGATCAGCACCCGGGTCGCCCGGCGCGCGCCCGTAAACGTCATAGCAGCACGACCAGTGCACCCAGGATGCCCACGTACAACGCCGCCTCCGCCAAAGGCGTGTTGTAGGTCCACCGGTCCAGCCGGAAATGCTCGAACAAAAAGCGCACCGGCAACCAGATCACCAGTGCCGCCACGATATAGACCACCAGCGGCGAGATCAGCACGCCAGCCAGGTTCGTCTCCCGCCACACGCTCAGGCCACCAATCCGTAGTGCCGCAGCGCCCGGCCATTCCGCCGCAACAGTCGCGCCGCGGCATGCAGCCCCGATACCGCTGTACCCGCCGAGCCTGGCTCCGCCAGCAAACTCGCCGCCGCCTCGTCCAACTTCTCCGGATCGGGGGAGAGCAGGGCGGCCCGCGCCGCGTCCGCCGCCGGCCCGGCTAGACCCGGCTGCAACAACCCGCTCCACGCCCGCCGCAGCTCCAGGTCAATATCGATCATCGCGCACATCCGGTTGAGCACCGCCACCCGCGCCGGCGTCCGCCGCCCGGCCCAAACCAACGCCTGCGCCAGCCGGTCATACTCCAGAAGGTGCGTGGGCGCCTCGTTCAGCGTCCGCCCCCGCGCCATCGTCCGCTCCAGGTCCGTCGCCACCGCGTCCGCGATCCGCAGCAGCCTCCGCTTGCGCGACACCGGGAGGACCAGGCGAAACGCCAGCACCATGAACACCACGGCCATGATCTGAACCAGCACGTTGTCGCTGAACGCGCCCAGATCGAAACTCTGCACGTTGGACGGCGCCAGCAGCAGCGTGAAATACAGCATGAACCCGGAGCCGAACCGCTGCAGCCGCGGATGCCGCCCGGCCAGCGCGAACACGAACGCGAACAATCCCACCGCCAGCGAGAACGGCACGAATCCCGACGTGGACGGCAGCCAGATATACCCGACCAGCCAGGCGGCGAAGGCGGCCGGCAGCAGCGCCCAGCCCATCGCTTCGCCCGCCGCCGACGGGTTGGGCGACATCCCAAGCAGCGCGGTGAACGCCGCCTGCTGCACCAGCAGCCCCGGCGCGCCCGGCCAGCCGGCCAGGACGCAGAACAGGCTGCCGGAGGCAACCGCCACCACCGTCCGCACGGCGCTGAGTGCCGCACCCACCCAGTCATAATGGATCCGTAGCTGCACCGCCTCTCGCACCCGGCCGCCCTGCTCCAGCACCCGCACCCCGTCTGCCGCCATCGCGTGATGCACCAGTAGCTCGCCCGCCCGTTCGTTGACGAAAACCGCGGCCGCAGTCGCCGGCACCTCGCCCTGCCGCATCGGCTCGCCTGCCTCCAGCGCCGCCGCCGCCCGGGCCAGCACGTCCGCCATCGCCGGGTCCGCCGGTTCGGCCCCGAGCGCGCGGCATGCCGACAGCATCCCAAGCAGCCCCGCGATCGCCGCCACCGCCCCTTGCCGCCGCGCAGCCCCGCCCGCCGTCTCCGCCGACGCGAACACCGCCTGGGTCCGCAACTGCAGGATTTCCACCCCGGCGTCGATGCTGCCCGCGGTCGTCATCGTCGCCCGCCCCCGCAGCACGTCCAGCGCGAGCCGTGTCACCTGCGCCAGGTCCGCCTCCAGGTCCCGCGTGAGCGTGTCGAACGCCACCGGCCGCGCCAGCAGCGTGTTCACAACCGCCACCGACAGCACTCCGATCAGGATCGCCGCCACCCGGTCCAGCGTCACCAGCAGCACGCCATCCGGCGAGTCGATCCCGCTGACCGCGATGATCCCAACCGTGTAGCCGCACAGCACCGCCCCGTACGAACGGAAATCCCGCAGCAGCGCCGCCACGAACGTGCACACCCCGAGCCACAACGTGAAGCACAGCAGCAGCATCGTGCGGTCCTGCGGGAACACCGCCACCAGCAGCAGCGCCGCCAGCCCGCCCAGCACCGTCCCGGCCGAGCGCCACACCGCCTTGGACAGCGCCATTCCCGGCACCGGCTGCGCCACGATCGCCACGCACAGCCCGGCGCTCGACGCACTGTCGAGCTGCATCGAGAACGCCACCGCATAGGCCAACAGCAACGACAGCGTCGTCCGGATTGCATAAGGGACTGAATCCGGCGGGAACCCCGGGAGCGGCAGCAGGTCCCCGTAAAGGGGCTTGGCGGCGGTCATGGACACGCCCCCGTTCCAACACCAACCGCGCGCAAAAAGCTACTCCCGAAGCCCGCCCCGCCAGACGGCTATGCCAGCATCCAGGCAATCTTTGCCGGACCATGCTGTTGCCACCCGCCCCCCGTACGCGCGATCATTCCGGCCCTCAAGCCGGAAGGGACATCGCATGAACGCGGACACGGGGCGCCCGCTGCCGGACCAGCCGAACGGTAGCGCAGCCGGGCTCGACTTCTTCTGGTTCCTGCCCACCGGCGGCGACGGCCGTTACCTCGGCACTGCCCAGGGCGCCCGCCCGGGCGGCAACCGCTACCTCCGCCAGATCGCCCAGGCTGCGGACCAGCTCGGCTACGGCGGCGTCCTGCTCCCGACCGGCCGCGGCTGCGAGGACGCCTGGATCACCGCCGCCACCATCGCCCCCTTCACCGAGCGCCTGCGCTACCTCGTGGCCCTCCGCCCCGGCGCCACCATCCCCGGCGAGGCCGCCCGTCAGGCTGCCACCTTCGACCGCGCCACCGACGGCCGCCTCCTGCTCAACGTGGTGGCCGGCGGCACTCCCGGCGACCTGGCCGGCGACGGCATCACCCTCGGCCACGACGAGCGCTACGAGCAAGCGGCCGAGTTCCTGCAGATCTTCCGCGGCTTCATGCGCGGCGACACCGTGCAGTTCGCCGGCAAGCACCTGTCCAGCCGCGGCGGCAGCCTCGTCTTCCCACCGGTGCAATCACCGTACCCGCCGCTGTATTTCGGCGGCTCCTCCGCCCCCGCCCGCCAACTCGCCGCCGAGCAGTGCGACGTCTATCTCACCTGGGGCGAGCCCCCCGCCATGGTCGCCGAGAAGATCGAGGACGTCCGCCGCCGCGCCGCCCTCCTCGGCCGCACCCTGCGCTACGGCATCCGCCTGCATTTCATCGTCCGTGAGACCGAGAGCGAAGCCTGGTCCGCCGCCGAACGCCTGATCGGCCACTTGTCCGACGACACCATCGCCAATGCCCAGGCCAAGCTCGCCGCCGGCTCCGACAGCGAGGGCCAGAAGCGGATGATGTCGCTGCACGGCGGCTCGCGCGACCGCCTGCTGGTCGGCCCCAACCTGTGGGCCGGCGTCGGCCTGATCCGCGGCGGCGCCGGCACCGCCCTCGTCGGTGACCCGGCCACCGTCGCCGCCCGCATCCGCGAATACCAGGCGCTCGGCATCGACCTCGTCATCGGCAGCGGCTACCCGCATCTCGAGGAATGCTACCGCACGGCCGAACTCCTGTTTCCCCAACTCGGCCTGCACCCGGCAGGGCGCGCCTTACCCGGCGGCCCCAGCATCCTCACCGGCGGCGGCAGCCTCAGCACCGACAAGGTGGTCGGGCCAGCCTTCTAATTAGCGCGACAATCCCCCTCCCCTTGAGGGAGGGCCAGGGGAGGGGTAGGCCAAGCGGTAACGCCCGAAGCCAAGGACAAGACCCAAGAGTGACAACCGTAGAGACCAGTGCCGGCCAGGCATCCAAGCGCTACAGCGTCACCACCATCGCCAGCCGCCCCGACCTGCTCCCAACCGTGGCCGAGTGGATCTGGCGCGAGTGGTGGCACGACCGCGGCTGCACCCTGGAGCAAACCGCGGCCGCGTTCACCAGCGATGCAACACTGGGCCCCCAACAAACCTTCATCCTGCTCGATGCCGGCCAGCCGATCGGAACCGCCTCCCTCGTCCGCCAGGACCTGGAGGAACGGCCCGACCTGACACCCTGGCTCGCCGCCGTCATCGTGATCCCCGAAGCGCGCCGCCAGGGCGCCGTAACCCACCTCCTCGACGCGTTCGATACCGCCTGCCGCGCCGCCGGCATCGGCACCGCCTGGCTCTATACGTCGTTTGCCGAGCGCATCTACACCCGCCACGGCTGGACGCTGGTGGAGATGGTCGCCCGGCCCGGCAAACGCACCGTCTCCCTCATGCGCCGGGACTTCGCGCTCCCTCCCTAAACCCCTTGCCGCCATCCCGGACCCGCGGCAGTCTTCCACCCGAACGGCGCCGCAAGAGCGTCACGGTCACGCAACAAGTCTGGGGGACACGCCATGAAGCGCCTTCTGCTCGCCAGCGTCATGCTCGGCATCTGCCACATCGCCGCCGCCACCGACCTGCCGCGCGCCGCACCCGCCAGCGTCGGCCTCGACCAGTACCAACTCGACGCCATCACCGCAACCCTCAAGCAGGACGTGGCCAACCACATCCTCCCCGGCGCCGTGCTCGTCATCGTGCGCCACGGCAAGATCGCCTACGAACAGGCCGTCGGCAGCCGCGACCCGCAGGCCAACTCCCCCATGACCGCCGACGACATCTTCCGCATCTACTCCATGAGCAAGCCGATCACCGTCGTCGCCGCCCTCACCCTGCTCGAGGCCGGCAAGCTGCAACTGGACGACCCGGTGTCCAAATACCTGCCCGCCTTCACCACCATGCAGGTGGGCGTTCCCGACGTCGGGTCCCCGAACGGCATGCGCCTCGTCCCGGCCGACCGCCCGATTACGGTGCAGGACCTGATGCGCCACTCCTCCGGCCTCACCTACGGCTTCTTCGGCGACACCCCCGTCAAGCGCGCCTACCAGCAAGCCCACATGGACGCCGACGACCCCGACCTCGCGACCTTCGTCGACCGCCTCGCCAAGCAGCCGCTCGGCTACCAGCCCGGCACCACCTGGGACTACAGCTACGCCATCGACGTGCTCGGCCGCATCGTCGAGATCGTCTCCGGCCAATCCCTCTACGACTACGAGAAGGCCCACGTGCTGGACCCGCTCGGCATGACCGACACCGGATTCGGCGTTCCCGACGCAGCCCGCCAGGACCGCATCGCCGAGCCGTTCGCCGACGACCGCAACTTCGGCGTGGACGCCAATTTCAGCGACCCGCGCCACCCCGTGCGCATGCTGTCGGGCGGCGGCGGCATGGTCTCCACAGCGCGCGACTACGCCCGTTTCATGCAGGCCATGCTCGCCGGCGGCACCCTGGACGGCCAGCGCGTGATCGGCCCGGCCACCGAGAAGGCCATGACCTCGGACCAGCTCGGCACCGTCAAGCCCGGCCCCTACTACCTCCCGGGCCCCGGCTACGGCTTCGGCCTGGGCGTCGCCGTGCGCACCCAGGACGGCGTGGCCCCGTTCACCGGTGACGCCGGCGATTGGTTCTGGGGCGGCGCCGGCGGCACCTACATGTGGGCCGACCCGGCCCGCGACATGGCCGTGGTCTTCATGATGCAGTCGCCCAAGCAACGCCTGCATTACCGCAGCGTGCTGCGCGACATGGTCGACGCCGCCATAACGGACAGCCCGCAAGCCGCCGCCCCGTGAACCAAGCGCGGGCTCGTCAAACCCGGCCGTTCAACCGGCGCGCCGCCCCCGCATACACACCCAGGATCCGCATCTCCCGGGAGAAGAATGCCAACTCCTCCAGCGCCCGGGCCACATTCGGGTGGTCCGGGTGGCCCTCCACGTCGCACAGGAACTGCGTCGCGGTGAACTCGCCCGCCAGCATGTAGCTCTCGAGCTTGGTCATGTTCACGCCGTTGGTCGCGAACCCGCCCAGACACTTGTACAGCGCCGCCGGCACGTTACGGACATGGAACACGAACGTCGTCAGAGTCACCCCCGCATCCGCCGGCTTCGGCGCCGCGTCGCGCGACATGATGTAGAACCGCGTCGTGTTGTCCCGCGAATCTTCCACGTTGGACCGCAGCACCTCGAGCCCGTACAGCTCCGCCGCCAACGCCGACGCGATCGCCGCGTCCGCCGTCTCCCCCCGCTCGGCCACCAACTGCGCGGACCCGGCGGTGTCCGCCTCCACCACCGCCTGCACCCCCAGCTCGCGGATCAGCCCCCGCACCTGGCCCAGCGCCACCGCGTGCGAGTGAACCCGGCGCAGCCCCGCCACCGTCGCCCCCGGCACCCCCAGCAGGCAGTGCTCCACCCGCTGGAAATGCTCGCCCACGATGTGCAGCCCGCTGCTCGGCAGCAGCGAGTGGATGTCCGGCACCCGCCCCGCCAGGCTGTTCTCGCAGGGCAGCATGGCAAGGTCCGCCGCGCCGGAGCGCACCGCGTCCATCGCCCCTTCGAACGTATCGCACGGCAGTGTCGGCCGGCCGGGCAGGGCGGCCCTGCACGCAAGGTCCGAATAGGCGCCCGGCCTTCCTTGGAACGAAACCGTCACGCCATCATCTCCCTCGCTCGCGCCAAATCCGCCGGCGTGTCCACGCCGAACGGCCCATGCTCCACCCGGGTGCAGGCGATGCGCATGCCCGCCTCCAACGCCCGCAACTGTTCCAGGCTCTCCCGCCGCTCCAGCGGGCTCTGCGGCAGCGCCACGAACCGGGCGAGGGCAGGGCGGCGGAATGCGTAGATCCCGATATGATGCCACAACGGACCGTCCCCGGCCGGCACCCGAGCCCGCGAGAAGTACAGCGCCTGGGACACCGCCCGGCCATGCTCGAACACGCACGCCGCCTTCACGAAGGACGGGTTCGCCGCTTCCGCCTCGTCCGCGATCGGCGCCACCAGCGTGGCGATGTCCACGCCGGGATCACTCAGCGGGCCCACCACCGCGCGCAACGCCGCCGGGTCGAGCGTGGGGGTGTCACCCTGCACGTTGACCACCACGTCGTGCCGCGCCTGCGGGTCCAGTTCGCCCAGCGCCGCATGGACCCGGTCCGACCCCGACGGCAAGGAAGGGTCCGTCAGCACCGCCACCCCGCCATGCGCGCGCACCGCGTCGGCGATCTCCATCTCGGCGCACGCCACCGCAACGGGGCCGATCCCCGCCTCCTGCGCACGCCTCAGCACGTGCACGATCATCGGCAACCCGGCGATATCGGCCAGCGGCTTGCCCGGCAACCGGGTGGACGCCATGCGGGCAGGGATGAGGATGATGGGGTTCAACGGCAAGGAACTCTGCGGACAGGTTGGCATGTTTGCAAACGGCCCGCCGCAGCTTAGGTATGCGGCCACTGCCGTGCAAACGGCTCAGAGCAAGGAGTGCCGGCGATGGTGCGGATGACGGTTTTGGCGGCGCTCATGGCGGCGATCCCCGCGCTGGCGATGGCGCAACAGTCCTCGGCCGTCAGCGGTCAGCAGAACAACCAGCCTTCCGCCACCCAGAACCAGTCGCAGCAGCAGACGGACAACTCCCAGCAGCCCCCCCAGGCGCACACCGTCACGCCGACCGCGAGCGCGCAGTCGCAGCCCAACCCGCTGCCGCAACTCTCCAAGTAACCACCCGCCTTGGACTCGGCTATCGCGGCCGCGCATGCAGCGGCGGACGCAGCGGGCGAAGCGATCCGCCCGTGGTTTCGCGCCGGTGCGACCGCCGAACTGAAGGGCGACGCCAGCCCCGTGACCGCCGCCGACAAGGCCGCGGAAGCCGCGATGCGAACCGTCCTCTCGGCGCACTTCCCCGACCACGCCATTCTCGGTGAAGAGGGCGGCGAGGAGCGCGCGGGCGCCCGCTACCGCTGGGTCCTGGACCCGATCGACGGCACCCGCGCCTTCATCACCGGGCGGCCCACGTTCGGCACCCTCGTGGCTTTGCTGGACGGCGATACACCCATGCTCGGACTGATCGACCAGCCCATCACGGGTGAGCGCTGGCTCGGCGTCACTGGCCGGCCCACCGTATTCAGCGGGTCTTACGGCGCCGCACGCACGCGCCCTTGCGCCGCCTTGGCCGAGGCCGAGCTAAGCTGCACCTCGCCCTCGATCTTCCAGAAGCAGGAGGGGCCGCGCTGGGATCGCCTGGCCGGGCAAGTCCGCCGTGTGACTTGGGGCGGTGACTGCTACGCCTACGGCCTGCTGGCACTCGGCCAGATCGACGTCGTCGCGGAGGCGACGCTGAAACTGTGGGATTGGGCGGCCCTCGTTCCCGTCATCGAGGGCGCTGGCGGCAGCATCACCGACTGGGCCGGCCGGGCGCTCCATCCCGGCAGCGACGGCACCGTGCTTGCCCTCGGCGACCCGGCCTTGCTCCAAGCTGCGATCCACGCCCTGAAGGACGCCCAATGCGCCTGACTGCCCCGCTCCTCGCCGGCCTCGCCGCCACCCTTCTTGCCGTGCTGCCCGCTGCCGCCGAACCCACCTACGCCCTCTCGCTCATCGGCCCGCCGCAACTTCCGCCGGACTTCACCCACCTTCCGGACGCAAACCCGGACGCCCCCAAGGGCGGCGCCGTAAATCTTGCCGCGATCGGCAGTTTCGACAGCCTGAACCCCTGGATCGTCCGCGGCTCCCCGGCCGGCAGCATCGGGCAGGTGTGGGAGACATTGATGGTCCCCAACCCGGACGAGGCGGAAACCGAGTACGCCCATCTCGCGCAATCTGTGGACGTCGCGGCGGACCACCTCTCCGCCACGTTCGTGCTCCGCTCCAACGCGCATTTCAGCGACGGCACACCCGTGCTCGCCTCGGACGTCGTCTGGACGTTCAATACCCTGCGCGACAAGGGCCGCCCGATTTTCCGCAGCTACTGGGGCGACGTGAGCGACGTCGAGGCGATGGATCCCCACACCGTCGTGTTCCACTTCAAGACAGCGGACAACCGCGAACTGCCGAACATCCTGGGCCAGGTTCCCGTGCTGCCCGAGCACTGGTGGAAGGGCCGGGACTTCTCCGCCCCGCTGACCGACGCGCCGGTCGGCAGCGGCCCCTATCTGGTCGATCACGTCGATCCGGGCCGCACCATCACCTACAAGCGGGACCCAAACTGGTGGGCGGCGACCATGCCGACCGGGCGCGGCCGGAACAACTTCGACACGATGCGCTACGAGTATTTCCGCGACCCGACCGTGGCGTTCGAAGCGTTCAAGGCCGGTCAGATCGATTTCCGGCGCGAGAACATTTCCAAGAACTGGGCCACCGCGTACGACTTCCCCGCCATCGCGAACGGCACGGTGAAGAAGGAGGTGCTGCCGATGCACATCCCCACCGGCATGCAGGCCTACGCCATGAACACCCGCCGTGCGATGTTCGCCGACCCGCGCACCCGCCAGGCGATGGACGAGTTGTTCGACTTCCAATGGCTCAACAAGACATTGTTCTACGGCCTGTATGACCGCACCGAGAGCTACTTCAGCAACAGTGACTTCGCATCGTCCGGCATCCCAGAGGGCGCCGAACTCGCCCTGCTTGAGCCCTTTCGGGACAAGCTGCCGCCCGAGCTGTTCACCACGCCGTTCAAGCTCCCCGTCACCGACGGGTCCGGCAACAACCGGGACGGCGTGCGCCGTGCCTACGACCTGCTGAAGGCAGCTGGCTGGGCGCTGAAAGACCACAAGATGGTCAACGCCGCCGGGCAACCGCTCAGCTTCGAGATCCTGATGTACGAGCCCGCTTCCGAACGCGTCGCCCTGCCTTACGCGCAATGGCTCGGCCGCCTCGGCATCGACGCCCACATCCGCACCGTGGACCCGGCGCAGTTCCAGAAGCGCATGGACGACCTGGATTTCGACATGGCCGAGGCTCTCATCCCCGAGAGCGAGTCGCTCGGCAACGAGCAGATCGACTTCTGGAGCTGCAGCAGCGCCAACCAGCCCGGGACCCAGAACGTGGCCGGCGTGTGCAACCCCGTGGTGGATGCCATGGTCGCCAAGGTCGTCGCCGCCAGCAACCACGCGGACCTCGTGACTGCAGCCCACGCGCTGGACCGCGTGCTGCTCGCAAATTGGTACATGGTCCCGCAATGGCACTTGGACCAAGTCTGGGTCGCCTATTGGAACCGCTTCGGCCACCCGGACCACGTTCCCCGCACCGGTCTTGATTTCGCCACCTGGTGGGTGGACCCGGCGCTCGCCACCAAAACAGATGCCACCCAGGCGGATGCCGCCCGGAACCACTGATGGGCCCATACATCCTGCGGCGGCTGCTGCTGGTCCTCCCGACGCTGTTCGGCATCATCACCATCAACTTCGCCGTGGTCCAACTCGCCCCTGGCGGCCCCGTCGAGCAGATGTTAGCCGACCTGCGTAGCCAGACGCAGGCGATCAGCCGCGTCACCGGCGGCGGCGCGGAGGTGCAGCAGCCAAGCGAGTCCGGCACCTATCGTGGCCGCCGCGGCCTCGATCCGCAGACCGTGGCGCAGATTCGCCACATGTTCGGTTTCGACAAGCCGCCGCTCACCCGCTATCTCGAGATGATCGGCTCGTACCTGCGGTTTGACTTCGGCCAGTCCTTCTTCCGCGGCGACAGCGTCCTGCACCTCGTCATTACCCGCATGCCGGTCAGCATCTCGATCGGCCTATGGTCCACGCTGCTGATCTACCTCGTCTCGATCCCCCTCGGCATCGCGAAGGCCGTGCGCGACGGCTCCCGCTTCGATGTCGTCTCGTCCGCCGCCGTCCTGATCGGCTATGCGATCCCGGGCTTCCTGTTCGCGATCCTGCTCATTGTACTCTTCGCCGGCGGCTCGTTCCTGAACTGGTTCCCCCTGCGCGGCCTGACCAGCGAGGGCAGCGGCGGCTGGCCCTGGTGGCGCCAGGTGGGGGACTACGCCTGGCACATGGTGCTGCCCACCATCGCCCTGGTCGCCGGCGGCTTCGCCAGCCTCACGATCCTGACCAAGAACTGTTTCCTCGACGAAATCGGCAAGCAATACGTGCTGACCGCCAGGGCCAAGGGGGCAGGGGAGCAGCGCGTGCTTTACGGCCACGTGTTCCGCAATGCCATGCTGCTGATCGTGGCCGGCTTCCCTGCCGCCCTCATCGGCATCCTGTTCTCCTCCGCCCTCCTGGTGGAGATCGTCTTCTCGCTGGACGGCCTGGGCCTGCTCGGCTTCGACAGCGCCATCCGCCGGGACTACCCGGTGATGTTCGGCACCCTCTACATGTTCACCCTGCTCGGCCTGATACTGCAGATCGTCGGCGACCTGATGTACACTCTCGTCGATCCCCGCATCGATTTCGATCGCCGTGGTTGAATCGCCGGCAAAGAAAGCTCCTCCTCCCTTTGATGAAGGGGGTTGGGGGGAGGGATGCAACGCCCACGCCCTTGCCCGATTTAGATTTACCAACACCCTCGACGCGTGCCGCGTGCACCTCTCCCTGAAGGGGAGGGGGGCAAAAGAATGACACCCCTCAACCAGCGCCGCATCGCCAACTTCCGCGCCCACCGCCGCGGTGTCTGGTCGCTGTGGATCTTCCTGACCCTCTTCGTCGTCTGCGCCGGCGCCGAGTTCGTCGCCAACGACCGCCCTCTCCTCATCCGCTTTGACGGCCACTGGTTCGTCCCCGTGCTACAGGACTACAGCGAGGACGCGTTCAGCCCCGACTTCCTCCCCGTCGACGCCGACTACACCGACCCCGACGTCGCCCACGCCATCCGCGCCAAGGGCTGGATAATCTGGCCCGCTATCCCCTTCGCCTTCGACAGCATCGTCAAGAACCTGCCGACGCCGGCCCCCAGCCCGCCCACCTGGCAGAATCCGCTCGGCACCGACGACCAGGCGCGCGACGTGCTCGCCCGTATCGTCTACGGCTTCCGCATCTCCGTCCTGTTCGGCTTCGTGCTCACCATCGTGTCGAGTGTCCTCGGCATTGCCGCCGGCGCCGTGCAGGGCTTCTACGGCGGCCTCACCGACTTGCTGTTCCAGCGTTTCATCGAGATCTGGTCCGGCATGCCCCAGCTCTTCCTGCTTATCATCCTGGGCTCCATCATCACCCCGAGCTTCTGGGTGCTGCTGGTCTTCCTGCTCGCCTTCTCCTGGATGTCGCTCACCGGCGTGGTGCGCGCCGAGTTCCTCCGCGGCCGCAACCTCGATTACGTCCGCGCCGCCCGTGCTCTTGGCGTGCGGGATGCCGCGATCATGTGGCGCCACATCCTGCCCAACGCGCTGGTCGCCACGCTCACCTTCCTCCCCTTCACCCTGGCCGGCTCCGTCACCGTGCTCGCCAGCCTGGACTTCCTGGGCTTCGGCCTGCCCCCCGGCTCCCCCTCGCTCGGCGAACTGGTGAACCAGGCCAAGAACAACCTCCAGGCCCCCCGCCTCGGGATCGTGGCCTTCGTCGTGCTGGGCGGCATCCTCGTGCTGCTGATCTTCATCGGCGAGGCCGTCCGCGACGCCTTCGACCCGCGCAAGCTACCCAAATGAGCTTGCTCGCTGTCGAAGACCTCTCGGTCCGTTTCGGCCCCACCCCCGTCGTGGACCGCGTTTCCTTTACCGTGGACCGCGGCGAGACCGTTGCCCTCGTCGGCGAAAGCGGCTCCGGCAAATCCCTCACCGCCCTCAGCATCCTCCGCCTCCTCCCACCCGGCGCCGCCGTAGATGGCCGCGTGATGCTGGACGGCACGGATGTCGCCACCGCCCCGCCGGATACGCTGCGGGACATGCGCGGCCGGGTCGCCGGCATGGTGTTTCAGGAGCCGATGACCAGCCTGAACCCGCTGCACGCCGTCGGCCGCCAGGTGGGCGAGGCCATGGCCCTGCACCGCCGCCGCCCCACCCGCGCCGCCATCGTCGCCCTGCTCGACTCCTGCGGCTTCCCCAATGCCGCCGAGCGGCTGGACGCGCTCCCGCACCAGCTCTCCGGTGGCCAGCGCCAGCGCGTGATGATCGCCATGGCCCTGGCCAACGACCCGGCGCTGCTCATCGCCGACGAGCCCACCACCGCGCTCGACGTCACCATCCAGGCGCAGATCCTCGACCTGCTCGCCGCCGAGAAGAAAAAACGCGGCATGGGCCTGCTGCTCATCAGCCACGACCTCGGCGTGGTGCGCCGCTATGCCGACCGGGTCTGCGTCATGAAGTCCGGCCAGATCGTCGAGCAGGGCACCGCCGCCCAACTCTTCGCCTCGCCCCAGCACGCCTATACGAAGATGCTGATCGCCTCCGAACCCTCCGGCCGCCCGGACCGCCTGCCCAACAGCGCCCCCGTGCTGATGGCGGGGCAGGGCATCCGCGTCGCCTTCC
>CAXTVQ010000039.1:0-41845 GCA_964247705.1 uncultured Acetobacteraceae bacterium | reverse complement strand
GCTTGCGCTGCTCTCCACCTGGGCGCCCGATGCCGGGCTGCGCCGCCGCATCCTCGTGGCCAATCCCGCCAAGCTTTACGGATTCTAATCAGACTGGTTGACAAGCTCACGGATGCACGAGTTTAGTTGCGACTAATTCGCATTCTCGGAGGTGTGCATGCAGAGTGACCGCTGTGCTCAGATGTCCCGGACGGTGCATCTGGAAACGGGCATGACGATGGTTTTCGGCTGCCGGGTTCGCCCGGCCGCCACCGTTCGGAGTGAGGAGGAAGACAGCCGGCTTGGCCAGCGGCCGGGAGTGCAGGCGATGGACGAGGCGGCGCCGCCGGCTGGCAGGTAGCAGTCACTCCGCGGCGGCGGCCTCGCTGGCATGCGGGCCGCCGCCGTCATGCAGCAGCAGCGCCCAGCCAGGCTGGATCGACTTGGGCAGCGAACCCACCCCGTGGGCGTCCTCGCACAGGTGGATCGTCAACCGGCGCCGGCCGCGGCACCCCCGGCACCGCAGGTTGACCAGGACGTCGGCCAGCGTGCGCCCCGCCCAGTTCGGCTGCTCGATCAGCATCAGGCGTACCGGATGCGGCGTCGAGTGGCCGCAGCGGCACCGCACATGCAGCCATCGGCCGCGGAGGGTGTGCATCGTGCAGGCTAGGGCGATGGTCCGGTCGTAGGGTGGTACGGCAAATGGCATGGGGAGAACATAACGAGTACAACGGCCTGGAGTCGAGGTGTAAGCGATTTGCAGATCCCGGTGCTTTGGTGCGGGCAAAGCTGCCGGTTGTGGTCTGCGACGCTCGGAAGGGTGTCGTTCGAAGTGTTCCGGCGGACACGGAGTTTGAAAAGTTGAGGCTCCAAGCCGCCTGTCCAACTTAGGTTGTAGCATCGTTTTGCCGCCCCGATGCAACGTCGCAGGCATAGCCGCTCGAGGATGTCGTGTGCCGCTGCCTACGAAGCGTGTCCTCCTCGTTGAGGATGAGTGGCTGACCCTGATGATGGTGGCTGAGGAGTTCCGGCGCGCAGGCTTCACCGTCGTAGAGGCGGGACGGGGAGACGACGCGCTCGCGCTGATCGACAAAACCGACGATATCGACGCGCTGGTGACGAATTTCCGCCTGCCGGGGGCGGACGGCGCGGAGGTGGCGACTGCCGCACGTAAGCGCTTTCCCAGCCTTCCCATCGTATTCATATCTGCGACGTCGCAAGTTCTTACGTCACGCCGCGTGCCCGAGCCGCATCACCTGATGGACAAGCCGTTCGAGACGGACGAGTTGGTGAGGCTGATAAGGCAGCTCCTCGTCGAGGCCTAGGATGAGGCGGACGGTAGATCGTAGTAAGTGCGCGCGGTCGCTTCCCGGGAGGCGATATCGCGGGCCTGCGCGTCGGCCACCTGGCGCAGCGCCGCTTCGTAGTCGTGCGACAGCGCCGGCGCCTGCATGAGCAGCAGCGCACCGGCCAGGCTGAGTGCGAGGCGGAGCGCGTCCGAAAACCAGCGGCCGAGAAACGTCATATGTATGTCCGGTCTATCCAGGCCTGCCTACAAGCCGGGTCCGCCCCCTTCAAGGCCGCACAGGCTCAGCCGCGCGCCAGCCGCAGCGCCGTGGCAACCAGGTCGAACAGGTCCAGCAGCCGGGCCACGTAGTGGTCGTGCACCGCGAACCCGGCAGCGCCGTTGTCGAAGAACTGCCGCTCCAGCGCGTCCAGCATCTTGTTCAACCGGGCACGGTGCAGGCCGAGCGCGCGCTGGATCGGGTCCGACACCACGCCGGCGAAGGCTGCGAAGGTGGTGGCGGCCAGCATCAAGCCCCCGGTGGCGCCCATCGTCAGCAGCGCGGTCGGGGCAACGGGGAACAGCCCGTACCACACGCCGCCCAGCCAGCCGCCAAGCGGGAAGGCCGACACCGCCGCCTGCTGCGCCATGACGCCAGCCAGCGCCGGGCCGAGTGTGGCGGCACCCGGCGTCAGCTTATTGAACGCGATCGCGCCGGCGCTGAGCGTGAGCAACCCCGTGGTGATCTCGGCCGCGGCAGCGCGCGTGGCCGCGTACTCCGTCATCGCGTGCTCCAGCCGGGCGCGGAACGCCGGGTCCTCGCCGTGGTGGCCGAGCTCGGACAGGGCGGCGGCGATGGCGGCCCCGAGGGCCGGGTCGTCCAGGATGGTGGCAGCCAGCGCGTCGTGCAGGCTCTCGCGGTCCGGCTGCTTGACCGGCAGTTCCAGGAGTTCGGTATGGACCAGCCACTCGATCTCCCGCGAAACGGCAGTGCGCAGCAGGATGGAGCGGCCGAGCGTGTCCGCGGCACCCTTCGCACCCAGCTTGCGGGCCGCGGCCGAGCCGAGCTGCATGGCGATCTGAGGTGCGGCGAGCGTGAGGTTCAGCGGCGCCTTGGCGATGTCCCACCCGACTGCCGCCTTGTGGAGGTTGAGGGTGCCCCGGATGGAGAAATGCGCGTCCACGAACGGCGTGACCTTGGCGCGGCGGTCGGTGAAGTAGCGGCGCGTGCCGGCTTCCACGGCGGCAATAGCCAGGCTGCGGTCGAGCGGGGGCGTGTCCGACATGCGGCACTCCGTTATGCGGCGCCGGGTGACGTGGACCAGCAATCCCGCAGGAAGTCGGCGGCAGCATCCAGCATCGTCCGTCCGGCGGTGATGAAGCGGTTCATCGTCACCATGCCGTGGATGTGGTCGGACAGGTGCACTGCCGTCACCCGCACGTCCTCCGCCTCCAGCCGCTCGGCATAGGCGCGGCCCTCCCCGGCGAGCGGATCCTGGCCCACGGTGAGCACGAAGGCGGGTGGGGTTCCGGCCAGGCTGGGGGCGAGCAGGGGGGAGGCGCGCCAATCCGTCCGCTGCGCCGGGTCGGGGACGTAAAGGTCGATGAACCAGCGCATGGTTTCCGCCGTGAGGGGCACACCGGCGGCGAGCGGGCGGCCGAACCATTCCGGACGCATGGTGAGGTCGGTCACCGGGTAGAGCAGCACCTGGCCACGCGCCGCCGGCACGGCCCCGTCGCGGCCCATCAGCGCCAGCACCGCTGCCAGGTTGCCGCCCGCGCTGTCCCCGGCCACGGCCAGCCGGGCCGGGTCGATGCCGAGCTCGCCGGCGTGCTGAACCATCCACACGAGAGCCGCGGCGCTGTCCTCGATGGCGGCCGGAAACGGGTGTTCGGGCGCCATGCGGTAGTCGACGGCGAGCACCACGCACCCGGCCCGGTTGGCAATCCGGCGGCAAACCCCGTCATGCGAGTCGAGCCCGCCAAGCACCCAGCCGCCGCCATGCAGGTACAGAACGGCGGGCGCGGCTGGTTGCTGCGTGTCGATACCCCGGTACAGCCGCGCGGCACATGGGCCGGCGGGACCGGGTATGGTGAGTTCACGGGTCTCGGCCACGGCGTCCGGCGGCAGTTGCAGGATTTTCCGGCCGGCCTCGTACGCGACCCGGGCCTCGGGCGGCGGCAAGGTTTGCATGGCCGGACGGCCGGCGATGCGGATCACGTCCAGCAGGTGTTGCGTCTCGGGATGTAGGGCGGGCATCGGCGGCCTCCTTTGCGGCGGGGTGGATGCGCGCCACCCTTTGGTCAGCGCGCGGCGATCCTCACCGCTGTCCCGGCCATCACGGCGGCGCTGTTGCGGCTCACACTACAAGCGGCACGGGGCGACGTGAACAGCCGCCGCGTGCGGGCCGCGTCGGCCGCGTCCGGTCAGTTCCGGGCGGGCAAGCCGGGTGATGCCGATCGAACGTCAGTCCTGCCTGATAAACGTTACTGGTGCGGCATTAACGTGCTGTAAGTCTCCGTGGCGATCCTTGCTGCAAGCAACGATGCGCCCGGACAGGAGCATGCGGCGAAGTGGACGGAACAGCGGCATCGGCGGTGGGACGGCTTGAGGCGGGGGAGGGCGGGGCGAGCGTGCCGTACTCCGTCGCTCCGTCGTTCGACTACGTGCCGTCGCTGGACGGCTTGCGCGCCGTCTCCATCGCCCTCGTCATCATCGGCCATTTCGGGTTGCGGCACGTGCTGCCCGGCGCCTTCGGGGTCACGGTCTTCTTCTTCGTCAGCGGCTTCCTGATCACGCGCCAGGTGTTGGCCGAGCAGGCGCTGCACGGCCAGCTCTCCCTGGGCGCCTTCTACATGCGCCGTCTGCTGCGGCTGTATCCGGCGCTGCTGGTGACTTTGGCCGTGGGGGGCTCCGTGTTCGTGGCGCTCGGCGGCCGGTTCCCCTGGGGGCAGGTCGCGGCGGGCGTGTTCTACTTCACAAACTACTTCAGCCTGTTCAGCGATTATCTCGGCGTGCCGGACGGCATGTACAACCCGTTCTCCATCCTATGGTCGCTCGCCGTGGAGGAGCACTATTATCTGGTCTACCCGGCCCTCGTGGTCCTACTCGGGCGTCAGCGGCTGCGGTTTGCCGCGGTGCTCTGCATGCTGATCGCCGCCGTGACACTCTGGCGGCTGCATGTCGTCACGGCGTGCAGTGCCGCCCTGCCGACTTGTAGCGGGGACGGCTTCGACAACCGGATCATGGAGGCGACGGATACCCGCGTCGACTCCATCCTCTATGGCGCCGTACTCGCGACCTTGCTGGGCACGCGGTATGCGGCCGGTCTGCTGAGTTTCCTGCAGCATAGGGCCGTGATTGCAGCCGGGCTTGCCCTGCTAGCCGTGTCCTTCGTGGTGCGCGACACGTGGTTCCGCGAGGCGCTGCGGTTCAGCGTGCAGGGGGTCGGGCTGTTCCTCACTGTCGGGGCGGTGCTGTTCTCACGCGACCTGGGATGGCTACGGGCGATCCTGTCCTGCCGGATCTCCGTCCTGGTTGGCCGCTGGAGCTACTCGCTCTATCTTTGGCATTCGATCGTGCTCACTTGCGTCGCCGCGGCGCTGCCTGCCTGGATGTGGCGCCCGGCAGTCGAGGATGGGCGGCTGGTGTGGGCGTGGGACCTGGTCGGCGTACCCGTTGTCTTTGCCTTGTCGCTTGCGGTCGCCGCCCTGTCATACCGGTTTGTGGAGACGCCAATGGTGGCGCTCCGGCGGCGCTTCGGCTCCCACGCCTTGCGGGACGGCACTCCCATCGCGCCAGGTCAGATCCTGCTGAGCAGCAATCCCGCGACTGCCGCGGCCCCGGCGGCCAACACGAACGGAGCGCCGGCGAACCTGACCGGGAAAGCGTTCTGGGTGAAGGCGTAGAACAACCCGGCGGTGAGCAGCGGGGCCACGATGGCGGTCAAGCCCTCGACCGCGGACAGCACCCCCTGCATCTCGCCCTGGTTGTCGCTTTTACCCCGTTCGGACACCATGGCGCGCAGCGACGGCAACGCCAGCCCGCCCAGCGCGATCAAGACGACGGCTGGGGCAACCGCCCAACCCGCAAACGCGATCGCCAACACGGCATAACCCGCGGCCCCGCAACCGTAGCCGACCAGGGCCGAGCGGTATTCGCCGATGCGTTCGACAATGTGGCGAAGCAGAAGCCCCTCGACCACGGCTTGCGACAAGCCGATGCCGGCCAGCGCGAACCCGTTCAGTTGCGGTCCCCAATGAAAGCGGTAGCCGGTGAACAGCACCAGGCTGCTCTGCACCGCGCCGAGCCCGATCCAACTGCAGGACCATGCGACCGACATGCGCCATAGCGCCCGATCCTTCATAACGCCGGCCAGCAAGTGGAACGGGTTCGCCCGCTCCCACGTCAACGCCCTGCGTTTGTCCGAGGCCAGGCTCTCCGGCAGCACGAATACACCGAATGCCACATTGATCAGCGCCAGTGCCGCCGCCGCGACGAATGGCAGGCGAAGGTTGAAGCCACCCAGGAAGCCGCCCAAAGCCGGCCCGATGACGAACCCGGCGCCGAATGTCGCGCCGACCAATCCATACAGGCGCGAGCGGTCTTCGTTGTCGGAGACGTCGGCAATGTAGGCGGTGGCAGCCGCCACGTTGGCCGAAGTGGCCCCGGCAATCAGCCGTCCGGCCAGCAGCCACCACAGGTTTGGGGCGAGGCTGAGCAGCACGTAGTCGCAGCCGAGCCCGAATACAGAAATCAGGATCACGGGGCGGCGGCCGAACCGGTCACTGAGTTCGCCGAGCAAGGGTGCTGCGAGGAATTGCACGCCGGCATAGGCCGCAATCAACGCGCCTACCCACGGTGCGGCAGCTTGCGGCGGCAGGTGCGCGAGCTTCTCCACCAGGCCCGGCACGATCGGGGCGATGATGCCGACGCCCAGGGCGTCCATCGCCAAGGTAATCAGGACAAAGGTGACCGAAGCCTGCTTTTCACTTGCCATAGCGGGCGAAGTGGCCCCGTGCCGGGCAAATTCCATGGGGACCGAATACGCGGCCGGGCAACGCTACTCCTGGTTCGCCGTTGCAGGTGGGTGCCGACTGGTTCGACCCTGCCGCGCTTCCTCGCGCTCTATGGCGCGTTATTTTGCGCGTTCGGTGTGGCGTCGCCGTTCCTACCGGGATTGCTGCTGCAGGACGGTCTGGCGCCGGCGCTGCTCGGGGTGATCCTCGCAGCCGGGACTGCCATCCGCTTGGTATCGGGGCCGGTCGGCGGCCGATTGGCGGACCGCAGCGGGCGGCCGGCCCTGGTCCTCGCCGGGTTGACGGGGATCGCGGCCGTAGTGGCGCTGGGCTATGTGCCCGCCCGGGGGTTCGTGCCGCTGCTGCTGATCAGCTTGGGCCACGCCGCGGTGCTGGCGCCGATAAATCCAGTGGCGGACGCGCTGGCCCTCGGCTCGGCCAATGCCAAACCAGGGTTTGACTACGGCTGGGTACGGGGGGCCGGGTCAGCGGCGTTCATCGTGGGGACTTTGCTCGCCGGGCAACTGGTCGGCCCGGCCGGTCTGGGCGTGATCATTTGGCTGAATGCCGGGTTCCTGGCATTGGCGGCAATCACCGGGTGGCGCGTTCCGAACCAGGTGGCGGGCTCCCCGGACCGTAGTAACGGCGGCTGGGGCGCCCTGATCAGGATCCCGGCTTTCCTATCCTTGATGGCCATTGCCGCGCTGATTGGCGGCAGCCACGCCATGCACGACGGCTTCGAGGTGATACGCTGGCGGAGCGCGGGGCTGTCGGCGCAGCAGAGCAGCATCCTCTGGTCGCTCTCCGTCGCGGCCGAGGTGCTGGTGTTCTTCTATCTCGGGCGTAAGGTCCTGGGTTGGCTGGGGCCGGCGCGGGCGTTGGCGCTCTCGGCGGTGGCTGGAATGGTGCGTTGGGGGGCGGCGGCACTGACGGCCTCGTTCGGCGTGATGGCGGTGGTGGAGCCGCTGCACGGGCTGACCTTCGCACTGATGCACCTGGCCTGCATGGACGTTATCCGCCGCGTCGTGCCCACCAACCTGGCGGCAACGGCGCAAGCGTTCTACGGCACGGTCGCAGTCGGGGCGTCATCGGCGGCGATGTCGCTTTTATCCGGGCGGCTATACGGCTCGATCGGGGCGCCTGCCTTCTGGGCGATGGCAGGGCTGTGCGCCTGTGCGCTGCCGATCACGGCAGTCGCTCGTTTTGGCGGCTACGAGGGGTCGCGGTCCAGTTCCGGGTAGTGGCGGAAGATGCCGGAGGTGTTGAACGCCAGCCGCCGGTCCGATGCCAGATACCGGGCGATGTTGGGCCGCTGCGCCACGGCATCGTGCAATGCCGCGAGTGCGGGGAAGCTCGTGGGTAAGTCGGCGGTGGCTCGAGGAAATGCGTAACGAAGGCCGGCAACAACTTGAAACAACGATAGATCCACGTAGCTGACAACGTCTCCCACAATGTGCCGGCCGCCGTTGTGGGCCAGGGTACCCTCGAAGTAGCCGAGGTATTTCGGCATGCGCTGCCCGAGAAAATCGGCAGTCCGGACCAGGGCCGCATCCCTCTGGTCCTCGTAGTAGTCGCTGGTCGCGAGCGGGTGGTGGGTATCGTGCACCTCGGTCACGAAATCGGTGATGGTGAGTTGCAGTCCATTGGCAGTGGTGCGCAACGCTTCGTCAGTGGGCGCCAGGTGCAGTTTGGGACCGAGATACAGCAGAATGTTCGCGACGTGGGAGACGATGAGATCGCCGTCTCTCAGGAAAGGCGGCGCGAACGGGCCGGGTATGCGCAGAATCGTTTGCATCGCGCCGGTCCCACCGGGGGACACGCGGGTGATGTCGATGTAGTCGGCAGCCGCCTCTTCGAGCGCGAGGCGGACGAACTCGCCTCTGCCTTGCAGGCCGTCCCAGTAGTAGAGTTCGTATGCCATGAGGCGGACGTCGGGCGCGCTACGCTGGGGTGGCGTTTCTGCGGACTTGTTCCGTTGCGGCGATCTTCGGGGCGGTCAGCGTGTTGGCTGGTGCGCCGCTGCCGACGCGGAGCAAGGTCGCCAGGAAGGTGCGGCCCCACAGTACCGGCGTGACACCGTCGATCGCCCGCCAACAGGCCTGCCAACGCTCCTGCCGCTCAACCAAACTCATGCGCAGGGCACTGTCCAGTGCATCGGCCAACTCGTCGGGATCGTGGGGGTTGACGATCAATGCGGCGCCTAACTGACGAGAAGCTCCTGCAAAGCGGGATAGGACGAGTACACCCGGATCCTGTGGGTCCTGCGCCGCGATATATTCCTTGGCGACCAGGTTCATGCCGTCCCGCACGGGCGTGACGAGGCCGACACGAGCCTCCCGCATGTAGCCAGCCATCGTGGAACGGGCGCCCGCGCGGGCTACGATGCGCAGCGGCGTCCAATCGGGCTCGCTCCATTCGCTGTTGATCGCGCCACCTTCCCGGTCCACCGCCTCACGCAACGTCTGGTAGGCCGTCACGTCCTTGCGGCTCTCTGCCGCGATTTGCAGCATGGTCACCCGGCGGCGCCAGTCCGGGCGGGTTTCGAGCAGGCGGCGATAGCCAGCCAGGCGTTGGATCAACCCCTTGGTCGGATCGAGCCGGTCGACACCCAACACGAGTTTCTGCCCTTGCAGGCTGCGGCGGAGGCGTTCGGTCGGGGCGCCGCGCCAGGCAGTTTCGGCGGTCGCGGCAAACTCACGCGCTTCGATCTCCACCGGGAAGGCGCCGAGGCGCACCCGGCGTCCGTCGACATGCAGCCAGCCACCCGTCAGGCGTGTGGCGCCGGCAAGCCGGTGGGCGGCTTCGGCAAAATTCTCGACGTCATTCTGAGTCTGGAAGCCGATCAGGTCGGCGGAGACGAGATCGCGGATCAGCGCACCCGCCTCGGGCACGCTCGCCAGCATATCGGCGGACGGAAACGGGATGTGGAGGAAGAAACCAATCGGCGCGGTAATGCCACGGGCGCGCAACATCGCCGGCATGGCCATCAGGTGATAGTCATGGATCCACAGCAGATCGTTCGAACGCAGCATCGGCGCCAGGCTGGTCGCCATCTTCTCGTTGACCGCGCGGTAGACCTGGGCGTTGCGCCGGTCGAACGTCATAAGCTCCGGCATCGAGTGAAGCAACGGCCATAACGTGCTGTTGGAAAACTCGTTATAGTAGCGATCGTGCTCGTTCTTGGTCAGGTCGATGGTGGCGTATTGGATGCCGCCCTCGACGTGGGATTTGACCTGATGATCATTGGAGACGGTTCCGCTCCAGCCGAACCACATGCCGCCGCGTTGAGCCATCAGCCCGGCGAGAGCCACCGCCAAGCCGCCGGCCTGTGCACCGCCGCTGGGCATCGGCACTCGGTTAGAGACGACGACGAGACGGTTCATCGAACCTCCAGCAGCGCCACCGGGAGTGTGGCGAGAATGTCTGAAACTGGCAGGCGCCCCGTCAATTCCTTGCCTACCGCGTTATCCGACGCCAATACGTCAACAGTGCGGCGCGTCAGAAAGTTACGCGGAGTTACAACATAGGTTCCACTCCAGATTGTGGGATCGGCCAGTGGAACCGCTCCAATCCCGGGAAGGTGACCGGGAAGTCGCGTTACAACGGTGATAGATGCGCGCCCTTCGTGCACCCGGGCGAAAGCAAGAAGGTGGTCCGCCCGTTCGCCGTCGACCCGGAGGGGGACGTAGCTGCCTTCGGTGAACAGGCCGGCCGAGTCGGCACGGAAGCGCAACGCCCGTGCAATCACCGCTTGTTTGACGCGGCCGTCTTTCCACTCCGTCAGCAGATCGGCCGGATTCAGGCCGGCGGTGAGCGACGCCTGCCGCAGAGCAAAATCCACCGGGCGGCGGTTGTCCGGGTCCACCAGGCTGAAATCCCAGTATTCCGTGCCCTGATACAGGTCCGGGACGCCCGGCGAGGTGATCCGCAGCAGGGCTTGCGACAGGCCATTGACGGCGCCGGGTGCGGCGATGCGCTCCACGAAATCCGCCACGTCCTGCAGCACGCGGGAGACGCGGTCCGGGTCCATCACCTGGTGCAGGAAGTCGCGGCAGGCGGACTCGTACTCGGTGTTCGGCACGGCCCAGCCAGTGTGCCGCTTGGCCTCGCGCAGTGCCTTCTCTTGCCAAGCGGCAAGGCGCTCCTCCAAAGCCGCCACGCCGTCACGGTCGTCGGCGGCGAGGCCGAGCGGCCAGGCGCCGACCAGGCTCTGGTAGAGCATGATCTCGTCGCAAGCGTCGGGGGCAGGCCCGGAGACGTCCTTCTTCAACGGTGCATTCAGCCGCATCCAGCGGTTGAGGGCGGATTCCCACTCGCCACTGATCTCGCTGATCACGGCCAGGCGGGCGCGGGTGTCCTCGCCCCGCTTGTGGTCGTGGGTGGCAGTGGCGAGCAGGGCACGTGGGAAGCGCTTGCGACGGCCGCGCATCTGATTGTGGTACGCAGTGGTGGAAATCGCGAACTGCGCCGGGTCGGTGCCGACCTCGTTGCGGGAGATCAGCCGGCCGTAGCGGTAGAACGACGTGTCCTCCACGGACTTTGCCGCAGTGGGTGCAGAAAGCTGCTGGAACTTCACCATCGCCCGCACCCGCTCCGCCCGGCGACTGCCGGCCTGGACCTGGCGGATGCCGTCGCCGGAGAGCCAGCCGGCCATCAGTTCGAGCAACTCGCGGTCCGTCGAGCGGACCGTGCGGCGAGCACCGGCCATGGCCCAGTCCATCTCGCGCTTGTCCGCCTCCGAGATGCCGCCGAGGCCGGAGTAGATGCGGTAGACGTGGAAGTGAACCAGGATCTCCGTCAGCGTGCGGCGAATGGCGGTCAGCGTGTAGTCGCGGGTGGCGAGGTCACGCTTGGCGATACGGAAGATGGCGGCGGAGGTGGAGAACAGCTCGCTCGACAGGCTTTCGCGCAGGATCTGCCGGCGGGCCGCCATCGCTTCGACTTCGAACGCGCCGGGGCGGCCGGTGAGCGCCGTCCACAGCGTCGTCAGCCGTTCCTCGCCGGCCGTGTCGTGCAGCACCGCCGAGACGTCGTTCATGTAGTCGTAGCCGGTGGTGCCGTCGATCAGCCATTCCGCGGAGAGGTCTTCCTGCGGCGCCAGGATCTTCTCGATCCACAACCCGGCCTGCTCGCCGCGCAGTTCGGCCGGGCGGTGTTCGTGGGCGGAGTCCAACTGGCGGCGCAGCTTGCGGCAGTAGCCGCGGGGGTCCGCCAGGCCGTCCACGTGGTCGATGCGCACGGCGTCGATCAGGCCCTCGGCATACAGGCGCAGGATGGTGCGGTGGGTGTCGTCGAACACGGCGGGGACCTCAGCGCGCACGCCGGCCAGGCCGTTCACGTCGAAGAACCGGCGCCAGTTGATCTCATCGGTCGCGGCGCGCCACCAGGCGAGGCGGTAGTTCTGCCGGTCCAGCAGGCGGTGCAGGCGGTCGCGGCCGGGCTCGGTTGCCGGGTCGTAGGCGCGCAGGCACTCGGCGATGGCCTGGGCGTAGTCGGGCGAACGCAGCACCTCGCGAGCGGCGGCGGCTTCGGCGCGCATGGCGTCGCGGTTGGTGGTGGAGAGCTCGCCGAATGCGCGGGCGGGCTCCTCCAGCGGGCCGCCCTCGGTGAGCAAGACGGAGGGGTAGTCGCGCGGGTTGATCGGGAAACGGTGGGTGTAGTAGCCGGCGAACAAGCGCCCATCCGTTGGATCAAACTGGAGCGTCAACTCCTTGTTGTTCAAGCAGTCGCCATAGGGCGAACCCAGGAATGGAGCCAGCATGCGGCCGCGTAGCGAGGCGTCCGGCGGATCCCAGTCGATGTCGAAATACTCGGCGTGGGCGCTGGCGCGGCCCCATTCCAGCACGTCCAGCCACCACTCGTTGTCGGCGCCGCCGACGCCCATGTGGTTGGGCACGATGTCCAGCACGAGGCCCATGTCGTGGCGGCGGAGTTCGGCCACCAAGCGGCGCAACGCGTCTTCGCCGCCCAGTTCCGGGTCGATCTGGTTGTGGTCCACGATGTCGTAGCCATGGGTCGAACCGGGACGGGATTTCAGCAAGGGCGAGGCGTAGAAATGGGAGATGCCGAGGCTGGCGTAGTACGGCACCAGCGCCGCCGCCATGTCCATCGTGAAATCCTTGTGGAATTGCAGGCGGGCGGTCGCGGTGAACGGCTTCATGACTGCTTCCTGGCAGAATCGAGATCGCGGAGGCGCGCGGCGACCGCCGGGTCGTCCAGCAGCGTCGCTGCCGGAGCGGGCGTGCGGCGGCGCCAGTTGGGGTGCTCGTCCAGCGTGCCGGGGAGGTTGGGCTGTTCGAGCAGGCCGAGCGCGTCCTCCAACGGAATGATGGTCAGCGCACAGGCGGCGCGGCCGACGTGGCGGATGGCAGTGCCCACGGCCGCCTCCGGCTGGTCGGGCGGGGGTGGCTCGCCATGTGCGGCGCCGCTGGCCTGCATGGCGGACCACAGCATGTGGCGGTCACGGTGGCGCTCGCCGTTCTCCCGCGCGATCCCGTCCGCATCCAACTGGCCCAAGCGGTGGCGCCAAGCCGTGTCCTGCCCGGACCACCACCCGGCGACCGTCGCCAGATCGTGCGTGCTGGTCATCGACACGGCGCCGTAATCCCAGCCGGATGGGGCGGTAAAGCCTTGATCCTGCGCCCGTTCGAACCAGAGTACGCGCATGCCGAGCATCCCGGCGGCGCTGATGCGGCCCTGAAAGCCTTCCGGGAGGGTGCCAAGGTCTTCGCCGAGCACGATGGCCCTGTGAAGGTGTGACTCGAGGCGGATCAGCCGCAGCATGTCGTCCACGGGAAAGTGGAGATAGACACCGTCGGCCGGGCTCACCCCCTCCGGCAATACCCAGAGGCGGGCGAGGCCCATTGCATGGTCGATGCGCACGCCGCCGGCGTGGCGCATGGCGGCGCGGAGCATGGCGATGAAAGCGCCGAAGCCGCCTAGTTGCAGGCCGCGCGGAGAGAACGCGGCCAGCCCCCAGCTTTGCCCGCGCGTGTTCAACAAGTCCGGCGGCGCGCCGACGGTCAGACCGAGCAGCGTTTGCTCCGGACGCGCCCAGCACTGGCTACCGCCGGAGTCGACGCCAACGGCGAGGTCCGAGATCAAGCCGATCGGCATCCCGGCCTGTTTGGCGGCCGCTTGCGCAGCGGCCAGGCTGCGGTCGGCAACGAATTGGTAGAAGGCGTGCCGGGTGACCTCGCGGTCATGCTCGGTGGCGAAGGCCTGCACGGCGGGGTTGTAGGCGTCCGACAACCCGTCCGGCCAGGTGCGCCAGTGCCAATGGCCGCGGGGGGCAAGCATGGCGTGCAGCGCTTCGAACCGGGCATGGCCCTCGAGCGTGTCGCCCTGCTCGGCGCGGAAAGCCAGGAATGCCGACCACTGCGCCGGGTCGCGCTCGGCTTGCTGGAACAGCTCGTCCAGTCTGTGCAGGCGATGGGCCGTCGCGGCGGGCCAGTCCACCAAGGCTTCCGCCTCGAGCGCCGCTGCTTCCGGGTGGTCGAGGTCGAGCTTGGAATGCAGCACATTCAATAAGGTGCGGCTCGACGGTGAGTAAGGACTGAAGCGATCGGGAGTGGCCGAGAATTGCGCATGGACGGGGCTGATCGCGACGGCCGAAGCACCATGCGATGCGGCATTGCGGACGAAATGCTCGAGCGCGCCGAAATCGCCGAGGCCACCGTCGCCCGGCCGCCGCAGCGAGTAGAGTTGGGCGGCAATCCCCCACGGGTGACCCGGCGTTGCATCCGCCACGGTCCAACCTTGCGCCGGCGCCACCGCGACGACGAGTTCGGCACCGCCGATATGCAGCGTGTGGTAGCCCGGCACGGATGGCAGCGGCACGGATGCGGCGCCGTGCTCCCCAGTCGCCGTGCCCGACTGGGTGGTTCCGTTTTCGAGCGTGAACTCGAATGGCGCCGCGGCAACCGGCAGGTGTAACACGCCACCCGCCTCGCCGGTGACCAGAGGCGGCAAGCGGGATGGGCTGCGGATCGACTGCAAGCTGTCTGCAACGTCGGAGTCAGTCGCGGCCGGTAGCCCGAGGGCGGCCAAAACGGCGCGCAGGGTGTCGTCGCCCACATCGTGCCATTGGCCGTGGACGTCCTTCCACCGGAGTGCGAGCCCCGCGCTTTCGGCGAGATCGTGCAGGCTCAACTGCCCGCTCCCTCGATCCAGGCGATAGCGGACCGCGCGGCCAGGCTGCCGTTTGCCGATGCGTCTTTCGGGAAGCCGAAGATCACCGTGCCGGACGGCGCCGCCATCTCGACGGAGGCGGCACCCAGGTTCACCGCAATGCCGAGGACGCCACCGGTGCCGAGCGTCCAGCGTGCGACGAGCGCCGACTTGCCCAGAACCTGCACGCCCGCGGTGCGGCAGCCGGGGATGCCGGGCATCACCCGCTCGCGCCGCACGGCCAGCAAGTCATGGACGAAACTGCTGTCGCCGCTGAAATCCGGGACGGAGGCGTGGAAGGTGGAGGGGGCGTTCGGGTCGGGGATCTTCTCACGGCGCTCCGGGTCCTGGAACGCCGCGAAGTGCTTGAATTCCGCGCGGCGCCCCTCGCGCACCAGCCCGGCCAGTTCGTCGTTATGGGCGGTGAAGAACAGGAACGGCGTCTTGGCCGCGACTTCTTCGCCCATGAACAGCAGCGGGACGAAGGGCGCCAGCAACAGCAACACGGTCGCCGCTTGCAGTGCCTGCGGGTTGGCCAGCGTGGTCAGCCGGTCGCCCATGGCGCGGTTGCCGATCTGGTCGTGGTTCTGCAAGCAGATCACGAACGCCGTCGTCGGCAGGTGGGCGGAAGGTTCGCCGCGCGGGCGGCCGAGATGCTTGGATTGGTCGCCCTGGTAGACGAAGCCCTCTGCCATCGCCCGGGCCAATTGGTTGATCGGGTCCTGGAAGTCCTCGTAGTAGCCCTCGCTCTCCCCCGTCAGCAGGACGTGGAGGCAGTGGTGCACGTCATCCGTCCACTGCGCGTCGAAACCGGCGGCACCGGATCCGGTGCGCAGGTGCTTGGCGGCGTTGTTCTCGTGCTCCAGCACAAGGTGTACCTCGCGGTCGCCGACGGCGTGGCGGATCGTTGCGGCCATCTCGTCGAGGAAGTCGGGCTCGCTGATGGCGTGCACGGCGTCGAAACGGAGGCCGTCAAAGCGATATTCCTGCAGCCAGTATAGTGCGTTCTGCTCGAAATACTGCCGCACCTCGGGCCGGCGGAAGTCAATCGATGCGCCCCAGGGTGTCTTGATGTCCTCGCGGAAGAATGGCTTGGCGAAAGCATGGATATAGGCGCCGTCCGGGCCGAAATGGTTGTAGACCACGTCCTGCATGACCATCAGGCCGAGGCCGTGGGCGGCGTCGATCATGGCCTTCAACTGGTCCGGCGAGCCGTAGGCGGTATCCGGTGCGTAGGGCAGCACGCCGTCATAGCCCCAGTTGTGCGCCCCCGGGAAATCATTGATCGGCATCAGCTCGATCACGGTGACACCCAGGTCCTTTAGCCGGGGCAGTTGCTCGCGGATGCCGTCGAAGCCGCCAAACGCGCCGGGGTGCAGCTCGTAGATGACGGCTTCGTTCCAGGGCCGGCCGCGCCAGTCACCATGCTGCCACACGAAGGTACGCGGGTCGACGACCACGCTCGGATCATGCACGTCGCCGGCCTGGGCGCGGGACGCCGGGTCGGGGAAGGCCATGCCGTCCTGCGTCTTGAACCGGTATTTCGTCCCGGCCGGCGCGTCAGCGACCGCTGTGAACCAGCCCTCGGCCTCCGCATTCATCGGGTAATCGGCCCCGTCGAGTTCCAGCGTCAGGTGGCCAGCAGTCGGCGCCCAGATACGGAAACTGGTCGTTTCCCCATCCACCGCAGCGCCGAACGGAAGGGGATGGGCGAACCGTTCGGGCATGCGGCGATCTCCGGGAGAGGCGCGGCTACTCCGCGCTCAAGATAAGTGTTGCCAGCGGTGGCAGGGTCAACAGCAACGAGGCGGGAAGGCCGTGACTCGGATTGCCATCCGCAGCGACAATGCCGGCATTGCCGACGTTGCTACCGCCATACACACCTGCATCCGTGTTCAACACCTCTCGCCAAGCGCCACCTTGCGGCACGCCGAGGCGGTATCCGTAACGCGGGACAGGCGTGAAGTTGCAGACAACCAGCACGGGTGTGCTGTTTTCGCCGCCGAGACGCAGGTAAGCGAACACACTCTGGTCGGCGTCGTCCAAAACGACCCAACGAAACCCCTCGGCCACACAATCCAGTGCGTGCAGTGCCGGCACTGCCTTATAGAGCGTGTTCAGGTCGCGCATCAGCGTCTGAACGCCCTTGTTCTCGGGCTGGTCCAGCAGATGCCAGTCCAGGCCGTGGTCGTGGTTCCACTCCCGCTCCTGGGCAAACTCGCCGCCCATGAACATCAGTTTCTTGCCCGGGTGGGTCCACATGAAGCCGAGATATGCACGCATGCTGGCGTATTTCTGCCAGCGGTCCCCCGGCATCTTACCGAACAGCGAACCCTTGCCGTAGACCACCTCGTCGTGGCTGATCGGCAGCACGAACTTCTCGCTGAAGGCGTAGACCAGGCCGAAGCTAATCTCGCCGTGGTGGTAGCGGCGGTAGACCGGTTGCTCCTCGATGTAGTGCAGCGTGTCGTGCATCCAGCCCATGTTCCACTTGTAGGTGAAACCGAGCCCGCCCTCGTCCGCCGGGCGGGTCACGCCGGGCCACGCCGTGCTCTCTTCGGCAATCAGCAGAGCGCCCGGCACGCGGGACGCAACGGCGCGGCTGAGGTCCTGTAGGAAGGACACCGATTCCAGGTTCTCCCGGCCGCCGAACTTATTAGGCACCCATTCGCCGGGGTTACGGCTGTAGTCGCGGTAGAGCATGGAGGCGACGGCGTCCACTCGGATGCCGTCGGCGTGGTAGTGCTCGAGCCAGAACAGTGCCGAGCCGATCAGGAAGGCGCGGACCTCGTTGCGGCCGAGGTTGTAGATCAGCGTGTTCCAATCCTTGTGGAACCCCTCGCGCGGATCCTGGTGTTCGTAGAGGGCGGTGCCGTCGAAACGGGCCAGACCGTATTCGTCGGTCGGGAAATGCGCTGGAACCCAGTCCAGGATCACGCCGATGCCAGCCGCGTGGCAGCGGTCCACGAATAGCGCGAACGCCTCGGGTGGCCCGAGCCGGGAGGAGGGGGCGAACTGGCCCAGCGGCTGGTAGCCCCAGGAGCCGCCGAACGGGTGCTCCATGATCGGCAGCAGCTCGATATGGGTGAAGCCGAGCCCGGCGGCGTAGGGCACGAGCTGGTCGGCCAGCCGGTCCCAGCCGTCGACACCCATACTGGCAGCGGGCGACCAGGACCCGGCGTGGACCTCGTAGATCGAGATCGGCGCGCCCTCGGATTGCTTGGTGGCGCGGTTGGCGACCCACTCGGAGTCGGTCCAGGCGAATGGCAGGTCGTCGGCGACGATGGAGGCGGTTTGCGGCGGGATCTGCGCGGCCCAGGCAACCGGGTCCGCCTTCAGTGGCAGCATTTCACCGGAAGGGCCGGTCATCTCGTATTTGTAGAACACGCCTGGACCGATGCGGGGGATGAACAGCTCCCAGACGCCCGGTCCGTGGCGCTTGCGCATGGGGTGGCGGCGGCCGTCCCAGCCGTTGAAGTCGCCGACGACGGACACGCGCTGCGCGTTGGGCGCCCAGACGGCGAAGCGCACGCCGGAGACGCCCTCCATTTCCGCCGGGTGCGCGCCCAGGGCACGGCCGAAATCAAGGTGGCGGCCCTCGGCGAGCAGGTAGACATCCAAGTCGCCGAGCACGGGCGGGAAGGAATAGGGATCTTCGGTTTCGTAGCTGGTGGCGCCTTGGCCGATGCGCAGGCGGTAGGGGCCTTGTGCGCCGACGGTGCCGGCGAAGAAGCCGGCCGGGTGGACGCGCTGCAGTTCGCCGGCGACGAGGCCGGTGTCGCGGTCGACGACGGCGACGGTGTCGGCGCCGGGGATGAAGGCGCGGACGGAGCCATCATGCGGGCCGAGCACGGCGAAGGGGTCGCCGTGGCGGGCGTTGACGATGGCATCGATCGCGCCGGGGTTGAGGCCGAGATCGTTGAAGGCGTCAGGCATGGTCGCCTCCGGTGGGGGTTCGGTGACAGTTTCCCAACCCGTCGAGGGAGGGGGTTGAGGCGAAGGGGGCCACCCGGGAGATTTCGGAGGTGTGGCACCCCTTCCCCGGCCCCTCCCTCAAGGGGAGCGGGGACGCGAGTGCGCTCACGGTTCGCCTTCCGGGGGAAGGTTCAGCAGGCGCGCAGCGATGGTGAACATGCCTTGCAGGGGGATGCCGATCCACGTTGGGCGGTTGGCCGCCTCGTAGCGGATCTCGTAGGCGGCTTTCTCCAGCAGGAAGAGGTCGAGCATCGCAGCCTCCGCCTTTGGCGCCACCCACTTGACCGGGGAGGCTTCAAGCACGGTGCGGTATGCGCCCAGGAACGCCTGCTCCGCACCGGTCCGGAACCGTTCCAGGATTTCGGCGCGGCGGGACGATGCGGTCGGTGTCGCCGCAACCCGGCCGGGCAGGGCCGCCGCCGCCGCGTAGTCGAACGAGCGCAGCAGCCCGGCCACGTCGCGGATGGCGCATTGCTTGGCGCGGCGCTGCTCCATGGTGCGGGCCGGTTCGCCCTCGAAGTCGATCAGGTAGGCGTCCGACTGCACCACGAGGACCTGGCCCAAGTGGAAATCGCCGTGCACGCGCGTCTGCAGCGAACCGGTGCCGGCGGCGGCGAGCTTATGCGCCGCCTCGCGGAGGCCGTCCGCGTGGTGGGTGAGCGCCTTGGCCCGGGCTTCGGCTTGCGGGTTCGGCCACTCCTTCACCCGTTCCAGCGCGGTGAGCGCCATGTCGATCTGCTCGATAGCGCCGTGTGCCCAGGCTTCCAGCACCTCCGGCGTCGCGGGCTCGGGCGAGAATGCGGCCTCGTCGGTCGGCGCCGACAACACGGCGTGCAGCTCGCCCAGGCGCTGGCCGATCGCGGCGGCGAACACGTTGTAGGAGGCGAAGGCATCATCCGCACCCTCGGCCTCGCTATCGGTGGTGGACAACTCGTCCACCGTCCGCTCCAGGAACTCGAGCGTCCAGCCCCAGCCGTCGCCCTGGTTGCGCACGAAGCCCTGCACGATGCCGATCGTGTTCGGCGTGCCGTGCTCGTCCACCCGCACCACCTCGCCGTAGAGCGGCGCGGTGTTGCCGAAGCCACGCTCGGTGAGGAAGCGGGTGATCTCGCCCTCCGGGTGCACCCCGGCAGTGACCCGGCGCACCACCTTCATTACCAGTGTGTCGCCTACGATCAGGGATGAGTTGGACTGCTCGGCGGAGAGCCGGCGGATTTCCGCGTCCTCGGCCAGTTCGAGCGGCTGCATCAGGGAGGTCGGCCGGAACTCGAGTGTGCCGCCGCCGTCGATCGCTACGGTGGCGCTGTTGCGCAGGTTGCGCAGGACGGATCGGGTGAAGCCGTCGATGGCGAAGGCGTCCGTCAGGTAGCCGACGCGTGGCCCGAGCCGGACCCGCGCCATAGCGAGCTGCGCCGGCAGGTTGCCGACCGCTTCGTCTTCCCAGACGATACCCATCGGCAGGGCATAACGCTCGGAGCGTCCACCGAAATGGGCTTCCACCTCGGTGATGAAGATCGCCTCGGGCGGTGGGTTGATCAGCGCCCAGTAGGCGATCTTGACACCCGTCAACCGCTCCGTCTTCGAGGCGAACCAGCGGCGCTTGGGCAGGTATATCGGAAGCGCCTCGTTTTCCAGCACCGACCGGCCGTAGCCGGGCCGCACTTCCTCGAGCGAGGAGCGCAGCACGATGGTGGAGAACTCGGGGAGCGCTTCGGGCTGCGGGGTGTGCCAGTCGGGCATCTGCGTATCCGATGCGAGGAGGAACCAATAGAAGGCGAACGGCGGCAGGGTGAGCAGGTAGGAGAGCTGCCCCACGGGGGGGAACACGGAGCCACCCACCACGTCGACCGGCACGCGGCCGGCGAAGGCGGAGAGGTCCAACTCCACGGCCTGGGCGGAGCGGGATAGGTTGTAGACGCAGAGAATGGTCTCGCTCTCGCCATCCTCGTGCTCGCGCAGATAGGCGAGGACCTTGCGGTTGCCGGGATACAGGAAGCGCTGGGAGCCGCGGCCGAACGCCTTGTGGCGCTGGCGGACGGCGAGCATGCGGCGCATCCAGTTCAGCACCGAGTACGGGTCGGAGGCCTGCGCCTCCACGTTCACCGCCTGGAAGCCGTAGATCGGGTCCATGATCGGCGGCAGCACGAGCTTGGCCGGGTCGGCGCGCGAGAAGCCGCCGTTACGGTCCACCGACCACTGCATCGGCGTGCGGACGCCGTCGCGGTCGCCGATGAAGATGTTGTCGCCCATGCCGATCTCGTCGCCGTAGTAGATGACGGGGGTGCCCGGCATGGAGAGCAGCAGCCCGTTCATCAACTCGATACGGCGGCGGTCACGCTGCAGCAGCGGGGCGAGGCGGCGGCGGATGCCGAGGTTGAGGCGGGCGCGGCGGTCGGCGGCGTAGGTCTCCCACAGATAGTCACGCTCGCCGGAGGTGACCATCTCCAGCGTCAGCTCGTCGTGGTTGCGCAGGAACACGGCCCATTGGCAGTTGGACGGGATCGCCGGCGTCTGGCGCATGATGTCGGTGATCGGGAAACGGTCCTCCCGCGCGATGGCCATGTACATGCGCGGCATCAGCGGGAAATGGAACGACATGTGGCATTCGTCGCCCTCGCCGAAATACACCTGGGCGTCTTCCGGCCACTGGTTCGCCTCGGCCAGCAGCATCCGGCCTGGAGCATGGATGTCCAGCTCGGCGCGGATCTTCTTCAGGATCGAGTGCGTCTCGGGCAGGTTCTCGTTGTTGGTGCCCTCGCGTTCCACAAGGTAGGGCACGGCGTCCAGACGGAGGCCGTCGATGCCGATGTCGAGCCAGAAGCGCATGACGGACAGCACTTCGTCCATCACCGTCGGGTTGTCGAAGTTCAGGTCCGGCTGGTGAGAGAAGAAACGGTGCCAATAGTATTGGCCGGCCGTGTCGTCCCAGGTCCAGTTGCTCTTCTCGGTATCGGTGAAGATGATTCGGGTGCCGGTGTATTTCTCGTCGGTGTCGGACCAGACGTAGAAGTCTCGTTCGGGGCTGCCTTTAGGGGCCTGGCGGGCGCGTTGGAACCAGGGGTGCTGGTCCGAGGTGTGGTTGATGACCAGCTCGGTGATCACCTTGAGGCCGCGCTCATGCGCCGCCTGCACGAAGGCGCGGGCGTCGGCCAAGGTGCCGTAGTCGGGGTGCACGCCGCGGTAGTCGGCGATGTCGTAACCGTCATCGCGGCGCGGGGACGGGTAGAACGGCAGCAGCCATACAGCGGTGACGCCCAACTCGGCGATATAGTCCAGCTTCTCGATCACGCCGCGGAAGTCGCCGACACCGTCGTTGTTGGAGTCGAAGAAGCTCTTGAGGTGGAGCTGGTAGATGATCGCGTCCTTGTACCACATCGGGTCCTCCGGCGCGGCGGCGGACAAGACGGGCGGGACGGCGGCGGCGATGGCGGTATCGGGCAAAAGAACCTCGGTTCAGCGACTTAGGGCTAGAGGGGTCAGATCGGGGCGCGGACGCGCCAGATTGCGTAGGGGCGGCCGGTGTCGAGCCGCACGGATTGGGCCTTGCCGCGCCAGGTCGTGCGCTCGCCGGTCAACAGGTCCTCCGCCTCGAACGGGGACGTGTCGGTGGTCTGCCAAAGCCAGAACGGAAACTCCCACGCCGATTCCTGCGCCTGATTCGGGTCGAAGGAAATGGCAACGATCAACACATTGCTGCGGTCTGGCGTGGCCTTCATGAATACGCTGACGACATCGTTGGCGGCGGGCAGGAAGGTGGTGTTGAGGTGGGAGCGCAACGCCGGGTTGGTGTGGCGGATGCGGTTCAGCGCGGTGATCTCGGGTACGATGTTGCCCGGGCGGTCCCAATCCCAGACGCGGATTTGGTATTTCTCGCTGTCGAGATACTCCTCGCGGCCAGGGATCGGGGTGCCTTCGCACAGTTCGAAGCCGTTATAGACGCCCCACAATCCGGAGAGCGTCGCGGCCAGGGCGGCGCGGATCAGGTACGCGGGGCGGGGAGCGCCCTGCAAATAGACCGGGTTGATGTCCGGCGTGTTGACGAAGAAATGCGGGCGGAAGAAATCCCGCGGGCCGGGTTCGGCCAGTTCCGTCAAGTACTGCTCCATCTCGCGCTTGGTCTCGCGCCAGGTGAAATAGCTGTACGACTGGCCGAAACCGACCTTGGCCAGGCGGTACATCACCTTGGGACGGGTGAAGGCCTCGGCGAGGAACACGGCGTCCGGGTAGCGTTCGCGCACGGTGGCAATCATCCATTGCCAGAACGGCAGCGGCTTGGTGTGGGGGTTGTCCACGCGGATGCAGCGCACGCCGGCTTCCATCCAGAACATCACGACCTCGGCCAGCGCCACCCATAGGCCGGGGATGGCGTCCTTGGCGTAGAAATCGACGTTGACGATGTCCTGGTATTTCTTCGGCGGGTTCTCGGCGTATTTGATCGAGCCGTCGGGCCGCCAGTCGAACCAGCCGCGGTGCTGCTTCAGCCAGGGGTGGTCGGGCGAGCATTGGATGGCGAAGTCGATGGCGATTTCCAGACCATGGTCCGCGGCGGCGGCGACCAGGTGCTTAAAATCGTCCAGCGTGCCCAGTTCGGGATGCAGCGCGTCGTGGCCGCCCTCGGCGGAACCGATCGCGTAAGGGCTGCCAGGATCGCCCGCTTCCGGGGTCAGGGTGTTATTGGGGCCTTTGCGGTTGGTTTTGCCGATGGGGCTGATCGGCGGGAAATACAGCACGTCGAAGCCCATCGCCTTCACCCGCGGCAGATGGCGCTCCACGTCGCGGAAGGTGCCATGGCGCTTGGCGTCGTCGCTCATCGAGCGTGGGAAGACTTCGTACCAGGCGGAGAAGGCAGCGCCGCTGCGCTCGGCGTCGATGCGGACCGGGCGTGGCAGGGTGGCGGCGCGGGGCCGGTCGTCCGCCTGCAGCATCAACTCCGCGGTCGCGGGTGCCAGGAAACGATCCAGCTTGGTCTTGTCGTCGGCGTTGGCGAGGTCGGCCGCGATCGTCTGCAGCGAGGCTTTGATCGCGCCCTGCACGCGGTCGATCGTGCGGGTGAGCAGGGCCATGCCTTCGCGGAGTTCGAGCGAGACGTCCACGCCGGCGGCGCTTTTCTTGGCGATCTCGTCCTTGTAGGTGGCGAAGACGTCGCGCCAGGCCTGCACGGTGTAGTCGTAGGCCCCGATGCGGTTGAGCGGCAGGTCGGCGCGGTAACGGTCGTTGCCGGCCGGAGCCATGCGGATCTCATGCAGTTCGGTGCTGCCGGGTTCGTGCCATTGCAACGCGACGCCAAGCTTGTCGTGCCCGTCGCACACCACGTCGGCCTCGATGGTGACGACTTCGCCGACCAGCCGCTTTACCGGCAACGACCCGTCATCCACGCACGGCGTCGGCAGTTCGATCGCGACGCGGGGGCCGTTCGCAAACCGGCGGGCGGCTTCGGCGTCGACCGGGGCGCTGAGGCGGCCCTTGCTGGTGGCCGGCGCGGTGAAGCTGCGCAACTCGCCCGGGAGCAGGGTGATGGGCTGACCCGGCGTGAAGCCGTCCGGCGACCAGGGGCCGAACGTGCCGTCGATGCCGGCGATCAGGGCGGCCGGGTCGATGGCGCGGGGGCGGTCGAGATCGGTGTTGAGCAGGGCCACGGTCGCATGCCGGGCAAAGCGGGAGTCCGCGGCGTCCGTGCGGAGCAGACCGAGCGGGGTGGACCCGGCGCCGGTGAGCAGGTGGATGCCACGGGCTTCCTCGCCGGTGCGGGCCACGGTCTGGTTCATCGCGGCAAGATCGATGCTGCCGGCAACGGTGCGGTCGCCACGGCCGGTCGTGCGGCCGTGCGGGTCCATCGGGCGGCGGGCGGCGGTTTCGAACCCCTCGGGCACGATCCAGCCGTCGCCTGTCGCGCAAGCGATCGCGGCACTCCGGCGCAATGTGGCGGCGAGCTTGGCCGGGTCATGCACGGCGGATGCCTGCCGGCGGCCGAACGGCGCTTCCGGACAGGCCAGCACGGGGGCGACCTGGCGCAGCGCTTCCAGTTCGCCCCAGAACCAATCCGCCTCCAGGTTCCACCAGGGTAGCGAGGAGACGACGTAGGACACGCCCTGCAAGCCGGCGTAGTGCTCCCGGGGTAGACCTGGCGTCCACGCGATCAACATCGCATCCGGGGCTGCCCTACGCAGGGCAGCGACGACGCCGGGTGCCTCGGCGAGGCCGAGCAGGCGGACGCCCGTGATCCCAGCCTCGACCCAGCGGCCAAGATGGCGGGCCCACCAAGCGCCAAGGCTGGCCGGATCGATGATACCGCGATGCTGTGCGGCACCGCCTTGTCGGGGATCCAGCGCGTCGGTGCCCGTCACGGCTGCGAACGGGGCTGCTTCACCGGTGAACTCTGCGGCGAGTGTCGCCAGCGGCATGTCCAGCACGGGCGCGAGACCATGGTTGCGGCATAGCCGGACGTAGCCGCGCAACCACTCGCTGGCGTCACCGCCGCCGAGGGCGGTGTTTACCCGTTCGAGAGAGGCGGGCGCGAACCGGTCGCCACTCGCACCGGTCGCCCACGGCGGAGGCACGAGAACGGTATCGAAGCCGAGCGATGCAGCACGCTCCAGGGCGGCAGGAAACCCCTCCGCGTCGCCCGAGCCGAGCGGATCGATGTAGCGGATGCGCGGATGCGCGACGGTTTGCGGCGCCGATGCGACCGCCGTGGTGAGAGTGACGTTCATGCTGGTCCAGGCACCCCCGTGCGTCGTCTAATCGCGTGGGAAAGACGTTTGTAAGGCGAGGCGGTTCCCATCCACAGGAAGGCCCGCCCTGGCATCGCTACTCCAGGCGGACCCCACCCGTGACGGCCTGATACGTGGCGATGGCGAGCGTCAACGGTTCGAACGGCTTGGTAATGACGAAGGCCGGTTCGAGCGCGTCGCCGGTGAGCAGCCGCTCGGGGTACGCGGTGACGAAGATGACGGGGGCGTAATGGCTGCGCAGGATGCGGGAGACGGCGGAGGTGCCGTCGCCGCCGGCGCCGAGGTTGATGTCGGCCAGGATCAGCCCCGGGCGGCACCGTTCGGCGATGGCCACGGCGTCGCTCTCGGTGGCCGCCACGCCCACGACGCGGTGGCCGCAACTGGCCACCAGCTCCTCGATGTCCATGGCGATGATCGGCTCGTCCTCGATGATCAGCACGTCGGTCGCGGCTGCAAGGCGCAACCGGTCCCGTGCGGAGGCCAGGGCCGCTTCGGCTTGTGCGTCGGTGAGGCCGAGGATGGCGGCGGCGGCGGGCAGCGGCACCTCCTCCAGCGAGGTGAGCAACAGCAGCTTGCGCTGGTCGGCGGATAGCGCGGCCTCCGCCCCGGGCTCAGGAGCCGGGTCGCCCGCCCGGTCGGTGACACTCTTATAGAGGGCAATACGGGCATCGGCGGTATAGGAGGCGGTGTGAGCTTCGTCCCCTGCCAGCAACTCGCGGATGGCTTCCGTCACCAGCGCGTCGCCCTTGACCTGACCGCCGGACAACGCCCGGGCGTATCGCCGCGCGTAAGGCAGCGCGCGGAGCAGATCTTCGCGTCGGAAGCTCGTCATAACGAAACCTCTACTTGCCCGGTCACGATGCCAGGGAGATATCCGGGATCACACTGGAGAAATCGGCTTTGGGTGTGATTGTGCAAACTGGCCCGCAACGAGCCCCGGGCCAGGGTGAGACGGCTGATACTTCGAAAGCAGGCGACGCGGAAGCGGCCAAGCAGCTTCGTAAGGAGATGCTGACGCTGCTGCCCGACTTGCGCGCGTTCGCCCGCTTCCTGGTGCGGGACCGCACGGCTGCCGACGACCTGGTGCAGGACACCGTGGTTCGCGCGCTCGGCGCGCTCGGGCAATTCCAGGCCGGCACCAATCTCAAGGCTTGGCTGTTCACCATCCTGCGCAACCTGTTCTTCGAGCAGTCCCGCCGCCGCAAGCGGGAAGCAGCGGCGCTCAATGCGCAGATGCCGCTGGAAGAGGCGACGCGCGCCGAACAAGCGGATGCGTCCGAGGTGCGGGACCTCGAGCAGGTGCTGTGGAAGCTCTCGCCGGTGCTGCGCGAGGCTTTGGTGCTGGTCGGCGCGCAGGAGCTCACGCACGAGGAAGCGGCGCAGATTTGCAGCGTGCCGGTCGGTACGATGAAGGCAAGGGTGTCGCGCGCCCGCACCGAGCTGACGCGGATCATGCAGCCGGCTTGACCGGGTAAGCGGGTCGGGCCGGCAGAGTCGGTGCGCGAGGGCCATTGCGGCGCACCCTAGCGGCCGAATTTGGCGCCACAACGGCAAGAGATGGCGGCGGACGGTCTCTCGCGTTCTCGTGAATGAATTTCGGCAACCCTTTCTTAATCTCCGTCATTGGTCGGACAAGGAACGGAGACAAGACTGCATGTCCACCTCAGTATTCCACGATCAGGTCATCGCCATCCTGCCGAAGCTCCGCGTGCAGGCCCTAGCCCTGACCCGCAACCGTGCAGCGGCTGAAGACCTGGTGCAGGATGCCGTCTGCAACGCGCTTTCGGCCCAGACGACGTTCATCCCGGGCACCAACTTCGCCGCCTGGATGCACCGCATTCTCCGCAACCGGTTCATCTCCAACCTGCGCAAGCGCCGCGACACCACCGACATCGACGATGTGCCGCAGTCCGTGTTCGCGACCGATGCCGCCCATGAGGACCGCTTGGCGCTCAAGGAACTCGGCGCCGCCATGAACCGCCTGCCGGCCGATCAGCGCGAGGCGCTGGTGATGGTGGTCGTTCACGGCATGAGCTACGAGGCGCTGGCCCAGTCGACCGGATGCGCCGTGGGCACCGCCAAGAGCCGCGTGTTCCGGGCGCGCCGCCAACTCGAGGCCTGGCTGCTCGGCGATGTGAAGGAGAGCGCTCGACCGGCAAAGAGCGTGACCCAGACGGCGTTGCTGGAGAAGGTTCGCGACGCAGATTTATCTCTCTAACAAACAATCATTGTAGCGTGTAAAGAGAAACCGGCCATCATTTGGCCGGTTTCTTTGTCTGGAGCGTAGCAGGCGTGAAGCACCAGACATGAAGCAGCCAAAAGCGCAGAATGAGAAAGAGAAAAAGGGTGACGCCAAGCCTGAACCCTTTGATCTGTGGCTGAAACGTGGTCTGCATCAGATCTATGATGACGTTACCAGCGAGCCAATCCCGGAAGATTTATTGCGGCTGATCGAGGAAGACCGAAAGAAGTGAAGATCGGTCTGCGGCCAATTTGGTGGTCGCGTATCGGGCACACGCGTGGGCGCCTGATCCTGCTGTCGTTCGTTGCCGCCGTCCCCATCGCTGCGATGGCGGCAACCATTGCCTGGCAGGAATTTCAGGCCATTGCGCGCGGTTCCCAGGAGCGGGCGGCGCTGCTCGATGGCCAGGCGCTGGCCCAGTTCCGAACCTCCCTGGCAAGCATCACAGGCCGCATGTCGGGTAGCGTCACGCGAGCGGTTGGCGGTTCGTGCGACATATCGACAGCGCAGCAACTTGGCCGGATGGGCGTGTCCGGCCTTGTTACGGTCGATATCGACGGCCATACGCTCTGTGCGTTCGGCGCAGTGATGCCGGAAGGGTCCGGGCCGCGGCACTGGTTCGAGCAAATACGCGGCGGCGCGCCGATGAGCCTGGATGCCGTCGGCTCCGGCCGGCCAGCCGTGCTGGCCGTCCACAACGCGTCCGGCGACATGGTGGGAGCCTTGCTGCATCCAGCCTGGTTCGCGCTGAACGCCCTTCCCGAGCCGGCCGAACCCGGCGATGTCACCTGGCTGCTCGACGGTGAGCGCCGGGCGTTGGCATCCCGTGGTGACGCGGTTGCCGCACTTCCAAGCTTGCCTGCCATGGTCAGCCTGATCGGCGCGCCGCAACTCGCCTTGCGGGCCGTCTCGGCAAGTGGGCACCGCTATGCTTACGCCACCACCCTGCTGCCGAGCGGCTGGCGGCTGATCGTGGCGACCTCGGCGGAACGGGAGCATGCCCAGGCAGTGCGCACCCTCATGGTGCGGATGGGGGAGCTGGCGCTGCTGTTCGTGCTGGGATTGACCGCCGTGGTGCTGGGGGCGGACGTAGCCTTCGGCAATCCGCTGCGCCGGCTCAGCACCGCCGTTCGGCGATGGCAGGCTGGTGAGCAGTTCGATCCCGGCAACCTCAAGGGTGCACCGGACGAGGTGATCGACCTGGCCCAATCGTTCCAGGAAGCCACCGCCGTGCTGCGGGAGAAGGAAGCTGAGCTCGTCCGTTCGCAGGAAAAGCAGAACCTGCTGGTGCTGGAAATTCATCACCGGGTGAAGAACAACCTTCAGGTCGTTGCCAGCTTGCTCAACCTGCAGGCCAGCCGGATCCGGGTGCCCGAGGCACGCGCCGAGTTCCAGGCGGCGCGGGACCGGGTGCGGGCGCTGGCGACGCTGCATCGGCACCTCTACGCCGATGGTGAGCTGCATACGATCAACATGCGGTCGTTCCTGACCGAACTGTGCGGCCAGTTGTTCTCCGCGATGGGCGAGCGGGAGGACGACCGCATCAAGCTCACGATCGAGGCGCCGGAACTGCGTATGTCGAGCGACCAGGCCGTGCCGCTGGCGCTGATCGTGACGGAGGCGGTGACCAACTCCGTGAGATACGCCTTTCCCGGCGGGCGCACCGGGCAAGTCAGCGTGTTGCTGCGGGAGGTGGATGGCGGCCTGGACCTCGTTATCAGCGACGATGGCGTCGGCATCCCGACTGGCCGGGCGGAGACCGAAAGCGGCACGCGGGACGGTATCGGCTTGCAGCTCATCAGTGGTTTCACGCGCCAGCTCGGCGCTTCGCTGGATGTGCAGCAAGGGCCGGGAACCCGCTACGCCGTCCGCCTGACGCCGCAGCCCGCGCCGCCCGGTGCAGCCGGTTCTTCCGCGAAGCCTGGCGTAGCTGGGCTCTCTACGTCGCGAGGCGCACCGCCGCCATCCAAGCCGCAGGGCGTGCCCGTGCCGCTGGACGGCTGAGCCTGGCCGCAGTTTAGTGCGGCGATGAGCACCGTCCCGTTCGATCCCGCCCTCGCGGCAAAACTGACCGAGTGGCGTCGCCACTTGCACGCCCATCCGGAACTCTCGCTGCAGGAGACGGCTACCGCCGCGTTCGTGGCGGAACGGTTGACGGACATGGGCATCCCGTTCACCGCGGGTGTGGGCGGCAATGGCATCGTGGCCACCATCAGCCGGGGTCAGTCCAACCGCAGCGTGGGCTTGCGCGCCGACATGGACGCGCTGCCGATCGAGGAACGGACCGGCGTGCCGTATGCCTCGACACGGCCCGGCGTAATGCATGCGTGCGGGCATGACGGCCATACCACGAGCCTGCTCGGCGCAGCGGCCCTGCTCAGCCGGCAGGAAGGGTGGAGCGGCACGATACACCTGGTGTTCCAGCCGGCCGAGGAGGGGTACGGCGGCGCGCGCGCCATGTTGGCCGATGGGCTGCTGGACCGCTTCCCGATGGAGCGGATCTTCGGCTACCACAACATGCCGGGCATCGCGGCCGGCGAGGTAGCGGTGCATGACGGCCCGGTGATGGCGCAGGGTTCGCGGGTCAGCATCACGATGGACGGCCATGGCGGGCATGCCGCGATGCCGCATCTGACCAGGGACCCGGTCCTTGCCGCCGCCCACGCGGTGGTGGCGCTGCAATCGGTGGTTTCGCGCAACGTCGATCCGCTGGACACGGCGGTGATCTCCATCTGCACGCTGGATGGCGGGCGGGCGTCGAACCAGATCCCGCAGAAGGCGGTGATGACGGGTACGTTCCGCACGCACCGGCGGGAGGTCCACGCGCAGGTTGAGGCAGGGATCAGGCGCGTGGTCGAGGGTGTGGCCGCGACATTCGGCGTTGTGGGTCATGTCGAGTTCCGGACCGGGGTGCCGCCCACGGTCAATTCCCCGGCGGAGGCGGAGTTGGCGGCGCAGGCGGCCGGTTCGGCTGGGCTCGTGGTGCACCGTGACATCCCGCCGACGATGGCGAGCGAGGATTTCGGCGCCTATCTGGAGCAGCGTCCGGGCGCGTTCGCTTGGATCGGCAACGGCCCGGGCGAGGGCGGGCGGGAGCTGCACAACGAGAACTACGATTTCAACGACGCGATCCTGCCGGCGGCGGCGACGTGGCTGGCGGCGGTGGCAAGGGCGGCGCTGGCGGGGTAGCAGCAGGGGAGAAGATAACTCCCTGAACACGCTTTAACGTTCGTTCCGCCTGGGCAGCGCGGCCAGGCGACGCTATCTCAAGGCCCTGATGAGCGCTCCCACCAAGCCCGGCAAAGATTGGCTGCGATCCGAAACCCGGCTTGGGCGCAAAGCAGCCCGGCCGGCGATCCTGCTCGGCCTGTTCGGCACGATGCTGGCCATCCTGCAGGCGGCGTCGATCGCCGCGATCCTCGGCGGCGCATTGCGGGCGCAACTGGCGCCGGCCGCCTGGGCGGTCGCTGTGTTCTGCGTTGCAAGCCTCGGCCGGGCGGCCGCGACGATCACCGCCGAGCGCGTGGCGGTGGGCGCCGGGATTGCCGCCCGGCACCGGCTGCGGGCCGATGTCATGGGCCGTCTGCTGGCCGCAGGGCCCAGCATCCTGCGTCATGAACACTCCGCGGCGCTCGCCACCACCGTCGTGGACCGGATCGATGCGCTGGACGGGTTCTACGCCCGGTGGGTGCCCGCGGCGGCCTTGGCTGTCGGCGGGCCGTTGCTGGTGCTCGCCGCCGTTGCAGTGGTGGACTGGCGCGGTGCGCTGATCCTGGGCGGCGCCGGGTTGCTGGTCCCGTTGGCGCAAGCCGTCTCGGGCATCGGCGCGGCTGCGGCCTCCCGCCGGCAGCTCACGGCACTCAGCCGGCTGCAGACGCGCTTTCTGGACCGGGTGCGCGGGATTGCCACGATCGTCCTGGCTGGCCGGGCTGGCGACGAGTCCGCGGCGCTCGCCCGCGCCGCCGATGAACTGCGGCGCCGGACCATGCGCGTGCTGCGTGTGGCGTTCATTGCGTCGGCCGCGTTGGATTGCGCCGCGGCGCTGGCACTGGTGATACTGGCGCTACGCTACGGCGCCGCCGCCTTGGCGCACCATCTGGACCCCGCGCCCGCGCTATTCGCCCTGCTGCTGGTGCCCGAGTTCTTCGCCCCGTTACGCGCCTTCTCCGTCGCGTATCAGGACCGCTCCCACGCCGCCGGCGCCGCGGATGCCATTTCGGGCCTGCCCAGCGTGCCCGCATCGGAACCCGAGCAGCGGCCGGTGCGCAACGTCACCGCCCACGGTGTCACCGTCGGCTTCGAGCACGTGACGTTCAGTTGGGATCCTGCACGCGGCCCGGCGCTCGAGGACGTCAGTTTCCGCGTGCCGCCGGGTGAGATGCTGGTATTGGCCGGGCCGTCCGGGTCGGGCAAATCCACGGTCATCGAGTTGCTGCTCGGATTTGTACAGGCGCAGTCGGGCCGGGTGCTGATCAATGGCGCGGACATCACGGCCATCGTACCGGCGGCGCTGACCCGCCTGACCGCAGCGATCGGGCAGCGTCCCGTGCTGTTTGCGGGCACCGTACGCGACAACATCCGGTTTGCCCGGACCGATGCCAGCGACCGCGAGGTGGAGTCGGCCGCGCGGAGTGCCGGGGTCACCGCGTTCGAGGCGGCGCTGCCGCAGGGGCTGGATACGCCGATCGGCGAGGGTGGTTACGGCTTGTCCGGCGGCCAGGCGCAGCGGGTCGCAATCGCGCGCGCGTTCCTGAAGAATGCACCGCTTCTCCTGTTGGACGAGCCCACCGCGCATCTGGACCCGGCGAGCGAGGGGGACGTGCTGGATAGTCTCCATCGCCTGGCCGTGGGCCGCACCGTGGTCCTGGCCAGCCATGCTGCCGTGGCCAACCGGTTCGGTGCGCGCAGGTTGGATTTGCGGGATGGACGCGTGGTTGCCGCGCGGGGTGCGGCATGAGCGCGTTGCTGCGGATCCTGCTGCTGTGGCGCCGCCGCTGGGGCTGGCTGCTCTTCGGCGCGGCGGTGGCACTGGCCTCGGGGCTGAGCGGGGTCGCGCTGCTCGCGGTTGCCGGGGCGCATGTCGCGATCTTGCTGCTCGGCGCTGGCAGTGCCGCGGGGGCGCTGCTGGCGGTGCTCGGGCCGGTGCGCGTGGTGCTGCGGTATTGCGAGCGGCTTGCCACCCACAGCGCCACATTCCGTGCCTTGGCCGACTTGCGGGTGTGGTTGTTCGACGGACTGGCCGCGCGCTCGGCCGGGGGCTTGGGCATGCAGCGTTCGGGCGACCTCGCGACCCGCCTGGTGAACGATGTCGAGACGCTGGACGGCTTGTATCTCCGCATCCTGGTCCCGTTGTCGCTGGCGTTTGTGCTGCTGCCGATCCTGGCCGTGGTGCTCATCGCCAATGGCGGCACGATCTGGCTGGCTGGGCTCACCGCGACGGTGCTGTTCGCGCTCGCCGCGTTTGCCGTGCCGCTTGTCGCCGCCCGGGTCTCTGGCCGTTCGGGCATCGGGCTGGCTTCGGCGGGAGCCGGGCTGCGCATCAGCGTGCTGGACGCGCTGTCCGGCCTACGCGAGGTGCGGGTGTTCGGCGCCGAGGCGCGCATGCTGGACGTGGTGAAGGCGCGCGACGGGGAAGCGGGGGCGGCGCAACGCAGGCTGTCCCGGCGCGGGGCGCTGGTGCAGGCGATCGGCTTCCTTGGCGCGCAGGCGGCCATCCTGGTCATGCTCCTCAATGCGGCGGAGCGGCCGGTATTCGTCACGGCAGCCGTGTTCCTGCTTGTCGCGGCGTTCGAGGTAGCGGCGGGCCTGCCGCGTGCCGGCGCCTTGGCGGGCAATGCCGCCGCCTCGGCCGCACGCGTGCTGGATGCGGCACGTCCCGCCTCCGGTCTGCCGCAACCAGCGAACCCGGCGCCGCTGCCGTCCGGCACGGGATTGCGGTTCGAGGCCGTGCGCTTCCGTTGGACGCCGGACCGTCCGCCGGTGTTCGACGGGTTGACCTTGGATCTGCCGCAGGGTGCGCGGGTGGCCGTGCTCGGTCCGTCGGGATCGGGCAAGTCCACGCTTGCCGCCTTGTTGCTGCGGGTGGCGGCGCCGCAATCGGGGCGCATCCTGATTGGCGGGACCGACATCGCGGCGCTTTCGGCGGCAGAGTTACGGAGCCAGTTCGGCGTGCTGTCGCAGGCGACGCATCTGTTCGACGACACGATCCGGGCGAACCTGTTGCTGGGCCGACCCGAGGCCGACGAGGCGGCATTGTGGCGCGCGCTGGACGAGGCGGAGGTGGGCGAGTTCGTCCGCGGCTTACCGGACCGGTTGGACACCTGGCTCGGCGAGGGGGGCGCGCGGGTTTCGGGCGGGCAGGGGCGCCGCATCGCGCTTGCCCGTACGCTGCTGAGCGCCGCCCCGATCCTGATCCTGGATGAACCCGCTGCCGGGCTCGACGCCCAGACCGAGCGCGCCTTCCTGCAGACGCTGGCTACGTTGCCGGCCGGCCGCACGCTGCTGCTGATCACGCACCGGCTGACGGGGGTGGAAGTGCTCGACCGGATCTGGCGGTTGTCTGGCGGCCACGCCGTGGCGGCGGCGGCCTAGCAGCGCAGGCTGGCCGTTGACGGGGGCGGTGGGCGAGAGTCTGGTAGCGCCGAAACGCTCAACGGAGTCTCACCTTATGCGTTGCCTCGCATTTGGACGTCTTGCAGCCACCCTTGCTTTGCTTGCCGTCTCGGCATGCGCCCAGCAACCGCCGCTGCGGACGTTCGCGCTGTTCTTCAACGACTTCTCGTCGACCATCGGTCCCGAGGGCGCCCAGATCGTCGCCAGTGCCGCATCCGCCGCCCGGTTCTTCCCGGCCGGGTCTGTCCGGGTCACCGGCTATGCCGACAATGCGGGATCTACGCAGGCGGACATCGATCTTTCGCGGGCGCGCGCCGACGCAGTGGCGACCCTGCTGCAGCAGGACGGCGTGGCTTCCAGCCGCATCGTCCGCGCCGCCGTGGGCACGCCGCCGAATAGCCAGCCGGGGGTAGAGCGTCGCCGGGTCGAGATCGACGTCGATACACCGTAATGCCTGACGGCGCCGCCTGGGGGCAGGCCCCGCTCGACGTGCTGCGCCGGGTGTTCGGCTTCCCGGAGTTCCGCGGCTTGCAGGCGGAGGCGGTGGCGCGGGTGGTGGCAGGTGGCGATGCGCTCGTGCTGATGCCGACCGGCGGCGGCAAGAGCGTTTGCTACCAGGTGCCGGCGTTGGTGCGGCATGGCGTCGCGGTGGTGGTGTCGCCGTTGATCGCGCTGATGGACGACCAGGTGGCGGCGTTGCGCCAGTTGGGCGTGTCGGCCGGGGCGCTGCATTCGGAGGTGGAGCCGGAGGAAGGGTCCCGCGTGTCGCGGGCGCTGGCCGATGGCACGCTGGACTTGCTGTACGTCTCGCCCGAGCGGCTGATGATGTCGGGCACGCTCGAGCGGCTATGGCGGCAGGAACTGGCGCTGATCGCGGTGGACGAGGCGCATTGCGTGTCGGCCTGGGGGCACGAGTTCCGGCCGGAATACCGCATGCTCAAGCGGTTGAAACAGGATTTCCCCGGCGTGCCCCGCATCGCGCTGACGGCGACGGCGGATCCGCGCACGCGGGCGGACATCCTGCAGGCGCTCGACATGGCGGATGCCGAGGTGTTCGCCGCCTCCTTCCACCGCAGCAACCTGCATATCGCGGCGCAACCGAAATCGGGCGAGGGGGCGCAGTTGGCGGCGTTCCTGAAGCGGCGGCCCGGGCAGGCGGGCATCGTGTATTGCGGCAGCCGCAACAAGACGGAGCGGGTGAGCCAGACGCTGCTGGCGGCCGGGCACAAGGCGATCCCGTTCCACGCCGGGTTGTCGCCGATGGAGAAGCGGGTGGGGCTGACCCGGTTCCGCTCGGGCGAGCCCGTGGTGATGGTGGCGACGATCGCGTTCGGCATGGGGATCGACCGGCCGGACGTGCGGTTCGTGGTGCACCTGGACATGCCGGACAGCCCCGAGGCGTATTATCAGCAGATCGGCCGTGCCGGGCGGGACGGCGAGCGGGCGGACACTCTGCTGCTGTATGGCGGGGAGGACATCGTGCGGGCGCGCCACTGGCTGGACCAGTCCACGGCGCCGGAGGCCGAGCGCCGGGTCCGCGCGTCGCGGCTGGAGGCGATGATTGCGCTGACCGAGACGCCGCATTGCCGCACCCGCTCGCTGCTCGCGTGTTTCGGTGAGGAGTTGGCGGAGCCGTGTGGGCATTGCGACACATGCGCGAGCCCGGCGCGGTTGTTCGACGGGACGGTGGCGGCACAGAAGGTGTTGTCGGCGATCTACCGCACCGGGCAGATGTTCGGTGCGCTGCACATCACCGCCGTGTTGCGCGGCGAGAAGACGGCGATGGTGGAGAAGCACAACCACGACCGGCTGCCGACCTATGGCGCCGGGGCGGACCAGAGCGACGGGTTCTGGCGCGGCGTGATCCGCCAACTGGTCGCGATCGGGGCGTTGCAGCGCGGCGAGGGCGAGCGTGCCGGGCTTGCGCTCGTGACGGAGCGCGCCCGCCCGATCCTGCGCGGCGAGACGGTCGTGATGCTGCGCGAGGACTCGCCCGACCCGATCGCCGGGCCCCGCACACGCAGCCGGGCGCCGCGGGCGGCGGTCGAAGCCGTGCCGGCGGAGGCTGCGTCGGGCCCGTTCGAGGCGTTGCGGGCGTGGCGCGCGGCGGAGGCGAAGCTGCAATCGGTGCCGCCCTACGTGATCTTCCACGACTCGGTGTTGCGGGACCTGGCGGCCATACAACCGCGCACGATGGGGGATCTGGGGCTGGTCAAGGGGGTCGGCGCCTCGAAGCTTGACCGCTATGGCGCCGCGGTGCTGCGGGTGTTGCAGGAGCCGGCATGACCGCCCCCATTTCGTTCGACCCGGCGCGGTTCCGCTCGGCGGCCGCGCACTACCTGGACGGGCGGCCGGATTACGCGGCTGGCTTGATCCGGGCCGTGGCGACCCTTTGCGGGCTCGATGGCGGTGGGCAGATGCTGGACCTGGGTTGCGGGCCTGGCCAGATCGCGGCGGCGTTCCGGCCGTTCGTCGCGGGGGCCCTCGGGATGGATCCGGAGCCGGAGATGCTGGCGCTTGCGCGGGATCGCGCTGCGTCGGCCGGGCTGGCGATCACGTTCGAGGAAGGCGCGTCGCACGATCTAGCGCCGGGTATGGGGCCGTTCCGCCTGGTCACGATCGGGCGGGCGTTCCATTGGATGGACCGGCCGGCGACGTTGGCGGCGCTGGACGGGCTGGTGGAACCGGGTGGCGCCGTGGTGTTGTTCGGGACGTCGCACCCGAACGTGCCGGACAATGCCTGGAGCGCACCGCTTCAATCGGCGCAGGATGCGGTCATCGGCGCCGCGAGGCCGGCGTGGCGGCAGCCGGGGTGGGTGCCGAACGATGCGGTGCTGCTCGACTCGCCATTCAGCGAGCTGTGCCGGGTCGGCGTGATCGAGCGCCGCCGCACGCCGGCGGCCCATTTCGTAGACCGCGCGCTGTCACGCTCCACCAGCACGCGGGCGCGGATCGGCGACGGGGGCGCGGCGCGGCTTACGGCGGACATCCTGCGGATCATGGGCGAGCGAGCAGTGGACGGCATGGTGACCGAGGTGGTCGAGTCCGTCGGGTTGATCGCGCGGCGCCCGGGCCCTCTCCCTTGACGTGAGTCGCCGGGATGCGCATTTTCGCCGTCCCGAGCGCCAGCCCGCGTTCCCGTTGCTCAAAGAGACAGTCCTATGGCCAAGTCCAACACCGTCCAGATCCGCCTCGTGTCGACGGCCGACACTGGATTTTTCTACGTGACGAAGAAGAATGCCCGTTCCGCGACCGGCAAGCTCGAGCTGAAGAAGTATGACCCGGTGGCGCGCAAGCACGTCGCGTTCAAGGAAGCCAAGATCAAGTAAGCTGCGGGCGATACGTCGCCTGCCCTAGCTCGACCGGCCCTCACCCAGCCCTCTCCCTTGAAACACGGGAGAGGGAGAAGGAACGCAAGGGCTAGTTTCGCCCCTTGGCGCCGCCGATCATGCGGGTGAACATGTCCTGCATCTGGGTCGACATCTGCGGCAGCGTCGTGAACCAGAGTTTCAGCATGGCATCTGGAGAGAACTGATCGGCGGCTTGCACGGCTTGCCGCTCCAGAGTGGCCATGACCGCCGCTTGCATGGGTTTCACGTCGGGTAGGCCCAGGAACGTCCGGGCTTCGTCCGGCGTGCATTCGACTTCGACAGTAACTTTCATGAAGGCGCCCCCTGCTCGACCCGGGCAGGTTGCCATGAACGCGGGCCGGCGTCGCGATCGGGAAGTAGAAAACTAAATGAGCCTGCGCGGCAACGTCGAGAAAGTGGATCGGGACGGCGTGCAGGGTTGGGTTCGGGAGGAGGACGATCCTGCCGTTCCGGTGAGCCTTCTCGTCACCGTCGATGGCGCGCCGGTCTCCCGCGTGCTGGCCAACGTCTACCGTCAGGATCTGGAGCAAGCCGGGCTCGGCAACGGCCGGCACGGCTTCCTGCTCAAGCTGGAGGGGCTGGCGCCCAGCACCCCCCACAACATTCGGATCACGCGTGAGACGGACGGGGAGGACGTGCCCGGTTCACCCGCCATCATCCCGCCCAGCCTGCGCTTCGACGCCGAGTATCAGCAGCATCTGGCCAAGATGCTGTCCGATGCCGAGACGGACGCGGAGCTGGCTACCCGTGCCGCATTCCTTGCGCAGCAGGCCGACCGCTTGCTGCAGTTGCGGGCCGACCGCCGCACCAACCATGTGCAGCGGACGGCGCATCGTCTGTATCGCGTGCGCTGGACCGGGCGGGGTGCGGCGGCTGAGCCGGAGCGTCCGCCCCGCGCGCTGGTGATCGATGACGTGCTGCCGGACGTGAACCGGGACGCCGGGTCGCAGGCCGTGGTGTCCCATATCCGCTCGCTGCAACGGCTCGGCTATGCGGTCACGATCACGCCGTCCTGCATGGCGGGCGGCGCCGAGGTGGCGGCGCTCGAGGCGATGGGCGTGTCGTGCTGCTGCGCCCCCTGGTGCGGGTCGGTGGAGGAAGTGCTGCGGCGGGAGCAGGGGGGGTTCGCGCTGATATACCTCCACCGCGGCGCCAACGCGCGCTACTTGCCGCTGATCCGCCACCTGCAGCCGCGCGCCCGGGTGATCTACAGCGTGGCGGATCTGCACCACGTCCGGCTCGCCCGGCAGGCCGAGGTGGAGCAGCGCCCCGAGCTGCTGGAGGCGAGCCAACGGATGCGGATAGCCGAACTATCGGCGGCGCGGTTCGCGGACGCCGTGATCACGCATTCCAGCTACGAGGCAGCGCTGCTCAAGCGGGATCTGCCGGAGGTGAAGGTGCACGTGGTGCCCTGGTCGGTGCTGTCCCAACCGGTGACCGTTCCCTGGTCCGAGCGGCGCGGCCTGGCCTTCGTCGGCAGCTACGGTCATGCGCCGAACCTGGACGCGGCCTGGTGGCTGATCCAGGAGGTGATGCCGATGGTGCGCGAGCAGGAGCCGGAGCTGGAATGTCTGCTGGTCGGCAGCTCCATGCCGGATACCCTGAGGGCCGCGGTGGTGCCGGGTGTAAAGGCGGTCGGCCACGTGGACGATCTGCCGGCCCTGTTCAACCAGGTCCGGCTGACGGTGGCGCCGCTGGCGTTCGGGGCGGGCGTGAAGGGCAAGGTGCTGGCCAGCCTGGCCGCGGGCGTGCCCTGCGTCTGCACGCCGGTCGCGGCCGAAGGGCTCGATCTGCCGGATGCCCTGTCCGGGCTCGTGGCGCCGGCAGCCGCCGGGCTGGCGGCGGCGATCGTGCGGCTGCATCGCGACGAGGCCTACAACCGGTCCTGCAGCGAGGCCGGTCTGGCGTACGTCAATCGGATGCTCGGCGAAACCAGGCTTGACACCTTGATGCGGGAGGCGGTGGGATTACGCGCAGCCTGAAATAATACGGGCTCGAGTATTGGGAGAGGGCGATGCCGGAAACCCGTCGCACGGTGAGGGCGGAGGTGGTGGAGGGGGTAGCCCTGCTCACCTTCAACGGCCCCCCTCGAAATGCCGCGACCGCCCAATGCTGGGAGACGCTGGCTACCCTGCTCGACGAATATGCGGTGGACCCGGCGGTGCGCGTGCTGGTGCTGACCGGCGCCGGGCACCACGCCTTCGTCACCGACCCGGACGCGGCCGAGATGGAGGATTTCGCGCTGCATTCGGCGAGCGCCGTCCGGGCACAGCGGGCGCTGGCCGCGTTCCCAAAGCCGGCCATCGCCCGGATCCGGGGCGACTGCATCGGGGCCGGGTTGCTGCTGGCCCTGCACGCGGACCTGCTGGTCGCGGCGGAGGACAGCGCGTTCGCGTTACCGGGTGCGCGGTGGGGTGCGGCTTATCCGGCGTTCTCGGTGCGGGCGCTCGTGCGCCTGGCCGGGCCGCAGCATGCGACCCGGATGTTGGCGACCGGGCGGCGGATCGAGGCGCGGGAGGCATTGCGCATCGGCCTGGCCACCCTGGTGGTGCCGGACTCGGAGTTGTCCGACACGGTGGCGGATCTCGCGCGGGAGATCGCCGACAACGCGCCGATGGCGGTCACCATAGCGAAGCGGGCAGTGCGCGATCCGGATGACGCCGCACTCGATGCGATGGTCGAGGCGTGCTGGGCGAGCCCTGATCACGTGGACGCGGTCGCCTCTCTGCGGGCAGGAAGGCGGGCCGCGTTCCACGGCCGGTAGGGGTTGCCCAAGGTCCCGCCCGCCGCGATGGTTCCGGACGCCCACATCCGGAGAAAGTTCATGCGCCGCCTCGTGCTCGCCCTCGCCATCCTTGGTTTTGCACCGCCGGCTTGGGCGGGCGTGCTGGACGATGCCCGCCAGTCCGGCGTGCTGCGCGTGGGCACGCCCGGCGACTATGCACCGTTCGCCCTGCGCCGGGCGGACGGCAGCTACCAGGGGGCCGACGTAACGGAGGTGGAGCGGCTGGCCGGGCAACTCGGGCTCAAGCTCGAGTGGGTGCCGACAAGCTGGGGCAAGCTCGCCGAGGACACCAAGGCGCACCGGTTCGACGTGGCGGTCGGGGGTATTTCCATCACGCCGGCTCGGCGGGAGTTCGCGGCATTCTCCACCGTGCTGGTCAGCGACGGCAAGCGGCCCGTGGTGCGGTGCGCCGACAAGGACCGGTTCACCTCCCTTGCGAGCATCGACCAGCCCGGCGTGCGCGTGGTGGTCAACCCTGGCGGCAGCAACGAGGCGTTCGCCCGCGCTAACCTCACCCATGCGGCGGTGACGGTGTTTGCGGACAACACGGCGGTTGCGGGCGAGATCGTGGCCGGGCGGCAGGACGTTATGGTGACGGACGGGGTGGAGGTGGACCACGACGCCCTGGTTCACCCCGAGCTGTGCGCCGCCGCCGTGCCAGCGCCGTTCACCCATTTCGAGAACGCGTTCCTGCTCCAGCCAGACCCGGCGTTGCAGCAGGCGGTGGATGCGGTGCTGGTGGCCGACGTGAAGGACGGCGCCTGGGCCAAGACCCTGGCCGACGCCGAGCGCCGAAATTGATGTCGCGGTCCCCGGTCCGTCGCGTGTATTGCGCTTTGGCAACGCACCGTCATGCCGCTTGCGGTGGGGTGCCGAAGCGCATCCCACCCTATGAAGTTGGGTGTTGACGCTGTTGCGGGGGCTGAGCATGGCCGAGACCGAGGATGACCGGCAGATCCGCGCTCTGTTGCAGAACTGGGTGGTTTGGCGCGATGCCGGCGATTGGGAGCGGTTCCGGACGGTGTGGCACCCGGACGGGCGCATGATGGCGACCTGGACCCAGGGGACGGGCGACGAGTTCATCGCGATCAGCAAGGCCGGGTGGGACCGGGGTGTGAACATCTTGCACTTCCTCGGCGGGATTTCGGTGGACTTGGCCGGTGAGCGTGCGATCTCGCAAACCAAGATGACGATCAGCCAGCGCGCCGAGGTGGAGGGCGTGCTGGTGGACGTGCTGTGCACCGGGCGGTTCTACGATTTTTTGGAGAAGCGGGAGGGCCGCTGGGGGATCGTGCTGCGCCAGCCGATCTACGAGAAGGACCGGATGGACCCGGTGACGCCGGGTGCGGCGCCGGTGCTGGACCGGGCGTTGCTCGCGCGCTTTCCGGAGGGGTACCGGCACCTGGCGTATTTGCAGACGCGGATCGGGTTCACGGTGAAGGCGGACATGCCGGGGCTTCGGGGGCCGGAGGTGGAAAGGCTGTATGCGCGCGGGGCAGGGTGGCTACGGGGGGAGGGGGTGGGGTGAAGTCCTACCGAGGCAGTTGGATGTCAGCCAAGGGACAGACTTGACCAACGGCCCGACCTTTGGCGGGCGTTTCTTGTCGCGGAGGTTTTTGCCGGCGGTGCTTAGAACGGAGAGCTTGCACGGTAACGAGGTTGCACGCCGCCCGACTT
>CAXTVQ010000038.1:18372-43726 GCA_964247705.1 uncultured Acetobacteraceae bacterium | reverse complement strand
GTCCGGCGGCCAGATGGGCTGCCCGATCGTGTTCCGCGGCCCGAACGGCGCCGCCAGCCGCGTGGCCGCGCAGCACAGCCAGTGCTACGCGAGTTGGTACGCGCACGTGCCGGGCCTGAAGGTCGTCGCACCCTGGTCCTCGGCCGATGCCAAGGGGCTGCTCCGGAGCGCGATCCGTGACCCGAACCCGGTGATCGTGCTCGAGAACGAGATCCTCTACGGGCAGACCTTCGACTGCCCGACGGATGACGAGTTCACGCTGCCGATCGGCAAGGCCAAGATCGAGCGCCCCGGCAAGGACGTCACCATCGTGGCCTTCTCCATCATGGTCGGCGTGGCGATGAAAGCGGCCGAGGCGTTGGCCGAGCAGGGGATCGACGCCGAGGTCATCAACCTGCGTTCGCTGCGCCCGCTCGACACCGCTACCATCATCGAGAGCGTGAAGAAGACCAACCGCGTGGTCAGCGTCGAGGAAGGCTGGGCATTCGCCGGTATTGGTGCGGAGATCGCGATGCAGGTCACCGAGCATTGCTGGGATTGGCTGGACGCGCCCCCGGCCCGGGTTGCGGGCCTGGACGTGCCGCTGCCCTACGCCGCCAACCTCGAGAAACTGGCGTTGCCGCAACCGCAATGGGTGGTCGATGCCGTGAGGAAGCTGGTCTGATGGCGACCAACATCCTGATGCCGGCGCTCTCGCCCACGATGACCGAGGGGACGCTGGCGCGCTGGCTGAAGAAAGAGGGCGATACCGTCACCGCCGGTGACGTGATCGCTGAGATCGAGACCGATAAGGCCACCATGGAAGTGGAGGCCGTCGACGAGGGCGTGCTGGGCAAGATCCTGGTTGCCGATGGCACCGCGGGCGTTCCGGTGAACGCCACGATCGCGATTTTGGTGGAGCAGGGCGAGGCGGTGCCGGCGGAGGGTGCTCCGGCGGCCAAGGCCGCACCCGCTGCGGCGGCGGAAACGGCCGATAGTTCACCTAAACCCTCGGCCGCCGGACCGTCCATGGCGGCGTCCCAAGCGCCTGCCGCACCTGCAGCCGCACCGCTGGTCAACGGCCATGACCATGGCGAGCGGGTGTTTGCCTCGCCGCTGGCCCGGCGTATTGCCAAGGATGCCGGGATTTCGCTGCAAGCGATCCGCGGCAGTGGCCCGAACGGCCGCATCGTCAAGGCGGACGTGGAAGCCGCCAAGGCCGGCGGCGCTTCCGTCCAGGCGCCAACCGCTGCTCCAGTCGCCACGCCGGCAGCCGCACCCACTCCTGTGCCGGCCGCTGCTCCGGCCGCCGCGCCAAGGCCGGTGGTGATCGCCGGCAAGCATACGTTGGTGCCGAACACCAACATGCGCAAAGTGATCGCCCGCCGCCTGAGCGAGGCGAAGCAGACCATCCCGCATTTCTACGTCTCCGCCGACATCGAGATCGACGCGTTGATGAAACTGCGGGCCGAACTCAACGCCAAGTCCCCCAAGGACGGCGCGTCCGCGTTCAAGCTGTCGGTCAACGACCTGGTGATCAAAGCCGCGGCTGCCGCACTGCGCCGGGTGCCCGCCGCGAATGCTAGTTGGACGGACGAGGGCATCGCGATGTACGACGATGTCGACATCAGCATCGCGGTGGCCACGGATGGCGGGCTGATCACCCCGATCATCCGGCGCGCCGACGAGAAGGGTGTCGCAAAGATCAGCAACGAGATGAAGGATCTCGCTGCCCGGGCGCGCGCCGGCAAGCTCAAGCCGGAGGAGTTCCAGGGCGGCGGTTTCTCCATCTCCAACCTCGGCATGTACGGCGTGAAGTCGTTCTCCGCGATCATCAACCCGCCCCAGGGCGGCATCCTGGCCGTGGGCGCCGGGGAGCCGCGTCCCGTGGTGCGGGACGGCGCGATCGTGCCCGCGACGGTGATGACCTGCACGCTCAGCGTCGACCACCGGGTGATCGACGGCGCCGTGGCCGCTGAGTGGATGGCCGCCTTCAAGTCCATCGTGCAGGACCCGCTCAGCCTGATGCTCTAGGGCGCCCGGCCCCAGCCCAGCCGATCGTCCCTATATAAGTCTTTACAGACACGCTCATCGCGGAGTGCTTCGCATGGCTGACCAATTCGACCTCATCGTCATCGGCGGCGGACCCGGCGGTTACGTCGCCGCCATTCGCGCGGCGCAGCTCGGCATGAAGACCGCCGTCGTCGAGCGCGAGCATTTGGGCGGCATCTGCCTCAACTGGGGCTGCATCCCCACCAAGGCGCTGCTGCGTTCCTCCGAGATCAACCACCTCCTGCATCACCTGCCGGAGTACGGGTTTTCCGCGGACAACATAAAATTCGACCTTTCGGCCGTGGTGAAGCGGTCACGGGGTGTCGCCAAGCAACTCGCCTCCGGCGTCGGCCACCTGTTGAAGAAGAACAAGGTCGCCGTGTTCATGGGCGACGGCAAGCTGGCCGGCAAGAATACCGTGGCCGTGGGCGATAAAACCCTGACCGCGCCGCATATCATCCTGGCGACGGGTGCCCGGGCGCGGCAGCTTCCCGGCCTCGAGTCGGACGGCAAGCTGATCTGGTCCTACAAGGAGGCCATGGTCCCGACCGCGATGCCGAAGTCGCTGCTGGTGATCGGCTCCGGCGCGATCGGCATCGAGTTCGCGAGCTTCTACCGCAACATGGGCGCCGAGGTGACCGTCGTGGAGGTGCTCGACCGCGTGCTGCCGGTGGAGGACCAGGAGATCAGCGTCTTCGCCCGCAAGGCGTTCGAGAAGCAGGGCATGAAGATCATCACCGGCGCCAAGGTCACGGCTGCCAAGAAGAATGCGGACAGCATTACCGCCACCATCGAGGCCGGCGGCAAGACGCAGGAGATCACGGCCGACCGCATCATCTCCGCCGCCGGGATCGTCGGTAACGTCGAGGGTCTCGGGCTCGAGGGGACCAAGGTCGTTGTCGAGCGGAGCCACGTGGTGATCGACGAGTACTGCCGCACCGGTGAACCCGGCGTCTACGCGATCGGCGACATCGCCGGGGCGCCATGGCTCGCCCACAAGGCCAGCCACGAGGGCGTGGTTTGCGTGGAGAAGATCGCCGGGCTGAACGACGTGCACCCGATCGACTGGAGCAACATCCCCGGCTGCACCTATTGCCGCCCGCAGGTGGCCTCGGTCGGGCTGACGGAGGCGAAGGCCAAGGAGCAGGGGCACGAGGTGCGGGTCGGCCGCTTCCCGTTCATCGGCAACGGCAAGGCGATCGCGATGGGTGAGCCGGAGGGCATGGTGAAGGTCGTGTTCGACGCCGGGTCAGGCGAGTTGCTGGGCGCGCACATGATCGGCGCCGAGGTGACGGAGATGATCCAGGGTTATGCCGTGGCAAAGACGCTGGAGACGACGGAAACCGACCTGATGCACACCGTCTTCCCGCACCCAACGGTGAGCGAGACCATGCACGAGGCGGTACTGGACGCGTACGGCCGGGCCATTCACTTCTAGACGGCCCGGAGCGCCTCGCCGAACCGGAGCACGTCCTCCTCGTCGTTGAAGGCGTGCACGCCGAGCCGCATCCGCCCGCCCCGCTCGGCCACGTAGACGCTGCGTGCCGCGAGGCTTGCGACGATGGATGCGACGTCCGTCCCGGTGGGTGGACGCAGGCCCAGGATGTGGGGTGGGCGCAGGGCGGCCGGGACCGGCGTCCACCCGAGCGCTTCGGCTTCCGTTGCAAGGCGGTCGGTGAGGTATCTCAGCCGGGTGCCGAGCGCCGTCTGCCCCCACGAGCGCAGCAGGTCCATGCCCGCCAGCGCCATCGGTAGGGCGACAGGGTTGTATCGTTCGCCCATGTCGAAGCGGCGTGCCGAGGGCACCAATGGCGGCAATGCCCCGTCGAACGGTTGTGCGCCACCGCCGTGGTTGGAACCGTGCCGTTCCAGCGGTTGTCCGCCCTGACGCGAGGGCGCCACGTAGAGGAAGGCCAGGGTGTAGGGGCCAAGGAGCCACTTATACGTCGGGAACACGATGTAATCGGCGCCGAGTTCGCTTGCGTCCACCGGTAGGATCCCGGCCGCCTGCGTCGCATCCACGACCACCGCCGCCCCTCGCTCGCGCAAGGCCGACGAAAGGCGGCGTAAGTCGATGAGGCTGCCATCCGTCCAATGCAGCGGGGTAAGCGCCGCAATCGCGATCCGCGGCAGGCCAGGCTGCAGGATCCGGGCCAGCAGGGCCTTCGTCCAGTCGCCGTCTGCGGGCGTGGGCACGACGTCCAGCGTGGCGCCGCAGCGCTCCGCCTGGTCCGCCCAGGCGTAGGATTGCGACGGGAACTCGCCCTCCGCCAACAGGATCCGCGAGCCCGGCGGTAGCGGCAGGTTGGCAGCGGCGGTCGCCACGCCATAGGCAACCGAAGGCGTGATCGCGATATCCGCCGCGGCGGCCCCGATGAAACTGGCAGCGGCGTTGCGGACCCGCTCGGCTTGATCCGTGATGGCGTCCGGGTCCATGGCCCAGGGCGCGCTTTTGGCGGCCACGCCCGCATCCCCGGCCACCCGCACGGCGTGGGGTAGGGGGGAGTAGGAGGCGTTGTTCAGATAGGCCAGGCCGCGGGGAATGTCGAAGAGGGCGCGTTGGGAAGCGAGCATGCTGCGAGCCTAGCAGATGGGTGGCGGCGGCACGCAACGAACTGTTGCCCACACCGTCGCGTTCACCGCGGTGTAGCGAGGAGTGGGCGACTTGAAGAAACTGCGGCGCAGCGTCACCGACCGGGCCAAGAACTTCATCGCCGACTGGTCCTTGCCGCGGCAACTTGCCGGGCAGAGCGTCAAAGGCAAGGCGGCGGAAAGCGCCACCTCCCGCGGGTTGCGCCCCCGGTTGGAGCAGGCGGACACGATCGGCTCCAGCATTTGCCCATTCTGCGCCGTCGGCTGCGGCCAACTCGTCTACGCGAAGAACGGCCGGCCCATCCATATCGAAGGCGACCCGCGCAGCCCGATCAACCAGGGCACTCTTTGTCCCAAGGGCGCTTCCACCCTCGGCGTGTTGCTCTCGCCGCTCCGGCAGACCTCCGTGCTCTACCGGGCGCCACGCGCGACCGAGTGGGAGGAGAAGCCGCTCGATTGGGCGATGGAGCGAATCGCTCAACTCACGAAGCGGACGCGCGACGAGACGTTCACCGACGCCCTGCCGGATGGCCGCGTGGTCAACCATACGACCGCGATTGCCTCGCTTGGTGGCGCCACGTTGGACAACGAGGAAAACTACCTCATCAAGAAGCTGCTCGGGGGTGGGCTGGGGGTCGTGAACATCGAGAATCAAGCGCGCATCTGACACTCTTCCTCGGTGCCTAGTTTAGGCACATCCTTCGGACGCGGCGCTGCCACCATGGCCCTTTGGGACCTGGAGAATGCCGACGTGATCGTGAACATGGGCTCCAATATGGCGGAGAACCATCCGATCGCGTTCCGTTTCGTGGTGGAAGCGCAGCGGCGCGGTGCAACGTTGATCCACATCGATCCACGGTTTACGCGCACGAGCGCCATGGCGGACATCCATGCCACGATCCGGCCTGGCACGGACATCGCTTTCCTGGGCGGTTTGATCCACCACATTCTCGAGCACGATCTGTGGTTCCGCGAGTTCGCGCTGAGCTACACGAACATCGCCCACATCATCGAGGATGGCTACCGCGACCCAGAGTCGGGCGACGGCCTGTTTTCGGGGTTCGATGCGGCGACAAAGTCCTACAAGGAGGACACTTGGCAGTATAAGGGCAAAAAGGTCCCGTCCTCGATTGCCGAGCACCGCGTATCGTCGCAGGAGAGCGGCCCGGACAAGGAGACCATGTCCGACAGCCCACCGCCCATGGACCCGACGCTGCAGCATCCGAACACCGTCTACCAGATCATGAAACGCCACTACGCGCGCTACACGCCGGACATGGTGGAGCGCGTCACGGGCATCCCCGCGGCGACGTTCCTGCGGATTGCGGACGTTATCGCGAAGAACTCCGGACGGGAGAAAACCGGCGCATTCTGCTACGCCGTCGGCTGGACGCATCACACGACGGGCGTACAGATCATTCGAGCATGTTCGATCGTTCAAGGCTTGCTCGGCAATATTGGGCGGCCGGGCGGCGGGATCATGGCGTTGCGCGGCCATATCAGCATCCAGGGCAGCACGGACATCCCGACCCTGTACAACATGCTGCCAACCTATCTGCCGCAGCCGAATGCGTTCCACTCGCACGGTACGCTGCGGGACTACATCGAGACCGAGACACCCCCGACAGGCTGGTGGAACAACTTCCCCAAATACGCGGTCAGCCTGCTGAAAGCGTGGTACGGCGAGAACGCGACCGCCGAGAACGAGTATGGCTACCAGCACATACCGAAACTCACCGGTGACCTGTCGCAACAGCCGATGACCATGGCGATGGCAGACGGCGTGGTGAAGGGCCAGTTCATCATCGGGCAGAACCCGGTGGTCGGCGCCGTCAACTCGGACCTGGTAGAGCGTGGTTTATCCAAGCTTGAATGGCTCGTGGTGCGCGATTTCGCCATGAGCGAGACGGCGAACTTCTGGCAGAAGGGCCGCCTCGTGCAACGCGGCGAGTTGGCGCCGGAGCAGATCGAGACGGAGATGTTCTTCCTTCCGGCGGCCCTGGTTGCAGAGAAGGACGGCTCGGTGACGAACACGACGCGGCTCGTGCAGTGGCACGACACCGTTTGCGAGGCGCCAGGCGACAGCCGGTCCGACCTCTGGTTCATCTATCACCTAGGCAAACGGCTGAAGCAGCTTTACGCCGACAGCACGGATGCGAAGGATCGGGCCATCCAGGACCTGACATGGACATATCCCGAGCGCGGTGAGCGGCATGAGCCGGAAGCCGCAGCGGTCCTGCGGGAGATCAACGGCTACACGGTTGCCGACCGGAAGCAAGTGGCAAAGTATCAGGACCTCAAGGATGACGGTTCCACTGCCTGCGGTGGATGGATGTATTGCGGCATCTATCCGAAGGACGGGCACAACGTGGCGCGCTCGCGCAAGCCGGACGGTCCGCAAGGCCCGGGCGGTCATTTAGGGTGGGCCTTCGCATGGCCGTCCAACCGGCGGACCCTATACAATCGCGCATCGGCAGACCCGGCGGGCAAGCCATGGTCCGAGGCGAAGAAAATGGTCTGGTGGGACGAGGAAGCCGGCCAGTGGACCGGGACCGACATACCGGACTTCCTGCCGGATCGGCGGCCGGATTACCGACCGGACTGGAGCAAGAAGCCGCACGGCATGGACGCCCATGGTGGTGACTTGCCGTTTATCATGGAGGCGGATGGCTACTGCCAACTGTTCGTGCCGTCGGGGCTCAAGGACGGCCCGCTTCCCTCGCATTACGAGCCGGTGGAAAGCCCGGTCCGCAACGTGTTCTACGGGCAACAGCATAATCCCACGGCCCACCTATGGCAGCGGCCTGGCAACGAACTGCATGCTGTGGGCGATGCGCGCTTTCCCTACGTGTTCACGACCTACCGGCTCACCGAACTGCATTGCGGCGGCGTGATCGGCCGCGTCACCCCGCATACGGCGGAGCTGCAGCCGGAGGCCTTCGTCGAAATCTCGACCGAGTTGGCGCACGAGCTAGGGATCGAGAACTTGGACTGGACGGTGCTGACCACGCTGCGCGGCGAAATCGAGGTCAAGGCGATGGTTACGGAGCGGATGCGTCCGCTCACGATCGATGGCCGGATCGTGCATCAGGTCGGAATGCCCTGGGTGTTCGGCTGGGAGGGCTACGCGCGGGGGGACGTCGCCAACGTGCTGCTGGCGATCACGGGCGACGCCAACACCAGCATACACACGACCAAGGCCGTCACCGTGAACCTGCATAAGGGCCGGCTTGCAGGGCCGGGTGGACGCAGCCATGGCCAGTGACCCGGCGCAGATCGTGCTCGGCCATATCGACCAGGTTCTGGCCGAGCGCCCCGCGAAAAACGACCACGCACTATCGGCCGCGACGATCTGCCTGGGTCAGTTACGTGACGAGATCGTCGCCAAGTGGCGGGCGGAGGGAATCGGGCCGGATGAACGCAAGCGGTTGGCCCATGTCAATTCGGCGATCACGATCGTCCTCGGAATCCACTTCCCATTGGGCGAGGTGCCGTGGCCCGAACTCGAGAAGGCACGGGATTGGTTGGCTGAAATCGTTCAAGGCGAGAGCGTTCCCTCATGAGGCAGTCCATGGAAGGGGTGGTCACCGTGGTGCAGGAAAGCCGGTTCCTGCTGACCGATGACCGGGGCGTGTCCCATCTGTTCATCCTCGGCCCCAATGCACCAGCGGACACCGATCAACTCGCTCCGTTGCAGCGGCGCCAGGCCCGGGTGCGGGTCCGTTACACGCCGGGGGCGAACATCATCGGCAACCTCCTCTCCTCTATCGAGATCGCCTGAAAGGCCGTCATGTTCATCAGCAACCGCCTGCAGGAAGAGACGCGGTCCGAGTTCGACCACGTGATCCCGAACGAATCCGAACTGACCTGCGGCACGCTCATCGAGCCAGGCAAGTCCTACGGATTTTTCACGGACACCACCGTGTGCATCGGCTGCAAGGCTTGCGAGGTCGCCTGCAAGGAATGGAACAACCTGCCCGCCGACAATATCGGCATGACGGGGCAGAGCTACGACAACACCGGGGCGCTCTCGGCCAATAGCTGGCGGCACGTGAACTTCATCGAGAAAGCCGGTCCTTCGGGCGTACGCGGGGACGATCGCGCGGCCTTCCAGTCCGGCTGGCTGATGATGAGCGACGTCTGCAAGCATTGTCACAACGCGCCTTGCCTGGAGGCTTGCCCGACGGGTTCTCTGTTCAAGACGGAATTCGACACCGTCGTCGTGCAGCAGGACATCTGCAACGGCTGCGGCTACTGCGTGCCGGCGTGTCCGTTCGGCGTGATCGACATCAGCCCGCAGGACGGCAAGGCGCATAAATGCACGCTTTGCTACGACCGGCTCAAGGGTGGCCTCGAGCCGGCTTGTGCGAAGTCCTGCCCGACGGACTCGATCATGTTCGGTGAGTTGGGCGACCTGCAGGCGCGTGCGGAGCGGCGCGTGGTGGAGCTGAAGGAGCGCGGAGTGGATACGGCGTACCTCTACGGCACGCCGGGTGCGCCGGGAGCGACGGGGGGGCTCGGCCATCTGAACGCATTCTTCCTGCTGACCGATCGTCCGGAAACCTACAACCTGCCAGCGGCGCCCACGCGGCCGTCCAACCGGGTGGCCCCGAGCCTGATGACCGGGCTGGCCACGATCGCCGGGTTGGCGCTGACGGCGGCGGCGCTGTTTGCCGGCTCGGGGAGGGACCGCCGGTGAAAGGCGAGCAGCCTGCGCCGCACCGTCCGGACGACCCGGCGCAAGTGCCACGACGGGGCGCCCACGACGTGGATCTGCACGACCGGAGCAAGTGGAAAGGACCAACCTATTACGGGCGGTCCCAGCTAAAGGCGTCGCCGTTCAACGCCTGGGTGGTCGGTGGCTATGTGGCCCTTGCCGGGTTGTCTGGCACGGCGGCGTTGATCGCGGCCGTCGCGGACGGCGTCGAGGGGCAGCGCGCGTCATCAACCGTGCGCCGCGGCCGCTACCTGTCGTTGCTGGCGCCGGTGATTGGCTCCGTGCTGCTGATCTGGGACCTGCATACGCCGAAGCGGTTCTACAACATGTTCCGGGTAGCCAAGGCGACGTCACCGATGTCGATCGGGACGTGGATCCTGACAGTGTTCAGCGGCGCCGCATTCGGGACTGCGGCATTGCAGCTTCTTTCGGACCGGTTCCCGAAGCTCGGCTGGGCGCGGCGTTTGGCGCGCGTGACGCAAATCCCGGCGGCAGTGGCTGGCGCCGGGCTGGGCACCTACACGGCAGCGCTTCTCTCCGCCACGAGCACACCCTTGCTTGCGGCGGCGCCGCGGTTGATGGCCGCGCGGTTCGCGTCGTCCTCCGTCATGGCGGGTGCATCGGCGCTCTCGCTCGGCGAGGGTTCGGCGCGTCGCCGGCGGCGGCTCGATGCGTTGACCCTGGCAGCGCTCTCGGCGGAGTTGGTGGCCACGATCGCTTCCCACAAAACGTATGTGAAGCGCGGTGTGGATGGCGCGCTGGACGGGCGCTGGGGGCAAGTGGAGCGGATTGCGGCCACCGGCCTCTGCACGATGTTGCCGATCGGACTGCAGGCGGTGTCACTGGCGACGGGGAAACGGCGGCCGGGTACGCTGTCCGACATGGCATGCCTCGCGTCGATCGCCGGCAGTCTGCTGCTTCGCGTCTCGATGATGGAAGCGGGCGGGAAGTCGGCGCTCGATCCGGCGATCAGTTTCCGCTTCAGTCAGCCCGAGAACCTTCCGGCAGATTGAATTGGCGGAGGTGGATGGGAATCGAACCCACCGCACGCTTTCGGCGTGCCACTGGTTTTGAAGACCAGGGAGGCCACCAGACCCCAATCACCTCCATGCAACCTGCATATGGGATTGGGCGAGGGATTTCCACATTCCGCTTCAAGGCTCGGTCTTACGCAAGCACACGCCTGTCAGCCACGCGCTTGGTAAAACGGACGGTGTCGAGATACTCCAACAGAGGCACGCTGAACTTGCGCGAAATCCCGAGCGCTTCGCCTGCCTCTTTCACCAGCAAGCCCGGCTCGCGCAGGAGCGGTGCCAGGCGCGTCCGGGCGATGTCCACTGCATCCGGGTGAAAAAACAAATCGCGCTTCTGCACGCGGTCGGTCGTCCGTACGACGGCGCCTTCCTTCACCAACCGGTCCAGCAACCGCTTCGCACGCGGGTCGGGGGCGAGCGTCCATGCGTCCGGCGGGTTCAGCCCCGCCGTTTGCAGCGTGGACAGCATCCGGGATGCCAGGACGGTGTCGGCATCAGCCTCTTGGCGTTCGCGGGCGGCTTGGTAGACGCGGATCAACCCGCGCTCCTGCCGCAACACGCCGGAACGAGCCAGGCGCATGGCCACTTCGTCCAGCACGGCGGGGCCTGCCGTGGGCAGCAGGCGGCCAAGCGCCTCACGGGATAGCCCATCGACGTGGGTCTGCAGAACGCGGGGCAGGCGGGCGGCAACCGCGTCCAGCGATGCCGCCGTCACGGCGTGTCCGGAACGCAGTACAGTGACCGGGCCGCCCTGCAGCATCGCCGCGGCCTTGGCGGGCGAGATGCCGGCGACCCGTGCAAGGCGGGTGAGGCTGACGCCCCCTTCCTTCGCACGCTCGACCTCGGCCACGGCGATGCGGTCCGGGGGAGCGGATGCCAGTGCTGCGAGCCGGGTCAGCACGCCGGGTGCATGGCGACGCTGCCGGGTCGTTTCGGGATCCAGCACGTGGCCTCCGGCGACCGTGATCGCCGGCGAGGCAGAGCGCAGGATGAAAGCCTCTCGGGCTGGCACGGCCACCGGCGAGGCACAGTGCAACTGCGCCGGTGCGGCGTCGCCGGGTTGCAGCTCGTCGCGGTCGAGGAGCCGGAGCCGGCAGTCGACCTCTTCGGTGCCGAACAGCAGTCGTAGCCGGGACCCATTGGCGATTTTCGGTGCGCCGGCGACCGAGCGAAGCTGAACCGACAACCACGCCGAGGGCTGCAGCAGCCCACGACTGGTCAACGCGGAGCCGCGCGGCACGGCGGTCAGCTCCGTCCCGCGCAGGTTGACGGCCACGCGCTGGCCCGGTGTCGCCGCAGCGACCGGCTGGCCATGGACCTGAAGCCCACGGATGCGGAGTGCCGCGCCGGACGGGATCGCAACCAGCTCGCCGCCGGCTGCCAGCCCGCCCCGGCGCAGCGTCCCGGTGACGATGGTGCCGTGGCCGGGCAGGCTGAACGCCCGGTCGATCGGCAAATAGGGGAAGCCCGCATCTTCCCGCGGCATGGCCTCACGTAGTGCCGCGCCGAGTTCCGCCCGCAAGGCGTCCAGTCCCAGGCCGGTAACGGCGGAGGTGAGGACGGGGTCGCTTGCGACCATCCCGGCGGCCCTGGCGAGCGATGCGGCTTCCCGGCCAACCGCCTCGGCCCGGGCAGGTGGCACGAGGTCGGCCTTCGTGACGGCAACGATCGCCTGACGGACGCCGAGCAGGCCGGCGATGTCCACGTGCTCCACCGTCTGCGGTTTGATGCCCTCGGCCGCCGACACGACGAGCAATACGGCGTCTATTCCGGTCGCGCCGGAGATCATGGTCCGCACGAACCGTTCATGACCCGGCATGTCGATCAGGTCGGCCGTGGCGCCGGGCAGCGCCAGGTGGGCGAAACCGAGTGCGATGGAGATGCCGCGCCGCTTCTCCTCCTCGAGCCGGTCGGTTTCCATGCCGGTCAGGGCACGGACAAGGGCGGTTTTGCCGTGGTCGACATGGCCGATCACGCCCAGCAGCAACCGGTTCAAGCGAGGGCAGCCCGAACTGCGGCGGCGATATCGGCCAGGTCCGGATCGGCCACGGCCAGCATGTCCAGCCAAAGCTCGCCGGCATTGATCCGGCCGATTACGCCCGGTCGGTGCAGGCGGAGCCGGCGGGCGAACTCGTCCAGCCTCGGAACCCTCATGACGGCTGAACGGCTGGGCAGGGTGTCGGTTGGCAGCGTGCCACCGCCAGCAAAGCCGCTCGAGGGTTCAACACGGGCACATTCGCCGAGCAAGTCGCACAGCCGCCGGGCACGGTCGTCCAGCTCGGCAACAGACTGCCCCAGCATCCGGAGGACCGGCAGAGCGCTCGCAGCGTCAGGCCCGGCATGGATGCGGAGCGTTGCCTCCAGCGCAGCCAGCGTCATCTTGTCCAACCGTACGGCGCGCATCAGCGGGTGTCGCTTCAGCGCGGCAATGGCGTCGCTGCGACCGACCAGGATGCCGGCCTGCGGTCCGCCGCCGAGTTTGTCGCCACTGAACGCCACGACATCGACACCCGCGCCGATGCTGTCCCGCGGCGTGGGCTCGTGCACCGGTCCAAGCGGCCCCAAGGCGCCGCTGCCCAGGTCGTGGACCAGCGTCAACCCGGCTTCGCGCGCCAAACCGGCCAGGTCGGCGAGCGATGCCTCCTCGGTGAAGCCGATCACCCGGTAGTTCGACTGGTGCACCTTCAGCAGCACGCGGGTGGCCGGGGTGATCGCGGCGCGGTAGTCGGCCAGCCGGGTGCGATTGGTCGTGCCGACCTCGACCAGGCGCGCGCCGCCCTGCACGATCACGTCCGGGATGCGGAAGCCGCCGCCGATCTCCACCAACTCGCCGCGGGAGACGATCACCTCGGCCCCGGATGCCAGACCAGCCAGAGCCAGCAACACGGCGGCAGCGCAGTTGTTCACCGCCAGCGCGGCATCGGCACCGGTCAAGCGGCACAACAGCGGCTCGACGCCTGCGAGGCGGGAACCCCGCTCCCCCACACCCAGGTCCATCTCGAGGTTCGAGTAGCCGCCCGCAACGTCCAGCACCGCCCTCAGGGCCGCCTCGGGGAGCGGTGCACGGCCCAAATTGGTGTGCAGGATCACACCCGTCGCGTTGATCACGCGGCGCAGCACCGGGCGCGTTTCGGCCGTCAGGGTTTCGGCGGCGCGTGCGACGATCTGCCCGGCGGTTGGTACGGTCTGCAGGGTGCCATCCAGGATGGCGGCACGGAGCCGGGTCAGTTCGGTGCGCAACGCCTCGGCCGCTGCGGCTCTTGCGTGCGGCTGCCCGGGCCATACTTCCAGCAAATTGCCAATGGATGGCAATGCCCGCAGCTTCACCGCAGACCCGGCGTTGGTCAGGTCCACCGTCCTATCCTAAGCCTTTGGAGAAAAACGATCGCATGAACGATGCCCTGCCGCGTCTGACGTCACTGGCTCACGGGGGAGGGTGTGGATGCAAGCTGTCCCCCTCTGTCCTGCACGATATCTTGGCCAACATGCCCGTGGGGCAAGCCTGGGCCAATCTACTGGTAGGGACGGAGACAGGCGATGACGCCGCGGTGTGGCGGTTGAACGACGAGCAGGCGCTGATTGCGACCACCGACTTCTTCACGCCGGTGGTCAACGACCCGTTCGACTTCGGCCGGATCGCCGCCACCAACGCGTTGTCGGACGTCTACGCGATGGGCGGCACGCCGATCTTCGCCCTGGCCATCGTGGGTATGCCGCTCGGCAAGATCTCGACGGAGGATGTGCAGCAGATCCTGGCAGGCGGCGCCTCGGTCTGCACGCAGGCAGGCATCCCCGTCGCAGGCGGGCACTCGATCGACAGCGCGGAGCCGATCTACGGGCTGGTGGCGCTGGGACTGGTGCATCCGTCGCGCGTGATGCGCAACAGCGGTGCGGAGCCCGGCGACCTCCTGGTGCTGAGCAAGGGGTTGGGCGTGGGCGTGTTGAGCGCGGCGCTCAAGCGCGGCGAACTCGGCGATGCCGATTACGCAACGATGCTGGCTTCCACGACATGCCTGAACGTGGCAGGGCGCGATCTGCCGGGTATCGCCGGCGTGCACGCAGTGACGGACGTGACCGGTTTCGGGCTGCTCGGGCACGCGTTGGAGATGTGCCGCGGGGCAGGCTTGACGGCCGAGTTGGGGTTTGGCCGCGTGCCGATCCTCCCTGGGGTGGAACGGTTGGCGCGTGCGGGCGTGGTGACGGGCGCCGGGGCACGGAACTGGCAGAGCTACGGCGGAAGCGTCACGGTCGCAGCCGACGTGCCCGAGTGGGCCAGGGCCTTGCTCTGCGACCCGCAAACGAGTGGCGGGCTCCTGATCGCAGTATCGCCGGGTTCGGTTGAAGCCGTGATGCGGACCGTCCCGCAAGGCGCTGCCGTCGTCGGACGTATGGTCGCCGGACCATCCAAAGTCGCAGTCGAACTCGATTTCGACTGAACGAGACCGGCGGGGATCCGGTCACGGCACGTGGTCGGTCACCTGTTTGGTGCGGACCGACCGGGTTCGGCGACCGGTCAGCGCGGCAGCGACCGAACTGGCCAAATCTGCAAGGCGGAACGGCTTACGTAAGATGGGCAGGTCGGCCAAGGGGCCCTGCAAGGCCGCCGTATTGGCATAGCCGGTGCTGAACAGGATCGGCAGGCTCGGGTAGCGCTCCCGCGCCTCCAACGCCACGTCCGCACCGGACATCCCGGGCATGATATAGTCCACGATCATGAGATTAGGCTGGGGCTGTTTGCTCAGCAGATCCAGACCGGCGCGGCCGTGCGCTGCCTCGAGCACGACGTAACCGAGGCTTCGGAGCATCTCGGCCAGCGAACCCCGGACGGCGGAGTCATCGTCCACGACGAGAACGATGTCCGAAGCGCGGCCAAGCGGGATGGCGGCGGTTTGCTCCGGCCCGACAACGCCACACCGCCGTTCGGAGCGGTCGAGCAAAGGCAGGATGATGCGAACGGATGTGCCGCGGCCTGGCTCGCTGTCGATCTGCGCGGAGCCGCCCAGTTGCTTGGCAATGCCATAAACCTGCGCCAGGCCAAGCCCAGTGCCTCTGCCGACGCCCTTGGTGGTGAAGAATGGCTCGAAGGCGCGCTCCAGTATATCGGGCGCCATCCCCGTTCCCGTGTCGCTCACCTCCAGGCTGGCCATCTTGCGGCCGGTCCTTTCGGTCACGTCCACGGTGACGGTGAGCCGGCCGCCACTCGGCATCGCATCGCGGGCGTTGATGGCGAGGTTCAGAAGGGCGAGTTCTACCTGGGTGGCGTCCGCAGTCGCCCAAACCGGATCGCGTGCCGGCACGCAGCGCAGTTCCACCAGGGGGCCGATCGAACGGGTCAGCAGGTCCTGCAACCCGGTCAGCAGCCTGTTCAGCTCCACTGGAACGAGCGTAAGCTGCTGGGTGCGGGAGAAGGCGAGCAACTGGCCGGTCAGCTTGGCGCCACGCCGGGTCGCATCGACGGCAGCGGTGCCGAGCCGACGAACCTGCTCGTCGGTGGTCCGCCGGAGGATCAGCTCCAACCCTCCCATGATGGCGGACAGCAAATTGTTGAAATCGTGCGCGATGCCGCCGGTCAGTTGCCCAATCGCCTCCATCTTCTGGCTCTGACGCAACGCTTCCTCGGCCCTGGTCCGCTCCACGATCTCCTGGCGCAACCTGTCATTTGCGCGTTCCAGCGCAGCGGTGCGTGCTGCGACCAGGTGCTCGAGTTCGGCGCGATGCTGCAGCAACGCCGCCTGGGTCTCGTGCAAGGCGGCTTCGCGCCGGACTCTGTCCTCCAAGTGCGCCCTGGCCTGGTACTGCCGGTCACGCGTGCGTTGGGCCGTGTAGACGACCGATAGCAGGGTCGTGGGGTGGAACGGCCGCTCAAGGAAAGTCACGTTGCCGAGCAGCCCGGTATAGCGCGTCGCCGCCAGGATGCGGTCCGTCTGGTTCTGCGAAGCGAGCAGGACGAAGGGAATGTCCGACCACGCAGGCTGTGCCGCGATACATGCGACGAGAGGCCGAGGATCCGTGGTCCGCAACGCTTCCTCGGTGACGACGACGAGGCCGCAGCCTTCGCCGATGGCCACAGCGAGCGATGCAACGTCGGGGCAAGCTTGGGCGGGCAAGCCGGCCTCCCGCATCAGGCCTACCGCCACCGCCGCGTCCCGCCCCGCCGGAGCGAGTACGAGCACGCGGCGCTCGAGATCGGTTTGAAGGACGGACATGGTCAAACGCTGTCGCCGGGCAACTCGAGGCCGTTCGTCCCGGCGTAGATCGGGGTTCCGCGCAGGATCCCCTGGAACTCGCGCAACGGCTCGCCGACGTGCAGCCCGGTGGGACGGATCTGCATCTCGCGGATTGCAATCTCATGCGCACCGGAGCGTTTCTTGATCACCGAGATCGCCCGGCGGACCTGACCGGCGACTTCGAAAAAGCGCAGCAGCATGACGGTGTCGGAGAGATATGTGACATCGACCGGTGAGCGCATGTCGCCCACCACGCCTTGCTGGGCCATCGTCAGGATGGACACGGCGCCGCATCTGCCCAGGTAACTCAGCAGTTCGTGCATGTGGAGCATGAGGTACTGCTCCTCCGGCATCGCCGCGTTGTAGCCGTTGAGGCTGTCGATCACGACCGTGGTGACGGAGCGCTGCTCCACCATGTGACGGATCTTGTGGGCAAACTCCCCAGGGGACAGCTCCGCCGGGTCGATCTGCTCGAGGATGAGCCTGCCGCTGGCGGTCATGCCAGGGACGTCGATGCCGATACCGGCTGCGCGCTTGGCCAGCATGCGCACGTCCTCGTCGAGCACGAACATGGCCGCGCTGTCGCCCCGCTCGACGGCCGCCGCAGCGAACACCAAGGCCGTAAGCGTCTTGCCGGCGCCCGATGGGCCGATCAGCAGCGTGCTCGTCCCGTGGTCCAGTCCGCCTCCGACCAGATCGTCCAGGGCCGCGATCCCGCTCTGCAGGTTGCTGGCCGGGAAGTCCCGGGTGTGTTCCGCAGCGACGAGGCGGGGGAAAACGCGAACGCCGCCATGCACGATCGCGAAATCATGGTAGCCGCCGCGATACGACTGCCCCCGCATCTTGGTCACGCGCAGGCGGCGGCGGTCCGTTCCGTAGAGTGGGGAGAGTTCCTCCAGATGCAGGACGCCGTGGGCGATGCTATGGACCGTCCGCTCGGACAGTTCGGCCGTCATGTCATCCAGCAACAGGGCGGTGCAGTCGTGGCGCGAGAGGAAATGCTTGAGCGCCAACATCTGCCTGCGGTAGCGCAGCGAGGATTGGGCGAGCAGGCGGATCTCGGACAGGCTGTCGACGACGACGCGGTTGGGCTTGGTCCGTTCGACGACGTCGAACACGGCGCGCATCGTCTCTCCCAGTTCCAAATCCGAGGAGTACAGCAAACTTTGTTGCTGTGCTTCGTCCAGCAGGCTTTCCGGTGGGACGAGTTCGAACATGCCGATCCCGGTCAGGTCCCAGCCATGCGCGGTTGCCGTGGCCCGCAGTTCCTCTTCGGTTTCGGAGAGCGTGATGTAGAGTGTCGTCTCATTGGCGCGCTGTCCCTCGATGAGGAACTGCACCGCCAGCGTGGTCTTGCCGGTGCCGGGATTGCCCTCGACGAGGTAGAGCCGGTTGCGTTCGATCCCGCCATTCAGGATATCATCCAGGCCTTCGATGCCCAAGCGAGCCTTCGAGGTCTCAAACCTTTTGAATTCGGCCATTAGCCAGCCTGCTCCAACCGAATCGACTTAGCATAGGACAGCGACATGGGGCTCGAACGCGCGCCGTCGGTGATCGTTGACGGCAACTGTGCAACATTATGGGATGGCGTCGTTCACCGATACACGACCGTTGCGTCCACCATGGATGAGGCTCGGGCGTTGGCCGCCGCTGGCGCACCGCATGGCACGGTCGTGGTGGCACGCGAGCAAACCGGGGGGCGGGGCCGCAACGGACGAACATGGATCAGTCCCCCCGGCAATTTGCACGCGACGTTTCTGCTCCGGCCGGATGGGCCACCGCAACATGCGCCGCAACTCGCCTTCGTCATGGCGGTGGCAGTGGCGTCTGCGATCGATCGACTGGCAGGGCCTGGGACCGGGTTGAAATGGCCGAACGACGTGATGCGCGGCGCCGCCAAGCTCGCCGGCATCCTGCTCGAGCGGCTCGACAACGGGGCGGTGCTGGCGGGTGTCGGCGTGAATGTCCGCCATGTGCCGAGCGGTATGCCGTATCCCGTCACCAGTCTGGCGGCGCTCGGTTGTGGGCGGGAGGCAGACGACGTGCTGACGGTCGTCGTCGCGGCATTGAAGGAGGCGTGGTCCGGCTGGGGCTGCCACGGTCTTCCCTGGGTCTTGGCACGCTGGTCGACGCGTGGACCCATGCTGGGCGATGAATTGCTAGTACGTGCTGGGGCCGAGGTCACCGTCGGGCGCTATGGCGGGCTGCGGGCCGACGGCGCATTGCTGCTGGACACAGCGGCCGGCCGGCGGGTCGTTGTTGCCGGGGACGTCCAGCCTTGCGCTGCGTTGCCCGACATGGCCAAAACGGTCCCATGCTGAAGTTGCGAGTCATTCCGTGCCTGGACGTAAAGAACGGGCGGGTCGTGAAGGGCGTCAACTTCGTCTCGCTCCGGGATGCCGGCGACCCGGTGGAGCAGGCGGCGGTGTACGACGCCGCCGGGGCGGACGAACTGACGTTCCTGGACATCACCGCAAGCCATGAGAACCGCGACACGATCTACGACGTCGTCAGCCGCACGGCAGCCAGGGTGTTCCTGCCGCTGACCGTGGGCGGTGGGGTTCGGTCCACGGGCGACATGCGCAAGCTTCTGCTGGCAGGCGCGGACAAGTGCAGCATGAACTCCGCCGCGATCGCCCGCCCGGACTTGATCAGGGAAGCTGCGGAGAAGTTCGGCAGCCAGTGCGTCGTCGTAGCGGTCGACGCACGCCAGTGCGGGCCGGGACGGTGGGAGGTGTTCACCCATGGCGGCCGCAACCCGGCGGGATTGGACGCGGTCGCATGGTGCCAGCAGGCGGCGAACTTGGGCGCGGGTGAGATCCTGCTCACAAGCATGGACCGCGATGGCACGGGCGAGGGGTTCGATGGCGCGTTGCTGCGGGCGGTGTGCGGCGCCGTACGGGTTCCCGTCGTCGCCTCGGGCGGAGTAGGGAAGGCCGAGCATTTCATCGATGGCGCACGGGCCGGCGCCACGGGCTTGTTGGCGGCATCCGTGTTTCACTTTGGCACGTTGACGATTTCCAACGTCAAACACGCAATGGCCGATGCCGGGTTACCTGTTCGCGTTTCCCGCGTGTCTGCATAAGCTCCCGAGTATGGCGAAAAAGACCGAGAAGCCGAAGAAACCCGAGCGGGCAATCATGCTGGACGGCCCTTCAGCCGTCGTGCTGGACCGGCTTTGGGCGGTGATCCTGGACCGGCGGACCGCCGATCCGGCAGTCAGCCACTCGGCACGGCTGTTGAGCCGGGGCATGCCGAAAGTCGCGCAGAAATTCGGCGAGGAAGCGGTCGAGTGCCTGATCGAGGCCGTGAGCGGCAATGCCAATGCCTTGGTGGCCGAGAGCGCGGACGTGCTCTACCATTTGCTGGTGCTGTGGGTTGCTGGCGGGGTGGAACCGGCGATGGTGTGGTCGGAGCTGGAGCGGCGCGAGGGCGTTTCCGGCATCGCGGAGAAAGCGGCGCGGTCCCTGCCGCTGCTGCAGGGCGGCCGGACGCGAAAGATCCCGTAGAAAGGAGAGTTACGCATGCCCGTGAGTGGTATTGGCGCCTATGACGACGGCAACATCTTCGCCCGGTTGCTGCGCGGTGAGATCCCGTCCCGCCGGGTCTACGAGGACGAGTTCGCCGTCGCTTTCCACGATATCGCGCCGCAGGCTCCCATCCACATCCTTGTCGTGCCGCGCGGCCGCTGGGTGTCGCTGGCGGATTTTTCAGCCGGTGCTTCCGATGCGGAGATCGCCGGGTTCTTTCGGGCCGTAGGGGCCGTGGCGCGGCAGCTCGATCTGGAGGAGCCAGGCTACCGGGCTTTGGCGAATGTCGGCGGCGATGGTGGACAGGAGGTGCCGCACTTCCACGTCCACCTGTTCGGTGGCCAGCCGCTGTCGCAGCGGATGGTAACGCCCCGCGAGGTGTGACACCCCGCCTTTCGAGCAAGGTTCGCGTAACCTTTCCTTAGGTTTCTTGGGTGATCCTGCGAGTAGCTACGCGGGATCCACGATGATTACCTACGCCAACACCAGCACCGGCCTACCTGAACCGGACCTTCGCCTGATGGTGGAGGCTGCGCCCGACATTTTGCTGCTGCTGCAACCGGACGGTCGATGCCGTCATGTTTCAGCGGCGTGCATGACGCTGCTTGGGCATCCGCCGGGTGCATTGGCGGGCTCCGACCTGCGGGACCTTGTGCTGGAGGATGACCGGCCTGCGGTGGGTGATCTGCTGGACCGTTTGGGCAACGGAGGGTCTGGCGCCGGGGTAGCACTGCGCGTCCGGCGGGCTGGCGGTGGCTGGGTCTGGATGGAGGGCAATGCACGCCGTGCGCCAGCGGGTGCGGGGATCGTGGTCGCCCTCCGGGACATTACGGCGCGCAAACAGGGTGAGGCGGTGCTGGAGGAGGCAAACAGTCTCCTGCGCCGGCGGGCGAGCGAGGACCCGGCGACGGGGCTGGCAAACCGTGGCCATTTCTGTGCCACCTTGGAACGCGAACTGCGCCGCGCTCGTCGCGATGGCATCGGGCTTACGGTTCTGGCCGCCGATCTGGACGGTTTCGGCCTGCTTGTCGATCTTTACGGGTACGAGGCGGGTGAGGAAGCAGTCCGCAAAGTGGCCGAGTGTGTGCGGGGAACACTCCGGCGTCCGGGCGATCTCGGCGGACGGCTCAGCAGCGGATCCCTTGCGATCATGCTCCCGGCGACCGTGATGGCGGGCGCAACCGAGGTGGCCCGGCGCTTGAAGGACGCCGTCGCGGCGCTCCGCGTCGAGCACGCCGGAGCGCTGAGCGGCGTGCTCACGGTCAATGTGGGGATGGTTTGTTCAACGCCGAACAGCCAGGCGAGCGAACTGGTCGAGGCGTCGGAACAAGCGGCCCGAGTCAGCAAGACGGCGGTTCATGCACCGGCAGAGTGAAGGCAGCATTTCTTAAACTTCTTACCGCTGCCGCACGGGCAGGAGTCGTTCCGCCCGACGTCGCGCAGTGGATTGCGTAGAGGTTCGGCGGCCGTTTGGTACCCTGGCGTAGAGCCAGCGCCGTCGTCGTTCTCTGGCCCGAGCGTCAGGTTTTCGAGGGAGAGCAGGTAGTCGACTGGATCGCCGATCGGCTCAAGGCCGTCCCAAATAGGCGTCGTCAGGTCGTTCGGGTTTTGCTGAGCACCCTTGAGCGTGTCCCAGAACTCGTCCGGGGAGAGCGTTAGATCATCGATCAAGCCCTTTTTGAAAGCGCCCTCGACAACCCCTGCGAGCCCGGCAAAGCCAAGCACGGCGACAGCCATCCCGAAGCCCGTCCAATGACTGCTCGCCTTACCGGGTTCCAGCCGAGCAGGCAGGCCCGCCAGGTAGCTGTAGGTTACGCGCTCTGTGATCTGTCCAGTGCGAGTGAGGTAAGCGAGGACGAGCAAGGCGTCACAACGGGCAGACTCGTCGGCCTCTGGATGCTCGATCAGCGCGAACAAGGCAGCGGGGTCGCCGCCATACGTGCTGATGAGCATGCGAGGATAGGAGATGAACACCACTTCCTCGGGGAGGACCGAGTAGAGTCGATCGCGATCCATGGCCAAGCGGCAGAAATCTGGGAAGCTGGCTGTCTCGCGGTAGCCGGCGAGAAGGTGAGAGATACTGAACAAAACGCGCTCAGTGCGCTCCGACAAGTCTCCGCCTTCGACGTAGCGACGCAGCAGGTCGCGGCATAACGGCCCATAGTCCCTCCAGGCGCCGCCGATGACCCTCAGCGCGTCCTCGTCTCCGGAGCCCAGTTCCGAAAGCCGTTCGAGGAGATCGTCGAAGGCCGTCGGTATCTCACCGGTCACTGCTCGCCCCTCGCAGCCTCGACCAGAAGCTACGCGCAGACTGCTTTCCATGTGTCACGTGCGGCGTTCGGGCCGGTGGCCGGAGTGCACTGCTGAGGAGGTGACGGCCAAGATCACCGGCCGCGATCCGGGCTCGCTCGAAGGCGGCGATCCGTTGCGCTGCATCGTCTTGTCCCAGTGGGAAGCGGTCGAGCGTTGCTGCCGCCTCCTCGAACAGTCCAGCCCGCCGCTGGATGTCGGCGAGGCGTAACGCCGCTTCCATATCGGCCGGAGCAGGCCAGCAGGCTGCGGCCCGGCGGCGCAGTGCAGTTGCGTCCTGGCCTTCGTCCTCGGCGTCCCATGCGGCGTGGAGCAGGGCTTCTCCCTCATCGGGCGTGCCGCTGGTTAAAGCGGCCCAGCGCAGGAAGGGGGAGGTGATGCGGCGATATGCCTCCGTGCCGACGACGTCCTTGCCCGAGATTGGAAGGCTGGACAGATCCATCGCGCAAGCCCGGCAACCGCCGCAGCACATTATCCAGCGGCGCAGCGTCGAGCGGGTCGGCTCGCCGGGTCGTCCGTCCAGGTCCGGCGAGCCCTCTTGCGGCGGCGCTCGGAATGCAGGCTTGGCGGGCGTGCCGCAGAGAGCACAAACAGGCATGCCGGCTAATTAACTCGCTACTGGCCGGAGCGCTACTCTCGCACCAGCACACGGTCCACGACGAAAGATGAAAGACCACCGGCAACGAAGTCACGGCGCAGCGCCACTTCGTCGTAGTCACGCTCGACCCATTGCAGGAACGGCGTCCGTCCCTCGGCGTCCGCGGCGTAGCGGATGAAGAACGCGTCCAAAATGCCGGTGCGGGAGCGGCTCCAATGGCCGAAACGCCAGGAGAGTTGGGCAAGGGCGTCCTGACTGGTGCCGCCCTCGAAGAGAATCGCCAGCCCAGACGCTAGCCCGGCGCGGTCGGCGCCTGACTTGCAGTGCATCAGAGCCGGCGCGTCGAGCGTTCGATAGATCTCGTGGAAACGCAGAATCCGGTCCCGGTGCGGCGCACCGCGGCTCTCAAATGCCATGTCGATGTGTTTGAGGCCGAGATCCATCGCCGCCTTGCGGGACAGGGCATCGGACCCGCACTGCCGATGCCCACGCAAATTGACCAGGGTATGAAGCCCGAATTTGCGTTTCGCAGCAGCAAGCCGTGATGGCGTAGGATGATTAGACCGGTAAAGCCGTCCGGGAATGACTTCGGCCAGGTTGTCCCATAGCACCCGGAAGACGGCATGATCGACGAGCAACGAGTCGCGCCATGCCGCCGCCAGGTCTCGCCTGGCCGATAGATTTCCCGAAAACGCCATTAAGCCTGGTTAGCGCGAACTGTCCCTGTCAGCCAGCCCGCTCGACCAGCATCTGCTTGATCTCACCAATCGCCTTTGCCGGGTTCAATCCCTTCGGACAGGTTTTGGTGCAGTTCATGATCGTGCGGCAGGCATACAGCTTGAAAGGGTCCTGCAGCGCGTCAAGGCGCTGGCCGGTGTACTCGTCCCGGCTGTCGGAGATCCAGCGGTAAGCGGCCAGCAGTGTCGCCGGGCCAAGATAACGATCGCCGTTCCACCAGTAAGATGGGCAGGAGGTTGTGCAGCAGAAGCAGAGAATGCACTCCCACATGCCATCCAACTTGTGCCGCTCCGGCACGCTCTGGCGACGCTCCCCGTCCGGCGGCGGCGGCGTATCGGACTTGAGCCAAGGCTCGACGGACCGCAACTGGGCGTAGGCCATCGACAGATCGGGGACGAGGTCCTTCACCACGGCCATATGCGGCAGCGGGTAGATCTTGACGGCGTTCTTCACGTCCTCGATCGGCTTGAGGCAGGCAAGAGTGTTCACGCCATCGATGTTCATCGCGCACGATCCGCAGATCCCCTCGCGGCACGAGCGGCGGAAGGTCAGGGTCGAGTCGATGTCATTCTTGATGTGGATGAGGGCGTCCAACACCATGGGACCAATACGCTGCAGGTCCACCTCATAGGTATCTAGCCGCGGGTTGTCCCCGTCATCGGGGTTCCAACGATAGATCTTGAACTCACGCACCGCCTTGGCGTCACTGGGCGCCTTCCACGTGCGGCCCGCGGTGATGCGGCTATTCTTCGGGAGAGCTAGTTCGACCATGACTTCCTACTTCGGCACCACGGCCAAACGGCCGGGTGCCTCAATACTGTTGAGCTTCGAGCCTAGTACACGCGCTTCTTCGGCGGGAACACACTGACCTCGTTGGTCAACGTCTGCATCCGTACTGGGCGGTAAGACAGCTTCACCTCACCGTCGTCCTCGAGATGAGCCACCGTGTGCTTCATCCATTCCGCGTCGTCACGGTCGGGGAAGTCGTCATGGGCGTGGGCGCCGCGGCTTTCCTGGCGGTTTTCGGCGCTGACCATCGTGGTCATCGCATTCGCAACCAAATTGTCCAACTCGAGCGCTTCGGCCAGATCGCTGTTCCAGATCATCGAGCGGTCCGTGATGCCCACGTCGGACTGACCGTCCCAAATCTTGCGCATCTTATCGACGCCCTGCTTCAGGCTCTCGCTCGTGCGGAACACGGCGGCATGGGCCTGCATGGCGCGCTGCATCTGCTCGCGCACCTCACCGGTCTTTGCGGCGCCGTGGTTGTGGCGCTTGCGATCCAACCGGTCGAGGCCATTCTCGCCAGCGCGTGCGGGCAGGGGAGCCTGCGACGCGCCAGGCTTGAGAATCTCTTGCGCACGATGCGCCGCGGCACGTCCGAACACGACGAGGTCCAGCAGCGAGTTCGTCCCGAGCCGGTTCGCACCGTGCACGGACACGCAAGCCGCCTCGCCGACCGCCATGAGGCCGGGCACGACAGCGTCGGGGTCGGACGCCGTCGGACGCAGCACCTCGGTGCGGTAGTTCGTGGGAATGCCGCCCATGTTGTAGTGCACCGTCGGCAGGACCGGGAT
>CAXTVQ010000038.1:0-18272 GCA_964247705.1 uncultured Acetobacteraceae bacterium | reverse complement strand
GTCGGGTGGAACTGCACGAATTCCATGTCCTGAACCGGCAGGCCGGCGCGCATCACCATGCCGCCGCCATCGCCGGTGCAGGTGTGCGCCGAGGTGCAGGACAGGTAGGCGCGGCCGTAGCCACCCGTTGCCAGGACCGTGCTCTGGGCGCGGAAGCGATGGATGCTGCCGTCCTCGAGACACCAGGCGATGACGCCGCGGCAGGCGCCTTCCTCGTCCATAATCAGGTCGAGCGCGAAATACTCGACGAAGAATTCGACCTCGTGCTTCAGCGACTGCTGATACAAGGTATGAAGGATGGCGTGCCCGGTCCGATCCGCGGCGGCGCAAGCGCGGTTCGCCGGGGTCTTGCCGTATTCCTGCATGTGGCCGCCGAACGGACGCTGGTAGATGCGGCCATCCTCGGTGCGCGAGAACGGCACACCGAAATGCTCGAGCTCGTAGATCGCCGGTACGGCTTCACGGCACATGTATTCGATGCTGTCCTGGTCACCCAGCCAGTCCGACCCCTTGACGGTGTCATACATGTGCCAGCGCCAGTCATCCTCGCCCATGTTGCCGAGTGCGGCGCCGATGCCGCCCTGGGCTGCCACGGTGTGGGACCGGGTGGGGAAGACCTTGGTGATGCAAGCCGTTTTTAGGCCCGCGGCACCCATGCCAAGCGTCGCCCGCAAGCCGGCGCCGCCTGCACCCACCACGACCACGTCATAGGTGTGGTCGACAATCTGGTAGGCGCCGTTGGAAGGCTTCGAAATTGCGTTCATGGTTCGGTATGTCCGAGAAAGATGATCAGGCTATGAAGGCCATGCGGAGAATCGACACAGTGCACAGCAGCCCGAGAATCAGCGCGAGGGCCTTGTTGAGCAGGATGGCGATGGCTTGCCACTTCTGACTGTCGATGTAGTCCTCCATGATCACCTGCAAACCTAATTGCATGTGATGGAAGGTCATCGCGACCAGTGCCAGCAGCAGCACGGTGTTGACGGGGTTGGCGACGAAACGGTGCACGTTGTGCTGCGGCGCGCCGAGCAGGTGCAACACCGCGTAAACGAACCAGACGGTCAACGGCACGAGGGCGATCGCGGTCACCCGTTCAACCCACCAATGGTGGGTCCCGGACCCAGCCGCGCCGACACCGCGCGCCCGGCTCAGGAACGAGCGCATGACCTCGACCTTTGGCGCCGCCGGCCCGGAGAGCTTGGCGTTGCGTGAGACGTTTGCGTCGGACATCAGAGATACACCACGAATGCGACGATCCAGATCAGCAGCGAGAGCACGGCGGTCGCCGCGACCGCGGTCCAGCCGCTGGCGTAAACCTCGGGGAGGTCGAAGCCGTAGCCCGCGTCCCACGCCAGATGCCGAAGCCCACCGACGAAATGGTAGACCAGCGCCACGGTCCAGCCCATCAGCAGCACGATGCCGACGAACGAGCCCATGAACCACTGCATCGAGGCGAAGCCACCCGGTGACCCGGCGCTGGCAACCAGCCACCACACCAGCAGCAAGGTGCCGACGGAGGTGGCGATCCCGCTCAGCCGGTTCATGATCGACAGAACCGAAGTGAGTTGAGGCCGATAGACCTGTAGATGCGGCGAGAGCGGGCGGCGTACCGTGCTGCCATCCGTCTTGTTGCCGATCATCAAAGCGTCGCGGACGTCCTTCATTCCCTGCTCCGGAGCGGCGGCGCAGGGGTCGCGCCGCACTGCACAATCTGCTTACCGCTGGAGGTGGGGAGGGTCAACGCGAGGGCAAGCGGCTTGCGGATCACCGGAAGGCGCGCAATCGTACGACTGCCTCGGCCATGTCCGCTTCGGGGCCGCAATAGCTGAACCGGATGGTGCGGTGGCCCCGGTCCGCGTCGAAGTCCACGCCGGCGGCGGCGGCGACGCCTGCTTCGGCCAGCATGCGGGCGCAGAAGGCGGTGCTGTCGTTGGTGCGGGCGCCGATCTCCGCATAGAGGTAGAACGCTCCCTCGGCCGGCGAGATGCGGTCAAACCCGGCGCCCGGCAGCGAATGCACCAGCAGGTCGCGGGAGCGGTGGTAGCGGGCGACATTGGCTTGCAGCTCCGCATGGCAGTCCAACGCGGCTTCGGCGGCAATCTGGGCGATGTGGGGCGCCGAGATGAACAGGTTCTGCGCCAGGCATTCGACGGGGCGCACCAGATCCTCCGGCAGCACGGTCCAGCCGATCCGCCAGCCGGTCATCGAGAAATACTTGCTGAAGCTGTTGATCACCACCGCACTTGGGCTGAATTCGGCGGCGGTGGCGATGTCCTGGCCGTATTGCAGGCCGTGGTAGATCTCGTCGCTGATCAGGCGCACGCCGTTGGCATGGCACCAGCCTGCGATGGCGGCCAGCTCGTCGCGGTGCAGCATGGTGCCGGCGGGGTTGCAGGGCGAGGCGACGATCAGGCCGTCCGGGCGGGGATCCATCGCGTCCAGAGCGGCAATCGTCGGCTGATAACGGGTCTCGGCTCCGGTCTCGATGATCACCGGCTGTAGCCCGAGGGCGGCGGCAATGTTGCGGTAGGGCGGGTAGTAGGGGGCAGCCATGGCGATGCGGTCGCCGGGATCGAAGGCGGCAAGGAAGACGAGCGGGAAGGCGGCGGACGCGCCCATGGTGACCGCGATCCGCGCCGGGTCCGCGGCGAAGCCGTACCAGTCCTGGCCATGGCGGGCGATGCGGCCGCGCAAGGAGGCAAGGCCGAACGCCTCCGTGTAGCCGAGGGAGGCTCCGCCGCCGAGGGCACGGCGGGCAGCCTCGACCGCGCCGGCGGGGGCTCCGGTGCCGGGTTGGCCCACCTCCATGCGGATCACGTGCGGCGCGCCGGGCGGCAAGGCGGCCTGTCGGGCGTTGGCCGCCGCGATCACGTCCATGACCCGGAACGGCGGGACCGCAGCGTTGCGACCGGTTTTGAGCACGGGAGGAGCTATTGCAGCCGCATCTCGATCGGCGCGATCGTGATCGACGGGTTGCGCTGGTCGGGCGTGCGGTGGTCCGGCTCGTTCGGGTATCCCACGACCGACGCGCGGCAGAGCGAGAAGCAGCGGCGCAGGTCGGTGCGGTCCTGGCCTTTCAGGAACGGCATCTGAAAGTCGACGGTGCCGTTCGGCGGCAGGCCCGGCACCTTGAACATGTGGCACTTGTCGAGGTCGCACAGCATGTCGGCCGGGCCATAGGTCGTCGAACCATCATGCGGCGCCCCGAGTTTCAAGGTCACCGGTGGCTCGGCTGCCATGAGCAGCACCGATGAAACCAGCAGGATGCGGCGCATGGAGGATGTCCGTTGCACGGAAGCCGACCGCCCGGTCATTGCAGCCGCATCTCGATCGGAACGATGGCGACAGTTGGGTTGCCATGTTCATGGGGTGTCTGCTCCTGGGTCTGAAAGCCCAGGATGCTTGCGCGGCAAATCTGGAAGCACCGCCGGATGTCGACCCGGCCCTGACCGCTCAGCTGCGGCAAGCCGAATTCCACGATCGCGTTGGACGCCAGGCCGGTCTCCTTCGGCAGGTTGAACAGCCGGCAGGTATTCAGGTCGCAAAGCATGTCGGCAGGTCCGTAGAGGGTGTTCGGCGTATGAGCCGCACCGACCACGATCGTGACCGGGCGGCTCTGTGCGCCGACGGCGATCAGGATGAATGCCAGCATAACCGTCCGTCGCATCAGTTGCTCCCAACAGCCAGTCCGCTGCCGCGGCTGTCGGTTGCCCAGCCACAGCTTCCCTCGGAGTCTGGAAGATAACGCGAGCAAATAATGGCATTTTCGCGCCCAGGGTCCGGCACCGGGGCGGGAATGGGCGAACCGACACGCAGCGCGTTGGAGAGCCCCGCAGCGACCGCGAGCGGGGCCGCTTCCTGGCCGCTGCCGCCCACCTCGGCGTGGAAGGCGCCCAGATTGGAGTTCCAGGCGATCGCGGCGGCGAGGAGCGGCGCCGGTACGCTGGCGGGGGAGGCAGCCATGACGATGCCGGTGCCGGGTGCGATCCGCCCGGTGCCGAACAGGTTGTTCATCGTCAGCGCGCAAACAACGGCGTTGCCATCCCGGTCGAGCGTGGCAAAGGTGGTTGAGGCGGGCAGGGGCGGCAAAGGGGTTTCTGACGAGACGGCAGCGCCGTTCAAAAGGGACGCCGGGTCGGCCCCGCCGGCGCGGAACCGTGCTGCCACGGCCAAGGCGCGGGTGTTGGCGGCTTGCAGGTCGGACGGCGCCCGCTCCAGCGCCTGAAAGGCCGCTGCGGCCGCGAGCCCGCCATCGGCCGGCGGCGGCAGGAACGCGACGCGGTCCCGGCCGGAGGTGACGACGAGGGGCGAGATCGTTTTCGGCAGCGCCGCGCGCAGGTCACTCGCGGAGAGGCCACCGCCAGCCGCTGCGGCGCCCGCAGTGAACTTTTGCGACAGCGCGCCTTGGTAGAGGTCGCCGATCCCCGCCACCCGCAACTGGGCAAGCGTGGCGCCCAGGTCCGGCTGGATCAGCGTAGCCCCGTCGGTGAGCAGGTTGCCACCTGGGGCAAACACCGCGCGGGCGTCCGGATCGGCGAGCAACGGGCCGGAGACGAGCTGCAGATCCTTGAGGAAGGCGCGTGAAGCCGGTGTGCCGAATCGGGCGAGTTGTTCGGAGGGGGCGATCAGGGTCTCGAACGGGCGGCGGCCGTAGCGGGCGTGCAAGGCGAACAGGCCGCGCGCCAGCATCGGCACGGCGGCGGGCCGGTCTGTGCGGCCCTGGACGGTTTTGGGCGGCACGGAGGTGAACACGATCGCCTCCGGCGCACCCTCGCCGGCGCCGGTCTTGGCCGGGCTGTAGGCAAGGCAGGCGCCACCCGAGCCGAGGCTTGCCCGGGACGGATAGGTGACCGAGAGGGTAAATCCGACTGCGACAGCCGCGTCCGCCGCATTCCCGCCGATCGCCAGCACCTCCCGGCCGGCCAGCGCGGCGGTCGGTTCGTCCGCCACCACGCCGCCGATGAAGCCGCTGATGCGCCGCACCTCGGAGCCGGGGCCGCTGACGCCGCCGCCGATGAACGTGTTCTTCACGTCGTTGAGGGTGCCGCACGCGCTTGCGGTGACGCACAGGCTGAGCGCTACGCCGGCCCGCATCCGTCTGAAAGCCGCCATCGGTCGGTGAAGTCCTCCAAGGGCCGGTCCCCGGACCTGCCACGAAGGGTGCCATAACCGGGTTCTCGGTGAGCGGCAACGCTGTTCCTCCGTCACCGTAGAGGGCACAAGTCCGGCTGGGTGAGGGGAATGGCACATGCTGAAACGTTGGATACACGTGGCGGTACTGACGGCGGCGGCGTCGGGCGGTGTGGCGCAGGGGCACGCCGCGGCGTTGACGCCTGAGCAGCGGGCCGACGTGGTGCAGACAATGCGGCAAGCCTTGCACGACGACCCGTCGATCTTGCGGGACGCGCTTCTGGCGTTGCAGGCCGACGAGGCGGCGCGGCAGGACGCGGCCTCCGCCGGCGCGATCACGGCCGAGCGGTCGGCGCTGGTCAGCGATCCGGCGGACCCCGTCATCGGCAACCCCGCTGGGTCCGAGACGGTGGTGGAATTCTACGATCCGCGCTGCCCGTATTGCCGCCAGATGCTGCCGGTGCTCGATGCCCTGGTGCAGGCGGACCCGCAGGTTCGTTTGGTGCTGAAAGACATTCCGATCCTCGGGCCGGGTTCGATGCTGGCTTCGCGCGCCTTGCTCGCGGCGCAACGCCAGGGCGGCTACGCCAAGCTGCAGCAGGCGGTGATGCACGACACTGCCGCCCCCACGATGGCCAGCCTGCGGGCAGCGGCGGAGCAGGCCGGGCTCGATGGCGAACGGCTGGAGCGGGACATGGCGGACCCGGCGATCCAGGCGCGGCTGGACCACAACCTGCAACTCGCCGCCGCACTGCATGTGGAGGGAACGCCCGCGCTGATCATCGGCGACCGGCTGATCCCGGGCGCGATCGACTTGCCTGGGTTGCAAAGCGCCATCGCCGCTTCGCGCTGACAGTGCAGGGCCTGCTTGCCGCCTGGCTCCACGCGGCTATGGTCCGCCCGCGCATCCGGAGACCATCGCCATGCTAACTCGCCGCAGCCTGATCGGGTCGGCCGCCGCCACGCCGCTGATCTGGAACACCGCATTCGCCGAGACGCCGAAGGACGTGGCCGTGATGGCCATGCAGATCGACGACATCATCAGCCTGGACCCCGGTGAGGCGTTCGAGTTCTCGGGCAACGAGATCGGCTCGAACTGCTACGAGAAGCTGGTCGAGCCGGACCGGGTGGACCCGACGAAGATCAACGGCGTGCTGGCGAGCCACTGGGAGGTCGCGGGCGACGGCGTCACCTACACGTTCTACCTGCGGGACGACCATAAGTTCGCGTCCGGCAACCCGGTCACCGCAGCGGACGTGGTCTGGTCGATGCAGCGCGCGATCACGATGGACAAGGCGCCGGGCTTCATCCTGACGCAGTTCGGCTTCACCAAGGACAATGCGGCCGCGCGGATCAAGGCGCTGGACGACCACACGGTGGTGATGCAGATCGCCGAAGCGACGGCGCCGACGTTCCTGCTGTATTGCCTGTCGGCCAATGTCGGCAGCGTGGTGGACATGAAGACGGCAATGAGCCACGCCGACGGCGGCGATTTCGGCAACGGCTGGCTCAAGGGCGCATCTGCCGGCTCGAACGCCTGGGCGGTGCGGTCCTGGAAGGCGAGCGACAGCGTGGTGCTGGACGCGGTCCCGGGCTCGGCCGCGAAGCTGAAGCGGATGGTGATCCGCCATATCCCGGAGCCGTCCACGCAGTTGCTGCTGCTGCAGAAGGGGGATGCGGACATCGCCCGCAACCTCAACCCGGAGCAGTTGAAGGCGGTGAAGGGCCGGCCGGAGTTCACCATCAACTCCAAGAGCCAGGGCACGGTGAACTACATCGCGATGAACCAGAACATGCCGGAGCTGGCGCACCCGGACGTGGCACAGGCCGTAAAATGGGCGATCGACTACGACGCGATCGCGAAGAACATCACGCCGGATATCTTCGAGACGCACCAGGCCTTCCTGCCGGATGGCTTCCCGGGGGCGCTGAACGACAACCCGTTCCATAAGGACGTGGACAAGGCCAAGGCGCTGATGAAGCGGGCCAACCTCGAGAACGGGTTTTCGGTCACGCTGGACCACCAGGCGGCGGCGCCGTTCACCGACGTGGCGCAGGCGTTCCAGGCTGACCTGGCGGCAATCGGCATCAAGGTGCAGCTCATCGCGGGCGAGTTCCGTCAAGTCATTACCAAGACCCGGGCGCGGCAGCACCAGATGGCGATGCTGCGCTGGGGCAGCGACTACTTCGACCCGAACTCCAATGCGCAGGCGTTTTGCATCAACCAGGACAACACGGACAAGTCGACCAACCGGACGATTGCGTGGCGGTCCAACTGGCAGGACCAGGATCTGGGCGGGCGGGCGCAGGACGCTTTGAAGGAGACGGACAGCGCCAAGCGTGTCGAGGAGTATCAGCAGTTGCAGAAGGATTTCATGCAGCGGGCGCCGTTCGTGCTGTTCGAGCAGCAAGTGGGCGTCGCGGTGTCGCGCAAGGGGGTGAGCGGGTTCGACCTGGGCGTGCTCGCGGACGGGACGCGCTACACCGATCTGTCCAAAACCTAGGCCACTGTCTTGAGACGCCTGCGTGTCCTCGGCGCCACGCTGGGCAGCGTGCCGATCACGTTGTTCGGCCTGGTGCTGATCACGTTCCTGATCGGCCGCGTCGTGCCGATCGACCCGGTGCTGGCCGTGGTGGGCGACCGCGCGCCGCAATCCGTGGTGGAGGCGACGCGGCGCGCCATGGGGTTGGACCAGCCGCTGCCGGTGCAGTTCTGGCGGTATGTCGTCAGCCTGCTGCACGGCGATCTGGGCCGCTCGGTGATGACGTCGCACCGGGTCACGACGGATATCGCGACGTTCTTCCCAGCGACGATCGAACTGGCGACGGTGGCGATCGTGATCGCGACGGCCGTGGGCATCCCGCTCGGCGTGTTGGCGGCGGTGCGGCGGGGGACCTGGGCGGACCAGGTGATCCGGGTCGGGACGTTGTGCGGCTGGTCGGTGCCGGTGTTTGTGCTCGCGTTGCTGGCCCTGCTGGTGTTCTACGCCAAGCTGGGCTGGGCGCCGGGTCCGGGGCGGCAGGACGTCGTGTTCCAGGACATGGTGCCACCGGTCACCGGGTTGCTGACGGTGGATGCGGCACTGGCAGGCGATTGGGACAGTTTCCGGGATGCGGTGTCGCACTTGGTGTTGCCGTCGCTGGTGCTGGCAGCGACCAACCTGGCCACGATCGCGCGGATGACGCGGGGGTTCATGCTCGACGCACTGTCCGGCGAATACATTATCACGGCGCGGGCGAAGGGGCTCTCGGCCATGCGGGTCGTATGGCGGCATGCCTTCGCCAACATCGGGGTGCGGCTGGTGACGGTGCTGGCGCTGACCTATGCCGGGTTGCTGGAAGGGGCGGTACTGACGGAGACGGTGTTCTCCTGGCCGGGGATTGGTCAGTACCTGACGGGGTCGCTGCTGAATGCGGATATGAACGCCGTGCTGGGGGCGACGCTGGTGATCGGGCTCACCTACGTGGGGCTGAACCTGCTGGCAGACCTGGCCTACCGCGTGCTGGACCCGCGGGTGCGGTGATGACGTCTCCCTCTCCCGTGAAAAACGGGAGAGGGAGCAGGTCCGCAACGCACAAGGTCAGCGAACGGCCTCGAGCGCCTCGCGCTTGGCTTCCAGTTCCAGCCAGCGTTCTTCCGCGGTCGTGAGCTGTGCCTCGACCGCGGTCAGAGCGTCCGTCGCCTCCTTGAACCGCGCAGGGCGCCGCCGATACAGGTCGGCATCCGCCAGTTCGGTCCGCAGCGCCGCGACCTTGCGTTCCAGCGTGCCGATCTCCGACGGCAGGGCTTCGAGCGCCAGCTTGTCCTTGAACGACAGCTTGGCCGGCTTGGCCGAGCCGCGGGTCGCCTGCAGGCCCTTGCCGCTGCGCACCGGCTCCGCTTCCACCGGCGGGCCACGCTGGGCCAGCATGTCGCTGTAACCGCCGGCGTACTCCACCCAGCGCGCGTTGCCCTCGGCGGCGAGGGTGGACGTTACGATCCGGTCCAGGAAGTCGCGGTCGTGGCTGACCAGCAGGACGGTGCCAGGATACTCGGCCAGCAGTTCCTGCAGAAGGTCGAGCGTCTCCAGGTCCAAATCGTTGGTCGGCTCGTCCAGGATCAGCAGGTTGGACGGGCGGGCCAGCGCGCAGGCGAGCAGCAGGCGGCCACGCTCGCCGCCGGACAGCATGCCGACGGGGGTGCGGGCCTGCTCGGGGCGGAACAGGAAATCCTTCATGTAGCCGACCACGTGGCGTTTCTGGCCGGCGACCGTCACCTGATCGCCTTCGCCGCCGGTCAACGTGTCCTGCAAGGTGCGTGCCGGGTCGAGCGCGGCGCGCTGCTGGTCCAGGGTCACGGGCAGCAGGTTGGTGCCGAGCGTCACGGACCCGGCGTCCGGCTGGTCCTTGCCGGTGAGCAGGCGGAGCAGCGTGGTCTTGCCCGCCCCGTTCGGACCCACGATGCCTAGCCGGTCGCCACGCAGCACGCGCAGTTGGAGGTCCCGCACGATCGGCTGGTCGCCGTAGCTGCGGGAGATGTGGTCGGCCACTACCACTTGCTTGCCGGACAGCTCGCCCTCCGCCGCGGCCATCTTCAGGCCGTTGCCGGGGCCGCCCATCTCGCGGCGCTTCGTGCGCAGGGCGGCGAGTTCGGCGACCCGGCGCACGTTGCGCTTGCGGCGGGCGGTGACGCCGTAGGTGATCCAGTGCTCCTCGCGCACGATCTGGCGGTTCAGCTTCTGCCGGTCCCGCGCGTCCTGCTCGGCAACTTCCTCGCGCCAGGTCTCGAAATGCTCGAAGCCGCGGTCCATGCGCCGGGTGACGCCCGCCTCGAGCCACACCACGGTCTTGCCGACCGTCTGCAGCATGCGCCGGTCATGGCTGATCAGCACGATGCCGGCGCGGGAGGCGGCAAGCTCCTTTTCCAGCCACTCGATCGCGGGGAGGTCGAGATGGTTGGTGGGCTCGTCCAGCAGCAGCAGGTCGGGGGAGGGCGCGAGGGCCCGGGCGAGGGCGGCGCGGCGGCCCTCGCCGCCGGAAAGATGCGCCGGGTCCTCGAAGCCAGTCAGGCCGAGGCGGTCGAGCAGGGCAGGGCCGCGGTGCTGATCGTCACCGGGTCCAACGCCAGCCTGGACGTAGTCGAGCGTTGTGGCATAGCCAGACAGGTCCGGCTCCTGCGGAAGATAGCGGACGGTGGCGCCTGGTTGGAGGAAACGGCTGCCGCCATCGGGCTTCATCAACCCGGCGGCGATCTTCAGGAGGGTGGACTTGCCGGAGCCATTACGGCCGACCAGGCAAATGCGCTCGCCGGCGCCGACGCCGATCGTGGCGCCTTCGAGTAGAGCCTGGGTGCCAAGGGTGGCACGAACGTCTTGAAGCAGGAGCAGGGGAGGGGCCATGGCCGGTGTCTGGCCCCGCAGCGGCCGAAGTTCAAGCTGGTAGGGCCAAGAGCTAGTAGGGTGTCCCGACGGTGATGGCGCCAAAATCCGGGAAGCGTGTATTGGGTCCGCTCGGGCCAAAGCCCATGGCGCCCGGGGGCAAGCTGTTCGGCGTTTGCGGCTCGGCGTTCCTGGCATAGGCATTGGGCGGGGACGCAGCACCGACCAAGCCGCCGCTGTATCCATAACCTGTGACGCCGCAGCCGGACAGGGCGACGCAGCAACCGGCTAGTAGTATGATGCGCATCGAAGAAAAACCTCAGGCGAACGTCGCCTCCCGTCCCCAGAACTCGCGGGACGAGAGGCGGTTTGCCGGTGTTACGCCGCCGACATCTGGCTCTCGGCGAATTCATAGTTCGCCAGTTTATCCAGCCAGTTCGTCACGTAATCGGGGCGGCGATTGCGGAAGTCGAGGTAGTAGCTGTGCTCCCACACGTCGATGCCGAGCAATGCATGCCCCTCGCCCATCGCGAGCGGGTTGGAGCCGTTCGGCGTCTTGGTCACCTTCAGCTTGCCGTCGGTGCCGAGCACGAGCCAGGCCCAGCCGGAGCCGAACTGGGTGGTCGCGGCGGCCTTGAACGCCTCCTTGAACTTGTCCATGCCGCCGAGGTCTTCGGTGATCTTCTGCGCGAGCTTGGCAGGCACCTTGCCGCCCTCGGTCGGGCTCATCGCCTGCCAGAACAGGATGTGGTTCCAGTGTTGGCCGGCGTTGTTGAACACCGGGCCGCCTTCCTTGGCGGTGTGCTGGATGATTTCGTCGAGCGACTTGCCCTGCAGCGCACTGTCTTTCTCGACGAAGCCATTGAGCGCCGTGACGTAGGCCTGGTGGTGCTTGTCGTGGTGCAGTTCCAGCGTTTCCTGGCACATGCCCTGACCGGCAAGGGCGGAGTGGGCATAAGGCAGCGGCGGGAGTTCAAAGGCCATGGGCTTGCTCCTTCTAGACATCATTTGGCAGCCGGACCATCCTGCCCGGCTACCCTCGCGTCAAGCGCGCCACACCCCATCTGCGTTCCATGAGCGAGCCCGGCACCGACCGTTCCAAGCCTGGCCTCTCGGCGCTCGGCGCCCTCGTGCGCAAAGCCGACCCGGACCGGTTCCTGACGGCGCTGTTCGCACCGGCAGAGCGGCGAGAGGCGCTGTTTACGCTATACGCTTTCAACCATGAAACGGCCCGGGCGCGGGAAGTCGCGTCCGAGCCGATGATGGCCATGATCCGGCTGCAGTGGTGGCGGGAGGTGGTGGAGGGCATGCCAAAAAAACACGAGGTCGCCACGCCGCTGTCGCAGTTGCTGGAAGCGGGGGAGCTCGACCCGGCGCCGCTGCTGTCGATGCTGGACGCCCGCGAAGTGAGCGAGTTCGCCACCGTTGCCGAATGGCGGGACTGGCTGCTGGCTGGGCCGGGTGCACTGGCGATGGCGGCGGCCCAACTGCTGGGTGCGCCGGGCGCGCCGGGCGTCTGTGAAGCAGGCGCCGGCTACGGCGCGGCGGGCGCGCTGCGCAACACGGTGCCGTTGGCGCACGGAGGGATTTGCCTGCTGCCGGCCGATGTGTTGGCATCACATGGGCTGACGGCCGAAGCCGTTATCAGCAAGCCCGATCCGCAAATCCTTGCCCCCGTGTTCGCGGCATTGGGTGCAGAGAGCCGGGCGCTGCTTGGGCAGCCGCGGGCCCGGGGCAGGGCGCTCGCGGCGGTTTTGCCGGCAGTGCTAGGCCGGCGCGACCTGCGCCGACCGGGTATGATCAGGCCGCGCGGGCTTGGTGACCGGCTGGCCGTGACGGCCGCCGCAACTCTGGGACGCGCATAGTCCGGGGACGCAGGCGGCGGGCCTGAGCACGGTCCGCCAACAGCAGCGTCACCTTCGTGGCAACCAGGCCGGCCAGCGCGCTGGCTAGCACCATGAATTCGATCGTCATCGCATTAGCCTCCGCATCCAAGATGGGAAGGCTAGGGACCGGCTCGGATAGGGGTCAACGCGACAGTGGAAGATAAGAACGCCGTTCCAACATGCGGTTGGTCGACAGCAACGGTGCTACTGTTCAAAGATGATCCAGCAAAATCCCTTTCTCGCCGTCGGCATCGCCATTGCCGTGGTGATCGTGTTCGTCCTGTTCCGGTCGGTGCGCATGACCTCGGAATGGAACCGGGCGGTGGTGCTGCGGCTCGGGCGGTTTGCGGGGGTGCGGGGGCCCGGCCTGTTCCTGCTGTTGCCGCTGATCGACCGGGTGGCGTTCATCGTGGACATGCGGGTTGAGACGACCACCATCACCGCCGAGCAGGCATTGACCCGGGACACGGTGGCGGTGGGCGTGGACGCGATCGTGTTCTGGCAAGTGGCGGACCCGCGGGCGGCAGCGATCAACATCGCGAACTACCGCCAGGCGATCGAGCGGGTGGCGCAGACCAGCCTGCGGGAGATGATCGGCTCGACCGACCTCAGCCGGTTGCTGAGCGACCGTAAAACGGCCGACGAGCAGTTGCGCATCACGATCGGCGGCAAGACGGGCACGTGGGGGGTCGCGATCCGCTCGGTGGAGATCAAGGATGTGGCAATTCCTGCCGGCCTGCAGGACGCCATGAGCCGCCAGGCGCAGGCGGAGCGGGAGAAGCAGGCGCGGGTGACATTGGCCTCCGCGGAGCAGGAGATCGCGCGCCAGGTGCTGCTGGCTGCCGAGCTCTACGGGCAGAACCCGGTGGCGCTGCAGTTGCGGCAGATGAACCTCCTGTATGAGATGAACAAGGAGCGGGGCGCCACGGTGCTGATCCCGACCGACATGGCGAGTGCGCTTGGTGCGATGATGAAGGCGAGCGTGCCGCCAGCGTCTTAGGCGGGCTGTTTCGCACCCGTTCGCTCCCGCGCATAGCGGCCCCGACTAGTGTTGCCACCCTGTCCGCCCTAAATGCGGGCTATGCCATTCCCATCAGTCCACCCCGTGCTCGACGCAGCACTGGCCGCGCGCGGCTACGACGAACCGACCGCAGTGCAGTCCGCGGTCCTGCAGCCCGGCACCGAAGGGCGGGATTTGCTGGTTTCTGCGCGCACCGGATCCGGCAAGACGGTGGCGTTCGGGCTGGCGGCGGCGGCGACGCTGATGCCGGAGGGCGAGCTGCCAGCGCCGGGTCTGCCGGTCGCGCTGGCCATCGCACCCACGCGGGAACTGGCGCTGCAGGTGCAGGCGGAACTGGCCTGGCTGTATGCCGGCGCGCGCATCGCATCCTGCGTCGGCGGCATGGACATACGGCGGGAGGCGCGGGCGCTGTCACAGGGGTGCCACGTGGTGGTGGGGACGCCGGGCCGTCTGGGCGACCACCTGCGGCGGGGCAATCTGGACCTTTCGGCGCTGCGCGTCGTGGTGCTGGACGAGGCGGACGAGATGCTGGATCTAGGATTCGCCGAGGAGCTTCAATTCATCCTGGATGCGACGCCCGCCGAGCGGCGCACACTGCTGTTCTCCGCCACCATCCCGCATGACATCGCAGCGCTGGCCCGGCGGTATCAGCGGGACGCACTGCGCATCGACACCATCGACCGCACACAGGCGCATAGCGACATCGAATACCGCGCCATCGCCGTACCGCCGCACGAGGCGCAAGCGGCGCTGGTCAACGTGCTGCGCTGGTACGAGGCGCCGGGTGCGCTGGTGTTCTGCGCCACGCGGGAAGGCACCAAGCGGCTGCACATGGCGCTGGTGGAGCGCGGGTTCGCGGCCGTGATGCTTTCGGGTGAGCTGAGCCAGCATGACCGGACGGCGGCGCTCGACTCGCTGCGGTCCGGCCGGGCACGGGTGGGAGTGTGCACGGACGTGGCAGCCCGCGGGCTCGACCTGCCGGAGCTCGACCTTGTGGTGCACGCCGACCTGCCGACCAATCCCGAGTCGCTGCTGCACCGGAGCGGCCGGACCGGGCGGGCAGGGCGCAAGGGCGTTTGCGTGCTGATCGTGCCGCACCCGAAGCGTCGCCGGGCCGAGCAGGTGACCAACGCCGCCCGGGTGCGGGTCGCATGGTCGAGCGCCCCCGGTCCGGACGAGATCCGGGCTCGGGACCGCGAGCGGCTGCTGGAGGACGCGATGTTCGCCGAACCTGGCGATGCGGAGCGCGCCGAGGCAGAGGCGTTGCTGGCCGGGCACTCGCCGGTCGTGGTCGCGGCGGCGCTGCTGCGCTTGTATCAGCAGCGTTTGCCGCCGCCCGAGGCGGTGACGGCAACGCCAGTGCCCGTGCCGATGACGCCGCGCGAGCCGAGGTCGCCGCGCGAGCCGGGGGCATTGCGTGAGCCGGGGGTGCCGGGCGACTTCGTGCAATTCCGCATCGCGGTGGGGCGGCGGGATAAGGCGGACCCGAAATGGCTGGTGCCGCTGATCTGCCGCGCGGGTGGGATCACCAAGCGCGAGATCGGCGCCATACGGGTGTTCGACACCGATACGCGCTTCGAGGTGGCGCGGGCAGCCAGTGCGGCATTTACCGCAGCAACGGCCGAGATGCCGCCGGGCGAGCCGCGCATCACGCCGGCCGGGGACGGGCCGATGCCGGCACGGGCGCCGTTCCGGCCGCGGCCGACGGGGTTTCGGCCGAAGCTGCGCCAATCCGCCTAGGAGCCGCACTCACGCAATTCGCTGCGGATTGTTAACGCCCGTTTGCACCGAACTTGACTGACCACTAAGGTCCCGGACAGGACGTAGCGGCATAACAGCCATGCGCGTGCTCATCTCGGGGGCGAGTGAATGAAGCGGCGCGACTTCCTGACCACCACAGCGGCTGTAGGGTCGATGCTGGCAACGCCGCGTATCGCGCGGGCGCAGGATGCCAAGGTGTTGCGGTTCATCCCGCAGGCCAACCTTTCGAGCCTCGATGCCGTTGCCGGAACCCAGTATGTCGTGCGCAACGCGGCGATGCTGGTGTGGGACACGCTGTATGGCGTGAACAGCAGGCTCGAGCCGAAGCCGCAGATGGCCGACAGCGCCGAGGTCAGCGAGGACGGGCTGGCATGGACGTTCAAGCTGCGCCCAGGGCTCACGTTCCACGACGGCCAGAAAGTGCTGCCGAAGGACATCGCAGCCAGCTTCAAGCGCTGGATGGTGCGCGATACGATGGGCCAGATCATCGCGGCGCAACTCGTGGGATTGGACGGGCCGGACGACACCACGTTCCGAATCCGGATGAACAAGCCGTTCCCCAAGATGCTGTTCGCGGTGGGCAAGGCGAATTCGCCGATGTGCCTGATCATGCCGGAGCGCATCGCCAACACCGACCCGTTCAAGCTGATCACCGAGTTCGTGGGCTCCGGCCCGATGAAGTTTTCCACCGCCGACTGGGTGCCGGGAAGCAAGGCCGTGTTCACGCGCCACGAGGCCTACAAGCCGCGCGACGAGCCGTCCGACTGGTCCTCGGGCGGCAAGCGGATGTATTTCGACCGGATCGAGTGGAACATCATCACGGACCCGGCGACTGCGGCCGGCGCGCTGACCAACGGCGAGGTCGATTGGTGGGAGAACCCGATCCCGGACCTGGTGCCGCTGCTCAAGCGGTCCTCGGCGCTGAACGTCGATATCGCCGACCCGCTGGGCAACATCGGCGATTTGCGGTTCAACCACCTCAATCCGCCGTTCAACGACGTGCGGGCGCGCCGGGCGGTGATGATGGCGTTGAGCCAGGAAGATTTCATGCGCGCCGTGGTCGGCGACGACGAGACGTTGTGGAAGCTCTGCCCGTCCTATTTCACGCCGGGCACGCCCGCCTACACCGACGCCGGCGGGCAGATCCTGGAAGGGCCGCGCAAATACGATGCAGCCAAGGCACTGCTGAAAGAGGCCGGCTACAACGGCGAGCGCATCGCCATGATGGTCCCGACCGACGTCGCGATCACCAAGGCGGAAGGGGACGTGGCGGCCGACCTGCTCGCCAAGATCGGCATGAACGTCGACTACCAGGCGCTCGATTGGGGCACCGTCGGCGCTCGCCGGTCCAAGAAGGACCCGGTGTCGCAGGGCGGCTGGAACATCTTCTTCACCTGGCACGCGGGGGCGGACTGCATCAACCCGGCGCCCTACACGGCGCTCGCGGCCAACGGGGACAAGGCATGGTTCGGCTGGCCGAAATCGGACGCGGTGCAGGCCGGCATCGACCAGTGGTACGCGGCGCCGGACGAAGCGGCCGAGAAAGCTGCCTATGCCGCCATCAACAAGGCCGCGTTCGATGACGTGGTTTACGCGCAGACCGGCTTCTTTCTCGGATACCAGTCCTGGAGCAAGAAGCTGTCAGGCGTGGTGAAAGCGCCGTTCCCCGTGTTCTGGGATGTGAAGAAGGCCTGATGCTCGCCTATACCCTCCGCCGGATCGTTGCGACCATTCCGGTGATGGCCATTGTCGCGCTGTTCGTGTTCAGCCTGCTCTATCTGGCCCCTGGCGACCCTGCGGCCATCATCGCCGGCGACCAGGCGAGCCCGGCGGACGTGGAGCGCATCCGTGAGTCGCTCGGGCTGGACCGGCCGTTCCTGGTGCGGTTCGGCGAATGGGTGTGGCACGTGCTGCATGGCGACCTCGGCACGTCGATCTTCACCAACCTGCCGGTCGCCCACATGATCGCGCAGCGGGTCGAGCCGACCGTCTCGCTCATGGTGCTGACGCTGGTGTTCTCGATCGTGGTCGCCGTGCCGATGGGCGTGATCGCGGCCTGGAAGCACGGCACGCTGATCGACCGGGCGCTGATGCTGCTGGCGGTGTTCGGGTTCTCGGTGCCCGTGTTCGTGGTGGGCTACCTGCTGGCCTACGTGTTCGCGCTGGAACTCCAGTGGCTGCCGGTGCAGGGCTACACGCCGTTCGCGCAGGGGGTATGGCCGTGGCTGTCCAACCTTATCCTGCCGACGCTGGCCTTGGGGGGTGTGTTCATAGCGCTGATCGCCCGCATCACCCGTGCGACGATGCTGGAGGTGCTGAGCCAGGATTACGTCCGCACGGCGCGCGCGAAGGGGGTTGGGCAGCAGCCGATCCTGTTCGTCCACGCCCTGAAGAACGCGGCGGTGCCGATCGTCACCGTGATCGGGCTGGGCGTCGCCGGGCTGATCGGCGGCGCGGTGGTGACGGAGAATGTATTCGCGATCCCGGGCGTCGGCCGCCTGGTGACCGATGCGATCCTGCGGCGCGACTACCCGATCATCCAGGGCGTCGTGCTGATCTTCTCGTTCGTCTACGTGCTGGTGAACCTGGTCGTGGACCTGCTCTACACCGTCTTCGACCCGAGGATCCGCTATTGAGCATCACGTTTCCCAGCGGCGGGGAGGCAATCTCCCTCCCGGATATCCTGCCCCCCGTCAAGGCGCGCGGCCGGGTGCGGACATTCATCCGGCGGCAACCGACGATCTTCTTCGGCGGGCTGCTGCTCGGATTGATCATCTTCGTGGCGATTGCCGCGCCGATCCTCGGCACGGTGGATCCTACGGCCCTGGCCCCGGCCAAGCGGTTGCGGGTGCCCTCGTCGATATACTGGTTCGGCACGGACATGCTCGGGCGGGACGTGTATTCGCGCACGCTGTATGGCGCGCGGGTGTCGCTGATCGTAGGCTTCGCGGTGGCGGCGCTGTCTTCCGGGATCGGGATGCTGATCGGGGTGATCGCGGGCTACGTGAAGCTGGTGGACACGGTCATCATGCGGTTCATGGACGGGCTGATGTCCATCCCGTCGATCCTGCTGGCCATCGCGCTGATGGCGCTGACGCGGGGCAGCGTGCAGAACGT
>CAXTVQ010000037.1:39079-44497 GCA_964247705.1 uncultured Acetobacteraceae bacterium | reverse complement strand
GACACGCCCGGCCACGCCGATTTCGGCGGAGAGGTCGAGCGCATCCTGAACATGGTTGACGGCGCTATCGTGCTGGTGGACGCCGCCGAGGGCGTGCTGCCGCAGACCAAATTCGTGGTCGGCAAGGCGCTAGCCCAGGGCATTAAGCCCATCGTGGTCGTGAACAAGGTGGATCGCCAGGACGCCCGCGCCGACGAGGTCCACACCGAAGTGTTCGACCTGTTTGCCGCCCTCGGCGCCACCGACGAGCAACTGGATTTCCCGATGCTTTACGCGTCCGGACGCCAGGGCTGGGCGGACGAGGTGCTGGAAGGCGCCCGCAAGGACCTCGGGCCAATGTTCGACCTGGTGCTGCGCCACGTGCCGGCCCCGGCGTTGAACCCGGACCTGCCGTTCGGCATGGTCGCCTCCATCCTGGACTACGACAACTTTCTTGGCCGGGTGCTGACCGGGCGCGTCGAACAGGGCACGGCGCGGCTGAACATGCCGCTGAAGGTGCTGCGCGCCGACGGCTCCGTCGTCGAGACCGGGCGTTTGACCAAGCTGATGAGCTTCCGCGGGCTCGAGCGCATTGCCGTCGAAGAGGCGATTGCTGGCGACATCATTGCCGTCGCCGGGCTGACGGATGCGACGGTGCCGGACACCGTCGGATCATCGGACCTGGCCGAACCGCTGCATGCAACCCCGATCGATCCGCCCACCCTGGCCATGACGTTCCGCGTCAATGACGGCCCGCTTGGTGGCCGCGAGGGCAAGAAGGTCACGTCTCGCCAGATCCGTGACCGGCTGCTGCGCGAGTCCGAGGGCAACGTCGCGATCAAGATCACCGAGAGCAACGAGAGCGAGGCGTTCGAGGTCGCCGGCCGCGGCGAACTCCAATTGGGCGTGCTGATCGAGACGATGCGCCGCGAGGGCTTCGAACTCACCATCGGCCGCCCCCGCGTGCTGACCCGGATCAATCCGGAGACCAAGGAGCGCGAGGAGCCCTATGAGGAGGTGCTGATCGACGTGGACGAGCCGTATTCCGGCGTCGTCGTCGAGAAGATGAGCCGGCGCAAGGGCGTCATGCAGGACATGCGTCCCTCGGGTGGCGGCAAGGTGCGGCTAACGTTCAGCATCCCCGCACGCGGCCTGATCGGCTACCACGGCGAGTTCCTGACCGACACGCGCGGCAGCGGCGTCATGAACCGACTGTTCGACGGCTACCGTCCTTGGGCGGGTGCCATGGAGGGCCGGCGCAATGGCTCGTTGATCTCCACCGAGGGTGGCGAGGCGATCCACTACGCGCTGTGGTATCTACAGGAGCGTGGCACGCTGTTCGTCAGCCCCGGCGACAAGGTTTACGAGGGCTTGATCCTGGGTGAGCATTCCCGGGACAGCGACCTGGATGTGAACCCGATCAAGGAGAAGAAGCTCACCAACGTCCGCGCCTCCGGCAAGGACGATGCGATGCTGCTGATTCCACCGCGCAAGATGTCACTGGAACAGGCGATATCCTACATCGAGGATGACGAACTGGTGGAGGTGACTCCCGCAGCAATTCGCCTGCGCAAGCGCCACCTCGACCCGCACGAGCGCAAGAAGGCCGGCCGGCAGAACGACTCGGCCGCTGCTTAGTGGGAACTGTCAAGGGTTAGCTTCGTTGTGCCTCCAACCATGCAGCGAAGGCTGCATAGAGGAGGTTTCGTTATGAAGTCGGTCATTCTCGCTACGGCAGCGCTCCTGGCTTTCGCAGCCCCGGCGTTCGCGCAGAGTGCGCCATCGTCGAATGCGACAACACTCGGCACTTCGACCACTTCCGGCAACGGCGCTGGCGATCCGAGCGCCGGGACGCCGCAGGGGCAAGTCGCGACGTCTGGCCCGGGCTCAGCCTCCCCGGGGACGGTTCCAGCGCTGTCCGGCGCGCCAGTCCCTCAAGCGCAGGCCCCGACCGCGGACAGCTCCACGACGGGATCGACGACCGCTCCCGGCAAGTAGCCTTGACGAAGTAGCGCTGAGCGGCGAGGCCTGGAGGGAGACTTCCGGGCCTTCGTCGTTGGACAAGCATTCATCCCGCCGTGCGTTCGCCGTCATGGCCGGTCTTGGCTTCGTCGCCGGGTTGCCGTTGCCGCTTTCCGGCTTCACCCTGCGGCAATGGCTCAGTGAGGGTGGCACATCGCTCGCTGTCATTGGCCTGACAGCCAATATCGGTATCTCCTACAGCCTCAAGTTCCTTTGGGCGCCCGTCCTCGACCGCGTGCCCGCACCCTTCGCGTTGCGCCGACTTGGCCAGCGACGCGGCTGGTTGATGCTAATCCAACCCTTGCTCGTCCTGTCCTGCGCCACCCTTGCCCTGTCGAGCCCCGAACACCCCGTCACGCTGGTCGCCGTTGCCGCCTGTGTCGCCTTCCTGTCCGCCAGCCAGGACATTGCGATCGACGCGTGGCGGATCGAGCTGTTCCCCGAGCGTGCACAAGGGGCAGCGTTGGCCGCCTATATTTGGGGTTACCGCGCGGCCTTGCTGGTGGCTGGCGCTTCTGCGATCGGGTTGGCGGGCCGGTTCGGCTGGCACGGCGCCCTGCTCGGCGTCGCCGCCCTCGTCGCTCTCGGCCCGGTGTTCACCCTGTTGGCCCCGTCACCGGCCGCAGCCCTGCTCCAGCGTGGCCGGGTGGGCATAGCGGCCACCTTGTATGACGCCGTTTGGGTGCCCTTGGTCGAATTCCTTTCCCGGCCTCGCGCCGCGGCGACGCTCGCGTTCATCCTGCTGTTCAAGCTGGGTGAGGCAATGGCTGGCACCATGGCGCCGCCGTTTTATCGCTCGCTCGGCTTCGACCGGGCCCAGGTCGCCCTCGCAATCGGGGTTCCCTCGCTGGCGGCAAGCCTGGCCGGCGCCGCCGTGGGTGGCTTCCTCGTGGCCAAGCTGGGCACAGGGCGCGCACTGATTCTGACTGGGTTCGTGCAGATGGCGTCGATGGGACTGTATTTCGCACTCGCCTATTCCGGCGGCGACCCCACGATCCTCGTGGCAAAGGTCGTGCTGGAGGCATTTGCCGAGGCGATGGCGGACGCAGCGTTCATCACCTTCCTGTCCAGCCTATGTGCGCCTGGCTATACGGCCACCCAGTACGCACTGCTCTCTTCGCTGGCGGCATTGCCCTTACGCACGGTGGGAGGGCTGTCCGGTATCCTCGCCCAGTCACTCGGCTGGATAACGTTCTACGGAGCTACGATCTTCGCGGCGGTGCCGGCTATGCTGATCATGGTGACCCTCATGCGCCGGCATGCCTCGGTGACAACGTCGCCGAAGCGGTAAGTCCAAGCGCGATCATGCCCGTGGCTTACCGATTGCAGCGCCGATCAGCCGCCCTGCGGCGCGAACGCCACGCACCAACCCTTCGGATTGATCGTGCCCGCAACGATCTTGCAGGCGTTCGGCGCGACCCAGTTTACGCACTTGTCGCATTCGGCCCCATCCTTTGGCATCTCCTGATACTGCACCAGGTTCTGCTCGATCTTCTGATCCTGTGCGCGGGCCGTACCAGCGGCCACCACCCCAGCGGCCGCCGCGAGCCCAAGCCCCGCCTTCATCATTCCACGGCGAGACGTCTTGTCGTTGTAGTTCACGGCGCTCTACCTCCCTTGATTCCAAGCCGCAACGCTCGGCACACTGGACTGGTTCACAGCCCCGCATGTCTCGTTACGCAGCCCGCTGCACCCGTTCCAGGCACCGCTCCGACCACACCGCCGAGAGCGACGCGACGAGGTGCGCGATGTCCGCATCCGTGTGGAACGGGGAGGGCGTGATACGCAACCGCTCCGTGCCGCGTGCCACCGTCGGGTAATTGATCGGCTGCACGTAGATGCCGTACTGGTCCAGCAACTGGTCGCTGATCTGCTTGCAGAGCGTGGCGTTGCCCACCATTACGGGCACAATGTGGCTCGGGTTGTCGTAGTGCGGCACGCCCGCCTCGTCCAGCGCGGCCCGCAGCTTGTGCACCTGCCGCATCTGGGCGGCGCTCCTGCTGCGGTCTTCCTTCAGGTAGCGGATGCTGGCCAGCGCGCCTGCCGCGATCGCCGGAGGCAGGGCCGTCGTGAAGATGAAGCCGGAGGCGTAGCTGCGGATGAAATCGCACATTGCGAACGACCCGGCGATGTAGCCGCCGATCACGCCATACCCCTTGGCCAGCGTGCCCTCGATCACCGTCAGCCGGTCCATCAGGCCCTCGCGCTCGGCCACCCCGCCGCCGCGCGGGCCGTACAGCCCGACCGCGTGCACCTCGTCCAGGTAGGTCATCGCGCCATGCCGCTCGGCCACGTCGCAGATTTCGGCGATCGGCGCCATGTCGCCGTCCATCGAGTACACGCTCTCGAACGCAACCAGCTTCGGCGCGTCGGGCGCCAGCGTGGACAGCTTGCGGTCGAGGTCCTCGGGGTCGTTGTGCTCGAAGATCACGGTCCGCGCACGGCTATGCCGGATGCCTTCGATCATCGACGCATGATTGCTGGCATCGGACAGCACCACGCAGCCGGGCAGGCGGGACGCGAGCGTGCTGAGCGCCGCCCAATTGGACATGTAGCCGGACTGGAACAGCAGAGCCGCTTCCTTGCCGTGCAAATCCGCCAGCTCTTCCTCGAGCAGCACGTGGAAATGATTGGTGCCGGCGATGTTGCGCGTACCCCCGGCCCCGGCGCCGCAGGTGTCGAGCGCCTCGTGCATCGCTTCGATCACCGCCGGGTGCTGGCCCATGCCGAGGTAGTCGTTCGAGCACCAGACAGTCACCTCGCCGGCATTCGGCCCCATGCCGCGATGCGTCACGCGGGGGAACCGCCCGGCCCGGCGTTGCAGCTCGGCAAACACCCGGTAGTTGCCATCCAGCCGCAGCGTGTCGATCTGGTCGCGGAAGAACTGCTCGTAATCCATCCCTCATCCCCCCTTTTCTGTAATTACGGCGTAGCGGTCGTGCTGGCTTGGAACCGCGCCGGGAAACTGATCCCCGTCCGGCGTGGCCCGCGCAGCGTCAGCGCCCACTCCCACAACCGTGCGAACGGCATCGGCAGCACCAGGAACCAGTGCTCGATCACCGCCAAAGCCAGCATCGTGACGAGGAAGGTGAGCCCGGCGGCCTGGAACGCACTCACGCCGGGCGCCACTGCGCGCATGGCCAGCCAGGTAACCAGCACCATCCCGCCGCTGACCGAGACCGGGAACAGGAAGTTCATCGGCTTCACCGACATGAAGCTGCTCAGGAACTTCAGGTGCGGCGGCACAAACTGCTCGTTGAGGTTCAGCACACCCAGGAACACGTTCAGCTTGGCGGACTGCCGCGCTCCCCACAGCACCATGAAGGTCCACAGCCCGACCTGGTTGGGCGCGTGCCAGGTCGCCGCCACGACCGCCGCCGCCGTCAGCAGGATGGCCAGCTCGTGATACAGGCACGC
>CAXTVQ010000037.1:0-38979 GCA_964247705.1 uncultured Acetobacteraceae bacterium | reverse complement strand
CGCAGCCGCTCCATGCCGGCGCGGAACGCCGGGTTGTCGATGTCCAGCGCCAGCGGGAACACCTGGCGCGTGATCTCGGTCGTGATGCGGAACACCGTGTAGTCGTATTCCGTCGGGTCCACCCCGAGTGCGGCGTGGAACACCGGCCGCGCGTGGTCGCGCACGTACATCGTGGCGAACACGGCCAGCAGGAAGAACCGGATCCACAGCTTGTTCAGCCCGGTCAGCACCTTCGGATCCGCCCGCATCAGCAGCGCGAATGCCTCGCCATGGCGGAACTCGTCGCCGCACCACTCCTCGAACCAGCGGAAGATCGGGTGGATCATCCGGTCCGGGTTGCGCTCGAGGTGGCGGAAGATCGTGATGTACCGCGCATAGCCGATCTTCTCGCTGAGATAGGTCGCGTAGAAGACGAACTTGGGCCGGAAATAGGTGTATTTCTTCGCTTTGGTCAGGAAGCTCAGATCCACGCCCACGCCGAAATCCTTCAGCGTGTCATTGATGAACCCGGCGTGCCGCGCCTCGTCCCGCGTCATGAAGGTGAACAGGTCCTTGATGTCCCCGTCCTTGATCCGCTTCTTGATCTCGGCATACAGCACGCAGCCGGAGAACTCGGCCGTCACGGAGGAAACCAGGAACTCCAGCAGCTCCGTCCGCAGCGCCGGGTCCATGGTGGACAGGTCGATGTCGAACTGCTCGTTGCGGATGAAGTGGCCGCGGTTCGGGTCCGCGCGCATCTCGGCGATCAAGCTGTCCCACTCGGTCCGCACGCGGCTGACGTCGATCTTGCCCATCGCCTCGAAGTCGGTGGTGTAGAAGCGCGGACTGAGCACCGTGTCCTGCTGGGCAAGCCGGGTGCTCTCATTGACGGGCTTGGCCCGTGCTGTGGCGTCCGCGGGCCGGGCCCGCACTGAAGCGCTCATGGTGTCTCCTTCGGCATGAAGCCGACTTCGTAGAGTTCGGTCAGCTCGGTCATGGCGGTGATCTTGGTCCACAGCCGGGTCAGCGGGCCGGCGCGGGTCACGGTCGCGGGGCACTGGCTGATCAGCCGGTCGCCGAACCCGATATCGGTCGGAACGCCGTGCACCACCACGATGTCGCCGGGCCGGATCGCCACCCCGTCCGGGACGGCATGGGCGTGGAAGCTCTCACGCGACTTTTCGATATCGATGTCGCACATCACCTGGACGGTGGGTTCGCTGAACGGCCACATCAGGCACGCCCTCCGCTGCGATCGAGGCCGGGCAGCAGGCGGGCGAACACGGCCTCGTTGCTGGGTCCGAATGCCTCGAGATCCAGCCGGCGGCCTGTCGCCGGGTCATCGAGCGTGAGCCGGCCGTCGGGCCAGGCGGCGAGGTGGAAGGGCGTACTGTCGTCCAGCCCCTCGCTGTGCCGCGCCCGGGCCAGCCCGCGCAACGTGCCGCGCAGGAACCCGGCCTGGCCCTGAACGACCTCGAACGGCGTCGTGGCGGCGGCGTCGTAGATCAGCACGGCGCCGTCTGCCCGGTCCTCGAACCGCAGGTCCCGCGCGGCGACGGCCTGGCCGGGTTCGGGCGGCGCATCATGGCCGCCGCCGACCATGGCGCCGATCAGGGCCAGACCGACCATGCCGCCCACCACGAGAACCGGCAGGCCGGCGGTGACGTTCGCGAAGCTATAACGCATCGTATCCTCCGCCCCGCGCGCGTCAGGCCGCAGCGGTCTGCGGGCGGGTTGCACCGATGCTGGCCGGGCTGGGCGCGTCTTGCAACTGCGGAACCGGTGCATCGGCGGACGCAGCGAGCGCGCGGGAGAGGATTTGCGCCACGCGCTCGGCATGCGGGATGGCGCGCAGCATCGGTTCGGCCTTCGCCACGCGCCACGGACGGACATGCGGCCAAAGGATCACGTAGCCAAGCCCGTCCCCACCCTTGGCGGTCTGCAGCGCGATATCCCCCGTGCCGTCACGGGCGGGGCTGAAACCGGCCCCGTCGATGCGGGAGAAGGGAAGATTGATCGTCATCGGCAACGCGATCCCCAGTCGGATGGCAACACGGCGATTGGTGATGGTGTAAACCGTCGCCCGCGCGGTGCCCCAAGCATACAAGGTGAGCAATGCCAGGGGCACCAGGGCCAGGCCGGCGAATTCGGCCGTGGTCAGCAGCACGTCCAGCACCGGCTTGCCCTGGCTAAACGAGTGCACGGCGGCGTAGGCCAGCAGCACGCCGAAATAGCCGGCCAGGCCGCGGATGTGGAACACGCGCCGGGTCATGGCCCGCCAGTCGGGCGCACCCTGCCACAGAACGCGCTCGCCCGCGGGGAGGCGGCCGGGAAGGCCCCTCACAGCAGCGGCTCCGTGCGGCCCGGACGGGCGTAGAAGCTGCCGGCGCCGTAATACGCCATGATCTTCTCCTCCTCGAGGATGGTGACCGTGTCCCGCTCCCTGGTCGCAGGCACCAGGGCGAACTGCGCCGCCGTGATGAAGCGCGTGCGGATCTGCTGCATCCGCTTGTTGATGGAGAAGAAGTTCATCGGCAGCAGCACGGTGCGGGCCGCGACGGGGTTGAGCAACTCTACCTCGACGTAGCGGATCACGACTTCGGACCGGTCCACCCAGGCGTCGATCACCTTGCCCGCGACCTTGCGATCCAGGCCCAGCACCTCCATGCCGATGACGTTCGGATCCTCCCAGGCGAGGAAGAAATCCGGCACGCTGCGCAACGGCACGATCTTGGGCAGGCTGTCGTCGAACGTGTAGTCCGGGATGTCCGCCCGGTGCTGCGCCCACGCGCCGGGGCCGACGCCGGCCAGCAGCGGATTGCCGACCGGCTCGAGCGGCGCGCCCGGGAAGTTGCCCATCGCCCGCGCGCTCACCGTCTCCAGCGGTTCCATGCGCGGCGATTGGTAGTTGCCGTGCTTGGTCAGGAACGTCTTCGGCCTCGGCAGGTCCGACATTGCGTGCACGTACTGGTACGGCTTGCGCTCGGACACCAGCGGGTGGCCCTCGCGCATGTCCTCGCGGTGGAGGTAGTAGATCAACCCTGCGAAGAAGATCCAGAACGCGTACAAGACCATCTGTGCGACGTCGATGTAGCCGGTGATGGCGCCAATCTCTTGCATGGCGATGTGCCTCTCAGCTTTCTTGTGGGAGTAGGGAGGAGTGGGCAGCAATCTGCGGCACGCGGAAGCGCACCAGCGGGCCGACCGCGGCCAAGGTCGCGAACAGCAGCCCGATCTCGATCGCGTAGACGGTGACGTAGCCAGTGGCGGGGGTGACCAGTTCCGGGCCGAGCACGCCCTGCGTCGCCAGCGCACCCACCCCGTCGCGGACCAACCCGCCGATCGCCACCGCTGACCCGGCGGCCGACGCCTGCACCGCGCCCCAGATGCCGAGCGTGAGCCCGACCTGCCCGGGTTCGGCCAGCGCCATCGCCGCCGTCAGCGTGCAATGGGCGAACAAGCCGGCGCCCAGGCCGATCAACGTGACCCCCGCGGCGAACATCACCGCGCTGTCGAAGGGCGCCGCGAACACCACGGCGCTGAAGGCGACCAAACCCACCAGCGCACCGACGCCGGCCAGCCGGTACGGGTCCATCCCCTGTCCCAGCAGCCGGGCCGCGGTGCCGAAGCCGGTCAACCCGCCCACCGCGAGCAACGCCGACATCAGCGTGGTGATACCCACCGGCAGGCCCAGCACGTGCCCGCCATACGGCTCGAGCAGCACGTCCTGCATGCTGAACGCGACGGTCCCGATGCCGAGCGCCACCAGCCGCCGGCGGGCGCGTTCGCCGCGGTTGAACGTGCGCCAGACCTCGCCGAAGGTCGGGCGGGCGCGGTCGAACCGGGTGCGGTTGGGGTCGCGCGGTTCCTGCTTCCACAACGCGATGCCGTTCAGGATCATCGTCAAGGCGGCGCAGCCCTGCACCACCTGGATCAGCCGGATCTCCGAGAAATGTGCCAGCACCACGCCGAAGGTGAGCGCGCTGGCCACCATGCCGAGCAGCAGCATCATGCACAGCAGCGCCACGACCTTCGGGTGGGTCTCGGGCGGCGAAAGGTCGGTCGCCAACGCCAGGCCCACCGTCTGCGTGGTGTGCAGCCCGGCGCCGACCATCAGGAAGGCGAGCGCCGCCGCCGCCTGGCCCACGATGGCCGGCGCGTGGCTGTCGCCGGACAGGATGATCAGCGCGAACGGCATGATCGCCAGCCCGCCGAATTGCACCATCGTGCCCAGCCACAGATACGGCACCCGGCGCCAACCCAGCACGGACCGGTGCGTATCGGACTTGAAGCCCACCACGGCGCGGAACGGCGCGAACACCAGCGGCAGCGAGATCATCACCGCCACCAGCCAGGCCGGCACGCCCAGCTCCACGATCATGACGCGGTTCAGCGTGCCGATCAGCAGCACCACCGCCATGCCGACCGAAACCTGGAACAGCGACAACCGCAGCAACTGCCCCATCGGCAACGAGGGCGAGGCCGCATCCGCGAACGGCATGAACGCCGTGCCGATCCGGCCCCACTTGGTGGCCAGCCGGCCGTTCAGCCGGGCGACGGCCCCGCTCATGCGCGCACCATCTCCTGCGCGCACGATATATAGAAGCTGCTGGTGATCCGCTCGCTGCGGCCAGGCGTCCAGCCGCCCATCGCCGGGTCGGCGGCCATCAGGCGGCGGATGGTGGACCCGGTCACCGGCTCGATCGCGGGCGCGCGGTCGCTGCGGGGGAACAGCTTGCCCACCGTGTGCATCGTCCAGAGCAGCGGCGTGCGGGGCGCGAAGGTGAACAGCACGGACGTCGTCGCCCGCTCCGCCAACGCCGCCACGGTGCGCGCCATGTCCGGCGCGCGGTAGTGGATCAGCGAGTCCATCCCGACCACGTGGTCGAACCGGCCGAGCGCCGGGTCCGTCATGTCGCCCACGCGGAAACTCACGTCGAGCCCGGCCGGCAGCCGCTCCCCCGCCAGCTTCACCAGCGTGGCCGACAGGTCGATCGCGACCACCGAGGCGCCGCGCCGCGCCGCCTCCACAGCCAGCGCGCCGGTGCCGCACCCGGCGTCCAGGATGCGCCGGCCGTGAAGGTCCTCCGGCAGCCAGCTCAGCAGCGTCGCCCGCATCCGGTCCCGCCCGGCGCGCACCGTGGCGCGGATTCCGCTAACCGGCGCGTCGCTGGTCAGCCGCGCCCAGGCCTGCGCCGCCGTGCGGTCGAAATACGTCTCGAGCTGGCCGCGGCGGGCGAGGTAGGTGGCCGTGCTCATCAGTCGTAACCCAACAGGTCGAAGATATCGCGGTCGCGCATCGGCTGCCCGACCAGCGGCTCCGTGCCGGCCCACAGCGAGGCGGCGAGGCGGAGGTATTCGAGCTTCACCGCCTCCAGCTCCGGCGAACTCTCCATCTCGAACAGCGTGCTTTTCTTCAGCCGGCTGCGGCGGATCACGTCCAGGTCCGGGAAATGCGCCAGCGTGCTGAGCCCCGTGGCGGTGTTGTAACGGTCCACCTGGTCCGTCGCGGCGCTCCGGTTGGCGATCACGCCGCCGAGCCGCACGTTGTAGTTCTTCGCTTTCGCCTGGATCGCCGCCACGATGCGGTTCATTGCGAAAATGCTGTCGAAATCGTTCGCGGTCACGATCAGCGCCCGGTCGGCATGCTGCAGCGGCGCCGCGAAGCCGCCGCACACCACGTCGCCCAGCACGTCGAAGATCACCACGTCGGTCTCTTCCAGCAAATGATGTTCCTTGAGCAGCTTGACCGTCTGCCCCACCACGTAGCCACCGCACCCGGTGCCCGCTGGCGGCCCGCCGGCTTCCACGCACATCACCCCGTTATAGCCCTGGTAGACGAAGTCCTCGACCCGGAGCTCCTCGGAGTGGAAGTTCACCGTCTCCAGCACGTCGATCACCGTCGGCAGCAACTGCTTGGTGAGCGTGAAGGTGCTGTCGTGCTTCGGATCGCAGCCGATCTGCAGCACGCGCTTGCCGAGCTTGCTGAACGCGACCGACAGGTTGGAGGACGTCGTGCTCTTGCCGATGCCGCCCTTGCCGTAAACCGCGAACACTTTGGCCGCGCCTATCCTGAGCGCCGGGTCGAGTTGCACCTGGACGCTGCCTTCCCCGTCGAGAGGGATCTTGCGGCGCAGCGCGTAAGGCAGGTCTGCCACGGGGGTCATGCAGCCATCTCCACTTCGATGCCTTCAAGGCGGTCTTCGATATCCTGGCCCGCACGGACCAGGGCGTTCAGCGTCTCGGCGTCCGGCGACCAGTACTTGCGGTCGGTCGCCTCGATCAGCCGGTTCACGATCTTGGCCGACGCCTTCGGGTTCAGCGCGGCCAACTGGTTGCGCATCGCCTCGTCCAGCACGTAGGTCTCGGCCAGTTGCTGGTACACCCACGGCTGCACCTCGCCCGTGGTCGCGGACCAGCCGAGCGTGTTGGTGACGGTCGCGTCGATCTCGCGCACGCCCTCGTAGCCGTGCTTCAGCAGCGCACCGTACCATTTCGGGTTGAGCGCCCGCGTGCGCGTCTCCAGCGACACCTGCTCGCTGAGCGTGCGCACCAGCCCGTCGCCCCGGGTCTGGTCGCCGATGTAGACGGCCGCCCCCGTTCCGCCCCGCGCCCGCCGCACCGCGCGCGTGATGCCGCCGAGCGTGTCGAAGTAGTGGTCCACCGTGGTGACGCCGAGTTCGACCGAGTCGAGGTTCTGATACGTGATGTCCACGCTGGCCAGCACGTGGTCCAGCACGGCCGCGTGGCGCTCGGGCCGGCCGGACACGCCGTAGGCGAAGCCTTTGCGCTGCACGTACGCCTCGGCCAGCTCGTCTTCCTCGTTCCACACGCCGGAACCGACGAGTTGGTTGACGTTGCTGCCATACGCGCCGTCCGCGTTGCCGAACACGCGCAAAGCGGCTTCCTCCATCGTGCCGCCGTGCTGCGCGATGAAGGCCAGCGCGTGCTTGCGGACGAAGTTCTCCGCTTCGGGCTCGTCGGCACTTGCCGCCAGCAACGCGGCCTCGGCCAGCAGCTTGGTCTGCAGCGGCAGCAGGTCCCGGAAGATGCCGGAGACGGTGATCGCCACGTCCACCCGGGGACGGCCGAGCGTTCCCAGCGGCACCAACGCGGCGCCGCATAGCCGGCCGTAGCTGTCGAAGCGGGGGGCGGCGCCCATCAGCCACAGCGCCTGCGCGATCGGTCCGCCCTCGGTCTTGAGGTTGTCGGTACCCCACAGCACCATCGCCACCGTTTCGGGCAGGCCCTTGCCATCGGCCTCGTGCCGGGCCAGCAGCCGGTCGGCCTGTCGCGCGCCATCCTGCACGGCGAACGCGCTCGGCAGGCGGAACGGGTCGAAGCCGTGCAGGTTGCGCCCCGTCGGCAGCACCTCGGTGGTGCGCAGCAAGTCGCCGCCGGGCGCCGGGCGGATGTAGCCGCCGTCCAGCGCGTGGATGACCGCAGGCAGCTCGGAGTCGGTCGCGAGCAGCGCGTCCAACCGGGCGCGTTCCGCCGGGTCGGTCACGCGGGAGGCGTCCAGCATCTCCGCCCGCTCCTCCGCACTCGGCGGCTGGCCAAGCACGTGCAGGCCGTGCGGGATCAGCGTGTATTCCAGTTCGAGCAGAGCGGCGCCAAGCCGTTGGATCTCGCTCTCCGCCTCCTCCCAAGCCGGCTCGGCCGCGCTCAGATCGACCGCGGCGGCTTGTGCCTGGATCAGCGCCGCGAACTCGTCCCGCCCGGTATCGGGCTCGCTCGTGCGCCAGCGGTCCAGGCTCGCCTTCAGGTCCAGCAGGCCGCGGTACAACCCGGCATGCGCCACCGGCGGCGTCAGGTAACTCAGCAGCACCGCGTTGGCCCGGCGCTTGGCGATCATGCCCTCGGACGGGTTGTTGGAGGCATACAGGTTGAAGTTCGGCAGGTGCCCGATCAGCCGGTCCGGCCAGCACGCGGCGGACAGCCCGGCCTGCTTGCCCGGCATGAACTCCAGCGCCCCGTGGGTCCCGAAATGCAGCACGGCGTGGGCTGCGAAATCCTGCGCGATCCAGCGGTAGAACGCGGTGAACGCGTGGGTCGGTGCGAACCCCTGCTCGAACAGCAGGCGCATCGGATCGCCCTCGTAGCCGAAGGCCGGCTGCAGGCCCACGAACACGTTGCCGAAGCGCTCACCCAGTACGAAGATGCCGGACCCGTCCGACTGCGCACGGCCCGGCGCCGCACCCCAGCTCCGCTCGATCTCGTCGAGCCAGGGCTGGCGACGGACATGCTCCTCGGCGGAAATCCGCGCGGCCACGTTGGCATCCGTGCCGTAGCGCTCGGCATTGCCGGCCAGCAGCCGGTCGCGTAGCGCGTCCACCGTGTCCGGCACTTCGACGCTGTAGCCCGCGTCCCGCATCGCTCCGAGCGTGTTGTGCAACGAGGCGAACACCGCGAGGTAGGCGGCCGTGCCAACCGCGCCCGCGTTGGGCGGGAAGTTGAACAGCACCACGGCCACACGCTTGTCCCGCCGCTCGGCCCGGCGTAGCGCCACCATCGCCGCCACCCGCGCCGCCAGCGTGTTCGCGCGCTCCGGATGGCTGACCATGTCCTTGGCGCACGCCGTGCCGTCGCAGCCCGGGCAGCGCTCGGCCATCGCCGAGCGGCCGCAACGCCCGCCGAACGTGGCCGGCATCATGCCGCCATCCAGCTCCGGCAGTGCGACCATCATCGTGGCCTCCACCGGCAGCAGCCCGCGCGGGTCGCGCTCCCACTGCTCGATGGACTGGAACTCCAGCGGATGCGCGGTCACGTAGGGCACGTCCAGCTTGGCCAGCAGATCCTCGGCGGCGCGGCTGTCGTTATACGCCGGCCCACCCACCAGCGAGAACCCGGTGAGCGACACCACGGCGTCCACGCTCGCCACGCCGTCGCGCATGAAATACGCCTCGATCGCCGGCCGCGCGTCCAGGCCGCTGGCGAACGCCGGCACGACCCGCAAGCCCTGCGCCTCGAGTGCGGCGATCACGCCGTCATAATGCTTGGCATTGCCGCTGATCGGGTAGGAGCGCAGCAGGATCACGCCCACCGTGCCCTTCGTGCCGCCCGCGGGCAGGTCCTGCAGCCGCTCCGCAAACTGACCGGCGACGCGCGGGTGATACAACCCCAGCTCCGGATACTCGATCGGTGCCGCCACCTGCAGCGCCGCACCCGGCTTGCGCTCGCCCGCGGCATACCGATCGACCAGCATGCGCACCAGGTTCGCCAGGTTCTGCTCGGACCCGGCCAACCAATACTGCAGCGCCAGGAAGTAGGTCCGCATGTCCTGAGCGGTGCCCGGAATGAACCGCATCAACTTCGGCAGCCGCCGCAGCATCTTCATCTGCGACTGGCCGGCCGTCGCGCCCGCCTTGCCCTTGCCGCCGCGGAGCCGCTTGAGCAGCGCCATCACGCCGGTCGCTTCCACCGCCATGTCGAACCGGCCGATCCGCGTCATGCGGGTGATCTCGCCCGCGGACATGCAGCACAGCATCGCGTCGCATGCGTCACGCCGGGCGGCGAGCGCGGGCTGCACGGCGCGGATATGGTCCTCGAGGAACAGCATCGTGGCGATCACGATGTCCCCCTGCGCGATGTCCGCGTGGCACTCGGCCAGCCGCTCCGGGTCGGACGCCCACTGGTCGGCGCTGTGCACTGCAAGGGTCAAGCCCGGCATCTCGCGCCGCAGCTCGGCCTCGGCCCGGGCTGCGGCGCCGGACAGATGGCTGTCCATCGTCACCAGGACCACCCTAATCGGAACGCCCTTACCGGCCATAGTGCGCCTTTGCGTCGTAGAGGGTTTCCACGGTGATCGTCGCCAGCCCGCGTTCGGCCGCGAAGCGCTCCGTGTTGCGCCGCGCCTTGCCCCGCACGAAGAACGGGATCTTGCCGACCTCACGTTCCGCATCGGTCGCCCACTGGATCGGACCCGCTGCTTCCGTCGCCACCGGCGCCGCGGCCGAGTGCCCGAGATGGCTGGGCGCCGCCTCGGCATGGAACTCCGAGTCCTCGCGGAACATCCCGATCAGGTGCTCCTCCAGCCCCATCATCAGCGGGTGCACCCAGGTGTCGAACAGCACGTTCGCACCCTCGAAGCCCATCTGCGGCGAGTAGCGGGCCGGGAAGTCCTGCACGTGCACCGGGGCCGAGATCACCGCGCACGGGATGCCCAGCCGCTTGGCGATGTGCCGCTCCATCTGCGTGCCCAGCACCAGCTCCGGCTGCGCTGCGGCGATCGCAGCCTCGATCTCGAGGTAGTCGTCGCTGATCAGCGGCTCCACGCCGTGCGTGCGTGCAGCCTCGCGCACATCGCGGGCGAACTCGCGGCTATAGGTGCCGAGCCCGACCACGGTGAAGCCGAACTCCTCGGCCGCCACCCGCGCCGCGGCCACCGCGTGGGTCGCGTCGCCGAACACGAACACGCGCTTGCCGGTCAGGTAGTTGGAGTCGACCGAGCGCGAGTACCACGGCAGGTTGCTGTCCATCGGCGCCGGGTCCACGCCCGCGAGTTCGGCGCATTCGGCGATGAACGCCTTGGTGGCGCCCACGCCGATCGGCACGGTGCGAGTCGCCTTCTGCCCGAAGGTCCGCGTCAGCCAGGACGCCGCCTGGCCGCCGGTCTCGGGATACAGCAGCACGTTGAAGTCGGCGTCGCCCAGCCGCGCCAAATCGGCCGGGGTCGCCCCCAGCGGCGCCACCACGTTCACGTCGATCCCCATGCGGCCCAGCAGACCGCTGATCTCGCGCACGTCGTCGCGGTGGCGGAAGCCGAGTGCCGACGGGCCCAGGATATTGCAGCTCGGCCGTGCGCCAGGTTCGCGTGCCGGCCGGGCCGCACCCGGCGCCGGCGCGTTCGGCCCGGCGAACGCACGGACCAACTGGTAGAAAGTCTCCGCCGCGCCCCAGTTCTCCTTCTTCTGGTAGGACGGCAGCTCCAGCGCCACCACCGGCACCGGCAGCCCGAGCGCCTTCGCCAGCCCGCCCGGGTCGTCCTGGATCAGCTCGGCGGTGCAGGACGCGCCGACCAGCAGCGCCTGCGGCCGGAACCGCTCATACGCCTCGCGCGCCGCGTTCTTGAACAGTTCGGCGGTGTCGCCGCCCAGGTCGCGCGCCTGGAACGTGGTGTAGGTGACGGGCGGGCGCTTCTGCCGCCGCTCGATCATGGTGAACAGCAGGTCCGCGTAGGTGTCGCCTTGCGGCGCGTGCAGGACGTAGTGCACGCCCTCCATCGCCGTCGCCACGCGCATGGCCCCCACATGGGGCGGGCCTTCGTACGTCCAGAGCGTCAGTTGCACCGTGTTAAACCCGCAGCCGGGTGCGGCGAACCAGGGGCCGCGCGAACAACTCAGCCAGGTCGGCGGCCTGGTCGTAGCCCTGGATCGGCGTGAACAGCAGCTCGATCGACCACTTGGTCGCGATGCCTTCCGCCTCGAGCGGATTGGCCAGCCCGAGTCCGCACACCACCAAGTCAGGCGCGGCGGCCCGGCAACGGTCCAACTGGCGCTCGACGTCCTGCCCCTCGCTGAGCATGGTCCCCGCCGGCAGCAGCTCCAGCTCCGCCGCGAGGTGCTGGCGGTGCAGGTATGGCGTGCCGACCTCCACCAGCCGCATCCCGAGTTCGCGCGCCAGGAACCGGGCGAGCGGGATCTCGAGCTGGCTGTCCGGGAACAGGAAGATGCTCTTGCCGGCCAGCATCGGACGGTAGCGGTCCATCGCGGCGTTAGCCCGCGTGCGCGCCGGGTTCACCACGGCGTCGAACTTTGCCGCCGGCACGCCCCAAGCGTCCGCCGCGGCGCGCAGCCAGGCGGTGGTGCCCTCGATGCCGAGCGGGAAGGGGGCCTCGAGCCGGGTCGCACCCCGTGCTTCGAGCGCCCGGGCGGTGTCGGCCAGGAACGGTTGCGCCAGCAGCAACCGCGTGTTCGGCCCGACCGGCGGCAGGTCCAGCGCACGGCGCGGCGGCAGGAAGTGGACCGGGCCCACCCCCATCGCCTCCAGCAGGCGGCGCAACTGGTCCTCCACGACCTCGGCCAAAGCGCCGGCAACGAGCAAAGCAGGCGGTGCATTCGCCGGCTCGCGCGGCAGGATCGGCACCAGGGCGGCCAGGCAGGCATCCTCGCCCTGGGTGAACGTCGTCTCGATCCCGCTGCCATTGTAGTTCAGCACCCGGACCTGCGGCGCGTGGCTGGCCGACAGCCGCTCCGCCGCGCGGGACAGATCGAGCTTGATGACCTCGGACGGGCAGGACGCGACCAGGAACAGCAGCCGGATTTCCGGCCGGCGGGCGAGCAACTGGCCCACCACCCGGTCCAGCTCGTCATTCGCGTCGGCGATGCCCGCCAGGTCCCGCTCATCGATGATCGCGGTGGCGAAGCGCGGCTCGGCGAAGATCATCACCCCGGCCGCCGACTGGATCAGGTGGGCGCAGGTGCGGGAGCCCACCACCAGGAAGAACGCATCCTGGATCTTGCGGTGCAGCCAGATTATGCCGGTCAGCCCGCAGAACACTTCCCGCTGGCCCCGCTCCCGCAGCACGGGGGCATCGGCGCAACCGGACATCACTGCGCTCACGCTTGGGCGCCCACCGTCGTCTCGGACCAGACGGGTTGCTTGCGCGCCATCCGCAGCTTCAGCACGAACTGGGCCGCGTTCACCACGTAGGTCGAGTAGGCGACCAGCGCCAAGGCCATCAGCTCGTGGGTGCTCAAAGCGCCCGTCAGCAAGGCGGCGATGTAGGTGGTGTGCAAGGCCAGCACGACCATGCTGACCATGTCCTCCCAATAGAAGGCCGGAGCGAACAGGTAGCGGCCGAACACCGCGCGCTCCCAGATCGAGCCCGTTATCATGATGAGGTAGAGCACGCCGGTCTTGAACACGACGGAGGCCGTGGCCACCGCCTCGCCCTCGCCAGTGATCAGGAAGCGCGCGACCAGCCCGAAGCTGACCAGGAACACCGCGAACTGCGCCGGGGCCAGCACGCCTTGCACCATCGTCCAAGGTGAGGCATCGCGCCGCGCACGCTGCTCCGGTGTGTAAAGCTGCTGCTTGCGGACGTGTTGAATGCGCTGGCGGCTGGCGGGTGTGTGCCCGACAACCCCGCCCCAAGGGCAACAGTCAAATTGATCGATGATGCGTCCGATGGCAACGGTAAACATAGCTTGACAATGCCTCCCCAACTCAGGTGCGGTGACCGTCCTGGGTGCGTCGCTTAGCGCCCCAAGCGTGGTCTTTTTCGTTACGCCACGTCGCTCCCGTTCCGGCCCGCTTTGGCTCGTTTGGCCATCCGTCGCCGGTAGATCCGAGGCTAAGGCCGTGCCGTCAAATGTGTCAAGCGAGTCTGACGTAAATCTAGGTTGACAGTCCGAGCGCCAAGAAACAAAACTTGCAGGGAAGCAATCCGATGGAGCCAATGGGACAGCAGGTCACCACCACCGAAGAGCAGGCGCGCAAGGCGGGGCCAGGCGGCATGGCGATTCCGCCTGCCATCCAGCCCAACCTTGCCGACCAACGGCTCCAGAGGCTGGTGGAACAAACTGTCGAGCAGGACGTCATTCCGCGCCTGCTGCTCACCCGGCGTGACGACGCGGCCGTTCCCACGGCGCCGGCCATCACCGTCCCCCAGGCACCCCCGTCCCCCACCGTCTCCGAAGCGCAGGTCGCCGAGCTGGTCAGCCTCGTACTCGCGCGGGAGGAGGCGAAATCCATCGCCTTCGTCGAGGCGCTGCACGCGGCCGGCTACATGGCCGAGACCCTCTATCTGGACTTGCTGGCGCCGACCGCGCGTCAGCTCGGCCAAATGTGGGTGGACGACGACTGCGACTTCACCGATGTCACGGTGGGACTGTTCCTGTTGCAGAACAGCCTGCGCGAACTCGGCGCGACCTACCGCGACAACGCGGCCCTGAACCCGGCGGCGCCGCGCATCCTGCTGGTGCCCCTGCCCCGCGAGCAGCACACGTTCGGCCTCTCCATGGTGTACGACTTCTTCCGCCGCGCCGGCTGGAACGCGTGGAGTGGCACGATCGAGTCCGAAAGCGAACTCGCCGGCATGGTGCGCGGCTCCTGGTTCGACATCGTCGGTTTCTCGCTGCCATGCGACGAACAACTGGAAGACGCGCGCGCCATGATCCGCATGGTCCGCGACGCATCGCGCAACCCGAAGGTGGCCATCATGGTCGGTGGACCCGGCTTCACGGCCAATCCCGACCTGGCCGCGACGATCGGAGCCGACGGCACCGCCATGGATGGCCGTCAGGCAGTCAAGGCGGCCGACAGTTTGTTGGCCCAAGCGACAGCACGCCAGTGTTCTTAAGCTTAACCACAACAGCAATGACGACGACTCTGATGCTTGCGGATTGAAGACGACACAACCAACGGCATAACCGGTGGCAACGAGAAGTAATTGGGAACCAGGGAACGCGCGTGTATTTGGAGACCACCCTTGCCGTGAAAACGTTTGCTTCACCGGTCACTTCTCTTGGCGAGCTCGACCCAGGTGCGGCGGCAGCCCTGATTGGCGCGGCTTCGGACATCACGCTCGTGCTGGATCCGGACGGAATCATCCGCGACCTGGCCATCCGCAACGAGGACCTCGCGACCGACCTGGACGACAGCCCTAACTGGATCGGCCAGAAGCTGACCAGCGTGGTGGCCCTCGACAGCCGGCCCAAGGTCGCAGTCCTGCTGCGCGAGGCGACCACGGCCGCCGAGTCGCGCTGGCGTCACCTCAATCACATGACGGCCGCCGGGCGGTCCGTCCCGGTGCTGTATTGCGGCGTGCAGGTCGGCAAGGGCGACCGCATCGTGCTGTTCGGCCGCGACCTGCGGGCGATGTCGGAACTCCAGCAACGCCTGGTCAACGTTCAGCAATCGCTGGAGCGCGACTACTCCCGCATGCGCGAGTTGGAGACGCGCTACCGCCTGCTGTTCCAGATGTCCTCCGAAGCGGTGCTGATCTTCGACGCCGACAAAGCGCGCGTGATCGAGGCGAACCCGGCGGCCTCACTGTTGATCGGCGCCGATGTCGAGGAGATCACGGGCAAGCCGCTCGCCGGGTTGTTCGAAGCGGGCACGCTGCCGGCGGTGCAATCCTACCTCGCCGCAATACGTGCCGGCGGACGGGAGCCGGACGTATCCGCCGGCCTGGCCGCCCGTGGACGGACCGGCCGCCACAAGCCGGTGCTGATCCGTGCCTCGCTGTTCCGTCAGGCAAACGCCACGCTGTTCCTGCTGCGCCTTGCCGCCCCGGACGCGAACGCGCTGCCCGAGCTGCCGGACGTAAAAGCCAAGCTGCTCGCAGCGGTGGAGGGCGCGCCGGACGGGTTCGTGGTGACCGACGACACCGGCGTCATCCTGACCGCCAACGCCGCCTTCCTCGAGATGGCGCAGCTCGCCAACGAGGGTCTGGCCGTGGGCGAGCCGCTGGACCGCTGGATCGGCCAGACCGGCGTGGACCTGGACGTGCTGGTGAACAACCTGCGCCAGCGCGGCACGGTGCGGTTCTTCTCGACCGTGATGCGCAGCGAGGACGGCGGCTCGGTGCAGGTGGAGATCTCCGCCGTCGCCGTCACCAGCGGCGGGCAGCCCTGCTTCGGTTACGCCGTGCGCAACGTGGGCCCCCGCATGCACGTGGCCCCCCGCGCCGCCAGGCAGCTCCCCCGCTCGGTCGAGCAACTGACCGAACTGATCGGCCGGGTCGCGCTGAAGGACCTGGTGCGCGAGGCAACCGAGGTGATCGAGCGGCTGTCGATCGAGGCGGCGCTGGAATTGACCGGGGACAACCGGGCCTCGGCCGCCGAGATGCTCGGGCTGAGCCGGCAGAGTCTCTATGTAAAGCTGCGCCGCTACGGCATCGGCGACCTCGCCGCGATCGAGCGGGAGCAGTAGATGTCCATGGCCAGCCCCGCCATGCCCGTAGCCCTCGGGCGCGTCTCGCCGGGAACGGTGCTGGAGCTGCTCAAGCCGATCACCTGGTTCGCCCCGATGTGGGCCTTCGCGTGCGGCGCGATCTCCGCCGGCCGGCCGCTCGCCGGACACTGGCTGGTCGTGGCAGCGGGCGTGGCGCTGGCCGGCCCGCTGGTCACCGGCATGAGCCAGGCGGCCAATGACTGGTTCGACCGGCACGTGGACGCGATCAACGAGCCCAACCGTCCGATCCCCTCGGGCCGCGTTCCGGGCCGCACCGGTCTATGGATCGCGGTTGGCTGGACGGTGCTCTCCCTGGTTGTGGCGCTGGCGCTCGGGCCGATGGTGCTGGGCGCGGCGGTGCTGGGCACAGTGCTGGCCTGGATCTACAGCGCGCCGCCGCTCCGGCTGAAGCTCAACGGATGGTGGGGCAACGCCGCTTGTGGCGCCTGCTACGAGGGGCTGCCGTGGTTCACCGGCGCTGCGATCATGGCCGGCGGCTGGCCGAGCGCACGCATTCTGGCGATGGCCGCGCTTTATAGCGTGGGCGCCCATGGGATCATGACGCTGAACGATTTCAAGGCCGTCGAGGGTGACCGGCGGATGGGCGTGAACTCGCTGCCGGTGCTGCTCGGCGTGCGCCGGGCCGCCGTGCTGGCGTGCTGGGTGATGGCGGTGCCGCAACTGGCGGTGGTGGCGTTGCTGGTTTTGTGGGACTTCCCGATCCGCGCCGCCGTGGTGATGGCGCTGCTGGTGGTGCAAGCCGGCCTGATGGTCCGCTTCCTGCGCCGCCCGAAGGAGCTTGCCCCCTGGTACAACGGCACCGGAACCACGCTTTACGTCGCTGGCATGATGGTCACCGCCTTCGCGCTCAGCGCCATGGTGCCGGCATGACGCCGCTCGGCTGGCCCGGCATCGTCCGCCTCGGCCTGGTGCAGGCGGCGCTGGGCTCGGTGGTGGTGCTCGCCACCTCGACGCTGAACCGGGTGATGGTGGTGGAACTGGCGCTGCCCGCCATCGTGCCCGGCGCGCTCGTCGCCCTGCACTACGGCGTGCAGGTCCTGCGCCCCCGGATGGGCTTCGGTTCCGACATGGGGGGGCGCCGCACGCCCTGGATCGTCGGGGGCATGGCGGTCCTCGCCGCCGGCGGGGTCGCGGCCGCAGCCAGCACGGCGGTGATGGCCACCCACTTCGTCCCCGGCCTGCTGCTCGCCATCGCTTCGTTCGCCGTCGTGGGCCTGGGCGTCGGCGCCGCCGGCACCTCCGTTCTCACGCTCATGGCCGCCCGCACCGAGGCAAGCCGCCGCGGCCCGGCTGCCACGATCCTGTGGCTGCTGATGATCCTGGGCATCGTGGTGACCTCCGCCACCGCCAGCCACTTGCTTGACCCGTTCAGCCCGACACGCCTGACCGCCGTGACGGCTGCGGTTGCCGGCATCGCCTTCCTGATCTCCGTAGTCGCCGTCTTGGGCATCGAAGGTCCCGCACACGCGGCCGACGCCCTCTCCCGCCCGCGGGCGAGGGCCGAACACGCACCCAGCTTCCTCACCGCCCTCCGCGAAATCTGGTCCGAGCCCGCGTCCCGCCGCTTCGCCATCTTCGTCTTCGTCTCCATGCTCGCCTACAGCGCCCAGGAAGTCGTGCTCGAGCCGTTCGCCGGCGCCGTCTTCCACTTCACCCCCGGCGAGACCGCCGGCCTGACCGGGTTGCTCCACGCGGGCGTCCTGGCCGGGATGGCGTGCGTCGCACTCTCCTGCCTGCTGGCCCGTACATCCCAGGCCCGCGCCATGCGTGCCTGGACCATGGGCGGCTGTATTGCCTCTACCCTGGCCCTCGGCGGCATGGCGGCTGCGGCCCTGGTCGGCCCTGCTTGGCCGCTGCACGCCTCCGTTCTGCTGCTCGGCGCCGCCAACGGAGCGTTTGCCGTCTCGGCCATCGGCGCCATGATGGGCCTCGCCGCCGCGGGCCGCGAGCAGCGCGAGGGCACCCGGGTCGGCCTCTGGGGCGCCGCGCAGGCGATCGCGTTTGGTGCCGGCGGGCTGTTCGGCACGGGCCTGATCGACGTGACGCACCTGCTGTTTGAAGCGCCGGCCCTGTCCTACGCCGCCGTCTTCCTCACCCAGGCCGCGGTGTTCCTGATCGCAGCCCGTCTCGCCGCCGGCGTTTTCGTCCCAACCACGCGTGCGCCCAGCCCGGCCTTCGCGGCCATCCAAGCGACCTGAGGAGCCACAGCATGCCCGACGCTGCGACTTGCGACGCTGCGACTTACGACGCTTCGACCTGCGACGCCGTGACTTACGACGCAGTGGTGGTGGGCGGGGGCCCGTCCGGCGCCACCGCCGCGGCCGACTTGGCCAGCCGTGGCCGCCGGGTGCTGCTGCTGGACCGCGCGGGCCGCATCAAGCCTTGCGGCGGCGCCATCCCGCCCCGCCTGGTGCGCGATTTCGCCATCCCCGAGCACCTGCTCGTCGCCAAGGCCCGCGGCGCCCGTATCGTCGCGCCCTCCGACAAGCAGGCCGACATGCCGATCGACGGCGCCGGCTATGTCGCCATGGTGGACCGTGAGGAATTCGATGAATACCTCCGCGAGCGCGCCGCCGGGTTCGGCGCCGAGCGCGCCACCGGCCTCTACGACCGCATCAGCCACGACGAGGACGGCACGGCCGTCGTCCACTTCGCCCTGAAGGACGGGACCGGCGAGCAGCGTGTCCGCACCCGCGTCGTGATCGGGGCCGACGGCGCCCGCTCCGCCGTCGCCAAGCAGCACGTCAAGGGCGCCGACCGCGTGCCCTACGTCTTCGCCTACCACGAGATCGTCCGCACCCCGCAAGACGACCCGGCCTTCGACGGAACCCGTTGCGACGTTTACTATCAGGGCAAGTTCTCCCCCGATTTCTACGCCTGGATCTTCCCCCACGGCGACACGATGAGCATCGGCACCGGCTCGGCGAAGAAGGGTTTCGGCCTGCGCCCCGCCATCACCGCCCTGCGCGCTGCCACCGGCCTGGACCGGCTGGAAACCCTCCGCCGCGAAGGCGCCCCGATCCCGATGAAGCCGATGAAGCGCTGGGATAACGGCCGGGACGTGGTCCTCGCCGGGGACGCCGCCGGCGTGGTCGCCCCCGCCTCGGGCGAAGGTATCTACTACGCCATGCTCGGCGGCCGGCTCGCCGCGGACGCGGTGGAACAGCTCTGCGCAACCGGCGACGTCCGCGCGCTCGCCACCGCCCGCAAGCGCTTCATGAAGGACCACGGCCGCGTGTTCCTCATCCTCGGGATCATGCAGCGCTTCTGGTACTCCAGCGACAAGCGCCGCGAGAGCTTCGTCAAGATGTGCCGCGACCCGGACGTGCAGCGCCTCACCTGGGAAAGCTACATGAACAAGAAGCTGACCCGGCGCGATCCGCTCGCCCACCTCAAGATCTTCGTCAAGGACACGGCGCACCTGTTGGGCCTCGCCCGCGCGTGAACCCGGACAGCACCCGCACCCGGCGCTGGATCCCGATCGCGGTTGCGGCCGGGTCGGCGGTGATCGTCGCCGTGCTGGGCGCGGCCGCGACCGATATCGGCCCCTGGTACTACGGCCTGCACAAATCCAGCCTCAACCCGCCCGACTGGCTGTTCGGCCCTGCCTGGACGCTGATCTACGCGCTCACCGCCCTCTCCGGCGTGATCGCCTGGCGCGCTGCGGAAACCCGCACGCAACGCCGCCGGGTGCTGGTGCTGTTTGCCATCAACGCGCTGCTGAACGTGCTCTGGAGCGAGCTGTTCTTCACGCTGCACCGCCCCGATTGGGCGTTCACCGAAGTGGCGCCGTTCTGGCTGAGCGTGCTGGCGCTCATGGTTTTCCTATGGCCGGTGGCACGCCGGTCGAGTTGGCTGCTGGCGCCGTACCTCCTCTGGGTCGGGTTCGCCGGATACCTCAACTGGGCCGTGGTGCGGCTCAATGGACCGTTTGGACAAGCATGATGCACGACGGAGTGGTGACGATGATGGACACGGCGCTCGAAGGGCTTTGTCAGCGGAACACAGCGCCAGCTCAGGCCAACCCGCATGTGCGGCCGCATCACCCCGGCCTGCCGCTGCGCGTCGGCACCCGGGCCTCGCCGCTGGCCCTGGTGCAGACCCGGGCGTTCCTGAACACGTTGACGAAGTTCTGCCCCGTGCTGCGCGGCATGGACGTGTTCCAGGAGCACGCGATCCGCACCACAGGCGATGCCACCCAGGCGAGCGGCCAACGCCTGGCCGACATCGGCGGCAAGGGCCTGTTCTCGAAAGAGATCCACGAGGCGCTGGCCGATCGCCGGATCGACTTCGCGGTGCACTCGCTGAAGGACCTCGAGACGTTCTTGCCTGACAACATCGTCCTCGCCTGCACGCTCACCCGGGAGGACGCGCGCGATGCGCTGATCCTTGGCCAGGATTGCGAGATCGTGGACGGTGAGGACCCGTATGCCAGCCTGCCCTACGGTGCCGTGGTCGGCTCCAGCTCCGTCCGCCGCCAGGCGCAGTTGCTGCATGCGCGCCCGGACCTGCAGATCCGCACCATCCGCGGCAACGTGCACGGCCGGCTGGACAAGGTGCGGCGCGGCGACTTCCAGGCGAGCCTGCTGGCGCTTGCGGGCATGCGCCGGCTCGGGGTGGAGGACGAGGCCTCCGTCGTGATCGACACGGACGTGATGGTGCCATCCGCGTGCCAGGGCATCGTGGGTGTCACGGTTCGCGCCGACTCGACGGAGCTGCGGGAGCTGTTGAGCGCGATCGAGGACCCGGTGGCCAAGGCCGTCTCCAACGCCGAGCGGGCTCTGCTGGCCGCGCTGGATGGTTCGTGCTCGACCCCGATCGGCGGGTATGCCCGTCCGTTGCCGGGCCGGCGCTTGCATCTGACGGGGTTGGTTGCCCGCGCTGATGGCACGTTCCTGTTGCGGCGGACGATGGAGTGCGACTTCGTCGATGCCGAGCGGGCTGGGTTGGAGCTTGGGGCGAGCCTGAAGAAGGATAGCCCGTCCGACGTCTTCCTGTAGAGGTAAGGATTGGGGCTTTGCCCCAAACTCCAGCAAAGGACAGACGTCCTCTGCAGACCTGATCAAGGGGTGAACGGGGCGACCGTCCCCTTCCGGGTGCAAGGCGAAGCCCTGCCTTCCTTGGCCTGCCTAGCCTGCCGGCGTCTCATGCAGCAACGCCACATCCGGCTGCCCTGGCATCGTCGGAAACCGCTGCAGCACCAGTGGATCATGCCCCGGAACGATATGATCCGGCCCGTCGGCCAACTCCTCGCACGTGCGCCAGCCCTCTGCCATCCGTCCCACGTCCACCACGAGCGGAAACGGGTTGCGCGTACGGATATTGGCCCAGAAATGCGCCGCATCGCTCGCCAGCACCACATGGCCCCGCGCTGTCGGCACCCGCACCACCTGCATCCCGCCCGAGTGCCCGCCCACCAAGTGCAAACTGACACCGGGCGCGATCACCGCAGTCCCGTCATGGAAACGAACCCGCTCCGCGTACACGTGGCGCACGGCGCTCACCGTCACCTCGACCTCCATCGGTACCCGCAGCGGCCGGTGGCACATGCACCGCCCCGTCGCAAAGCTCATCTCGGCATCCTGCAGGTGGAACGTCGCGGCCGGGAACGCGCCCATGCACCCGGCGTGGTCGTAATGCAGGTGCGTCAGAACGACGTCCTGCACCGTCGCCGCGTCCACCCCCACCAGCGCCAGCGCCTCGGCCGTGGAGCGCAGCACGGTCAACCCGCGCGTCTCGGCATCGGCCGCACTCGTCCCCGTGTCGACCACGATCGTGCGCCCGCCGCCCGTGACCACCCAGACGAAATAGTCGATCGGCATGTGCGCGCCATGGTCGTCCGGAAACAGGAAGTTGCTCCCGGCGGTGCGCGCCTGCTTGGTCGCGTAGCGGATGGCGGCGATCTTGTAATCCACCCTGCACCTGCCTTTGTCAGCCGTCTGGACCCAACTCTACCCGCCACATTCCCACCAGGAGAAGCCCCGCCATGGCCGACCATCCGGAGTACGAGGGCGAGCGCTTCGCCCAGGGCCTGGAGAACCGCCGCGCCGTGCTGGGCGCGGACTACGTGGACGCCTCGCTCGCCAATGCGGACGAGTTCATGCGCGCCTTCCAGAAGGTCACCACCGAGTGGTGCTGGGGCGACATCTGGGGCCGCCCGGGGCTCGACCGCAAAACCCGCTCGCTGCTGAACCTGGCCATGCTGACCGCCCTGAACCGCTCGCCCGAACTGAAGCTGCACGTGCGCGGCGCGCTCAACAACGGCGTTACCCGCGAGGAGATCAAGGAGGTGCTGCTGCACGCAACCGTCTACTGCGGCATCCCGGCCGGCCTCGACGCCTTCAAGACCGCCGCCGGCGTGTTCGCCGAGCTGGACCGCGCCTGATCATGCCCGAGACCGTCGGCTTCGTCGGCATCGGCAACATGGGCTGGCCCATGGCCGCCCGCGTCCATGCCGCCGGTTACGACCTGATGGTCGCGGACCAGCGGCGGATCGTGGCGGAGACCTTCGCCCAGCAGGTCGGCGGCACCGCGCCGGATACGTCGGCACAACTCGCCGCCGGGTCCGACGTCATCGTCACGATGCTGCCGACCAGTGCCGCGGTCGGGACGGCTCTCGACGGCCTGCTTCCCACGCTCAAGCCCGGCACGGTCGTGGTGGACATGACGTCCGGCGCACCCGGCGAGACGCGCCTGCTGGCTGCCCGCGTGGCCGAAGCCGGGGGCGTGATGATCGACGCACCCGTGTCCGGCGGCGTGCCGCGCGCGAAGACCGGCGAGCTGGCGATCATGGTCGGCGGCGATGATGCCACGGTCGAGCGCGTCCGCCCGTTGCTGGAGTCGATGGGCACCTCCATCCTGCGCACGGGCGGTGTCGGGTCGGCGCACGCGATGAAGGCGCTCAACAACCTGGTCAGCGCCGGCGGCTTCCTGATCGGGATCGAGGCGCTGCTGATCGGTCAGCGTTTCGGTCTGGACCCGGCGTTGATGGTGGACGTGCTGAACGCTTCGACCGGGATGAACAACTCCAGTCAGAAGAAGTTCAAGCAGTACGTCCTCTCGCGGCAGTTCGACAGCGGCTTCGGGCTCGACCTCATGCTCAAGGACGTATCGATCGCGCTCGGCGTGGCGCGCGACACAGCAACGCCCGCACCCTTCAGCGCGCTGTGCCGCGAACTCTCCGCCGCCTGCGCCGCCATGCTCGGCCCTGGCGCGGACCACACCGAACTAGCCAAGCTTTCGGAGCGGTTGGCCGGGGTCGAGCTGGCGCCGGGGGCGCACAGGAACTCCTAACGGGCGGTGGCGAGCCCCCTCTGGAGGCTAGAACTCCTCCCAGTCCTGCCGCACCGCCGCCTGCGCGTTGCCGGCACGCCGGACCTTCGCGGCCTTCGGTGCACGCTCACGCGAGGCGGCGCCTGGTTGCGGAACGATCCGCAACCGGGCAGGGGCCGCTTCGGGCGCCGTATCCGACTCTCCGAGCCGGAACTGCGCCATCAGGGCCGCCATGTCATTGGTCTCGTTCTTGAGGCCAGCCGCCGCCGCCGTCGCCTCCTCGACCATGGCCGCATTCTGCTGCGTCACTTGATCCATCTGGTTGATCGCCGTGTTGACCTCGGAGAGCCCGGTCGCTTGCTCCTTCGAAGCTTGCGCCACCTCGGAGATCAGGCCGTCGATCTCGGCGACCTTGCCGCTGATCCCACTCAGCGCCGATGCCGTGTCGCCAACCAGCTTGACGCCGCGTTTTACGCCGTCCGAACTCGTCGCGATCAGGCCCTTGATCTCCTTCGCCGCCTCGGCCGAGCGCTGCGCCAGGGCCCGGACCTCCTGCGCGACCACGGCGAAGCCCCGGCCTGCGTCGCCGGCACGGGCCGCCTCCACACCCGCATTGAGCGCGAGCAGGTTGGTCTGGAACGCGATCTCGTCGATCACGCCGATGATCTGCGTGATCTTGCCCGAACTCTGCTCGATATCGGTCATCGCAGCCGCCGCTTCGGCCATCACGTCACCGGAGCGCAACGCACCGGCTTTCGCATCGGAGGCCGCCGTAGCCGCCTGAACCATCCCTTCGGCGCTGCGCTTCACCGTCGCGGTCACCTGGTCCAGCGCCGCCGCAGTCTGTTCCAGGCTCGCCGCCTGCTGCTCGATCCGGCGGGACATGTCATCGGACGACGCAGCGATCTGCTCGCTGCCTGCCTTGACGGTTTCGGAACTCGCGGCAACCTGCGCCATCGTCGTCTGTAGCTGCTGAACCGACCGGTTGAAGTCGTTGCGCAGGCTGTCGAATGCCGGGTGAAGGATATGTTCGATCTGGTAGGTCAGGTTGTTGCGCGCCAGTTGCGCCAGTCCCTCACCGATCGCCTCCACGGCGCGGACGCGTCCTGTGCAATCGGTGGCAAACTTGACGACCTTGCAGACCTTCCCGTCGAGGCCGAAAATCGGGTTGTAGGACGCTTCGATCAAGACCTGCCTACCGCCGTTGCCGATGCGCGTGAACTGGTCGGATACGAACTCTCCGCGGCGCAGCGTCTCCCAGAACTCACGATACTGCTGCGACTGCCGGGTCGCCGGGTCGACGAACATCGCGTGATGCTTGCCGACGACCTCCTCGAGCGTGTAGCCCAGCGTCGCGAGGAAGTTCTCGTTGGCGGTGATGATCTCGCCAGTCGGCTTGAACTCGATCACGGCCTGAACGCGGGAGATCGCTGTCACCTTGCCTTCGAAATCGGCGTTGGTGAGCCGTGCCGCCGTCGTGTCGGTCGCGATCTTGACGACTTTCACCGCCTGGCCACGCCGGTTGTGCACGGGGTTGTAGGACGCCTGGATCCAGACGTCCGCACCTGACTTCGTACGCCGGCGGTATTCCCGGACGTCGAACTCGCCCCGGCGGAGCTTGGCCCAGAACGCCTGGTAATCCGGGCTGGCGGCCTCTTCCGGAACGACGAATATGCTATGGTGCCGGCCTCGCACCTCCTCGGGCGTGTAGCCCATCAGGCCGCAGAAATTCTCGTTGGCCCGAAGGATCGTGCCATCGAGGCGGAATTCGATGATTGCAAGCGATCGGTCCATCGCTGTCAGGATGGGGTTTGCAGTCAAGCGCGCGAATGCGTGCCTTATGGACATGGAGGCATTCCTTTGTTTGCCGGACGAAAAACACTGCTGGCCGCAGCATAATGTCCAACAAACGTTGCCTTAGTCTTAAAACTGCACCAATTCGATGTGTCGCTGAAGATTTCTCATTTATGGTTTTCAAGGCAGCGGTCGCCTCGTCCGACCACCCGGATCCGACCGTGATCGTCGGCGGCTTCATGCCGCACGTCTTCACGGTGCCGCTCGCGCTTGCGGTCAAGCACGAGCTCACCGGGGGCACACTGCGCGCCTGGTTTTAAGCGGCGCCGCCCAGCAGCAGGATCGTCCCGTCCGCCTCCGTGCGGACGGGATAGACCTGGATCGTACATTCCGTCCCAATCCCCGCACCGGTGTGCAGATCGTAGGTCCGGTCGTGCAGCGGGCAGACCACGGCGCCATTGTCCATCAGCCCGTCCGCCAACGGCCCACCCCGATGCGGGCAGGCCGCTTGCGTCGCGAACACATGGCCATCCCGCGCATGGAACACCGCCAGCAGCAGCTCCCCCTCGGGCCCGGCCACCGTGAAGTTGCGGCCCTCGCCGGGAGGGATCTGCGACAATTTGCCGATCGGGCGGTCCATCCTCAAACCTCCGCCGGCACCTTGGACGTGAACTGGTTCTCCGTCTTCGGCGCGTCACGCTCCTTCCACGGGTCCCGCACCGCGGCGCAGGCGGCATCCATCGCCGCATCCAGCGCCGCCCCGATGCCCTCGCTATCATCGACCACCACGGCACGGGCACGCTCGATGCCCATCCGCTCGATGAAGGTGTGGGTGCGCTCCTTGTACTTGGCGTTCTCGCGGTACCACTGCATGAACCGGCCGCTGATCTTCATCACGGCGTCCTCGCCGTCCACCGTGCACAGCACATCGCCCTTGCGCACCGATGACCCGGCGGCGCCGCCGACATAGATTTCCCACTTGTCGTTGCCGATCGCGACCGCGCCCACGTCCTTCACCATCGCCTCGGAGCAGTTGCGCGGGCACCCGGCGGTCGCGAGCTTGAGCTTGCCCGGGGCGTCGAGCCCGCGGAACTTGCTCTCGATCTTCTTGGCCAGCCCCATGCTGTCGCCCAGGCCGAACCGGCAGTAATCCGTGCCGATGCAGCTCTTGCAGGTGCGGTAGCTCTTGCCCCACGCCCAGCCGGCCGGCATGTCCAGGTCGGCCCACACCTTCGGCAGGTTCTCCTTGCTGATGCCCACCAGGTCGATGCGCTGCCCGCCGGTCAGCTTCACCAGCGGCACGTCGTATTTCACCGCGACCTCGGCGATGCGCATCAGGTCCTTCGGCGTGGTGATCCCGCCCGGCATCTCCGGCACGACGGAGAACGTCGCGTCCTTCTGGATGTTGGCGTGCACCCGGTCGTTGATGAAGCGTGCGTCGCGCTCGTCCTCGTACTCGCTGTCCCACATGGTAATGAGCAGCGAGGCCAGCGCGGGCTTGCTGGCCGCATCCGGCTTGCCGTCGAACGCCAGCGCCGCGAACACGGCCGACACGCTTTTCAACTGCATCGAGCGGATCGCTTGCACCAGCTCGGGCTTCGGCATCGGGATGCACGGCACGTAGTAGTGCACCGACGGATCCTCTTCCGACGCACCGCCGCAGAACCAGTCCACCACCTCGTTCACCAGCGACTTGCACGAGCCGCAGCCCATGCCCGCGCGGGTGGCCGCCATCACCGCCTTGCCGCTGCGCTTACCGCTGGCGACGCAGGCGCCGATCGCCCCCTTGGTGACGCCGTTGCAGTTGCAGATCTGCGTGTCGGGCGGCATCTCGTCCAGCGTGACCTTCTGGGACGGCGTGCCCAGGTCGAACAGCAGGCCCAGCCGCTCCTCCGGCAGGGCGGAGTCCTTCTCGAACGTCTGCATCAGGAAGGCGGCCTTGCTGATGTCGCCCATCAGGATGCCGCCGACCAGCCGTCCGTCGCGCACGATCAGCTTCTTGTAGATGCCGCGCTTGGCCTCGGTGAACTGAACGGTCTCGTCCCGCTCCTCCATCGCCTCGGTGATGCCCATGGAGGCGAGTTCGACGCCCATGACCTTGAGCTTGGTGGACAGCTTGGAGCCGTGATAGGCGGCGTCCAGATTGTGCCGGGTCACCTGCTCGGCGAACACCTTGGCCTGTTCCCACAGCGGCGCGACCAGGCCGTACACCTTGCCGCGGTGCTGCGCGCACTCGCCCACGACATACACGTTCATGTCGTCGACCGAGCGCATGTGATTGTCTACGACGATCGCGCGCTCGACAGTGAGCCCGGCGCTGTGGCCGATCTCGGCGTTCGGTTTGATGCCGGCGGAAATCACCACCATGTCGCAATCGAGCGTGGTGCCGTCCTTGAACGCGAGCCCGGTGACCGCCGCGTCGTCGCCCAGGATCTCCGTGGTGGATTTCTGCAGATGGATGTTGATGCCCATCTTCTGCATCGTGGTGGCGAGGATGGCCCCGCCCGTGCTGTCGAGCTGCGCGTCCATCAGGTGCTTGCCGAGATGGACCACGTGAACTTCGCAGCCGTGGTTCATCAGCCCACGCGCCGCCTCGAGCCCGAGCAGCCCGCCGCCGATCACGGCCGCCCGCTTGCTCTGCTTGGCCATCCGCTCGATGCCGGTGCAGTCGTCGATGCTGCGGAAGGCGAACACGCCCGGGCGGAGCGTGCCGTCGGCCGCCGTGCTGCCCTTCATCGGCGGAATGAAGGCGCGGCTGCCGGTCGCGATCAGCAGCTTGTCGTATTTGGCTTTCACGCCATTGGCCGCGAGCACGGTTCGAGAGTTGCGGTCGATCTGCGTCACCCGCGCGCCGGCATGCAGCGTGATGCCGTTCTCCTGGTACCAGGCGAGCGGGTTCATGAAGATTTCGTCCGGGTCCTGGATCCCGCTCAGCACGTTGGATAGCAGGATGCGGTTGTAGTTGCCGTACGGCTCGTCCCCGAACATCGTGATGTCGAACAGGTCGGCGCCGCCGAGTGCCAGCACCTCTTCCACCGCCCGGGCCCCGGCCATGCCGTTGCCCACAACCACCAGCTTCTGCTTGGCCATGCGTGAGGCCTCCCCTTAGATTTCGATGATGCCGAGGTCGAGCACCATCGTGCCCGAAACGCCCTCGGCGGCGGCGAAGAACACCTCGATCCGGGTATCCGGCTGCAGGTCCTCCACCACGGCGAGCGGCACGTGGATGCCCGCCTTGGCGCCGACCGGGAACATGCGCGCCGCTTTGCCATCCTGCATCAGCGTGATGGAAGCGAGTTCGGCCGTGGAGTTGCCGCCGCGCAAGTAGATCAACTGCGCGCGCCGATCTGCCGGGACGACGTAGACCAGCGAGGGGTCCAGCAGCGCGGGCTTACCATAGCCAGCGCCGGTGAAGGAGAATGCACCCTGGAGAAAGCGCGGCGTCGAGTCGATCATGATGCCTCGGCTAGTTGGTTGAGAGTCGGTTCTTGCGGAATAGCTTGCTGCTGCACTCTTCGTGGGCAAAGCACGCCTGCAAAGCGTGCTTTTGCCGACGAGTGAAGCAAAACACGGTCGTTCTCACGCATCTACCGCGCTGAGTGCCAATCATTTGGACACTACTACCGTGCGTTATTCCTCACGCCAAGGGCCTGTGAACACGCTTTGGAGAGCGTCTAGCGCAACCAAACGCCGGTGATGTTAATGCAAGCCCATAAACAGCAGGAAACGTCGGATGCGTAGTTTCACTCTGGGTTTGGCCGTTGCCTTGGGTTGCGCCGCACCGGTTGTCTCGTTCGCCGCCGACCCGGACCCGGCGGCCGTTCAGGCGCCGATCAAGGGTGCGTCGGCCATGGGCGACAAAGGGCGCAGCGGCCCCGACGGCTGGGCCTGGGCCCCCGTCACGCGCGATCAATCGCCCACTGGCAAGGCAGCCGGCGAGACCCAGGCATCCGTCCAGGCCGCTCCGAACGCTAAACCCGCCAGCGGCGCGAGCCCGACGCTCCCGCCGGGTCAGGACCCGGGAACGCCGGCTACCCCAACGAGCGGGCCGGGAGTCTCGGATAGCGTAACGAGTTCCACCCGGCCTTGACTTTCCTTGGGCCCCGAAGATTTAGTTACCGAGCGTGATTTCTGAGACTAAGCCGGCAGGAAACGAACGAAGATGACGATGCAGATGAGCCGGCGGACCTTGATGAAGGGTGTCGGCGCCGGAGTGGCCGTGTCCTCCCTCGGGTCGCTCGGCTTCGGCGCCTTGCAACCGGCCATGGCCGCGTCCGTCCGTGCCTACAAGCTCGCGCAGACCCGGGAGACGCGGAACACCTGCCCATACTGCTCGGTCGCCTGCGGCATCATCATGTATAGCCTGGGCGACAAGTCCAAGAATGCGCAGCCATCGGTGCTGCATATCGAGGGGGATCCGGACCATCCGGTGAACCGCGGGACGCTTTGCCCCAAGGGCGCCGGCCTCCTGGACTTCGTGCATTCCGAGACCCGCACCAAGTATCCGATGTACCGCGCGCCCGGCAGCGCCGAGCTCAAGCGCGTGTCGTGGGATTGGGCGCTGGACCGCATCGCCCGCCTGCTGAAGGACGACCGCGACAAGAACTTCATCGCCAAGAACGATGAAGGCACCACGGTCAACCGCTGGATCAGCACCGGTTTCCTCGGCGCCTCCGCGACGACGAACGAGAGCGCCTACCTCACCTACAAAGTGGTGCGGAGTACGGGTGCCTTAGTCTTCGATAACCAAGCCAGGGTTTGACACGGACCATCGGTAGCCAGTCTGGCTCCAGCATTCGGCCGCGGCGCGATGACCAACCATTGGGCGGACATCAAGCATGCGGACGTGATCGTGGTGATGGGTGGCAACGCCGCCGAAGCGCATCCGTGCGGCTTCAAGTGGGTGGTGGAAGCCAAGGCGCATAACAACGCCCGCCTCGTCGTCATCGATCCGCGCTTCACCCGTACCGCGTCGGTGGCGGACATCTACTGTCCGATCCGCCCGGGCACGGACATCGCGTTCCTGAACGCGGTGACGAAGTATCTGCTCGATAACGGCAAGCTGCAGTGGGAGTACGTGAAGGCGTACACTAACTGCGCCTACGTCGTGAAGGAAGGCTTCGACTTCAACGACGGCTTGTTCACCGGCTACGACGAGGACAAGCGCGACTACGACAAGGCTACCTGGGAGTACGAGATCGGTCCGGACGGCTATGCCGTGACGGATCCCACGATGCAGCACCCCCGCAGCGTCATGCAGCTCCTGCGCAAGCACGTGGAGCCCTACACGCCGGAGTTGGTCGAGCGGATCTGCGGGTCGCCTCAAGCGAAGTTCCAGCAGATCTGCGAGCTGATCGCGACCACGTCCGCCCCGGACAAGGTGATGACGTCGCTCTATGCGCTCGGCTGGACGCATCACAGCAAGGGCTCGCAGAACATCCGCTCGATGACCATCGTGCAGATGCTGCTCGGCAATATCGGCATGCTCGGCGGCGGCCTGAACGCGCTGCGCGGCCATTCCAACATCCAGGGCCTCACTGACCTGGGGCTGATGAGCAACCTGCTGCCCGGCTACATGAACCTGCCGACGGACAAGGAGACCACTCTCGACGCCTATATGAGCACGAAGCACTTCAAGCCGCTGCAGCCCGGCCAGACCAGCTACTGGCAGAACTACAGCAAGTTCTTCGTCTCGTTCCAAAAGGCGTTTTACGGCCGAGCAGCGACGGCGGACAACGACTGGGCCTACGACTGGCTGCCCAAGCTGGACGTGCCGGCCTACGACGTGCTGCGCGCGTTCGAGCTGGCGACGCAGGGCAAGATCAACGGCTACGTCATCCAGGGCTTCAACCCGCTGATGACGTTCCCGAACCGCGCCAAGATGACGGACGCGTTCAGCAAGATGAAGTTCATCGTCGTGATGGACCCGCTGCAAACGGAGACGGCGCGGTTCTGGCAGGACCACGGCGAATACAACGACGTGAAGCCGGCGGACATCCAGACCGAGGTGTTCGAGCTGCCGACCACGTGCTTCGCCGAGGACGAGGGTTCGCTCAGCAACTCGAGCCGCTGGCTGCAATGGCACTGGGCGGCGCAGAACGCCCCGGCCGAGGCGCGGCTGGACGTGGACATCATGGCCGCGATCCACCTCCGGCTGAAGGCGCTTTACCAGAAGGAAGGCGGCGCATTCCCCGACCCGATCCTCAACCTGAACTGGCCGTACGAGCTCGAGGACTCGCCGCGTCCGGACGAGTTGGCGCGGGAGATCAACGGCTACACGCTGGCCGACATCAAGGACCCCAGCGGCGCCACCATCCCGGCCGGGCGCCAAGTGGACGGCTTCTCCCAGCTCAAGGATGACGGCACGACGGCGTGCGGCTGCTGGGTCTACTCGGGTTGCTTCACCGAGAAGGGCAACCAGATGGCGCGGCGCGACAACAACGATCCCGGTGACCGCGGGATTGCGCCGAACTGGGCGTGGGCGTGGCCGGCAAACCGCCGCATACTGTACAACCGTGCGTCCTGCGACCCGTCCGGCAAGCCGTGGTCGGAAAAGAAGAAATTGATCGAGTGGAACGGCACGGCCTGGGTCGGCTTCGACGTGCCGGATTACGGGATCAACGTGGCGCCGGATAAGAATGTCGGGCCGTTCATCATGAACCCGGAGGGCGTCGCCCGCCTGTTCACTCGCGGACTGATGCGCGACGGGCCGTTCCCTGCGCATTACGAGCCGTTCGAATCGCCCCAGGTCAACGTGCTGGCGCCCAAGATCCGCGGCAACCCGGCCTCGCGCATCTTCAGCTCGGACCTGGCCCAGTTGGGCGACGTGAAGGACTATCCTTACGCCGCCACCTCCTACCGGCTGACGGAGCACTTCCACTTCTGGACGAAGCATTCCCGCGTGAACTCGATCATGCAGCCCGAGTTCTTCGTCGAGATCTCGGAGCAGCTCGCGGCCGAGAAGGGGGTGCAGAAGGGTGACTGGGTGCGGGTGTGGAGCCCGCGCGGCTCGATCAAGGCCAAGGCCGTGGTGACCAAGCGGATCAAGCCGCTGATGTGCGACGGCAAGCCGGTGCACGTGGTCGGCATCCCGCACCATTTCGGCTTCACCGGGCAGACGAAGAAGGGCTGGGGGCCGAACTCGCTGACCCCGGTCGTGGGCGACGCGAACATCGACACGCCGGAGTTCAAGGCCTGGCTGGTCAACCTCGAGCGCACCACCGCGCCCGACCAGGTCTCGGCATAGGGGAGGCACGACATGGCCGACTACACCTCCCTCGACATCGTCCGGCGCTCGGCCTCCACCGAGCAGCCGCCCGACATCCGCAACAAGACCGAAGTCGCCAAGCTGATCGACGTGTCCAAGTGCATCGGCTGCAAGGCCTGCCAGGTCGCGTGCGAGGAGTGGAACGACCTGCGGGACAATATCGGCGAGAATGTGGGGGTTTACGACAACCCGCACGACCTCTCCGCCAAGACGTGGACGCTGATGCGCTTCACGGAATACGAGAACACCGGCGGCGAGCTCGAATTCCTGATCCGCAAGGATGGCTGCATGCATTGCAGCGACCCCGGGTGCCTGAAGGCCTGTCCGTCGCCGGGTGCGATCGTGCAGTATGCCAACGGCATCGTCGATTTCGTGGAAGAGAACTGCATAGGCTGCACCTATTGCGTCAAGGGTTGCCCGTTCAACATTCCTCGGATCTCCGCCGAGGACCGCAAGGCGTATAAGTGCACGCTGTGCTCGGACCGGGTGGCGGTCGGCCAAGCGCCGGCCTGCGCCAAGTCCTGCCCGACCGGCGCCATCATGTTCGGCACCAAGGAGGCGATGATCGAGCAGGCGGACGAACGCATCGTCGACCTGAAAAGCCGCGGGTTCGAGAATGCCGGGCTGTATAACCCGGCCGGTGTCGGCGGCACGCACGTGATGTACGTGTTGCATCACAACGACAAGCCTGAAATCTACGCCAATCTGCCGAACAACCCGCGCATCTCCCGTTTGGTCGAGTTCTGGAAAGGCGGCTTCAAGATCTTCGGGCTGGCGACACTCGGCTTGGCCGCGGTCGGCGGGTTCTTCCACTACATCACCGCCGGGCCGGACGAGGTGCCGCTGGCGGAGGAAGAGGTCGCGGCCGAGGAAGCGCGCGAAGAGGCCCGCAAGTGAGCGCAACCAACAAGGACGCCGCCCCCGTCGGGCACGAGGTGTTCGTGTCCCGCTATACGGGCGTGCAGCGGGTGAACCACTGGCTCACCGCGCTGCTGTTCACCCTGCTCGGGCTGAGCGGCCTGGCGATGTTCTCGCCCTATCTGTTCTTCCTTACTGGCCTGTTCGGCGGCGGCCAGTCCACGCGCGCGGTCCATCCATGGTTCGGCGTGGTGCTGATGCTGAGCTTCTTGGTCCTGTTCGTGCGCTTCTGGCGGCTCAACCTGCCGGACCGCGACGACGTGACCTGGGTGTTGCGCATCGGCGACATCGTGCGCAACAAGCACGACCGGTTGCCGGCGCTTGGCAAGTACAACGCCGGGCAGAAGGGTGTGTTCTGGTCGCAAACGGCGCTGATCCTGATCATGTTCTTCAGCGGCTTGGTGATCTGGGACCAGTATTTCGGCACCTACACGTTGATCGAGCAGAAGCGCATCGCCGTCCTGGTGCACTCGCTCGCCGCGATCGTGGCGATCGCGATCATCTTCGTGCACGTCTACGCCGGCATGTGGATCCGCGGCACCAGCCGGGCGATGATGCGCGGCTCCGTCACGGGGGGGTGGGCGCACCGCCACCACCGCAAATGGTTCCACCAGGCCGCACGCCGGGGTGACGTGCACGTCGAAGCCGACAGCCATGGTGACTAGCCCCGTTGCCACGTAACCGCCGCGGTCTCGATCCGGGCACCCGTTTCAACGACATCCAGCCGGATCCGTCGCGCGTCGGCGGCGTCGCCGAAGCGCCGTTCGTGCGGTTGCCGAACCCGGCCAACTTGTTTACCGAACGCGCCGTCCGGCTGCAGCAATTGGCGAACGGCCACATCATGGGCGACTACCTACGCTTTCTGGAGCGGGTCGTGGCGGCTCAGGCCGGCGCCGTGGCCGCGTTGCCGGCTCCCGCGCCCGTTGCCGCAGAACAGCGCGCGCTACGGTCGCAACACGCGATGCCGCCGATCTCGGAGGACCAGGTCCGCGGCAATGCCGACCTGTTGGCGGCGTTGGACTACATCCTTGGCGCGCTCGCCGGGTCCGCGGAGCACATGACGCAAGCGGCGGTCGAGGCGGTCGCGGCCGTTCGGACCATGACGGCGGACGAACGCCTTGCTTTGGCCGCCGATGTGTTCGGTGGCGCGTTTCCGCTCGACCGTGTGGCCGAGTCGCTGTTCGTCGCGGCGGCGCTGCAGGTACATCTCGCCCGCCTTGCCGCCCAACTGGACGCGTCCGACGTGACACCGGCCGCGGAGGGCGTCTGTCCCGTATGCGGGGGCGCCCCCGTCAGCAGCCTGGTGGTGGGCTGGACGCAGGCGAGCAAGGCCCGTTACTGCGCCTGTTCACTGTGCGGCACGCTGTGGAATCACGTGCGCATCAAGTGCACGGCCTGCGGCTCGACCGAAGGCATCGCCTATTTCACCATTGAGCAGGAGTCGGGCGAGAACGGGCCGAAAACGGTTGGCGTCGAGACCTGCGGCACCTGCAAGTCCTACATCAAGCACATGCAGCAGCACGAGGACGGCAGGCTCGACCCGGTCGCCGACGACGTCGCCTCCTACGCATTGGACCTGCTGGCGGTGCGCGACGATTTCCGCCGCAGTTCGATCAATCCGCTGTTCCTGACCTGACGTGCTAGGGCGCTGGTTCCGGCGCCAGCCCGCGGACGAGCTGGCCCAGGCGCGTGCGCTCGCGGTGGGCGGCCGCCCGGCGGAGGCGGTCGTGATCTGGACTCGGCTGGCGGAAGCAGGCAACAGCCGCGCACAGACCAACCTCGGCGCGTGCCATGCCAACGGCCTCGGCACACCGGTGGACCCAGCCGCGGCGCGCCACTGGCTGCAGCGCGGCGCCCAATCCGGCGACATGCTGGGCCAGCGCAACCTGGGCACGCTGCTGCTCCCCGAAGACCGGGAGGCGGCCGCCGTCTGGTATCGCAAGGCTGCCGAAGCCGGGGACGTAATCAGCCAGGATCAGCTCAGCCGGTTGCTGCTGGGCGGTGCGGACGAGGGCGGCGCCTGGGCGGAAGCGCGCGACTGGGCATTGCGTGCTGCTCAGGCCGGCAACGCGCCGGCGGCGCATCGTCTCGCCACGATGTGCCACGAGGCCAAAGGCGGCCCGCGCGACCCGGCGCAGGCAGCACGATGGTGGCGTGTGGCGGCCGAGGCCGGGAACGGCGACGCGGCGGCGATGCTGGGTGCGGCCTACCACATGGGGCAGGGCGTGGCGGCCGACCCGGTGGAGGCAATGGCCTGGTTGCGCGTCGGCTCGGCCCGTCACAGTACACTGGTGCGGCCGTTCTACGCCCGAGCCGAAGCCGCGTTGACGCCGGGACAAGCCGCCCAGGCCGTCGCGTTAGCTGAAACCCGGCTTAGCCCCGGTCCGTCGCCGGCGCCGGACCGGGCGCGCTGACGGTCACGCCGAGGTCGGTCACCAGCCCGTTCGCGAGCGAGTAGACCCAGCCGTGGATCGACAGCTCCTGCCCGCGGCCCCAGGCGTCTTGCACGAACACGTCGGACGCCACGTTGCGCACCTGGCGCATCACGTTCAGCTCGACCAGCCGGTCTAGCCGGGCGCGCTCGCCGGGCATGGCGTCCAGTTCGTGGCGGTGGTCTGCCTCCACCTCGCGGATCGGATGCAGCCAGTGATCCACCAGCCCGCGCCGTTGCCCGTCCACCGCTGCCGCCACGCCGCCGCAGCCGTAATGCCCGACGACGAGGATATGCTTGACCCGCAACACGTCCACCGCGAATTGCAGCACGGAGAGGTAGTTGGCGTCCTGCGGCGGCGCGAGATTGCCCACGTTGCGGTGGACGAACATCTGGCCCGGGTCCAGGTCCACGATCTCGGTCGCGGGCACCCGGCTGTCCGAGCAGCCGATCCAGAAGTATTCCGGCGCTTGCTGGGCGACCAGGCGCTCGAAGAAGCCGGGGTCGGCCGCGATCTTGCGGGCGGCCCACTCGCGGTTGTTGCGCATGAGGTTTTCGAGCATGGCGGGTAGCTTGCAGGTCTCTGCCCTGCACCCGCAAGGGGCCACGCTCGGGGACGGGCGTCCCTTGACCCCTCTTAATGGGTATACAAAGGGCCTATGACGGATCACCCCCTGCTACGCGTCGCCCCCAAGCAGGACCGGCGGCTCAAAACCGGCCATCCCTGGGCCTACAGCAACGAACTGGCCACCACGCCCGACCACCGCGCCTGGCCCAAGGGCGCGCCGGTGCGGCTGGAAGGCGACGACAAATGGCGCTACGGCACCTGGGCGTTCAACCCGCACAGCCTGATCGCGGCCCGCCTACTGGACCACAGCCCGTCGGCCACGATCGACGCCGGGTGGGTGCATGTGCGCGTCGAGGCCGCCGCGGCGCTGCGGGCGAGGGTATGCGACAGCCCGTTCCACCGCCTGATCCACGCCGAGGCCGACCGGCTGCCCGGGCTGGTGGTGGACCGGTTCGGCGACGTGGCCGTGGTGCAGGCGAATACCGCGGCGATGGACCGGCTGCTGCCCGAGATTACAGCGGCGCTGCTGGCCGTGCTGCCGCTCCGTGCCGTGGTCGCCCGCAACGACAGCAACGCCCGGGCGCAGGAGGGGCTGCCGCAAGACGTGATGCTGCTCCACGGCGACGTGGGTGAGGTGGAGGCAGTGGAAGGCGGGGTGCGCTTCGGCGTCGATCCGCTCGAGGGGCAGAAGACCGGGTTCTTCTTCGACCAGCGGCCGAACCGGGACCGGGTGGCGGCGCTGTCGCCGGGTGCGCGGGTGCTGGATGTGTTCTGCCACACCGGCGCCTTCGGCCTGCGCACGGCGGCGGCGGGTGCCGCGTCCGTGACGCTGGTGGACAGCAGCGCCCCGGCGCTCGAACGCGCGGAGGCGGCCGCGGCAGCCAACGGCCTGCAGGGTGTCACGACGCGCCGTGGTGACGCGTTCGACGTGATGACGGACCTGGCCGCCGCCGGGGAGCGGTTCGACGTAGTGGTGTGCGATCCACCGGCCTTCGCCAAGTCCCGCAAGGACGCAGAGGCCGGCCTGCGGGCCTACAACCGGATGACCCGGCTCGCGGCGCCGCTCGTGACCCCGGGCGGCTTCCTGTTCGTCGCATCCTGCAGCCACCACGCGCCGTTGGACGCGTTCACCGGGCAGGTCGCGGCGGCCCTGCACCGCGCCCGACGGGATGCGCGCGTGGTGTTCACGGGCGGCGCCGGCCCGGACCACCCGGTGCACCCGCATCTGCCGGAGAGCGCGTATCTGAAGGCTCAATTGATCCAGTTGTCGTAGGTGCGGATATACCGGGACGGCTTTGGCCCTCGATCGCGGCGGCTTCATCCCGACCGCTCTATAACCCAACAAGCCCCGAGCAGGGTGACCTCGATCTTTTGGGAAATCCTGGTTATCCTACCGTCCCATATGAACGCGGCCCGGAAGAAGGAAGCCCCGAAATGTCCGAAACACGCCCCTTCCGCCCCTTCGCCCCCGGCTCGCAACCGCCGCTGGACTTTCCTGGCTACGGCAGCACCGCCAAGCGCCACCCCAACCGCCCCCTGACCCGGCTTCCCACCGGCCACACCGCCACCGAAACCACCGCACCCGGGTTCGACCCGGCACGCTACCCGCCGACGGAGGACATAACCCAGGGCAAGCCAGCGGTCGGCGAGCGCATCATCGTCGCCGGCCGGGTGCTGGACGAAGAGGGCCGCCCACAGCCCGGCGTCATGATCGAGATCTGGCAGGCCAATGCCGGCGGCCGCTATGACCACCACCGGGACCAGCACGACGCGGCACTCGACCCGAACTTCCATGGCACCGGCCGCATCTTCTCGGACGCGGAGGGCAACTACCGGTTCACCACGATCAAGCCCGGCTCCTATCCGTGGCGCAACCACCACAATGCGTGGCGGCCGAACCACATCCACTACAGCCTGTTCGGCGCCGGGTTCGCGCAGCGCATGATCACACAGATGTATTTCCCCGGCGACCCGTTGCTGGCCCTGGACCCGGTGTTCCAGTCCGTCGAGGATCCGGCAGCCCGCCAGCGGCTGGTCAGCGCGTTCTCGCTCGACATCACCCAGCCGGAATGGGCGCTCGGCTACCGGTTCGACTTCGTGCTGCGCGGCCGGGGGCAAACACCGTTCGAGGAAGGGCACCACCACTGATGCCCGCCGCCACCAGCAGCCAGACGATCGGCCCCTACTGGCACCTTCTGGACGACCCGGCGCTCGCCGACCTCACGCGCTTCGGGGCGGAGGGCGAGCGCATCGCCCTGATCGGCACCATCACGGACGGCGACGGCATCCCGGTCAGCGACGCCTGCGTGGAGCTGTGGCAGCCGTCCCCCGCGCGCTCCGCTACCTGGGACGGGTTCGGCCGGGCCGCCTCCGACGTGGAGGGCAACTACCGTTTCCTCACGATCAAGCCCGGCCCGGTGCCCGGCGCACCCGGCGCCAACACGCCGCAAGCCCCGCACATGGCGATCACGCTGTTCGCCCGCGGGCTGCTGATCCAGTTGCAGACCCGGGCTTACCTGGACGGCGACCCGCTGAACGAGGCGGACCCGCTGCTGTCCAGCCTGGAGCCGGAACGGCGCGCGACCCTGCTGGCCCGCCCGGTCGGTGAGCGGGACGGGGTGCCGACCTGGCGCATGGACATAAGGCTGCAGGGCGACGACGAGACGGTGTTCCTGGACGTCTGACGCCTACTTGCCGGGCCTAATGCCCTCGTTTAACACGCGCTGCGCGTAAACATTCTCTAAGGCATACCGCTATGGCGCTCGAGCGCACGTTCTCCATCATCAAGCCCGACGCGACCCGGCGGAACATCACCGGCAAGGTGCTGGCTGT
>CAXTVQ010000036.1:0-45199 GCA_964247705.1 uncultured Acetobacteraceae bacterium | reverse complement strand
TGGGGGATCGTCTAACGGTAGGACAGCAGACTCTGACTCTGCTTATCGTGGTTCGAATCCACGTCCCCCAGCCACCTCAAGACCGCCGCCCGGCGGCCGAGCAACGCGTTATTCGGCCGCTTCGACCTGGCGTATCGCTGACAGGGCTTGCAGATCGAGAGTCAGGTGCGCCTGTCGTTCCGGACGTGGGTCGACCGCTCGGCGCCAGCCGCCCGGAACCGGCTCGAAGCCACATTGCGCGTAGAGCTGTCGGCACGGCTGGTTGCGGTCGGTCTCGATCATGGCGGCGAACACCGAAGCGGCCCCGCGCTGCGCCATCTTATCGATCACCACGGCCACGGCCGCTTGCTCGACGCCCAGGCCCAACACGCGGCAACTCATCACGAATTGGCTGATCCCATCCGCGTCGAGCATGATCACGCCCACTAGCCCATATTGAGTGAACCGGTCCGCCACCTCGAAGGCGAGCACTCTCTCGCCCCGGGCGAATAGGGCCGTGAATTCCTCGAGCGTCCGCCGCCGCCCCGTCGTGTTGAACTGGTTGGTCTTGTTGACAAGCTCCAGCATCCGGCCGAAGCGGGGATGGTCCGTTCGGTCCACCTCGAAAATCGTAAGCTTGATACGGAGCGAGGCCAGGAACTCCTCGTGCGAGAGCGACCGGCGTTGCTCCTCCCGGTCTACCTGGGCGCGGACCATCTGGGTGCGGTTGGCCGACTCCGTCGTGATGGCCGCGACCTGCGTCTCCGGCGACCAAAGCAGGGTGCGCCGCCACAGCAGCGGCGACCCGCCCAGGACGCGCACCTCCGGATAGGCCGCCTGCACCGCCGCGCGCTCCACCGGGTTGTCGTCGACATAGAGGGTGTTGCGTGGCAGCAGGTTCAGCTCGGTGAGGATCTGGGCGATGTTCTCGGCCTTCGGGCTCCAATTGATCTTGAGCACGGCGAAGTCGCTCGGCAGCAACCGGGTCTCGAAGATCTGGCCCCATAGCTCCATCACCCGGGCCTCCTCGTTCTTGCTGACCACGGCCAGGAGGATACCGCGGCGCTTGAGGAACAGCAGCGCCTCCCACAATCCGAGCGGCCACCCCTCGCTGGTCGGCAGATCGCCCGTTAGGGTCTCGGCCATGACACCGCGCCACATCGTGTCGTCGAGGTCCACGATGACGAGCTTCACCGGTTCCGACTGCCGCACCGTCCGATAAAGGGCGATGATCTCGCACCAGATTGCCGCCAGGCTGTCCGGGACACGTGTTGCGAACAGCTCCGTGGCGCGCCCGGCCGGTTCGAGCCGGTTGAGATCCAGCTCGTAATCGAAGTCGATCACGAACGAGCCATGGTTCGTGGCCATGAACACGTCCTCCTGCGAGAAACGCTTGCCCTGGTGCGCCAGTATGCTGTTCACGTCGAGCAGGAAGGCGTTCGAGGACGCCGCAAGCTCCCGCTCCATCTCCTCGTTCAGGCGCTGGATGAAATATACCGGGTTGCGCAGATCGTAGCGCGGCAGCAGCCGGCCGACCGGGTTCTGCACCGGTTCCAGGAACGGCAACACGATGGTCAGCAGACCCCGCTCCCGGTTGTAGCGCAGCGCTTGGCCGAGGTGGCGCCGCATTACGGCCAGGCAGTGCTCGAACAGCCGCACATGCGCGGTTTCCTCCAGTTGGCCGAGCCGGGCGAACGCCGAGTCGGGCAGGACCAGCCGCAGGGCCAGTTGCACGATCTGGAAGTCATAGTCCCCGATCGGCGCCGGAGGATGCGCGGGCAGATCGGTGCCGACGAAGAAGAAGTCGCTCTCGCACGGCTCCGGCATGTGCCGCATCCACTCGCGCAAGGTCTCGCTCAGGCACGACCCGACCAGCAGGACCCGGCGTGGCTGCACCGCCGACCGCGACAGGTCTGACGGAATGCGCAGATCGGAAAACTTCATCCCCGTACCCGGTTCTGCCGGGATGCTGCCGGCCGGGGTCCACCGGTGGGTGAACTCCTCACTTTCGGCAACCGCGCGGATGAACCAGCCAGCCGGCGCCTTGCCCGATGCGATGAAGGCGGACTCGCGCTCGGTCATGTCCGGCTCGGCGGGCCGCCGCAGCAGGATGTCGTAGGTCGCCCGGATAACGTCCCGGGCCTCGTCGCGCACCCTCTCCTCCGTGCGCAGGGCGGAGAGCGTCCGGGTCAGCCGGCGCTTGGAGGCGGGCGTGTCCTGGCGCGGCTGCAGCGCCTTCGCCTTGCCGACGAGAAGCTGGGCGACGCGGAGGTAGACCTCGCGCGCATAATGGTCGCCGAAAAGGATGTCCTGCGGGCCGGTGAGCGCGTCGGTAAAGGACACGGTGGCGGCGTAGGGGTATGCCGCCACCAAGGCTGCGACCTGCTGCTTGTAGGCTGCGACCTGCTTAAGATGACTGACGTCCGAGCCGCCCTCTTGGGACGGCTCCTCCTCGTGCCGGGTAAGGATGATGACCTTGGCGCCCTTCGGGATCAGTTCCAGGAGCAGCCTCGTGTCGAGCATGACGCTGGTCAGGTCCGGACTGGCTTCGAGCTCGTAATTCGCCCGGACGTGCCCGGCTACCCGGTGCACGTTGCGCTTCTGCTCCGGCGTAAGATTGACGGTCCGCGCCATCTCGGCCTCGAGCTGGTCCGGCGACGTCTCCAGGATGACGTTCCAGCCGCAGCCTTCGGGCGCGAGGCAGACGCTCCAATCCTGCTGGCGGTGACGCATGCGGTCCCGGCCGTGCGCGTCCGCGGCGAGCCCGAACACATAGAGCGTGCCCTCTTCGCACTCCGCCGCCGCGAGCTGCGGCAGTTCGAGCTCCTGCGGCAAGCCAAGGCGGGCGATCTCGTCGCGGTAAGCCGCCGGATCGTCCTGCCAGCAATCGAGCACCCGGGCCGCGAAGTTCGCACCGACGGCGACGCCATTCGCGACGTAAGGGCCGAAAGCTTCCACCTTGCCGGCTTCGGCCTGGAGATAGACCGCCAGCGACGAAACCTCGCAGCCACCCCAGAGCACGACTTTCGGGGCGAACTGGGCGCGCGCGCCGGCCGGCTCGCCCAGCACCGCGACCTGCCGCACCCAATCGATCCGGCGCGGGACGGACAGGTCGGTCAACACTTCGCCCACGACGTTCAGCGCGGGGCGGCCCAGGTGGTCGTAGACCCATTGCTCGATCAGCATGCCGAGCGTGCGGCACGAGAAGCAGAAATGCTCTAGCTGCGTCGTTACCGTATTGCCGCCGTACTCTCGCGGCCCGGTATGCAGCAGGAAGAACCCAACATAGCCGTAATCGCCGTATGTATCGACGACCCGCACCAACGCGGCCGCACGGTCGTGCCGGTGAAGCAGGTCCCGCAACGCGATCCGCGCCTGCTCCGGATCTTCCGGAAGCCGGCATTTGGTGTAGTTCAGCTGGTTGGTCCGGTTGATGAGCTCGATCGCGCGGTCAAGGTGGCTCTCCACGTCATAGTCGAGCAACACGCGCACGTCGCAACCACGCAGGAACTCCTCGTTGCTGCCGGGGACCTGTGTTTCGTCGCGTCGGCGCTGTTCGAGCAGCTTGTATTGCGCGAGCCGCGTGAACGCCGTGTCGTCCTTACCCTTGAAGCGGGGGTCGGACAGCATTCGGGCAATGAACTGCTCGCTTTCGACCTGTAGCCCGGGCACCGTGGCAACGGCCTCACCCCGGACGTTGGCGTTGTCATCGACGAACATGACAGTCGGCGGGCGCAGTCCGACAACCTCCACCAACTGCGCGAGCCGGGGTCCTTTCGCCTCCCAGGAGATACTTGGAAAGATGAAGTAGTCGAGGATGCCCGTGTCACGAAGGATCGGCAGCACGTCTGCCGGATCATTCTTGGAGCAGATCGAACTCATGATGCCACGCCGGGCAAGCTCGATTACGATGTCATGGTGGTCGCGGACATATTCCTTGATGCCGCCCTCAGTTAACGTACCGCGCCAGAACGTATCGTCCAGATCCCAAATCACAAGACGAACAGCTTCTGCCATGATAGTCTCTCAATGCGCTTTCAAGCGCTTATAGTCGTCTCTCCCGCATTATGACTAGGATCGGTTCTTTTATGGTTATTTGACGGCGGCGGCATCAGGTCAAGAAGGCCGAGTTGCTGCACCGGTCAGGGCTGGCGCCCGCGCTGCTTCGTCGAGCAAACGGCTCCAGGCCTGCAGTCCGTCGTCGAACGAGGAAAGCCGGAAGAACTCGTTGGGCGCATGGATCTGTTCGTCGGCTGTGGCATAGGACAGCGTGACTGTTTCGAGGCCGAGGATCTGCTTGACCATTGGCGAGATCGGCAGCGTGCCGCCGATGCCGACGCGGACCGGCTTTTGGCCGTGCACGTGCTCCACGACCCGCTCGACTGCGGCGAGGAAGCGGTCGTCTTCGGGGATGGCGTAGGCCGGGGTGCCGGTCTCGGGTCGGGACACTTCCAGATCGGCGTAGGGCGGGCAGTGAGCGCGCAGGTGGGCCTCCACCGCATCTCCGACTGCGCGCGGCTCTTGGCCCGGGCCGAGGCGGCAGGTGACTTTGGCATGCGCCTCGGATGGGATCACCGTCTTGCCGCCGGGTCCGGTGTAGCCGCCCCAGATCCCGTTCACCTCGAGCGTCGGCCGCAGCCAAAGACTTTCGAGCAGGCGGACGCCGGGCTCCATGGCGCCGGGGCGGGCTCCGATCTCGGCGAAGAACGCCGCCTCGTCGAAGCCGAGTTCCTCCATCCCGGCGATGTCGGCGTTGCCCGGAGGGCGCAGGCCGTCGTGGAAACCCGCCACTGCGATCCGGTTGCGCTCGTCGTGCAGTGTCGCGATCAGGCGCGCCAGCACGGTGGCGGCATTGGCAACGGGGCCGCCGAACCGTCCGGAATGCAGGTCGCGTGCGGCAGTACGCACGGTGACCTCCATGCCGATATTGCCGCGGCTGTTCACGTTCACGCTCGCACGGCCCGGCCGCCAGCGTCCGCCGTCGGCGGAGATCAGCACATCGGCAGCCAGCAGATCGCGGTAATGGTCCAGCACCGTTGGGAGTGTGCGGCTGCCGCTTTCCTCCTCGCCTTCAAGCAGGAACTTGACATTGACCGGCAGGCGCCGCTCCACCGCGAGCCAAGCCTCCACCGCGGAAACGGCGATCCAGAGCGGCGATTTATCGTCCGATGCGCCCCGGGCGACGATCCGGCCGTCCGTTATGACGGGGTCGAACGGCGAAGAGCGCCACAATTCGAGCGGGTCGGGCGGCTGCACGTCGTAGTGACCGTACACCAGCAACGTCGGCGCACCCGGCGCATGACACCAGGCGCCGTAGACGACCGGGTGGCCGCCGCCGTCGAGCAACCGCACGTCCTCCAGCCCGATGCGGGCCAGCCGCGCCCGCAATAGCTCGGCGGCGTTGGCGATCCCTTCGGCGTAGCCCGGATCGGTCGAGACGCTCGGGATGCGGATGAAAGCCAGCAACTCGTCCAATAGGCGGGCGCGGTTGTCGGTGATCCAGGTGTCGATGGTCATCGGATCCAGCCTTGTCGTCGTTCGACGCGCAGTGTGCCTGCGCTTTGAACGATCGGCCAGGCGAACTGGCGCATCGAAGACCTGTGCGAATCAGGCCGTTGCGAGCTGCCCGGTTCTGGTAGCGGCGGACGGATTTGAACCGCCGACCAAGGGATTATGATTCCCCTGCTCTACCGCTGAGCTACGCCGCCAGCCGGTCGGCGCGGTAATTGGCCCGGCATGGCCGCCAAGTCAACGTGCTCCCGCCGTGATGAAGCCGCCACCCAGCACACGGCTGCCCTGATAGAACACGCAAGCCTGACCCGGCGCCGCTAAGGCCGGCTCGTCCAGCAGCACCATGCCACCGGCCGACACGTCAGCCGGGTGCAACGCGTCCCGCGCCCGGAGCTTCACCTCGCAGCGCATCGTGCCGGGGGGATCGATCAGCCAGTTCACGTCCCGCAGCCGCACCTCACGGCTGCCGCTGCCACGCGGGCCGATCACGATGCGGCGGGACGGTGCGTCCAGCGCCACGACGACCTGCCCCGGCACGCCCACCCGCTTGGCCTGGCCCACGGTGAACCGCCCGACACCGTCATGGCGGCCCACCACGGCGCCGTCGGCCGTGACGATCTCGCCAGGTGCCATCGCGTCCGGCCGCAACTTGGCCACTGCCGCATCATACCGGCCGGACGGCACGAAGCAGATGTCCTGGCTGTCCGGCTTGGCAGCGACCTCCAGGCCCATCCGCGCCGCTTCCGCCCGCACTGCCGCCTTGTCCGCCATGCCACCCAGCGGGAACAGCGAGCGGGCTAGCTGCGCCCGCGTGGTGGCGAACAGGAACCAGCTCTGGTCCCGCTGCGCGTCGGCGGCGCGGTGCAGCTCCGGCCCGTCCGGCCCGTCCACCCGGCGCACGTAATGCCCGGTCGCCATCGCGTCGCAGCCAAGGTCGGCGGCCAACTGCATCAGGTCGGTGAACTTGACGCTCTGGTTGCAGCGGACGCAAGGCACGGGGGTAAGCCCGGCGGCGTAGCTGTCCGCGAAATCCGCGATCACCGCCGAACGGAACCGCGCCTCGGCGTCGATCACGTAATGCGGGATGCCGAGCCGGTCCGCCACCCGGCGCGCGTCATGGATGTCCTGCCCGGCACAGCAGGCGCCTTTCCGGCCGACGGCGGCGCCGTGGTCGTAGAGCTGCAGCGTGGCGCCGATCACCTCGTGCCCGGCTTCGTGCAGCAATCCGGCGGTGACGCTGCTGTCTACCCCGCCGGACATCGCGGCGAGGATCCGCATGCCGTTATCCCTGCGCGTTCCGCGTTCCGGCGGGCAGGCGCACCACCAGACCGTCGAGTTTCTCCGTCATTACGAGCTGGCAGCCGAGGCGGGAGGTTTTCTCCAGGCCGAACGCCAGGTCCAGCATGTCTTCCTCATCCTCGGTCGGTTGGGGGAGCTTGCTGAACCACTCCGGGTCCACGATCACGTGGCATGTGGAGCAGGCAAGCGAGCCCTCGCACGCACCTTCGATATCCACGCCATGCTTGTGCGCCACTTCCAGGACGGACAGGCCGAGTGGCGCGCTCACCTCGCGGCGGGTGCCGTCGCGCTCGACAAAGATCATCTTCGGCATGGCGTATCGGGCCTCAAACGAGTTCGGGAAGCGTGGACAGCGCACGAACGGCGAAATCCACTTCGGCCGGGGAGGTAAAGCGTCCCAGGCCCAGGCGCAAGCTCCGGGACGCTTCTTCGGCGCTCAACCCCAACGCGGTGAGCACGTAGGAGGGCGCGACCTCGGCCGACGAACAGGCCGACCCGGTGGAAACGCACAGATCCGGGTTCGCGCGCATGGCCGAGAGCGCGTCGGTATGCGGCAGGGTGACGTTTAGGTTGCCGGGCAGGCGGTGCGCCATGGACCCGTTGACCCGCAAGCCGGGCAGTTGCGCCTGCAATCCGGCCAGCAAGCGGTCACGCAGGCCCGCGATCCGCACCGCCTCGCCCATCATTTCCGCGCCTGCAATCCGGCAGGCCTCGCCGAAGCCCACGATCAGCGGTGTCGGTAGCGTGCCGGAGCGCAGCCCCCGCTCCTGGCCGCCACCGGAGAACATCGGCACCAGGCGCACGCGGGGCCGGCGGCGGACATACAGGGCACCCACGCCCTTCGGACCATACATCTTGTGCGCGCTGAAGGAGGCGAGATCGATGCCGCCTACGCCAAACGGCACCTTGCCCAAGGCCTGTGCAGCGTCCGTGTGGACCAACGCCCCCGCTTCGTGCGCCAGCGACGCGAGACGGGGCAGGTCCTGCAGCACCCCCGTCTCGTTGTTGGCGGCCATGACGCTGACCAGGATGGTCGGCACGGACAACGCGCGGCGCAGCAGCGCCGGGTCCAACAGCCCGTCGGGACCGACCGGCAGCACCACGGTCTCGAACCCCTCGGCGCGCAGGTCGGACACGCTCTCCAGCACGCATTTATGCTCGGTCGCCACGGTGACGACCCGGCGCCGCTCCGACCCTTGCGAGGCGGCGAAGCGGGCGGCACCCTTGATGGCGATGTTGTTGGCCTCGGTGGCGCCGGAGGTGAACACGATTTCGCGCGGCTCGGCTCCGATCAAAGCGGCGAGCCCGGCCCGCGCCATGTCCATCGCCGCCTCCGCCTCGTGGCCCATGGCGTGCTCGGCGCTGTGCGCGTTGCCGAAGCGCTCGGTGAAGAAGGGCAGCATCGCTTGCACGACCCTGGGATCGCACGGCGTGGTGGATTGGTTGTCCAGGTAAACCATCATGCCGCCTTCGCCCGGATCAGCCGGGCCGCCATGGCCGTGTAGGCCGCGCCGAACGCCGACACATCGGCCGCCGTGGCGCACCATGGCAGAGAGACGCGTATCGCCTCCCCCGCCAGCGCGCCCAATCCCATCGCGTCGAGCACATGGCTGCGCGCCACCTTGCCCGACGAACAGGCCGCACCCGCCGACACCGCGACGCCGGCAAGGTCCAGCGTGATCAACTGGGTTTGCGCCGGCACTCCGGACAAGGCGGCGCAAACAGTGTTCGCCAGCCGTTTCCGCCCGCCCAGCACGGCGCCACCTGCCTCGCCCACGATCCGCTCCACCTCCGTCCGCAGCGCCAGAAGGTCGCTGCCGGGTGCGTCCGCCGCCGCCGCGAACCCGGCGATCACCGCCACCGGGGGCGTCCCGCCGCGGCGTCCGCGCTCCTGCCCGCCACCTCGCATCAGCACCGGGCCTTCGAGTCCGTTCGCCAGGACCAGTGCCCCCGCCCCGGCCGGGCCGCCCAGCTTGTGCGATGAGACCGCCATGCTATCGGCCCCGAGGGCTCGCAGGTCCACCTGCATGCGCCCTGCTGCCTGCACGGCGTCCACGTGCAGCCGGGCGCCGAACCGGCGGCATAGCACGGCAGCCTCGGCCACCGGCTGGATGGTGCCCGTCTCGTTGTTCGCCAGCATCAGGCAGACCAGTGCCGGCCCCCCGGCCAAGGCCGCCTCCAATGCCGAAAGTTCGATCCGCCCAGCGCCGTCCACCGGTAGCGTTTCGGCGTCCACCCGCGCAGAGCGGACCGCGTCGTGCTCCGTGGCCCCAATCAGCAACCGGCGGCCATCGCCCAGCGCGTGGATCGCCAGCGCGTCCGCCTCCGTTCCGCCGGAGGTGAACACCACTTCGCCGCCGAACCGCCGCGCCAGCGCCTCGCGCGCGTTCTCCAGCGCCCGGCGTGCGACGCGGCCTGCCGCATGGACGGAGGACGGGTTGCCCGTCACGTCCATCGCGTCCAGCAACGCCGCCCGCGCCTCGGGGCGCAGGGGCTCGGTGGCATTGGCGTCAAGGTAGACGGTGTTTAGGGAAATGGCGGCGTCACTCGGCTGCTTTGACATCGTTGTTCATGTGGGCCCGCGCGATCGCCGCCATCCGGGCCTCCACGGCAAGCAACTCGGCCCGCAGCATCTCGATCTGGCACATCAGCGGGTCGGGCGCACCGTCGCAAGGCGTGCCGTAGGCGAGGAAGCTGGGCAGCGGCGCGGGCTTGGTGCGGTCGCGCTCCACCGGGCGGGCTGGGATGCCGACCACGGTCTGGCCGGGCTGTACGTCCGCGACGACCACGGCGTTGGCGCCGACACGGGCGCCGTCCCCCACGACGATGTCGCCCAGGACCTTGGCACCCGCGCCCAGGATCACGTTCTTGCCCACCGTCGGATGCCGCTTGCCCTTGGCCGTGCTGGCGGTGCCGAGCGTCACCTGGTGGTAGAGGTAGGCGTCGTCACCGAGCACGGCGGTCTCACCGATCACCACGCCCATGCCGTGATCGATCACCACGCGGCGGCCGATCTGCGCGCCTGGGTGGATCTCGATCCCCGTAAGGAACCGCCCAAGGTGGGATGTGAAGCGCCCAAGAAGATAGAGGCGCCAGGTCCAGAACCGGTGTGCGAGTCGGTGGATCATCAGGGCATGGAGCCCGGGGTAGCAGAGCAATACTTCAAGCCGGGACCGTGCCGCTGGGTCTCGCTGATGATAGGCGGCAACCATTTCGCGCAAAAACATGAAAGGCATGCGTCAATTCCGTTATGAAAGCGCGATCCGTCACTCTATATATCTGTCGTGCACCCGGGTTGAAGGCCCGTCTCGGGCGCGTGGTGCCGTTGCCCGTCCCGGGCGCGTGGTGCCGTAGCCCGTCCCGGGCACGTCGGTGGTTTAGGGCCGGGAGCGTTGCCGGCGACGATGGCCGCGTATCCAGGGATGAGGGATGGCTCTTCCGTCTGGGATATGGCCTGTAATCTGCGGTTCGCCGGGTAGGGCACTACTTGCGCGGACATTATCGCGAAATGGATTTTCTTACTGTCGCCGTGCCTGGCGAGGGTGCAGGAATTATCGGAACACCATGCCAGAGGTGATGTTTGCCGGCCCAGACGGCCGACTCGAAGGCCGTTACCACCACAGCAAGGAGACGGGCGCTCCGCTTGCCCTCGTGCTGCACCCGCACCCGCTGCATGGCGGCACCATGAACAACCGTATTTCGTTCACGATGTATCAGTCGTTCCAGAAGCTCGGCTTTTCCGTCATGCGGTTCAACTTCCGCGGCGTTGGCCGCAGCCAGGGCCGCTACGACGGCGGGATCGGCGAGATCAGCGATGCCGCGGCAGCGCTCGACTGGATGCAGATGGTCAACCCGTCGTCTAAGGGTTTGTGGATCGCCGGCTACTCATTCGGTGCATTCGTCGGCATGCAGTTGCTTATGCGCCGTCCGGAGATTTCCGGCTGGATCAGCGTAGCGCCCCCGGCTAGCCACTACGATTTCGGTTTCCTGGCCCCCTGCCCGTGCGGTGGGTTGCTGATCCACGGCGACTCGGACGAACTGGTGCCAGAGCCGTCGGTCCGCAAACTGGTGGACAAGCTGAATACGCAGAAGGGCGTCACTGTCGATTACCGGGTCTATCAGGGCGCTGACCACGTATTCGCTAGCCACGCCGAGCAAGTCGGCGAGGCGCTGGAGGACCATGTCGGCATGGTTCAGGCCCGCAAGGCGATGGCGCTGGCCGCCGACTGAAGCGCTCGGCACAGGGTGCATTGCCCTTTTGGCAGTGCACCCTCAAGACTAGCCTCCGAACGAACCCGGGCTTTGCACGATCGGCATCGGCGCTTCCTCCAGTTCGTGCATCAACCGGTGATCGATCACCAAGCGGCCTTCCGGCGTGAAGCCCATCATGTCGCGGAACCGCTGGCCGAACAGGATCTCGTCGAAGCTGTAGCTCGTCCGGGCGTGGATGGTCTGGCTCATCGTCTCGTCCATCCCCGTGACCGTCACCAGCAACTCCGCATCCTCCGCTTCCAGCAACTCCGGCGTCGCTCCGAATAGCGGGCTCTGCTCGTCGATGGTGTGCATCGCCGTGAAGGAAAACGAGAAGATCGGGGTGTGCCCGCGCGAAAGCGGCAGGTCGTAGAACCGCCGCATCGTCCGCCCCTCGCGGGTCTGCTCCGCCCGCAGCAGCACCAGCCGGACATCGGCCTCGAGGATCTGGTTGCGCCGTGCGTTGGACATTCGGATCGACAGGGTCGGCACGCCATTATGCAGGGCCACCACGGCAACCCGGCTGAAATCCACCCGCGCCGTCGGGCGGGAGAAGCGGGCGAATGTCAGCCCCGTCGTGACCGCCACGAACAGCAGCGAGACCATGGTCTCGATCGTCATGATGATGTTGGCATACGTACCGACCGGGGTGAGGACGCCGTAGCCGATCGTCGCCATGGTTTGTATGCTGAAGAAGAACGCGTCGGTGAAGGAGCCGACCCGGGCATGATCGATCGTGCCGGGCCGCACCCAGTACAACCCCGCGAACGCCACGTTCAGCAGAAGGTAGAACAGAACGCCCGTCGCCAGGAACGTCGGCCATCGCACGACAAGCGTGCGGTGATAGATATCGGTGTACCAGAACGAGCGGTAACCGATCCGGATGGGACCCTGCTGCGGACCCCGGGGCACCATGCGGCTTTGCCGCCTGATGCCGGGGGGCATGTTCGGCAGGACGTCCGGGTCCTGCCGTCCGGCCCGCCTAATCAGTGGGCGAACCAGTCCGCGATAGGGCGCACCGCGTCCATGGTCTTGGCGCCCCAGGCGACTTCGGACCGCGCCTTTCGCACCGCGCGGATATAGTCGGCGCCCTGCAGCGTGGTCGAACGCAGCATCTCCTGGGCGTTGGACACCAGCCGGTCGATACGCTGGAACACCACCCGGCCGATGTCGGCGACGGCCAGCTTCTCGATCCGGATCACTTGGAAGCGGCCGTGTTCAGTCGCCAGGGTTCGTTTGCGAAACTCCGTCCAGTCCGGCACGGCGCCGTCGAAACGCCCCAGATACTCCTGTTCCACGGCGAAAATCTGCACCTTCGGCCCCCAGCCAAGCGCTGCCTCGATCGCGCTGATGGCCGACTCGATCGAGTCCGTCGCCGTGGTTACGGGCACCACCACGCCCATCGCTTGCCCGCCGTCCGGGAAGATCGGCCGCGGCTCCTCGTCCAGGATGCGGTTGATCTCGGCGAAGATGTTGGCGCCCAAATCCACCACCATGCTGCCGCTGCCGAGCGCGAACAGCAGGTCATCCCACGGCGTGGCGTTGGGGTCGTGCGCCATCTCGCGGCTCAGGTCGAAGGCGTGCGCGTTGCGGGCGTCGTGATGCGTCATGCTGGCCAGCCCGTCTTCCTTGCGGAAGATATTGGCCAGGCGCGGTTGGCGGTCGTACTCCCGCACCTCGACGGAGCGCATCAGCACGGGATAGCGGTCCAGCAAGCTGACCAGCACGGCGTTGGCGGTGGTGGTCTTGCCGCTCGACTTGTCGTTGGCGAACACCAGCGTTTTGCGCGTGGTCTGCGAGCTGGACGGCGGGGTCAGCGGCAGCGACGCAGCGCTCTGCAGCGCCTCGGCAGCACTTCCATGGCTGTCGACCGGACCGAATGGCGGTTGTGCGTCGGTGTCAGCGTCGTCCGGCAGGGCCATAGGCTGGATCCTTGGGTGACATCTGGGATGGTTCGCGGGGTTCTAGCACACGCGTTCGCGATATCCAGTGCGCCCGGCCGCCTGGCGTGCTAGCCCGGCGGCCGTTCCAACGACGTGTAAGCCCGAGAATGATGGCCACCAGCGATTTCCTCCACGAAGCGACCAAGCGCGGCTTCGTCCATCAATGCACCGACACGGACGCGCTGAACGCCGCGTGTTCGGCGGGGGCCATCGCCGGGTATATCGGCTTCGACTGCACGGCCGACAGCCTGCATGTCGGAAGCCTGGTGCAGATCATGATGCTGCGCCTGCTGCAGCGGCACGGCCACCGCCCAGTCGCGCTGATGGGCGGCGGCACGTCGCGCATCGGGGATCCCTCCTTCCGTGACGAAGCGCGCGTGCTGCTGGATGACGGGCGTATCGCCGTGAACAAGGCAGGGATCCGGCGCTGCATCGAGCCATTCGTGCGGTTCGGCGACGGCCCTGCGGACGCATTGATGCTGGACAACGCCGAGTGGCTGGACCGGCTGGGCTACATCGACCTGCTGCGCGACGTCGGCCCGCACTTCTCCATCAGCCGCATGCTGGCCTTCGACAGCGTGCGCACCCGGCTCGAGCGCGAACAGGGGCTGACGTTCCTGGAGTTCAATTACTCCATTCTGCAATCCTACGATTTCAGGGAGTTGGGGCGGCGTCATGACGTGGTGCTGCAGATCGGCGGTTCCGACCAATGGGGCAACATCGTATCCGGCGTGGACCTGGTGCGCCGCACCGACCAGCGCACCGTGTTCGGGCTGACGACGCCGCTGATCACGACCGCATCGGGCGCCAAGATGGGCAAGACGGCGGCGGGCGCCGTGTGGCTGTCCGGCGCGCGGTTGCCGCCCTACGACTATTGGCAGTTCTGGCGCAACACGGAGGACGCCGACGTCGGCCGTTTCCTGCGGTTGTTCACCGACTTGGCTCTGGGCGAGATCGACCGGCTCGCCGCCCTCGCCGGCGCCGAGGTGAACGAGGCGAAGAAGGTGCTGGCGACCGAGGCCACCGCCCTGTGCCACGGCCGCGCCGCCGCGGAGACGGCTGCGGAGACGGCCCGTGCGACGTTCGAGGCCGGGTTGACGGTCGATTCCCTGCCGACCCACACCGTGCTGGCAGCCGAGCTGGCGGGCGGTATCACGGTGTTCCGCCTGCTGACCGAAAGCGGGTTATGCGCCAGCCTGGGCGAGGCCCGCCGTCTGATACGCGGCGGCGGCGCCCGGGTGAACGACACGCCGGTTACCGACGAAGCCGCGACCGTGACAATGGGCGACTTACGGGACGGTGCCATCAAGGTGTCGGCGGGGCGCAAACAGCATCGGTTGGTTCGGGTGGGCTAGGCGCCTGACTGTCTAACTCTCGACCCGGAACGCATCCGCCACCCGCCGCACCCGGCCCGCCGCATCCACCAGCATCACGTCGAAGCGCACCCCCGCCCGCCCCCAGTCCGGATGCGCCGCCAGCAGGATTTCCGCCGCGGCCAGCAACCGCGCCCGTTGCTTCATCCCCACCGAAGCCGCGGCATCGGCCAGGTTCGGACGCGCCTTCACCTCCACCAGCGCAAGCAGCCCGTCCCGCTCGGCCGCGACGTCCACCTCGCCCACCGGCGTCCGCAACCGCTGGCCCAGCACGGTCCAGCCGTCAGCCACCAGCGCCGCGCATACCGCCCGCTCGGCAGCCACGCCGCGCGCCTGCGCGACCCGGCCGCGTACTTGCCGGACCGATGGCGCCAAGCCAGGCGGAGGCCGGCTGGAACTCAGCCGTAGCGGCCCCGTTCGAGGATTTCCAACGTATAGTCACGGTAGGTGATGCCCAGAGCCTCGGCCCGTTCCAGACGCCGCAAGGTCACCTCCCGCGGCGCCGACCACGCCCGTTTGCGCGCCCGCCGCCAGCACCATAGCCGCCAACCCGCCGGATCATCGTTCTCGAGCGGCGGTCCACCGTTATGCCCGGGTCCAGGCGGCAGGGGATCGGTCACAACGGTCGGAACCTCACGTCGAAGCGGTCGCGGAACGATGCCATCCGTGCCCTGCACCCTGCAAGCCCGCGCCCTTTGTTGACCAGCGTGGCGTGCTGAACGGGCACCGGCGGACGCGGCTCTTCCGCTCGAGGCGCCGTCGGACCATGGTGCCGGCCATGCGCGTACTGCGATTCCTCTATCTCGTCAGCGGCTTCCTGATGGGTGTCGTCCTGCTGGCGATCTATGCCGCGGGCGGCTTGGTATTCCTTTGCCGCCCCTTGCCGCAGGAGGACGCGGCTATCCCCGGCCTCTCCGCCCCCGTCGCGATCGCCTTTGACGGCTACGGCATCCCCCGCATCCGGGCTGCCACTGCGGAGGACGGGGCGGCGGCGCTCGGCTGGGTGCACGCGCGGGACCGGCTGTTCCAAATGGACCTGATGCGCCGCGCCGCCTCGGGCCGCATATCGGAGATCGCCGGCGCCCGCGCCCTCCCGCTCGACCGCACAATGCGCGTGCTGGGCTTGCGCCACCGTGCCGAGGAGGAACTCGACACCCTGCCCGCCGAGACACGGACCATGCTGGAGGCCTACGCGCGCGGGGTGAACGCCTTCGTTGCGAAGCACGGCCGCTGGAGTGCCGTGCAGTTCGCCGTGCTCGGCCGCCCCGAGCCATGGACCGCCGTGGACAGTCTGCTCTGGGGCAAGACGATGGGCATGTACCTGTCCGGCAACTGGGACACGGAACTGAGCCGCGCCGCACTGGCCGCCACCGTCCCGCGCGCGTTGATCGACGCCCTATGGCCACCGCAGGACGCGACGCCATCGCCCAGCGCGGCTGTATCCAACCCCCGTTTCGCAGATCTAGGCACCGCCAGCCTAGCGGACGCCATGCGTGACGCCGTGCCGCATTTTCCGGACCCGTTCACCCTGCCCTCCACCGCTTCCAACGAGTGGGCGGTGGATGGCGCGCATAGCACGACCGGCGCTCCGTTGCTGGCCGGCGACCCGCACCTTGCTTACAGCGAACCCGGCATCTGGTATCTCGCCCGTATCGACACCCCGCTCGGCATCCTCGCCGGCGCTACCGCGCCCGGCGTTCCCTTCGTCGTCATCGGCCGCAACAGCAACCTGGCCTGGACCTTCACCACCACCGGCGCCGACACCCAGGACGTGTTCGAGGAAACCGTGCTGCCGGACGGCCGCTACGCCACGCCCAGCGGCCCGCAGCCGTTCACCACCCGCATCGAGCACATCGCCGTAAGCGGCGGCCCGGGTGAGGATTTCACCGTCCGTGAAACCCGGCATGGCCCCGTGCTGAGCGACCTCGCGCGCTATCCCGCCCCTGCCGGGATGGTCTACGCCGCCGAGATGGCCAACCTGCAACCCGGCGACGACGCCGCCACGGGGCTGCTGGCGCTCAATCGTGCCCAGTCGGTGGCCGAAGCCGGGCGGGCAGCGGCGCTGATCACCTCCCCCGTGCAGAACCTGCTGGTGGCCGACAAACGCGGCATCGGCCAGTTCACGACCGGGCGCATCCCGGTGCGCAAGGCCGGCGAGGGCGACTGGCCCGAGCCCGGTGCGGACGGCGCACATGATTGGACCGGGTGGGCCAGCGGCGAACAGCTTCCCCATGTCGTGGATCCGCCGAGCGGCCACATCATCAACACCAACGAGCGCGTGGCCCCGCCGGACTTCCCCGTCTTCATGGGACGCGACTGGTTCGGCGACTGGCGCGCGCGCCGGGTCCGGCAACTGCTCGGCGTTGGCAAGTTATCGGTGGCCGACTTCGCGACGATCCAGGTCGACGTCACCAGCACCTTTGCCCAGCAGGTGCTGCCCGACTTGCTTGCCCGCCCGCGTCAGCCAGGCCTCCCCGGGCAGGCCGCAGCCCTGCTCTCCGGCTGGGATGGGCGCATGGCGATGGACCTGCCGCAGCCGCTGATCTTCAACGCCTGGATCCAGCGCTTCGAGCGGCTGGCGCTCGAGCACAACGACATTCCGTCCAACGCGGCCCGCCCCTGGGCCGACATGGCGGCCTGGCTACTCGGCCCGCACGGCGCCGGGTGGTGCGGTGGCGATTGCGGCCCCTTGCTGGACCAGGCGTTGAGCGAGGTGCTGCCGCCGATCGCCGCCCGCCTCGGCCCCGATCCCACCCTTTGGCGCTGGGGGGACCTGCACATCGCGACCTTCGCCGACCCGGTGCTGCCGCCGCTCAGCAAGCACATCCCGCAACCCGGCGACGATACCACCATCTTTCGTGGCGGCAGCCGGCCGGGCTCGTTCGACGCCGTGCACGGCCCCGGCTACCGTGGGGTGTACGACCTCGCAAACCTGGACCGCAGTCTTTATATTTCGGCTCCCGGACAGTCCGGCTATCCGCTCAGCCCGCACGTTGCCGACCTGCTGCGGCGATGGCGCGACGGCCAGGGAGTCACGATCGGGCCTGATTCGGGGAAGGAAGAGGCAACGATTGCATTGCGGCCGTAACATCCGATTGACCGATTCGGTCGCGCCGTGGACGATGGGGTACCAATGACCTACAAGCCCCCGCGCCGTCCGCAATTCTTCTACACGACGGCTCCGCTGCCGTGCCCCTACGTGGCCGGACGCACGGAGCGCAAAGTCGTCACCGAGATCAGTGGCCCGGACAGCGACGGCCTGCATGACCGGCTGTCCCGGGCCGGGTTCCGCCGTAGCCACAACATCGCCTATGCGCCGGTTTGTCCGTCCTGCAACGCCTGCGTCCCGATCCGCATCCCGGTCGCGACGTTCCAGCCGGACCGCACGCTACGCAAGGTGGCCCGCTACAACGCGCAGGTGGAGGGCTACGAGGTCGCAGCCCGGGCAACGGCCGAGCAGTTTCAACTGTTCCAACGCTACCAACTCGCCCGTCACGGCGACGGCGACATGGCGACCATGAGCTTCTACGACTATCGCGCGATGGTGGAGGACACCCCCATCGACACCTGCATCATCGAGTTCCGCGACGCCGACGACCGCCTGGTGGGCGGCTGCCTGACCGACCGGCTCGGCGACGGGCTTTCCGCGGTCTACAGCTACTTTGCTCCGGAGATGGAGCGCCGGTCGCTCGGCAACTACGCGATCCTGTGGCTGATCGAGCGGGCCCGCGTGCTCGGTCTGCCCTACGTGTATCTCGGATACTGGGTGCCGGAGAGTCCCAAGATGGCATACAAGGCACGCTTCCGCCCGTCCGAGGTGCTGGCCGGGGGCGCCTGGCGCGTGCTCAAGGACGCCGACCAGGTGCCGATGCCGGCCGGCGAGCCGGTGATGGTGAGCGAGTGAGCGGGTGGCGGACGATGCCCGCCCTACGACCGGAGTTGTAGGGCGGGCGATATCCGCCTCTCTCAGAACATCGCCTCGTCCATCGCCATCATCGCGCCCTTGCCCGACTTGATCGCCAGGTAGAGCGATGCCGTCTGCGGCAGCAGCCGGTCCACGAAGAACTGCGCCGTGTGCAGTTTGGCCTGATAGAACCGCGCATCCCCATTGGCCGTCGGCAGCTTGCGGTGCGCGATCTCCGCCGAGCGTACCCACATGAAGCCGAGGCTTACTAGCCCGAACAGCCGCAGGTAGTCGGTGGCGGCCGCTCCTGCTTCCTCCGGGTCCTTCAACCCCGTCGTCGCGATCTGTGCCGTGGCCAGTTGCAGCGCGCCGAACGCCCGCTCCAGCGCTTTAACCATCGGGCCGATCTGCGCGTGCTCGCGGTGTGCCGCGATGTACTCGCTCACCGGGTGGAAGAAGCGGCGTAGCGAGCGGCCCATGTTGGCGGGCATCTTGCGGCCGACCAGGTCGAGCGCCTGGATGCCGTTGGTGCCCTCGTAGATCATGGAGATGCGGGCGTCCCGCACGTACTGCTCCATGCCGTGGTCACGGATGTAGCCGTGGCCGCCATACACCTGCATGCCTATGCTGGCCATCTCGAAGCCGATATCGGTGAACAGGGCCTTGACGATCGGCGTCATCAGCGCGGTGAAATCCTCCGCCTCGTCGCGCACCGCCGGGTCTTCGGAGCGTGCGACCAAGTCTAGCTGCTGCGCCACCCAGCCGCCGAACGCGCGGCAGCCTTCGGTATAGGCGCGAATGGTCATCAGCATACGGCGCACGTCCGGGTGGACGATAATCGGGTCGGCGGCCTTGCTCTTGTCCTTCACGCCGGACAGCGAGCGGCCCTGAATCCGGTCCTTGGCGTAGAACACGGCGCCCTGGTAGGCCGCTTCCGCGGCGCCCAGGCCCTGCACGCCGACCGAGAGCCGCTCGCTGTTCATCATGGTGAACATGGCGCGCAGACCCTTGTGCGGTTGGCCGACCAACCAGCCGGTCGCCTCGTCGAAGCTCATCTGGCAGGTGGCGGATGCTTTGATGCCCATCTTGTGCTCGATCGACGTGCACACCACGCCGTTGCGCGCACCCGGGCCACCGGCATCGTCCGGCAGGAATTTCGGCACTAGGAACAGGCTGATACCCCTCACCCCGGCCGGCGCGTCCGGGAGGCGAGCGAGGACTAAGTGGATGATGTTCTCGGTCAGGTCATGCTCGCCGGCGCTGATGAAGATCTTGCTGCCGGTGATCTTGTAGCTGCCATCCTCCTGCGGCACGGCTTTGGTGCGCAGCATGCCAAGGTCGGTGCCGCAGTGGGCCTCCGTCAGGCACATCGTGCCGGACCAGGTGCCGTCCACCATCTTGGGCAGGAAGCGCTGCTTCAGGTCATCCGTGGCGTGGTCCATGATCGCCTGGTAGGCACCGTGCGTGAGACCCGGATACAGTCCGAAGGAGGTGTTGGTGGCGGAGATCATCTCCTCCACCTGCTTGTTCACCACCTCCGGCAGCCCCTGCCCGCCAAACGCCGGGTCAGCCGCGATCGCGGTCCAGCCCTGCTCGCGGAAGGCGGTGTAGGCCTCCTTGAACCCCTTGGGCGTGCGGACGACACCGTTCTCGTATGTGCAGCCTTCCTCGTCGCCGCTGGCATTGATCGGCAGCAGGACGTTCTCGGCGAACTTGCCGGCCTCCTCGAGGATGCTGTCGATCAGCTCCGGCGTGACCTCCTCCATGCCCTTCAGCTTGGTGAGCGCCGTGCTGTCATGCAGTTCGTGAATGACGAACTGCATGTCGCGGACAGGGGCTTTGTAGAGTTGCATCTCGGTCGTTCCTTCGTTTGTGCCGGTTGAGCCCTCACCCCAGCCCTCTCCCGCACGCGGGAAAGGGAGAAGGACGGGCGGCGGCTAGTTCCGCAGCGGCTTGCCGGTTACCAGCGTGTGCTCGACCCGGGCCAACGTCGCCGCCGTCTTGATCAACTTCATGAACCCGGCGCGTTCCAACGCCAGCATCTTGTCCTCGCCGACCGTGTCCATCAGGTCCGTCTCGCCGCCCGCCAGCACCTCGGCCAGCGCGTGCGACACGACCAGGTCATGATCTGTGGCGATGCCGCGCTTGTGGAAGCCGTCGGCCGCAAGCTTCATCGCCAGCGCGCCGGACGGACCCGGCAACTGCATGGCCGGCGGCTCGGGCGGCTTGTAGCCCTCTACCAGCGAGAGCGCCTTCGCCTTGGCGTCCGCCAGCAACCGGTCCCGGTTCATCGTGATCCCGTCGGAGGGGCGCAGGAACAGATACTCCTTCGCCTGCGCCGCGGATTTGGACGTGGTGGCCGTGCTCACCATCTCGAACACCTTGGCCGGCACCGGCATCGGCCCACCCGGCAGCTTGCCCAGCGCCGTCCAGCGCGACAGCATCTCCTTGCAGCCACCCCAGCCAGGCAGCAGCCCGACGCCGCACTCCACCAAGCCGATATAGCTCTCGGCATGCGCCTGCACCGCGCTGGAATGCAGCAGGATCTCGCACCCGCCGCCGAGCGCCATGCCGGCGGGTGCCGCCACTGTCGGGAACGGGGCATATTTCAGCGCCTTGTAAGCCTGCTGCCCGCCGGCGATCGCCTTCTCGATTTCGCCCCAGGCGGCGATGTTGGCCGCGAACAACGCCGTGCCGAGATTGGCGCCTACGGAGAAGTTCTGACCCTCGTTGTAGATCACCAGCGCCCTGAACTTCTCCTTCACCAGGGCGATCGTCTTGCCGAGCAGCGAGATGATCGCCTCGTCGAGCGAGTTCGACTTGGACGTGAACTCCAGGCACACGACCCCGTCGCCGATATCCCACAAGCTGGCCGAACCGTTTTTCAGCACGGGCTCCGACTGCCGCTTGATGTCCTCCAGCAGGATCACGCCCTCCGCCCGCGGTACGTCGCGGTAGTCGCCTTCCAGAGTGAGGAACTGCTTGCGGCCGCCCTCCACCCGGTAGAACGGCCGCCCTGCCGCGACATCGAGCATCCTTGGCACCGCCCGGCCCTCGGTGCGCAGCCGGTCCGCGAACCAGCGGGTGCCGAGCTTGTCGATCAGCTCGAACGGGCCAAACCGCCAGTTGTAGCCGAGGCGCATCGCCGCATCGACGTCGGCCAGCGTGCCTGCCGCCTCCGGCACCACGCTCGCGGCGTAAGCCAGGGTCTTGCCCATCACGTCCCACGCATAGCGACCGGCCTTGGTCGGCGCGCTCATGACCCGCGTGAGGTCGCGCTGCTCCAGTTCCGGCAGGTCTGGCTTGATCTCCGGCCGGTATTGCCCGGTGGCCAGGTCGATCGCCTGCTTCGTCCGTGTCTTGCGGTCGAACAGGTAGAAGCCGCCCTTGCCCTTCCGCCCGATCATGCCCTGCTCGATCATGCGGCCGAGCAGCGGCATGTCGCGGTTGGACGCGTGGAATGCGTCGTCCGGCGCCAGGGTGCGGGCCAGGCTCGCGTTGACATGCGGCATCAGGTCGAGCCCGACCAGGTCCAGCAGGCCGAACACGCCCGTCTTGGGGATGCCGAACGGCCGGCCGATCACGGCGTCCGCTTCCTCGACGCTAACGCCCGCGTCGAACGCCTCCACCACCGCAACCTGCAGCCAGTAATTGCCGACGCGGTTGGCGATGAAGCCGGGTGCGTCATTGCAGGTCACGACGGACTTGCCGAGCGCCATGTCTGCGAAGGCGCTGACCGCCTGCACCGTCGCTGGATCGGTGTGCGGACCGGGTACGACCTCCAGCAGGCGCATGTAGCGCGGCGGGTTGAAGAAATGGGTGATCAGGAAGTCGCGCTTGAACTGCTCGCCCATCCCCTCCGTCAGAACCCGCAACGGGATGGTGGAGGTGTTGGAGGAGATCGCCGAGCCCGGCCGCCGCACCGCCTCGAGCTTGCGGTAAAGCTGCTGCTTGATGTCGGGGCGCTCGACGATCACCTCGATGATCCAGTCGCACTCCGCCAGCCGGCCGAGATCGTCCTCGATGTTGCCGGTCTCCACCAGCCGGGCGGCGCGCGTGCTCATGAACGGGGCCGGCTCGGTCTTGAGCATCTTCTCGACGGCGCCGCTTGCCACCACGGAGCGGTCGTTGGCGCCGGCAGGGACGATGTCCAGCAGCACGACCGGCACGCCCGCATTGGCCACCTGCGCCGCGATGCCGGCGCCCATGACGCCGGCGCCGATCACGCCGACCTTGCGGATGGCCATCAGACGCGCTCCAGCACGGTTGCGATTCCCTGCCCGCCGCCGATGCACTGGGTCGCCAACGCGTAGCGGCCACCCGTGCGCTGTAGCAAGCTGGCCGCCTTGCCAACGATGCGCGCGCCGGTGGCGCCGAGCGGGTGGCCGATGGCGAGCGCGCCGCCGTCCAGGTTCAGCGTCTCCTCGCGGATGCCGATGTCGCGCGCGCTGGCGATCGCCTGGCTGCTGAACGCCTCGTTCAGCTCCACGACATCGATGGCGCCGATCTCGAGCCCGGCCCGCGCCAGCGCTTTCTTGGTGGCGGCGATCGGTCCCACGCCCATGATCTCCGGCCCGCAACCGGCGACTGCCTGGCTGCGCAGCCGGGCGAGCGGCACCAACCCGTGGCGCTCGGCATAGGCCTGGGTCGTTACCAGCACCGCGGCGCAGCCGTCGGTCAGCGGCGAGGACGTGCCGGCGGTGACCGAGCCGTCCTTGTCGAACGCGGGCTTCAACCCGGCGAGCACCTCGGCAGTGGTCTCCGGACGGATGCAGCCATCCTTCTCGACCACCGTTCTACCGTCGCGGATCGCCACGATCTCGGCGTCCAGCCGGCCTTCCGCCTGCGCCGCGGCCGCCTTCGCGTGGCTCTTGACCGCGAATGCCTCCTGATCCACGCGCGGCACCTGCCACTGGTGGGCCACGTTTTCCGCCGTGTCGCCCATGCCCATGTAGGCGCCCGGTTGCTTGGCCTGCAGCACCGGGTTGAACAGGGGATTGTAGCCGCCGAGTGGGATGCGGCTCATGCTTTCCACGCCGGCGCATACGAACACCTCGCCCGCCCCCATTGCGATCGCTCCGGCCGCGATGTGCACCGACTGCATCGAGCTGCCGCAGAAGCGGTTGACCGTCATGCCCGCTACCGAGATGGGAAGGTCGCTGAGCAGGCCGATGATGCGCCCGACATTCATGCCCTGCTCGCCCTCGGGGAAGGCGCAGCCCATGATGACGTCCTCGATGTCCTCCGGACGGACTTTGGTGCGGGCGATCAGCTCCCGGATGACCTGGGCTGCCAGATCGTCCGGCCGCACCCGGGCCAACCCGCCTTTCTTGGCCAGGGTGAAGGGCGACCGGGCATAGCCGGCGATCACGATGGGGGAGAGTGCGGCCATGGGGGGCTCCTTACCCAGCTCGTTCGGCGAGCATGTGTTTGGTTTGGTGGGCGATCTCACGCAGTTCGGCCAGGGTTTGCGTCAGCGCTGCCCGCTGCTCCTCCAGACCGGAGATGCGGTGGGTGACGGCGGCATCCAGGGCGCGAAGCTGCTCCGTTCCAGTCTGGTCGGCGTCATACAAATTCAGGAACTCGGTGATTTCCCGCAACGAGAAGCCGAGTCGCTTGCCGCGGAGAATCAGCACCATGCGGGCGCGGTCCCGGTTGGAATACACCCGGGTGGTCCCCAGCCGGCGCGGGCTGATGAGGCCGCGATCCTCGTAGAAACGGAGGGTGCGCGCGGTTACGCCGAGTTCGGCCGCCAACTCAGTGACGGTGAACAAGCAGTCGGACTGGCTTAGCGGCTTCACCAAAGCGTGCACTAGTTTCCCAATACGTCAACCACGACGCACAAATAACGAGCCCACCCTGCTGTTGCAAGGGCGGGCCCGGTATCGTGGCCGGCGACGAGCGCCGAATGTTTGCGAAGGGTCGGGTTTCGAAGTGCTAGGCGCCCTTCGTCAGGTCGTAGATCGTGTGGCAGCCGCCAATGTTGCCACGGGCCACCATGGCGCGGTTGGTGATCTTGCCTGAGAAGTATGTCGAACCGTTCTGGGCCGAAAACGCACCATCGCTCCGGACCGGGGCATAGAAGGTGCCGCCGCCATTCGCCCAGACAACCGCGCCGTTCTGCACGGTGAGCGAGCCGTCCTTCTGGCCCGGCGTCGCACAGACGTTGCCGTTGATGCCCGATGCAGGGACAGCGTGCGTCAGCGTCACAGAGCCCGAATACGTGCCATCGAACGCGCTCGGGGTGGTGCCAGGCTTGTCATACATCGTGCAGGCGCCGAGCGACAGGCAGGCTGCGGCGATGGCAAGGAAACGAGTCATTGGGGCGGCCCTCAAGAGTTTGTTACCCGCGAAACCATAACGAAACATGAATAGCTCGCAAGCAGAAATTGCATTTGACCGGTGCGACAGTGGTTTGTTCCTTGGCGAGCGTGCCCGTCCCGCCACAATAGATACCGAACTGAAGTCGGAATGGCATGACGGTATAGACGCAATCGGACCTAAACCGGTCCGCCCCGCCAGATCACCCGGCCAAGCACGCGCACTTCCTTGGCCAGGTCCGCATCGATGCTTTCAGGCTGGTAGACCTGGTTGTCGCTGATAAGAATCAGGCTGCCGTCGAATTTGCGCTGCACCCGCTTCACCAGGCGTTCGTCGCGCACCTCGATCACGTAGACACCGAAATTGCGGAACATCGTGTCGGTCATGTCCACCAGCAGCAGGTCGCCGTTGTGGATGTGCGGCTCCATCGAGTCGCCCACAGCCGTTTCGAGCATCACGTCGTCCGGTTCGCGCCCGAACACGGTGCGGATCCAGTCGTGACGAAAGCCGATGAACTCCGTGGCGCCATCCGTGGCGGCGCGGCCCGCCCCGGCGGCAGCGGCCGACGGCACGGTGGGCAGAACGAGGAACCGCGCCGACGTGAGGATGTCGGCCGGGCGGCGGTTGTTCGCCCGCGCTGCAACGGCTGGGAAGTCGGGTTCCGGCCCCTCCCCCTGCGCCAGCCAGGCAAGGCTCACTCCGGCCGCCGCCGCCAGCGCCACTAGACGATCGCGAGATGGCTCGGCCTCCCCCTTCAGCCACTTGCGGAAGGCCGAAGCCGAGACCCCGGTTGCCTTGGCGAGCCTGTCCGCACTCGGCCACTCCGCCGCGACAAGCTGAAGACGGGAGACGAAGCCGGCTTGCCCTGCGCCGACTTCCGGCTGAGTGGGCCTACGCTTGATCGGCATGAAGCTGCATCCCTCCATGCAGTTGCGGTAAGGCCGATTGTCCAACGCCGTGCCTCGTCCGCATCAATCCTATCCACCACGTCATCGTGCTCGACTCTCTATACAGTTTTAGACCGCAGGAACTTGGTTGAATGCGGTTTTACATAGCCAAGACCATCTAGCGCATCGAGCCACCGGCATGACATAGCTTACGGACGCCTATTGTAACAAACGAGCCTCGGCAAGGACTTAACCGTTATAACGGCCAAATCGCAGCGCATCGGCACACCGGACAGCTTCCATGCCGCGCGCTGGAGTGGCTTGACAGCATCAAGCACTAAAAATGGCGCCCAATCAATCCCAATCGCTCATCGTAACTACTTAGCATAGGTGAAGTGAACGCGGCGGGCGCGAATGTAACCCTCCCCCCGTGTTAACGTACTTAAGTGCGGTATTAGGACCGCCGGTGAAACCAGCAGGGGAGCCACAGTCAGACCGGCCGGGATGCCTCCTCCGCCACCAACTCCTTCTTCGACAGCTTACCGATCATCGTCTTCGGCAAGGTGTCGCGGATGACCACCTCCCGCGGCAATTCGATCTTGGACACGTATCCCGCCAAATGCGCGCGGAGCTGCTCCGGTGTCGCCGCGGCCCCCGGTCGCAAAACGACGAAAGCCTTCGGCGCCTGGCCGCGGTAAGGGTCGGGAACGCCGATCACGGTGGCCTCGAGCACTGCCGGGTGCTCGTACAGCGCGTCCTCGATGACGCGGGGATAGACGTTGTAGCCGCCACAGAGGATCACGTCCTTGATCCGGTCCACCAGGAATAGGTAGCCGTCCGGATCGAGGTAGCCGATGTCCCCGGTCCTGAGCGCACCGTCCACGAAGACGGCTTGCGTGTCCTCGGGGCGTTGCCAGTAACCGGCCATCACCTGCGGCCCCCGCACGCAGACCTCGCCGCGCTCGCCGGCCGGCACCCGCTCACCGGTTTGCGGATCGCGGATCTCGATGATCGTGTCCACCATCGGCACCCCAGCCGAACCCGGCTTCACCAAGCCGTCGGGCGGATTGCACGACACGACGGGGGACGCCTCGGTCAGGCCGTAGCCTTCCACCAGCTTGCACCCGGTCAGGGCGATGAAGCGCTCCCGCACCTCACCCGGCAGCGGCGCGCCGCCGGAGACGCTGAACTTGATCGAGCCGAGGTCGAGCTTGCGCTGGGCCGCCGCGGTGTTCACCGCCGTGTAGATCGTGGGCACCGCATTCATGATCGTCACCCGGCGCCGCGCCACGACCTTGAGCATGGCCTGCAGCTCGAAGCGGGGCAGCATCACGATCTCGGCCGCCATGCCGATCGCGTAGTTCAACACGGACGTCATCGCGAAGACGTGGAAGAACGGCAGCACGGCGAGCACCCGTTCCTGTCCCGGTTGTCCCCCGGACCAGTGCGCGCGCACCTGGCGGCAGTTGGCGACCAAATTGGCCTGGGTCAGCATGGCGCCCTTCGGCACGCCGGTCGTGCCGCCGGTGTATTGCAGCACGGCGAGGTCGGACGGCTCGACCGCCACCGGCACGGCTTGGCCAGGCGTGGCGACGAGGGTCTCGTAGCGGATGTGCAGCGCGTCGTCCGGGATCGCCGCGCGCTCGCGGCGCTTGAAAGCCCGGAACAGCGCCCCTTTGAGGGGAGGCAGGATCCCGGCCATCGGGCAGACGATGAGGTGCCGCAGCCCGGACGACGCCGCGACGTTGGCCACCCGGCGATAGACCGTTTCCAGATCCATGGCGACCATCACCGTGGTCCCCGAATCGGCGATCTGATGCGTCAGCTCCCGCTCGACGTAGAGTGGATTGAAGTTCACCACCGTGCCGCCGGCGCGCAGCACGGCAAAGAAGAACACGATGTAATACGGCGTGTTCGGCAGGCAGAGGCCAACCTTGGTGCCCTTGGTCACGCCGATCGCTTGCAGTCCGCGCGTTGCCCGGTCCACCAGGCCGCCGAGCTCGGCGTAGCTCCATCGGCGGCCCAGGAAATCCATTGCCGGGCGCGAGCCCCACTCGGCCACTGCGTCCCGCAACCCGTCGTCCAGCACGCCGTCGTGTCTCGTCACCTGCGTCGCCCCGCTTGTCCGTTCAGTCTCCACGGCGAAGGAAGTGTGCGAATGCGTCGAGAGTCATGTCCGAGACGTAGTGCTCGATTCCCTCCGCGTCGTTTTCCGCCGCCTCGATGGGAACGCCCACGGCAAGCAGGAGGTCCACGACGAGCCGGTGCCGGGTGCGGACCCGTTCCGCCAGATCCTGCCCGGCCTGGGTGAGGAACACGCCGCGATAGGGTTTGCCCGTCACCAGCCCCTCGCGCCGCAGCCGGGCGATGGTCTTCACCGCGGTCGCGTGGGAGACGCCGAAGCGCCGGGCGATGTCGGTGGCGCGCGCCTCCCCCCCGGCCGCGAGCAAGTCGGCGATCAACTCGGCGTAGTCCTCCAGCATCGCGGCGCCACGGGCGGTACGCGCCTTCTCGAAGCGCCGTGCCTGGGTCGGCTCCTCCGGCAGGGTCTGGTCCATCGAGTCCATTGATCTCCTCCGAGTGCCTGCGTAGCAAGTTGCGCCGAGGTGCACAAAATCATGCTTATTGACCGGAGTGTAGCCAACGCTACATTCGGCGTCATGAGTGAGCAAGCCTCCACGTTGACCGGCCTCAGCGCGCGCACCGACCGCGCGATGTCCGATGTGCTGGCCGGCCGGCGGCGCGGCCTGCGGGCGCTGCTGCCGTTCATGGGCCCGGCCTTCGTCGCGTCCGTCGCGTATATCGACCCGGGCAATTTCGCGACCAACATCCAGGCCGGCGCCAAATACGGGTATGGCCTGCTCTGGGTGGTGCTGCTCGCCAATGCGGCGGCCATGCTGTTCCAGTCGCTGTCCGCCCGCCTGGGCATCGCCACCGGGCAGAACCTCGCCGAATTGTGCCGGGTGCATTTCCCTCGCCCCGTCGTGCTCGCCATGTGGGCTGTGAGCGAGGTGGCTGCCATGGCGACCGATTTGGCGGAGTTCCTGGGCGGCGCCATCGGGCTGTCCCTGTTGTTCCACCTGCCGTTGCTGGCCGGCATGGTCGTGACCGGCGCCGCAACCTACGCCATCCTGTTGCTGGACCGCCGCGGCTACCGCCCGCTCGAGATCGCCATCACCGCGATGGTTGCCGTGATCACGCTCAGCTACGTGGCAGAGGTGTTCCTCTCGCCGCCCAATTGGCTGCAAGCGGGCCGTGCGATCGTCCACCCGGTGCTCGCGAACGGCGACGAACTCGGTCTGGCCGTCGGCATCGTCGGCGCGACCGTCATGCCGCACGCGATCTACCTGCATTCCGGTCTCACCCAGGCGCGCGGGCGAAATACGGCGTCGGGCGGGCTGGCCGGCCTGCTGCGCTTCTCCAACATCGAGGTCGTGGTGGCGCTAACCCTGGCCGGGCTGGTGAACGTGGCCATGGTGCTGATGGCGGCCGACGCGTTCCATGCGGGGCACCCGGAGGTGGCGGAGATCCAGGACGCGTATCACACTCTTGCCCCACTATTCGGCGGGGCGGCTGCAGCGGTGTTCCTGCTGGCGCTGATTGCCTCGGGGCTGTCGTCCTCCGCAGTGGGCACGATGGCCGGCCAGGTCGTGATGCAGGGCTTTGTCGGCTGGCGCATTCCGGTCTGGGTGCGCAGGCTAGTGACCATGGTGCCGGCGTTCGCGGTGGTTACGGCGGGCGCCGATGCGACGCTCTCGCTGGTGGTCAGCCAGGTCGTGCTCAGCCTGGTGCTGCCTGTGCCGCTGGTGGCGCTGGTGGTGTTCGTCGGGCGGCGCAGCATCATGGGGGAGTTGGTGTGCGGGCGGGCGACGATCGTGCTTGCCGTGGCGACGACGGCCGTGGTGCTGGCTTTGAATGTGACGTTGCTGCTGCAACTGGCTGGGGTTGGGCTGCCATTCTTGTCCTGAAACTCCACCGCTCAGCCATTTTGGTTCAGCCGCGCCGCTGCCATTTGGATGGTGGTCACGGCCGGCTGCCTTGACGAGACCGGGACACACTCGCTGTGTCGGACCATGATGCAGTTGCACCTCGACCGCCTTGCCTCCCCGCTCGGGGACATTCTTCTCGTCACGGATGCCGAGGGCCGGCTGCGCGCGCTCGATTTCCATGATTACGAGGCGCGTTTGCGTGACCTGCTGCGGCTGCACTACGGCGGCGTCGCCATGCATCCGGGTCGTGCGCCGGTGCAGGTGCGGACCGCGCTGGATGCATACTTTGCGGGCGACCACCGTGCCGTCGAGCAGGTTGCCGTCGAAACGGCCGGCACACCGTTCCAGCGCGCGGTCTGGTCGGCGTTGCGGGCGATACCAGCCGGCACGACCTCGACCTACGGCCGTATCGCAGCCGCCCTGGGCAAGCCGGGTGGGAGCCGCGCGGTGGGGATGGCGAACGGGTCGAACCCGGTCGCCATCGTCGTGCCGTGCCACCGGGTCATCGGCGCCGATGCCTCGCTCACCGGCTTCGGCGGCGGCCTGGACCGGAAGCGCTGGCTGCTGGAACACGAGGGCGTCCAATTGAAGCTCCCGATCCCACCCGCGAGAAAGGGAGGGGCAGCGGTGGTGCGGTGCTAGCCTTGCAGCGCCCGCCAAACCCGCTCGGGGGTCAGCGGCATGTCCACATGGGTGACCCCGCGCGATGCTAGCGCGTCCAGCACCGCCGCGACCACGGCCGGTGGAGCGGCGATCGCGCCCGCTTGCCCTGCGCCCTTGACGCCGAGGGGGTTGGAACTCGTAGGCACCCCGAGAAGGTGGATGTTCAGGTCCGGCAGATCCTCGGCCCGGGGCAGCGCGTAGTCCATGAACGAGCCGCTGAGCAACTGGCCGGACGCCGGGTCGTAGACGGTCCGCTCCATCAACGCCTGACCGATGCCTTGCGCCACGCCGCCCTGCACTTGGCCCACCAGCAGCAGCGGGTTGACCGCCGTGCCGTAATCGTCGGCCGCGGTGTAGCGGAGCAGCGCCACGACGCCCGTCTCCGGGTCCACTTCCACCTCGGCGATGTGGCACCCGTTGGGGAAGGTGATCTTGTCGAGCTTCGTCCAGTGATAGCTGTCGAGCGATCCGGCCTCGCGCGCCACCTCCAACAGCGCTACGCTGCGCTCCCCGGCCGTAAACTGGCCGCCGGCGAAGCTTAGATCCCCGGGCCGTGCTTGCAGCAGCCGTGCCGCGACGGGCCGCGCCTTCTCCAGCACCATCAGGGTCGCGTCCACCAAGGCCGAGCCGCCCATATGCAGCGAGCGTGCGCCGCCGTGACCGTGGCCGGCCCGCACGGCGCGCGTGTCGGCCTGGAAGAAGTCGAAGCACTCGATCGGCAGGCCGAGCCGGTCGGCGGCGATCTGCGGGAAGACGGTCTCGTGGCCCTGCCCGTTGGACTGCGTGCCCAAGTGCAACGAAACCCGGCCGCCCTTCTGGAAGCGGATCTCCGCCCCCTCGTCCGGCGCTCCCCGCGCGGTCTCGAGGAAGCAGGTCACGCCGAGCCCCCGCAAACGCCCGGATGCGGCTGACTCCGCACGGCGTTGCCCGAACCCGGCGGTGTCCGCGGCGAGCAACGCCGGGTCGATGTTGGCCGCGAACCGCCCGCCATCGATCGTGGTCGCCATCGCCGTCGCATGCGGGAAGCGGGAGACGAGGTTACGGCGCCGCAGCAGGGTCCGGTCGATGCCGGTCAGACGCGCCGCCTCGTCAATCAGCCGCTCCAGCAGGTAGTTGGCCTCGGGCTTGCCAGCGCCGCGGTAGGCGTCGACCGGCACGGTGTTGGTGAAGGCGCCGCGCGTCGCCATGAACACGGCGGGGATGGCGTACCCCGAGCCCATCGCGTTGCCTGGCGCAGTGGTGGAACTGCCGGGGCCGCCGCTGGACATGCCGGCACCCAGATTGGCTACGATCTCCACGTCCAGGGCGAGGAACCGGCCCGCTTCGTCCAGCCCGAGGCGGGCATGGGTGACATTGTCGCGGCCATGGGCGGTGGAGATGAAGTCCTCGCCGTGGCCGGACGCCCAGACCACCGGTCGGCCGAGCGCGCGGGCCGCCCATAGCACCGCGATGTATTCCGGGTAGGCCGGGTTCTTGACACCGAAGCCGCCGCCCACGTCGGGGCTCGCCACGTGCATCTCGTCCTCGCGCAAGCCGAACACCTGGGCGAGGTCCCGCCGGATGCCGTGCACCCCCTGGCCACTGATCGACAGGGAGAGCACCCCGTCCTCGACCGTGCCCAGCGCCGCCCGGTGCTCGAGCGGGGCCACGATGATGCGGTTGTTGACCAATGTCAGCTCGGCGACATGCGCCGCACGCGCCATCGCGGACGCGACCGCATCCCGGTCGCCTTTAGTGAACCGGAAAGCGAGGTTGCCGGGCACGCTGTCCCACAGCGCGGGAGCGCCATCCGCCAGCGCGTCCACCGCCTCCACCACGCAGGGGAGTGCTTCGTAGTTCACCTGCACCAGTTCGGCCGCGTCCTGCGCCTGGTGCGCCGTATGGGCCACGACGAAGGCGACCGGCTCGCCCACGTAGCGAACGCGCCCGGATGCCAGCGCCGGCCGGGGCGGCACGTGCATGGGGCCATCCGTCGGCACCTTGGCCGAGCACGGGATCGGACCCAGCGCTGCCAGGTCCATGGCGGTGAACACGCCGACGACCCCGTCCGATGCAAGCGCCGCCGCCGGGTCGATCGATCCCACTCTGGCATGCGCATGTGCGGAGCGGACCATATGCAGATGGAGTGCGCCGGGCGGAACGATGTCCGCCATGTATCGGCCGCGCCCCGTCAGGAACCGTTCGTCCTCCCGCCGCCGTAGCGATTGGCCTATGAAGTCAGGAATGGCGGAGGTAGCGGACAATATCCACCAGAGCCGTCAGCGAGATCGGCATCACGAGCATGCTGAATGCCAGCGCGATGATGATCAGGCTGACCGCGTTGTCACCCGGCTTGGCCGGCCGCCGCCGGGGAAGCCGCTCCGGGAAGCCGGTACCGTCGAATGGCATGCGCATGTCCCCCCTGTAATCTATCGTATGTGGGCGTCCCCCGGCGCACGCAAACCCCGCTTAGCCGAGCGCGTCGGCCATCCGGTCCAGCGCCACTGCCAACTGGCCGGCATCCCGGCAAATGCACATGCGCAGCCAGCCGCCGGCGGCGTCGCCGAACAACTCGCCGGGCGCCAACCCGACCCGGGTCCGCTCGAGCAGATGCAGGCAGGCGGCCCTTGCGTCCGTCCAGCCCTCGATCTGGAAGAACACATACATCCCGCCCTGCGGCGCCTCGGGCAGCCGGACCCGCGCCAATCGGCCGAGCCGTTCATAGGCCATCGCGATCCCCGCCCGGCAGCGCTCGCGGATCTCGGCGACGAACGCCTCGCCCTCGTTGACCGCCGCCGCACCTGCCTCCTGGATGAACGCCGCGGTCCCGCTGTTGAGGTACTGCGTCATCGCCCCAACCCGGTCCGAGAGCGACGGTGGATGGTTCAGCCAGCCGAGCCGGAAGCCGGTCATCGCCCAAGCTTTGCTGAAGCTGTTGATGCAGAGCAGCAGATCGTCCGGCTCGGCGATCTGCAGCATGGAGGGCGCTACATCCGCCTCGAAGTAGAGTCGCGCATAGACTTCGTCGGCGATGATCCAGATGCCACGCTCCCGGCCGAGCGTCAGCAGCGCGCGCAGATCGTCCCGCGTGGCGGTCCAGCCGGTCGGGTTCGAGGGCGAGGAATAGATGATCGCCCGCGTGCGCGCGTCGCACAGGGCGGCGATGCGGTCCACGTCCAGCGTCCACCGGTTGTCCCGCAACACCAGCGGGCAGGGCCGCGGTTCGGCGCCGGTGACGTGGATCGCGTTGTGGATGTTGGGCCATTGGGGCGTCACGTAGACGGCGTTGGTGCCTGCCTCCAGCACCAGTTCCATCGCCAGTGCCGCCGCTTGCATGCCGCCCGGCGTCACCGTCGTGCGGTCCCGCCCGATGGTACGGCCGTGCAGCCGGGTCTGGTAGGCGGACAGCGCCGCAGTCAGCCCCGCCGCGCCGCGCATGTCCGGCACGTAGAAAGTGCGGCCGTCATCCAGCGCCCGCTTGGCGGCATCCCTGATGAACCCCGGCGTGACCAGGTCCCCCTCGCCGAACCAGAGCGGGATCACGCCCTCCAGATGCCGGGCCTTATCTGCGAGGACGGCGATATTGTCCGTCACAAGGTCCTGGATCTGCGGGCGAATGCGGGTCTCGGGCCCACCCGGCGGTGCGTTGCGGATGGCAAGATGGCCGGCGGCGAGTGCGGACACGGATGGGCTCCTGCGGAGAAGGCTTAAGCCTACGCTCAGCGAGTTGCGGAGGGAACCGCGGCCCGGCATGACGCCATGATGAAGGAGCGCGTTTCCGCCGCCATGGCCCGTCGTATCGCGCTTGCTGCGGTCGGCCTGGCCGAGCCGCGCCCAACCGCATCCGACCGGGGGCACCTGCGCCGGGTCCTCAGCCGCGTCGGTATGCTGCAGATCGACTCGGTCTCCGTGCTGGCGCGCGCCCACTACCTGCCGCTGTTCTCCCGCCTCGGAGCGTACGACCGCGCCTTGCTGGATGGCGCCGCCTGGGGCCGCCGCCCCTCGTTGTTCGAATACTGGGCGCACGAGGCCTCGCTGCTGCCGCACGCCACCTACCCGCTGCTGCGCTGGCGCATGGACCGGGCGGCCCGGTCCGAGGGCATCTACGGCCAACTGGGCCGCTTCGCCGCCGAGCGCCGCCCGTTCATCGACGACCTGCTTCGCCGCGTCCAGTCCGAGGGACCGATGGCCGCGTCCGATGCCGAGGGTCAGCGCGGGACCGGCGGCTGGTGGGGCTGGAGCGACGCCAAGCGAGGCTTCGAGTGGCTGTTCTGGGCCGGCCACGTCACCACCGCCACCCGCCGCGCCAGCTTCGAGCGGGTCTACGATGTTCCCGGGCGCGTGTTGCCAGCCACGGTCCTGGACATGCCGGCGCCTGGCCCGCACGACGCGCACCGCGAGCTGCTGCGCATCGCCGCCCGCGCGCTGGGCATCGCGACCGCGGCGGATCTGCGCGACTATTTTCGTCTGGCGCCCGGTGATTGCGCGGCGCCGCTCGACGCGTTGGTCGAGTCCGGCGACATCCTCCCCGTCGTGGTCGAAGGGTGGGGGCAACCTGCCTACGTGCATCGCGACGCGCGATGGCCGCGCCGGGTGGAGGGTTGCGCGTTGATCTCCCCGTTCGACCCGGCGATGTGGGAGCGCAGCCGTGCCGAGCGGCTGTTCGGCTTCCGCTACCGGCTGGAGATCTACACGCCCGCCCACAAGCGCCAGCACGGCTATTACGTTCTGCCGTTCCTGCTGGGCGATCGCATGGTGGCCCGCGTCGACCTCAAGGCGGACCGGACTGGGAGCACGCTGCACGTGTTGTCCGCCCACGCCGAGCCGCACGCGCCGCCCGAGACGGCCGAGCGGTTGCTGGCCGAGTTGGCCCTGATGGCGCGCTGGCTCGGGTTGGAGCGGATGCGGGTCACCCCAGCCGGCGATTTCGGCCCGGCCCTGGCTGCGCTGCACGGCAACCCCGGCCCCGCATCGGCGCTAGGGATGCAGGAGGACCCAACACCGATGGCCCAAGAGCACGAGCACGATCCCGGCGACGCCGTTCCCCCGGGTGTGGCGCCCCAGACTCCGGCGCCGCTGAACGAGCACGACAAAGCGGTGCGCGACAAACTTCGGCGCTTTCCAGAGGGCGTGTCCGGCGAGGCGCACCCGGCCGAAAACGCCAAGAACGACCGCGAGGTCGCGGCGATCTCGCGCACGATCCAGCCGAAGAGCGACGCGCCGTCTCGCAGCGGGCTCATCGGCTCCGGCAGCGGGGCGGATGGCGAAGGGCTCTGATGCGCCGAGCTGCCCACCTGGTTCCGGCGGGTGTTCTGCTCATGGCCGGCACCCTGCCCGCCATGGCAGTCGCACAGACTATGGCGGCGAGCCGTCCGGGTTTGATGTGCACCGAACCCGGCGCGCTTGCCGCACTGACGCTTCCCGACGGCAGCAACCGCGGCGCGAGCCCGCACGCCCGACAGGATGACGAGGCTATCAAGCAACAGGGCGGTTGCATCGACATTCCACAGGACGCCCGCGTTGCCGTGCACCAGCGCCGGATCAATACTAGTATCGTCAGCTTCGATGCCGGCGATGGGCGAGGCGAACGGGATTGGATCGTGCCGAATATTGATTTCGCCATGCCGCACAGCATCGCCGCTGAGGCTTCTTCGACCGTGCCGCCGGCCTCGGACCCGGTCGATGCGTTCTTTACCGCCCTTGCGGCCACGTGCCCCGGACACGATTGGCAGTCTGCCACTATGGAGTCCTATGGCGCTCCCCTTGAGGAGGCAGCCAAGAGCCTGACGCCTGAGCAACATGCCGCTCTGTCGCGGGACGTCGCAGCGCAGTGTCAACCGAGTGACGGGCTTGAGTGCGGCAACACGGTTTCGATCCGCCTCATCGTGAAGGCGGGCCGGCTTGCCGACTTGACCCGGGCTTTCTGCGCCGCTGCACCCTCTACGGCCAAGTCAGTCCGTTACTGATCGGCATACAGGCCACCTCCCTCATTAAGGGTGGCGTCCGCCCGACGGCCTCGCCCTTGACACACCTACTGCCATCGCGACGTACCGTGCCTACGATCAAATGAGGCAGCGCACCGTGACTACACCCTATACCGGACGCCGTGAAGACCAGCGCCTGCTCACTGGCGCCGGCCGTTACTCCGCGGACTGGGACCAGCCCGGCCTCGTCCACGCCGTCTTCCTGCGCAGCGACCGCGCCCACGCCCGCATCACATCACTGGACACGGACGCAGCCCGCGCTGCACCCGGCGTGCTCGCCGTGCTGACCGGCGAGGACATGGCCAGCGCCGGCTACACGCGCGGCACCGCCCATGTTCCGTACAAGGGCAAGGGCGAGGCCGTTCGCTCCCCCAACTCCCCCGCCTTGGCGCAGGGCCGGGTGCGTTATGTCGGTGAGGCAGTCGCCATCGTCGTTGCCGAGACGAGCCACGCCGCGCAAGACGCCGCCGAACTGATCGCCATCGACTACGACCCGCTTCCCGCCGTCGCCGATGGCCGCGCCGCGCTCGAGCCTGGCGCGCCTCAGCTCCACGACAGCATCCCCGGCAATCTCTGCTTCGACTTCGACTATGGTGACGCCGTTGCCGCCAACGACGCCTTCGCCACCGCCCCTCACATCGTGAAACTGGCGATGGAGAGCGGACGCGTCGTCGGCAACCCGATGGAGCCCAAGGCCGCCCTCGCCAACTGGGACGGCGACTCGCTGCAGCTCTGGAGCCCGAGCCAGGGCATGACCGGCATGCGGGACGGTCTGGCCGCCATCACCGGCCTACCCGCTAGCCAAATTCGCGTCCACGCCCAGGATGTCGGCGGCGCGTTCGGCATCCGCGGCGCCGCCTATCCGGAATACGCCGCCCTGGCTTTGGCCGCCAAGCGCGTCGGCCGCCCCGTCAAATGGGTCGCCAGCCGTTCCGAGACCTTCCTCAGCGACTATCACGGCCGTGCCGTCTGGATGTCCGCCGAACTGGCCCTCGACGCGGAAGGCAAGTTCCTCGCCATCCGCCACGATTGGGTCTGCGACATCGGCGCCCATCCGTCCAACGCCGGCCCATCGACCAACACGCTGAACGCGTCCCTCATGGCGTGCGGCGCTTACCGCATCCCCGCCGTGTATGGCCGCAACCGCCTGGCGGTGACCAACACCGTGCCGATCACCGCCTATCGCGGCGCCGGCCGGCCGGACATGGCCTACATGGTCGAGCGCCTGGTGGACGAGGCCGCGGCGCAGACCGGCATCGACCGCATCGCACTGCGCCGCAAAAACCTTATCCCGCGCGACGCCTTCCCCTACCCCATCGTCACCGCACCGATGCCGGCGTCCTACGACAGCGCTGATTTCGCCGCCCTGCTGGATGCCGCACTCGCCGAGGCCAAGTGGGACGAGTTCCCCGCCCGCCGCGCCGAAGCTGCCGCCCGTGGCAAGCTGCGCGGCATCGGCTGCGCGCTGTTCATCGAGCCAGCCGGTGGCGTGGCGCCCTCGGACGAAGCGGCCATCACCTACGACCCGGCGCAAGGCTTCCTGCTGCACGAGGTGGCCGTCGCCTCGGGCCAGGGCCACGAGACGGTGCTGCCCGAGATCGTCGGCCGTGCCCTGCAGATCGACCCGGCGCGGATCACCCTGCGCCAAGGCCGCCAAGACGGCCCCGCGCTGAAGGGCGCCGGCGCGTTCGGCTCCCGCAGCATGATGTCGCAAGGTTCGGCCGGCGCTGCCGCGGCGAAGAAGGTGCTGGAAAAAGGCCTGGCGCTCGCCTCGGATGCGCTCGAGGCCGCCGAAGCGGACATCACCTACGCCGACGGCCAGTTCCGTATCGCCGGCACGGACCGCAGCATCGGGCTCGAGGATCTGGCCCGGAGCAATCCAGGCGGCTTGGACAGCACGGTCGAGCTGCCTGCCCCGCGCGCCTTCCCCTCCGGCGCCCACGTAGCCGAGATCGAAGTGGACCCGGAGACCGGCATGACCGAGCTCGCACGCTACGTCTCGATCGACGATTGCGGCGCGGTGATGAACAAGACCTTGCTGGAAGGCCAGATTTGGGGCGGCCTGCTCCAGGGCCTGGGTCAGGTGTTCGGCGAGCTGTGCGTCTACGGCGAGGACGGTCAGATCGTGACCGGCAGCTTCATGGACTACCCGATGCCGCATGCCGACCTGGTCCGCCGGGTCACGATCGAGACGGTGTTGGTGCCCTCCCCCAGCAACGGCCTGGGCGTGAAGGGGGTCGGCGAGGCTGGCACCGTGGGCTCGCTGCCGACGACGATGAACGCCGTGATGGACGCGCTGCGCTCCCGCGGCGTCGCCCATATGGATATGCCCGTCTCCGCACAACGCGTATGGCAGGCTTTGCAGGGGGCGGAGGCGTTGGCAGCCTGACGCCGCCCGCTCTATCGTGCATGGAGAAGGAGACTCCATGCACGACGCCCTGATCCGCGGCACCATCGTCACGTCCGCGAGCGTCATCCTGGACGGATGGATCGCGGTCGATGGTGAACGGATCACCGAAGTCGGCACGGGAACAGCGCCCGAGGCCGCCAGCGTCCACGACCATACGGGCCGTTACGTGCTTCCCGGCTTGGTGGACGGGCACATGCACACGAGCTCGGCTATTGGCTGGGCCGGGATCGAGGGCGCCACGCGGTCCGCCGCCGCCGGTGGCGTCACCACCTGCGTGGACATGCCGTATGACGTGCCGCAAGCCGTCACCGCTGCCGCCGTGCTCGCCGAGAAGATCGGCTGGGTGGAGCGGACCGCGCACGTGGACATGGCGCTCTACGGAACGATCGCAAAGCATCATGGCGTGGACGCCATTGCCGGGCTGGCCGCGGGCGGCGTGTGCTCGTTCAAGCTGTCCACCTACGAGTATGACGCCGTCCGTTTCCCCCGCATCGGCCACGCGGACATGGTGGCCGCGTTCAGTGCCATCGCGCCTACCGGCATTCCCGTCTCCGTCCATAACGAGGACCAGGAGCTCGTCGAGTATCTGACCGCGCAAGCCCGCGCCGAGGGCAAGACCGACCCGATCATGCATTGCCGCACCCGGCCGCCGCTGGCCGAGACGATGGCCGACAACGAAATCTTCGAGATCGGGCTGGAGACCGGCGCGCACGTTCATATCGCGCATTCCTCGGTCGCCCGCGGCTTCGCCATCGCCGATGCGTTCCGCGCCGCCGGTGGCCAGGCGACCGGCGAGGCGTGCATCCAGTATCTGTGCATGACGGAGGAGGACATCGTCCGCCTCGGCGGCCGCGGCAAATGCAACCCGCCATTCCGTACCGCGGCCGAAGTGGAGCGCATGTGGGCGGCGCTGGTGGCGGGCGGGATTGCCTACGTTTCCACCGATCACGCCCCCTGGCCGCTCGACCGCAAGCAGTCGCCCGACATCTTTGCGTGCGGCGCCGGACTGACCGGGTTGCAGAGCTTCGCGCCGCTGATGGCCACCCTGCTGATGGAGCGCGGGCTACCGCTGAGCCTCATGGCAAGATACTGCGCCGAACGTCCCGCCCAGCATCACGGCCTGGCCAACCGCAAGGGGTCGCTCGAGCCGGGCAAGGACGCCGACCTGCTGGTGCTCGAACCGGGTGCTTTCAGCTTCGATGAGTCCACTATCGTGGACCGGCCGGAGCTGCGTTGGTCGCCGTATCACGGCCGCACGCTGCGCGCCCGCGTCGCCGCCACCTTGCTGCGCGGCCGGGTGGTGTGGGATGGGGCGAGCGTTCTCGCCACTCCAGGCACCGGCCGCTTCCTTCGCCGCGGAGCTGCGTGATGGCCCGCATCGTTCCCGTCGCAGCGGCCCAGATGGGCCCGACCCAGCGCGCCGACACGCGCGCGCACACGCTGGACCGCATCCTCCATCTGCTCGAGCAAGCCGCAAGCGCCGGCGCCCGCCTGGTCGTCTTCCCCGAACTCGCCTTCACGACCTTTTTCCCGCGCTGGTTGCTGGACGACGCCGAACTGGAGGCGTTCACCGACGCCGCCATGCCGAACCCGGCGGTCCAACCCTTGTTCGACCGCGCCCGCGAACTCGGCGTTGGCTTCAGCATCGGGTATGCCGAGCGCGCCGGCCGCCTCCTGTTCAACAGCGCCGTCCTCGTCGCCCCGGACGGACGGACGATCGGCCGGTATCGCAAGGTCCATCTGCCGGGCTCCGTCGAACCCCGGCCCGGCGAGCGCTTCCATCAGCTCGAAAAGCGGTACTTCGCATATGGCGATTTCGGCTTCCCGGCCTGGCGGGCGCCTGCTTTCGCAGACGGGGTCGTCGGCATGATGATCTGCAACGACCGCCGCTGGCCCGAGGCATGGCGGATGCTGGGACTGCAGGGCGTGGAACTGGTGTGCTGCGGCTACAACTCCGCCGCCTACGACCCGAATGGCGGAACGAGCGAAGACGCCGGGTTGCGGACGTTCCATGCACACCTCGTCGTGCAGGCCAACGCCTACATGAACGCGACCTGGGCGGTGGCGGTGGCCAAGGCGGGCGTGGAGGACGGCGCCGGATTGATCGGCGGCTCCTGCATCGTGGACCCGAACGGCTTGATCGTGGCGCAGGCCGAGACGCTGGCGGACGAGGTCATCCTGGCCGAGTGCAACTTGGATTCGTGCCGCCAGGGCAAGGAGAAGATGTTCGACTTCGCGGCCCACCGCCGGCCGCAACACTACGGCGCCATCACCGGCCAAGCTGGCGCGATACCTCCACCGTTCGCCGGAGCCGCCTGATGCCCCGCTTGCTGACTGTCGCCGCCGCCCAGCTCGGGCCTATCCAGCGTGCCGAACCCCGCGCGGAGGCTGTCGGACGCATGATCCGGCTGATGGAGCGCGCCCATGCCCGCGGCGTGCAGTTGGTGGTGTTTCCCGAACTGGCGCTGACTACGTTCTTCCCGCGCCACTACCACGCAGACCGGGCCGAAGCGGACCATTGGTTCGAGGCCGCCATGCCGTCGCCCGACACTGCGCCGCTGTTCGAGGCGGCGCGGCGCTTCGGGATCGCGTTCCACCTGGGCTACGCGGAACGAACGCCGGATGGCCGGCACTTCAACACCGCCATCCTGGTCAACCCGGCCGGACAGATCATGCTGAAATACCGCAAGATCCACCTGCCCGGCCACGCCGAGCACGACCCCGCGCGGACGGTGCAGCACCTCGAGAAGCGTTATTTCGAGGTCGGCGACCTCGGTTTTCCCGTGGTGCGCGCGCCGATCGGCGATGGGCGGGTGAACGCCGGGTTGATGATCTGCAACGACCGCCGGTGGCCCGAGGCATGGCGCGTGCTCGGGCTGCAATCGGTCGAATTGGTCATGCTCGGCTACAACACACCGTCGCTGAACCAGGACGCGCGCGGCTTCGAGGCGCATCATCTGCGCGTCCTGCACAGCCATCTCAGCATCCAGGCCGGCGCGTACCAGAACTCGACCTTCGCCGTCGCCACTGCCAAGGCCGGGGTGGAGGATGGCTGCGAGCTGTTCGGCAACTCGATCATCGTGAACCCGCAGGGCGAGATCATGGCCGAAGCGACAAGCTGGGACGACGAGCTGATCACCGCCGACTGCGACCTGGACCGCTGCACGCTCGGCCGCACCACCATCTTCGCGTTCGACCGCCACCGCCGCCCGGAAGCCTATGGCCGGATCACCGACCAGGTTGGCGCTGTAGAACCGCCGGATTGGACTGCGTGACGGAAGCACCCCGGCTGATCGTTACGGCCGGCCTGCACGGCAGCGCCTCCACCGCCGTCTTCAACATCGTCCGCGAGTTGATGGCGCAAACCGTCGGCGCCGAGAACCTCGTGGCCGTTTTCAGCGAGGACCTCTCGCACTTTCCCGAACCGCTCGCCGTGGAGCACCGCCACGTCGTGCTCAAATCCCATAGCGGCAGCCCAGCCTGGCACTGGCTCGTCGCCCTGACCAGCGCGCCCGTTATTCTGACGATCCGCGACCCGCGGGACGCCGTCGTGTCGATGATCGAGCGGTTCGCGATGCCTCCCGACCAGGCCGTCCGTACGCTCGCGGCCGACTGCCGGCTGGTGGTGCGCTGCGTGGCCGCCGGGCACATGCCGCTGCGTTACGAAGACCGGTTTTACGACGACGAGACGCTACCCGCGCAGTTGGCAAGCCGACTCGGCTTGAACATCGAGGACGCGTTCAGCCGTGCGCTCGGCCGGCGCTACGGCACCGAAGGCGTTCGCGCGATTGCCCGGTCCGTGGGCGAGCGGCGGCCGGGTCGTATGGCCGGCGGCGGTTCGACGCAGTACGACGCCGTCACGCAGATTCACGCGGGTCATATCGGGGACGGTCTGTCGGGCAAGTGGCGCGACCGGCTACCCGCCGGAGACGGCGCGGCGCTGACCCGCTTCTTCGGGCCGTTCCTCGCGCGGTTCGGCTACGAGGCATAGCGTCGCCCTCACGACGGCAGCGGATGCAGCTCCGGCAACACGTCCAGGTGACACGCCGCTTTCTGCCCGGGGGCCTTGTCCAGCAACAGCGGCTCCTCCACCCGGCAGCGGTCGAACACGTAGGGACAGCGCGTGTTGAAGCGGCAACCGGTTGGTGGGTTGATCGGGCTCGGCACGTCGCCCTTCAGGATAATCCGGTCGCGCTTGGCCAGCGGATCTGGTACCGGCACGGCGGACAGCAGCGCGCGCGTGTAGGGGTGCCGCGGGCTCGCGAACAGCGTCCGCCGGTCTGCCAGCTCCACGATCTTGCCCAGGTACATCACCGCAACCCGGTGGGTCAGGTGCTCGACGATGGCCAGGTCGTGGCTGATGAACAGGAGCGCCAGGCCCAACTCGTCCTGCAGGTCGCTGAGCAGGTTGATGATCTGCGCCTTCACCGAGACGTCCAGTGCGCTCACCGCCTCGTCGCAGATGATCAGGTCGGAGCCGGGCGCCAGCGCGCGGGCGATGCCGATGCGTTGCCGCTGTCCGCCGCTGAACTCGTGCGGGAACCGGCGCATGGCGTCGCGCGGCAGCCGCACCTTGTCCATCAGCGCCACGACCCGGTCTTCCAGCTCGGACCCGCTCGCCAGGCCGAAATTGGTCATCGGCTCGGCCAGCACGTCGCGCACCCGCTGCCGCGGGTTGAGGCTGCTGAATGGGTCCTGGAACACGACCTGGATGCGGCGGCGCACCTGCCGCATCTTGCCGGGGGAGAGCTGGTCGATGCGCTCGCCGTCCAGGAACACCTCGCCATCGGTCGGATCGGTCAGGCGAAGGATAGCACGCCCCACGGTGGACTTGCCGCACCCGCTCTCGCCCACGATGGACAACGTCTCGCCGGCGGCAACCGTGAACGAGACGCCGTCCACCGCGTACACGGTGGCGGTGGTGCCGCCGAACATCCCGCCTTTGATCGGGAAGTGCTTCTTGAGCGCGTTGACTTCAAGCAGCATGCTAGCGGGCGACCGTGACGGGTGCGCTGGAGCCGGACATCGGGTCGGTGTCTTTCAGGATGTTGCCCGGGAGTTGGATGCCGCTGATGCACCGGGTCTGCGGGGGTGCGGCGTCATACCGGTTGGCCAAGCACGCGGTAGGCGTGCCGCAGCCCATCAGTGCGAGCGGAAGGGCAGCAACGAGGAGCCGCATCAGCCGACCTCGGCGTAGTGGCATGCTGCAAAATGCCCCGGCACCTTCTCCTCCACAGCCGGCGCCACCGTGCGGCAGTGGTCCGTCACCATCGGGCAGCGCCCGGCGAACGGGCAGCCCTCGATCCGCTGGCGCAAGCTCGGCACCAACCCCGGGATCTCCGCCAGCTTGGTCCGTCCGGTCTCCGCCACCAGCGAGGAGCCGAGCCGCGGCACCGCACCGAGCAGCCCGCGCGTGTAGGGGTGCAGCGGACGGGCGAACAAGTCGTTCACCGGCGCTTCTTCCACCTTGCGCCCGGCGTACATCACAACCACGCGCTGCGCCATCTCGGCGACGACGCCCAGATCGTGGGTGATCAGCATGATCGCCGAACCGAGCCGCGTCTTGAGGTCGCGCATCAGGTCCAGGATCTGCGCCTGGATCGTGACGTCCAGTGCCGTCGTCGGCTCGTCGGCGATCAGCAGCTTGGGATTGCAGGCCAGCGCCATCGCAATCATCACGCGCTGCCGCATGCCGCCCGAAAGCTGGTGCGGATACTCCCGCACCCGGCGGGCTGCGGCGGAGATGCCCACCAACTCCAGCATCTCGGTCGCACGCTTGGTCGCCTGCTGCTGGTTCATCCCCTGATGCAGCCGCAGCGTCTCACCGATCTGCTTACCCACCGTGAGCACGGGGTTCAGGCTCGTCATCGGTTCCTGAAAGATCATGCTGATGTCGTTGCCGCGCAGCTTGCGCATGTCGCTGTCCGGCAGGCTGAGCAGGTCCCGCCCCTGGAACATGATCCGCCCGGCGATGCGGCCCGGCGGGATCGGCACCAGGCGGAGGATGGACATCGAGGTGACGGACTTGCCGCACCCGCTCTCCCCCACGATCGCCACCGTCTCGCCCGGGTGGATGTGGAACGACAGCCCCTCAACCGCCCGCACCACGCCGTCGGGCGTGCCGAAATGCGTCTGCAGGTTCTGGACATCCAGCAGGGCGTTGGCGGCCGGCGCTGGGCCCTCGCCCCGGCCCTCTCCTGCCAGCGGGAGAGGGAGAACGGCGGTGTCCGACATCAGATGCGCTTCGCCAGCCGCGGGTCGAGCGCGTCCCGCAGCCCGTCACCGAGCAGGTTCACCGCCAGCACGGTCAGCGACAGGAACAGCGCCGGGAAGAACACGATATAAGGCTTGACCTGCCACAGCGCCCGGCCCTCGGCCATGATGTTGCCCCAGGATGGAATGATCGGCGGCGTTCCAGCGCCGATGAACGAGAGGATCGCCTCGGTGATCATCGCCGAGGCGCAGATGAACGTCGCCTGCACCATCAACGGGGCCAGCGTGTTCGGCAGGATGTGCTTGAAGATCACACCCGGCGTGCGCGTGCCGGACGCGACGGCCGCCTCCACGTAGGGCTGCTCCCGCAGGCTGAGCACCACGCCGCGTACCAGCCGGGTCACGCGCGGGATTTCCGCCACCGTGATCGCGATGATCACGTTCTGCACGCTGCCCCGCGTCAGCGCCATCAGCGCGATGGCCAGCAGGATCG
>CAXTVQ010000035.1:0-45828 GCA_964247705.1 uncultured Acetobacteraceae bacterium | reverse complement strand
CTGAAGCAGCCCATCTCGTAGCATCCGAACAATGCCGCGGCACCTACGCCGATGGCGATCTTGGTGCCCGTCGACAGGCCCTCGTGGGCACTGTCCGCTCCTGCCGGCGCCACAGCGCGGCCACCGTCGCCGACCGTCACGCCGACACGCTGAGCTTGTTGCGGCCCGCCGCCATTCGGGATGTAGTCGACCGACATCAGCTTGCCTGGCGGCAGCGACCGCACGTAAGCGGCAAAGGTCTGCAACGTCGGGAACACCCGCCCATCTGCCGCAACGATCTGGTCGCCGGTGTGAAAGCCAGCCTGGGCACCCGGCGTGCCGACCCGCACGCCCTTGATCCGCAACAGTTCGAAGCTTAGGCCGCCATCATTGATGTGCTCGCCGCTGACGATGTCCATCCCGAGCGCACCCCCCGCCGGCGGCAGAGAGGCCGCCGCCTGCGGGGTCAGCAACTGGTAGCCCAGCGAGTTCTGCGTTTGCGCCAGGGCCGGCACGGCCTGCACGCCAAGGGCGGACGCTACAAACAGCGCCGCCCGCCACCCTGCACGGTTCATCATCAGACGGAAACAGTGCCCTCGTTGCCCGGCATCTGCCCATTCGGTGTCATCTGGTTGACGGCATTCGGAAGGTGCTGGGACAGTTGCGACAGGAAGTCGTTCGGCTCCATGCCAGCCTGGCTCGCCATCTGCTGCACCTGGCCCTGGCCAAACACGCTTTGCAACTGAGTGGGCGACACGGCCTGGTTCTCTCCGTTGCCGACCCATGACTGGGCGATATGGCCCAAGCCTGCCGACTCGAATTGCGAGAGCAGGCCACCCAAGCCGCCGCCCATCATGCCGCCGCCCATGCCACCCTGGGCGGGCTGCTGCTGTTGTCCGCCCATGCCGCCGCCAAGCAGGCTGCCAAGCACGTTGCCCATGCCGCCCGAAGCCTGCTGGTTGCCGCCGCCCATTAAGCTGCCAAGAACCGAATCGAGAATGCCCATAAGTCGATCTCCCTTGCTGCAGCGGCCCGTGTATCAGGCCGCCATCGTCAAGCTCTGAGGCCGTAACATCCGTGCGGGGTGTGAGACGCCGAACCGGTCTCTCACGATCCCGTGTGGCAAGTTAAGGTGCAGCCGGGCAGCCCGGGATGTCGAACAGCGCCTGCAGTCCGCAGGACGAAGTCAGCATCTTGTCGCCGTCATGCCCGACGCCTTGCACGTCCCAAAGGCTATGGTGCGGCAGTCCGCCGTCGCGCGCCTGCATGGCGGCAAAATAGGCGTGGCCGCGCGCGTAGCGGTATGGGCCCTCCGCCTCGCCCATGCAGGTGCGGTCGAGCGCCGGGTGCTGCGGGTTGGTATCCGCGGTGCCGAGCAGCATGATTACCCGGCGCCCGACATAGTCCCGCTCGAGGCTCGCCGCGTCCGGTGCGGCGAGGTAGGGCGGGCGGGCGTCCATGCCGTATTTCCAGTCGTTGTAGCCGGGACAAGCGGCAGCGATGGCGGGCTCGGGGCGGGCCGGCGTGAAGTAGGCGTAGGAGGACGGGTTCGCCACCACGTAGCGCACCGCAATGCCTTGGCGCGCCAAGCCATCCCCGGCGCGGCCGGCGATGGCGTAGCGCTGCACCACCTGAGCGCCTCCCGAATGGCCGGCGACCACGACCTGCTGCAGGTCCGGAAACAGGCGGCGGTCGCCGAGCCGGGCCAGGATGGCGTCGAGCGCATCGAACGAGCTGGCCTGGGTCGGGCCGAGCGCCGGGTCTCCGCCCTCCCAGCCCTCGAGCGACCAGCGGAGCGTTGCGGGCGGCAGATGGTATGCGTCGGTGTCGATCTGGGCCAGGAACTGCGGCACGATCATCAAGGTCGCGTTGCCTACCGGACCCGCCGCTCGCTGGGCGGTCAGTGCCGAGCGGTAATATACGTCGGCATCCCGCAGCCGCCCGTGCAGCACCAGCACCGCCCGGGTGATGCCCGGCAGCGGCGCCGACCAATCACGCGAGACGTAGAGCGGCAGCACGGCCTCGGCGCCCACTGCGATCCGCGCGTCGGCGATTGCCTTCACCGGTCGCCGGTTAGGTGCATCCTCGTCAGCGGCGAAGGCGGGGGCCGCCAGTGCCGTTGCAGCGAGCAGGACCGCGACCGCGACCAGGCAGCGAAACGTCATCGGCAAACTCCAAGCACTTTGGATCAGGCGCGCGGATGAGTGGCGCGGAACACGGCGAGCAGCCCGGCTTCGTCCACCGTGGTGTAGCGCTGCGTGGTGGACAGGCTGGCGTGGCCGAGCAGCTCCTGGATCGACCGCAGATCGGCACCCCCCGCCAGCAGGTGGGTGGCGAAGGAATGGCGCAGCGCGTGCGGCGTCGCGTGCTCCGGCAGCCCGGCGAGCCGGCGGTAGTGCCGCATGGTGCGCTGCGCCACCGCCGGGTTCAGCCGCTTGCCGCGCAGACCGGGAAACAGCGGGGCAGCCGGGTCACCGCCGGCCGGGTGCAGCCGCATCCAGGCGTCGATTGCCTGCTGCACGGCGGGCAGCACGGGGAGGATACGTTCCTTGGCTCCCTTGCCGACCACGCGCAGGGCGCCGCCAGGCCGGGGGCGGTCCTTCACGTCGAGCGCCAGCGCCTCGGCGATGCGCAGGCCGCAACCGTAGAGCAAGGTGAACAGCGCCGTATCGCGGTGCTGCACCACGGGGTTGTCGGACACCTCGCCCGCGTCCTCCGCGACGCCGCGTGCCGCTTCGGGCGCCAGCGCCTTGGGGATCGAGCGCCGGATGCGCGGCGTGGCCAGCAGGCCCGGGGCCGGGTTCACCAAGCCGTGCCGCTTCGCAAGGTAGCGGTGGAACGAGCGTGCGGCCGCAAGATGGCGTGCCCGCGTGGCATTGCCCTGGCCCGCGCCGGCCTGCTCCGCCAGCCAGCCGCGGATATCGGCCTGGGAGACGGCGCCCAGGGCCGCCATGTCCGGCTCGCCGCCGAGATGGCGCGTGAGGAAGCCGAGATACTGCGCCAGGTCCCGCCCATACTCGCGCACCGTCAACGGCGAGGCACGGCGCTCCTGTTCCATCCAGGCCAGAAAGGCGACCCGGGCCGCCTCTCCCGTCACCGTTCGCACGCTGCGGACAGCGCCCGGCCGAGGAAGGCCAGCGACCGAACCCCCTGCCCCGGATGCAGCCGGGACCGCTCGCGCGACGCCAGGGCCAGCAACGACCCCTCCCCCACCCGCACCAGCGCGTCCACCCGGGCCAGCGGCGCCGCGGCGCCGTGCAGCAGGGCGGCATCGGCGGGCTGCTCGCGGAAGATCACCTCGCGCCGGCCGAGCAGGCGGAAGATCGTGCCGGCCGGGAGCGCGCGCGTGCCGGGGTAGCCGAAATCGGCGCACAGGCAGGCTGCATCAACCGCCAGCAGCGCGGGCAGTTCACTGCGGACGAACTCGGCCGGGTCGGGGGCGCGGATGAGGGCCAGCACGGCCTCCTGCACCCGGGCGGCCGATCCGGCGGCGGCGCGCCCGGCGGCCAGCACGCTGTCGGCGCGGGCGCATTCGGCCTGGGCGTGCGCCCGTTCGCGCTCCAGCATGGCGGCCATGTGATCGGCCAACTCGTCGCCATGCAGGCGGCACGGCGGCTGCAGCACGCGGTACAGGTCGGGATTGTCGCGCAACCAACCCGGATTGGCGCGCAGGAACGCGGCGACGTCCTCGCCCGTCGTCATCACCGGCCCGCCATCAGCGTCTCGTCATTGGAAGCGGGGCTTGATCGTGTGGAGTGTGGTAGCCAGCAAAGGCGTCATGCATCTTCCCTCCCTCGATCTCACCCTACCGGGCGCCGCTGCAGCCCGGAAGCGGGTTCCGGTGCTGCTGCCCTACCCGCTCGCCGGCCCGTTCGACTACGCGGTGCCGGACGGGATGGACGTGCAGCCCGGCGACATGGTGCTGGTGCCGCTGAACCGCCGCGCCGAAGTGGGCGTGGTGTGGGACGCCTCGTCCGGCGACCCGGTGCCCGCCGCCAAGCTGAAGCCGATTGACGCCGTGCTGGACGCACCGGCGATGCAGCCGGCGTTGCGGCAGTTCATCGATTGGGTCGCTGGCTACACCCTGGCCCCCCAGGGCGACGTGCTGGCGATGGCGCTGCGCATCAACGCGCTCTCCCCGCCCACGCCGCAAGCGGGATGGAGCCTGGTGGTGGCGGTGCCGGAAGGCGCGCGGCTGACGGACGCGCGCCGCCGGGTCGTGGACCTGTTGTCGGACGGGGTGCCGCGGACCGGCGCCGCGGTGGCGCGGGACGCCCGCGTATCCCCGGCAGTGATCCGCGGCATGGCCGATGCCGGGCTGCTGTTGCCGACGGTGCTGCCGGCGGCCCCGCCTTTCGCACGGCCGGACCCGGCGTATCCCGGCCCATCGCTCTCCCCCGCGCAGGCCGAGGCCGCCGCCCTGCTCCGCCGCGCCGTCGCCGACGCGGCGTTCTCCGTCAGCGTGCTGGACGGGGTGACCGGCTCGGGCAAGACGGAGGTGTACCTGGAGGCGGTCGCCGAATGCCTTGCCGCCGGCCGCCAGTCGCTCGTGCTGCTGCCGGAGATCGCGCTGTCCTCGCAGTGGCTGGACCGGTTCACCGCCCGCTTCGGCACCGCCCCGGCCGTCTGGCACTCGGATTTGCCGTCCCGCACCCGGCGGCTGACCTGGCGGGCGGTGGCCGATGGCGGCGCGGCGGTGGTGGTGGGGGCGCGGTCCGCGCTGTTCCTACCGTTCCCGGACCTCGGCCTGATCGTGGTGGACGAGGAGCACGAGACCGCCTTCAAGCAGGAGGAAGGCGTCGTGTACCACGCGCGCGACATGGCGGTGGTGCGGGCGCGGCTGTGCTCGGCGCCCGCGGTGCTGGTGTCGGCCACCCCCAGCCTCGAGACGCTGGCCAACGTGGAGACGGGCCGCTACCGCCACCTGACGCTGGACCGGCGGCATGGCGGGGCCACGCTGCCGACGGTGGCGACGATCGACCTGCGGGAGCATCCGCCGCCGCGGGGACGCTTCCTGGCCGACGAACTGGTGGAGGAGGCGCTCGCCACCATGGCACGGGGGGAGCAGGCGATGCTGTTCCTCAACCGCCGGGGCTACGCGCCGCTGACGCTGTGCCGCACCTGCGGCCACCGGATGCAGTGCCCCAACTGCACCGCCTGGCTGGTGGAGCACCGCGCCCGGCGCCAGCTCACCTGCCACCATTGCGGGCACACCGAGCCGATCCCGCCTGCCTGCCCGGTGTGCGCCGCCTCCGACAGCCTGGTGCCGATCGGGCCTGGCGTGGAGCGCATCACGGAGGAGGCGGCGGCGGTGTTCCCGGATGCCCGCGTGCTGGTGATGGCGAGCGACACCATGCCAGGCCCCACCGCCGCCGCCGATGCCGCCCGGGCGATCACGGCGCGCGAGGTGGACCTGATCATCGGCACCCAGATCGTGGCCAAGGGCTGGCACTTCCCCCACCTCACCCTGGTGGGCGTGGTGGACGCCGATCTCGGCCTGGCGGGCGGCGACCTGCGCGCGGCGGAGCGGACGGTGCAATTGCTGCACCAGGTCAGCGGACGCGCCGGCCGGGCGGAAGCGCCGGGCCGTGTACTGCTGCAGACGTTCAGCCCCGAGCACCCGGTGATGCAGGCGCTCGTCGGCGGCGATCTGCGCGCGTTCATGGCGCAGGAGAGCGCTGCGCGGCGCCCGGGGGGATGGCCGCCGCATGGGCGGCTGGCGGCGCTGATCGTTTCGGCCGACGACGCGCAGTCCGCGGACGAGGCTGCCCGCGATCTGGGCCGTGCGGCGCCGCGAGCAGACGGCGTTACGGTGCTGGGTCCGGCGCCGGCCCCGCTGGCGATCTTACGCGGGCGGCACCGGCGGCGGCTGTTGCTCAAGGCGCGGCGGGACGTGGCGGTGCAGCCGCTGCTGCGGGCGTGGCTGGCGCAGGTGAGGGTCGGGCGGGGGGTGCGGGTGGATGTGGACGTGGACCCGGTTTCGTTTTTGTAAGCGCTTACGTGTCGGGAGGGGGGCAAGCAGCACGGAGGCACGCCTCACTATCGATTACGCGTGCGCGCGGCACCCCTCCCCCCGTCCGCCTCCCTCAGGGGCAGGGGGGAGTTACTCGACCATCTTGGTTGGTTAACAATTGCCCGTCATACTGCGCCGGCACTTCGAAGGAACCGTGCCGATGGCCATGAAACGGCGCACGCTCATGCAACTGGCTGCCGGCGCGCTTGCCGCACCCTCGATCGCGCGCGCCGAACCCGCCCGGGTGCTGCGGTTCATCCCCCAGTCGGACGTGACTGCGCTCGACCCGGTCTGGACGTCGGTCTACGTCACCCGCAACCATGGCTACTGCGTGTTCGACACCCTCTACGGGCAGGACGACGCGTCGCGCATCCAGCCGCAGATGGTGGACGGGCACAGCGTCGAGGACGGCGGCAAGCGTTGGACGCTGAAGCTGCGGGACGGCCTGCTGTTCCACGACGGCACGCCCGTGCTGGCGCGGGACTGCGTGGCCAGCATCCGGCGCTGGGCCCGGCGGGACGCGTTCGGGCAGACGCTGATGGCCACGACCGACGACCTGTCCGCGCCGGACGACACATCGATCGTCTTCCGCCTCAAGGCGCCGTTCCCGTTCCTGCCGGAAGCGCTCGGCAAGGTCGGCATCAACATGCTGCCGATCATGCCGGAACGCCTCGCCAACACGGACCCGTTCAAGCAGGTGACGGAGATGGTCGGCAGCGGCCCGTTCCGCTTCCTGACCGACGAGCGGGTGGTGGGCTCGCGCGCCGTGTATCAGCGGTTCGACGGCTACCGGCCGCGTCCGGACGGCACGCCGTCCTGTACCGCCGGGCCCAAGATCGCGCATTTCGACCGTATCGAGTGGACCGTGATCCCGGACGTCGCCACCGCCGCCGCCGCCATGCAGCGGGGCGAGGCCGATTGGTGGGAGCAACCCTCGTTCGACCTGCTGCCGGTGCTGGAGCGGGACCCGGCGCTGAAAACCTTCGTGGTGGACGTCACCGGCAATATCGGCATCTTCCGCATGAACCAGCTTCATCCACCGTTCGACAACCCGGCCATCCGCCGCGCCCTGTGGCCCGCGCTGAGCCAATCCGACTACATGCAGGCCATCGCCGGCGAGCGCACGCAGTCCTGGCGCGCGGATGTGGGCTTCTTCGGCCCGGGTACGGCGATGGCGAACACCGCCGGGCTGGAGGCGGTCACCGGCCCACGGGATCCGGAGCGGGCCAGGCGCGAGATCAAGGCGGCGGGCTATGGCGGCGAGCCCGTGGTAGTGATGACGCCGGGCGACTATCCGCGCATCGCCGCCCTGGCCAACGTTGCCGCCGACATGCTGCAGCGCTGCGGGCTCAACGTGGACCTGCAGCAGATGGATTGGGGCACGGTGATCCAGCGCCGGGTCAGCAAGGCGCCACCGTCGCAAGGCGGGTGGAGCGTGTTCTTCACCACGCTGACCGGCGCCGACCTGTCGAGCCCGGCAGCCAACCTCGCGCTGCGCGGCAACGGCCAGAATGCCTGGTTCGGCTGGCCCACCGCGCCGAAGCTCGAGGCGCTGCGGGACGAGTTCCTGGCCGAGCCGGACCTGGCGGCGCAGAGGCGCATCGCCGAGCAGATCCAGTTGCAAGCGTTCGCCGACGTCCCGTTCCTGCCGCTGGGCGAGTTCATCCAGCCTACCACGCAGCGCAAGGAAATCGTGGACACGTTGAGCGGGCTCTCGTTGTTCTGGAACGTGCGGCGCGCATGAAGCTGCGGTCGGGCGCCCAGGTCGCGCGCGATTGGGTGCGCGCGTTGGAGACGACGGCGCGGCTCGGCACGCCGGGCAACACGCTGGCCGCCGTGGTGGCCGGCATGGCGGAGGCGCGGGCGGACGCGCCGGCACTGATCGGGGACAGCGGGCAACTCAGCTACGCGGCCCTGGCGGCACGCATCAACCAGTATGCGCGCTGGGCTGGAGAGCAGGGCATCGCGCCGGGGGAGGTCGTGGCGCTGCTGATGCCGAACCGGCCGGAATACGTTGCGATCTGGCTCGGCCTGACGCAGGCCGGGTGCGTGGTGGCATTGCTGAACACCAACCTCACCGGCGATGCGCTGGCCCACTGCATCCGTAGCGCGGGGGCGCGGCACGTGATCGCGGATGCCAGCTTGGCGTCGCCATCCGGCGAAGCGCGCTGGTGGCTGCACGATGCGGGCATGGCCGCCGATCTGGACGCCGGACCGGTGGAGCCGCGTGCCTCGCCGGACGGGCGGGCGCTGTTGATTTATACCTCCGGCACGACGGGGCTGCCGAAAGCGGCCAATGTCAGCCACGCCCGCGTGCTCGAATGGAGCGGTTGGTTCGCCGGCATGATGGACGCGACCGCGGAGGACCGGCTGTACGACTGCCTGCCGCTGTATCACAGCACCGGCGGGGTGGTGGCGGTGGGCGCCATGCTGGTGTCCGGCGGCTCGGTGGTGATCCGGGAGCGCTTTTCCGCCAGCCGGTTCTGGGCGGATGTGGCGGACACCGGGTGCACGGTGTTCCAGTATATCGGCGAACTCTGCCGCTATTTGCTGCAAACGCCGCCGCATCCGGCCGAAGCCCGGCACCGGCTTCGGATCTGTTGCGGCAACGGCATGGCCGGGTCGGTCTGGCCGGCGTTCCAGGAGCGGTTCGCCATCCCGCGCATCCTGGAGTTCTACGCCGCAACCGAGGGCAGCGTCTCGCTATACAACTGCGAGGGCAAGCCGGGCGCGATCGGGCGGGTGCCGGGCTTCCTCGCGCACCGGTTCGCCCTGGCCCTGCTGCGCTGCGACCCGTTGACCGGCGAGCCGGTGCGCGATGCAGCCGGGCGGTGCGTGGCCTGCACGACCGATGAACCCGGCGAGGCCGTGGCGTTGCTGTCCCAAGCCGGCGCGGCGGTTCGGCGGTTCGAGGGCTACACCGACCAGGCCGCCTCTGCCCGCAAGATCATGGAGGACGTGTTTGCCCCCGGCGACCAGTGGTTCCGCACGGGCGACCTGATGCGCAAGGACGCGGCCGGGTTCTACAGCTTCGTGGACCGGTTGGGCGACACCTATCGATGGAAGGGCGAGAACGTCGCCACCACCGAGGTCTCCGCCGTGGTGCAGGCCTGCCCCGGCGTGGCGGACGCGGCGGTGTTCGGGGTGGCCGTGCCGGGTGCGGAGGGTAAAGCGGGCATGGCGGCGATCGTGGCCGCGGACGGGTTCGACCTGGCCGTCCTGCGCACCCATCTCGCCGCGCGTCTGCCGGGGTACGCCCGCCCGCTGTTCGTGCGCCTCTGCGAGCGGCTGGCGCTGACAGGCACGTTCAAGCTGAGCAAGGCGGATTTGGCGCGTGAAGGTTGGGCCGATGCCGGCGATCCGGTGTGGCTGGACGATGCCGAAGCGGGTGGGTTCGTTCGGCTGAACGAGAGCGGGCGGCAGCGCCTGGCTGGCGGGTCGCTCAGGCTGTAGCTGGCTTATGCGGCCAACGTATGAATGATACGTAACCAGCGTCCGTTTCACCTGGATTACAGGCAGCCCATCTAGCGTCCAGGCACAACGCCTGCTGCTTTTGAGGACGCCACGATGACTTCCGGACCCAACAAGACCACCCACGCCGCCGTCGGCAAGCTCAGTCTCGCCGACTTCCTCTTTGTCGCCTGCGAGACCGGCGCCGCGATCGGCTTGTGCTTCGCGACGCATGTGTGGCTGGCCGGCTAAGCCCTTACCGCTTGGCAGCCGCCGGGCGCCGAACCTACACTGATCCCCAAGTGGAATGATGGGGTTGGGCATGCAGCGTTGGATGTTGGCGGTTGCGGCGGCACTGCTCGCCGGAACCGCCTCGGCAGAGACGCTGAATGTTGGGCTGGTCGCCACGCTGTCCGGCCAGTCCGCCGCCCTCGGAGTGCAGTCCCGCGACGGCTTCCAGCTCGCGCTCAAGCAGTTGGGCGGCAAGATCGGCGGGGAGGACACCCACGTCACGATCGTCGATGACGAGCTGAAGCCGGACGTGGCGCTCAGCAAGGTCCGCACCATGCTGGAGCGCGACCACCCGGCCTTCGTCGTCGGGCCCACCTTCAGCAACGTGCTGGGCGCCATCATCAAGCCGGTGACGGACGCCAAGGCGTTCCTGATCAGCGACAATGCCGGCCCGTCCTCGCTGGCGGGCAAAGCTTGCAACCCGTTCTTCCTTACGACGTCGTATCAGAATGACCAGGTGCACGCCGTGCTTGGCCATTACGCGCAGGACAAGGGCTACCAGCGCGTGATCACCCTGGTGCCGAACTACCAGGCCGGGCGGGATGCGGTCGCCGGGTTCAAGCGGGACTATAAGGGCGAGGTGGCGGACGAGCTTTACGTGCCGCTCGGGCAACTCGATTTTTCGGCCGAGCTGGCGCGGATCGCCGCCGCCAAGCCGGACGCCGTGTTCGCCTTCATGCCAGGCGGCATGGGCGTCAGCCTGGTCAAGCAATACCGCCAGGCTGGGATCACCGTGCCGTTGCTCTCGGCCTTCACGGTGGACGAGAGCACGTTGCCGGCGCAGGGGGACGCGGCGGTCGGCTTGCTGGCCGGGGCGAACTGGTCGCCGACGCTGGACAACCCGCAGAACAAGGCGTTCGTGGCCGCGTTCGAGGCGGAGTACCACTACGTTCCCGCCACCTACGCCTTCCAGGCGTTCGACGCCGTGATGCTGATCGACAGCGCGGTGCGGGCCGAGCACGGCAAGCTGGATGACCCGCTCGGCATGCGGGCGGCACTGATGAAGGCGGATTTCAAATCGCTGCGGGGTTCGTTGCAGTTCAGTTCGAACGGCTATCCGATCCAGAATTTCTATTTGGTGCAAGTCGCCAAGCGGCCGGACGGCAAGTATGAGACGGAGATCGTGCAGACGATCTACAAGGACTTCGCCGACGACTACGCGAAGGACTGCAAGCTGCCGTAACGCATCCCGGTGTCCACCACGCTGCTCGCGGTGCAGGTGCTGAACGGGCTGCAGCTCGGCGTGCTGCTGTTCCTGGTCGCGGCCGGTCTGACGCTGGTGTTCGGGGTCATGGACTTCGTGAACATGGCGCACGGCGTGCAATACATGCTGGGCGCGTACTTCGCCGTGTCTGCGGCCGCCGCCACCGGAAGTTTCGTGCTCGGGCTGCTCGCTGCCGGATTCGGAACCATCCTGTTCGGGCTGCTGCTGGACCGGCTGGTGTTCCGCTTCCTGTATGGGCGCAGCCATCTGGATCAAGTGCTGGCCACGTTCGGCGTCATCCTGTTCGCCAACGAGGCGGTGCGCATGGTCTGGGGCAGTGAACCGCTCTCGCTGGCGGTGCCGGACGCGCTCTCGGGCAGCATCCCGCTCGCGGCCGGGTTGCGGTATCCGTTGTACCGCCTGTTGATCCTGGCGGCCGGGTTGCTGGCGGGGGTGGCACTGGCGCTGGTCGTCACCCGGACCCGCACCGGCATGCAACTGCGCGCGGGGGCGACGCATCCGGAGTTGCTGGGTGCGCTCGGCGTGGATACGGGGCGGCTGTTCGCGCTGGTGGCGGCCGGCGGTGCGATGCTGGCCGGGTTCGCGGGTGCGATAGCGGCGCCGATCCTCGCGGTCGAGCCCGGGATGGGGGATGGCGTCCTGATCCTGGCCTTCGTGGTGATCATCATCGGCGGCACCGGGTCGATCCGCGGGGCGGCGTTGGCCGCCGGGTTGGTGGGGCTGGTGGACACGCTTGGGCGCTCGTTCGCGACGGATGTGCTGCGGCTGGTGCTGCGGCCGTCCGCGGCGACCACCGCGGGGCCGGCGCTGGCGTCGATGTCGATCTATGTCGTGATGGCGGTGGTGCTCGCGGTGCGGCCGCGGGGGTTGCTGCCGGCGCGGTGAGTGCGTTGCGCTCCTTGGCCGTGCTCGTGCTGCTGGCGGCGGTGCCGCTGGCGTTGCGGGCGCTGCATGCCGAGTACTTGCTGTTCGCCGCGACGCGGATCGTGGTGTACGCCATTGCCGCGGTGGCGCTGGATTTCGTGCTGGGCTTCGGCGGCCTGGTCAGCTTCGGCCATGCGGCCTTCGTCGGCATCGGCGGCTATGCGCTGGCGATCGCCGGCGTGAACGGTGTCACCGACGCCGCGCTCACCTTGCCCTTGGCCGCGTTGGCGTCCGGCGTGTTCGCGTTCGTCACGGGGGCGATCGGACTGCGCACCGGCGGCGTGTATTTCATCATGATCACGCTGGCCTTCGGGCAGATGGCGTTCTTCACCGCCGGCAGCCTCGCGCAGTATGGCGGCGATGACGGGATGACGCTCTCGGGCCACTCCACGCTGTTCGGCACGGCGGTGCTGGAGGACCGGGTTGTGCTTTTCTACACCGCGCTCGCCGTGCTGGCCGCCGTGCTGCTGGGTCTCGGCCGGGTGGTGCGGTCGCGCTTCGGCCGGGTGCTGCGTGGCACGAGGGACGCGCCGGAGCGGATGCGCGCGCTGGGCTACGGCCCGTATCCCTACCGGCTGCTGGCGTATACCGTGTCCGGCGCGCTGGCCGGGGTGGCGGGGGCGCTGCTGGCAGAACTCACCCAGTTCGCCTCCCCCGCTACGATGGCGTGGCCGCGCTCCGGCGACCTGCTGGTGGCGGTGATCCTGGGTGGCGCCGCGACGCTGTGGGGGCCCGTGCTGGGCACGATCGGCTACCTGGCGGCGCAGGACCTGCTGGCCGAGTGGACGGACCATTGGCCCATCGTGCTCGGCCCGCTGCTGGTGGTGGCCGTGCTGGTGCGGAGGCGGCGGTGAGCTTGCTGCGGCTGGAAGGCCTGTCCAAGAGCTACGGCGCGCTGGCCGTGACGTGCGACGTGACGCTGGAGGTGCGGCCCGGCGAGGTCCACGCGCTGATCGGACCCAACGGCGCCGGCAAGACCACATTGCTGGGCCAGGTGGCCGGCAGCCTGCGCCCCGACCGCGGCCGGGTGCTGTTCGGCGGGCGGGACGTCACGCGCCTGGCGCCGCAGCGGCGGGCGCGGTTGGGGTTGGCGCGCTCGTTCCAGATCATCACCCTGGTGGCCGAATTCACCGCGCGGGAGAACGTGGCCGTGGCTGTGCAGCGGCGGCATGGCAGTTCGTTCCGCTTCGTGCGGGACGCCGGGCGGGAGCGTGCGCTGAATGCGGAGGCAGAGGCGGCGCTGGCCTCCGTGGGCCTGCTCGACCGGGCTGCCACGCCGGCGTCGGCCCTCAGCCATGGTGAGAAGCGGCACCTGGAACTCGCCGTCGCCCTCGCCTGCGCGCCCCGCCTGCTGCTGCTGGACGAACCTATGGCGGGCGTGGGTCACGATGAGGCCGCCCGCCTGCTCGCCTTGCTGCAGGGGTTGCGCGGCCAGTTCGCGATGCTGCTGGTGGAACACGACATGGACGCGGTGTTCGCGCTGTCCGACCGCGTGTCCGTGCTGGTCGCGGGCGCGGTGATCGCGAGCGGTCCGCCGGCGGCGATCCGGTCGGACCCGGCGGTACGCGCCGCCTACCTGGGCGAGGAGTGATGCTGCGGATCGCCGGGCTGGAGGCCGGCTATGGCGGGGCGCAGGCGCTGTTCGGCATCGACCTGGCCGTTGCGGAGGGTGAGGCGGTGTCGCTGCTCGGGCGCAACGGCATGGGCAAGACGACGACCGTGCGGGCCGTGATGGGATTGCTGCGACCGTGGGCCGGGTCGGTGAAGGCGGCCGGCCAGGATGTGACGGGCGCCCGGCCGACTCGGATCGCGCGTGCCGGGCTCGGCCTGGTGCCGGAAGGGCGGCAGATCTTTCCGCGCCTGTCGGTGGAGGAGAACCTGCTCGCCTGCGCTGCCGCCCGCACTGGGCCAGCGCGCTGGACGCTGCCGGAAGTCTACGCGCTGTTCCCGCGCCTGGCCGAGCGGCGGCGCTCCGGCGGTGGGCAGCTCTCGGGCGGCGAGCAGCAGATGCTGGCAATCGGCCGCGCGCTGATGACCAACCCGCGCTTACTTATCTTGGACGAGGCGACCGAGGGCTTGGCGCCGCTCAACCGCGCGGTGATCTGGGAGTGCCTGCACCGGTTGCGGGCGGAGGGCATGGCGATGCTGGTGATCGACAAGAACCTGGACGCACTGCTCCGCCTGGCGGACCGGCACGTGGTGATCGAGCGGGGGCGGGTGGTTTGGGCCGGGACTGGGGCGGCGCTGGTTGCGGAACGAGAGGTGGTCGAGCGGGCGTTGCATGCTTAGTGCTTGCTCCCCCTCCCCTTGTGAGAGCGGGATCTTCTTGTCTGTGTCGGGAGTGCGACCATCAGGGGCGCGTCCCGGCTACACGCGCTTGAACGCGTCCGCCATCGCGAGCCAGTACAGTTTGCGCCGCCCGTCGTCGTCCAGCGGCAGTCCGCGGTGCTCCAACCCGTCCTGGCGCTTCACGTGCACCTCGCTGGCCAGCCAGGAATACTTGTCCTCCAGCCCCCAGGTCACGAACGTCTTCACCCCGCCGGACAGCGCCGCGTCCATGAAGGCGCGGATGCGGTCCGCCACCACCCGGTCCCGCGCCACGATCCCGTCCGGAATGCGCCAGTGTTCGCGGATATCCATCTCCGTTACCACCAGGTCCACGCCCTCGGCGCGCAGCAGGTTACAGAACTCGGTGAAGGGCGGGCCGGAGAACGGCTGCACCATCTGCAGGTGCCCCTGCAGCCCCACCGCGTCGAGCGGGACGTTTTGCTTCTTCAGCGAGCGGACCAGGTTGAGCGTGCGCCGGCGTTTCTCGTAATGGTGGGGCGCGGCCTCCTCCAGCCCGTATTCGTTGAGCGCCACGCGCACATTGGGCGCGCGCTCCTTGGCCATGCGCAGGGCCATGGGGATGTAGTCGGGTCCCAACGCCCTTAGGAACGGCGTGTCGCGCAGATCACCCGGCGTGGTTTGCGGGTGGTCGCTGCCGGGCGGGTCGGCCACGACCTCGTTGACGACGTCCCACTCACGGATCTCGCCCTGAGTATGGGCCAGCACGCGGCCGATGTAGTTGGACATCAGGTCGCGCGCCGGGCCGGGTCCTTGCGCCAGCACCGCCACCGCCCAGTCCGGCAGATCCTGGTGCCAGATCAGGCCGTGGCCGCGCACCGGCTTACCATGGAGGCGGGCCCAGGCGAGCAGCCGGTCGATCGCGGTGAAGTCGAACACGCCCTGCTTGGGCTGCATGAACGCCATCTTGGTCTCGTAATCCGGCATCAGCAGCGTGCATTCCAGGTCCACCATCGGGCCGTAGGACGGGTCCTCCCTGAAGCGCTGGGACTGCACGGCGGCGCCGAACGCACGGCCGTGGCTGGCGGCGATGGCGCCGAGCCCGGGCGGCCCGGCCGGGACTGGGGGATAGTCCAACGCCGGCGCCGTGATCGCCGGCAGCGGAACCGGCGGTAGCGCCGCTCGCAGCCCCAGACCGGACAGTGTGGCCGCAATCAGGTCCCGCCGGGACGGTTTGACCTTCACCGGGCGCACGCCGACAAAGCGCCGGCGGCACCGCCGCGCGGAACCAGCAAGGAAAGCGGACCATGATCGTCGATCTGCGTATCTACACCACGCGGCCAGGCAAGCTCGCGGCGTTCGTCAAGCTGTACAAGGATTACGCTTGGGACCTGCAAGAGAAATACCTCGGGCGCTGCCTGGGTTGGTATACGGTTGCGGAAGGGCCGCTGAACCAGGTTGTGCACATGTGGGCGTATGAGAGCCAGGGCGACCGCGAGACCCGCCGCAACGCGATGGCGGCGGACCCGGCCTGGGGCGAGTACCTGCGCCAGTCCGAAGCCGCCGGGTTTCTGGTGTCGCAGGAGAACCGGATCCTGAAGCCGACGGATTTCTCGCCCGTCCAGTCCTAACCTCGTTCTCTGCGCTTGTGGGAGAGGTGGCTGCCGCCCCTTCCACAAGCAGGCTGGAACTCACCGGGTTGATCGACGGCCGAAGGCTGCTCCTATACCGGCGAGAAGCCGGCCGACATTGCGCAACGTCCTCGACCATGTAGGGGCCGACTTGGGCGGTTGGGCAGGCCGATTTGGCCATGCGGTTAGGGCCGTGCGGGTGGTGATTGGCGTTGTCCACCCCACAAGCCAGCGGCCTTGTCTGCCGTCGTTCAGGCGGCGGGGGCGACCCAGTCGGCCATGGCCCGCATCAGGTCCACTTGGCGCAACGTCACCTGGCCGCCACGCATGTCGAGCAGGCGGTCGCGCCTTACTTGCTGAAGCGTGCGGTTGATATGCACCACGCTGAGCCCGAGCGCGTCGGCCAGGATCTCCTGCGTCAGTGGTAGGGAGAAGCTCTCGCCATCGACCATGCCGATGGCCTGCAGGCGGTGGTGGAACTCAAGGACGAGGTGCACCAGCCGCTCATAAGCAGTTTGCCGGCCGAGCCGGACGACCTGGTCCCGCAGGTTGATCTCATCGGCATAGGACAGCATCGCGATCGCCTCCGCGAGGCCTGGCATCGGCGCGCCGTGTTCGTCGGTCCCCCGGGTTATCGGCCTCGCATCGGCGACGACCACGGGCGTCAGTGCCAGGGCTGCGCTGGACGCCGGCAGATTGGGACGGCTCAGCGAACCGATCGCGTCCCCTGGCAGCAGGAAGCGGACGATCTGCCGCCGCCCGTCACCCAGGATGCGCTGATGGCATGCCCACCCGGCGAGCAGCATCAACGGCGCTTGCACCCGTCCTTCGACACAGAGTTCGGCCTGGGCCGGGTGATGACGTGCTGCTTGCGTCAGGTCGCGCAGCACGTTCGTTTCTCCCGGAGAAAGCCGTGCCAGGCCGCCGAGACGCAGCATCACGGCGTTGTCCTGCCGGTTGTCACTGAGCGCTGTAAGGGCACGATTCATGCGAGGACCCCTTGCGACCGTCCAGCGAGTTGCAGCACGGCGGCGGTAAGATTGTTGCGTTCGACTGGCTTATCGAGGCGAAGCAGATCACGGTAGCGAGGGGGAAGACTGTCGGCCCCGTAACCGGTAACCAGGGCGACGGGGATGCCACGGCTAGTCATCTCATCGACGAGGGGGAAGCAGGTGCCCCCCACAATCTGTACGTCAAGCAAGGCCAAGTCCAAATCCCGGCTGGCGATCAAACCATCAAGCGGCAACCTTGACACCGGCCCGATCACGTCCGCCCCAAGCTCGCGGAGCACGCGGGTCAGTTCAGTTGCCACAAAGTAATGATCCTCTACGACGAGGATGTCCAGGCCGCGGAGTGGATCTGCCTTCATGGCACGGCCAGCCCGGTCCGGGTTTTGGCTGTCGCGTCCAGGCAGAGTTCGATCGTGCACCGCAGCCCGCCAGGCCGGAATTCCATGGAGGTTCGGGCGCCCAGTTCGTACGGCAACCCTTGCTCGATCAGCTCCCGACCGAAGCCTCGGCGGTTGGGTTTAAGGTCCGTCAAGGGGACGCCACTTTCATGCCACTCCATCCTGAGGCATCGCTCGCCGAACTCATGCAAGCGCGGAAGAAAATCCCAGTGTACCTTCACCCGGCCCGAACTCGCGGCCAGCGCCCCATACTTGATAGAATTGGTTGCGAGTTCGTGAATCGCTAGTCCGATGGAGTCGGCTGTTCGCGCTGGGAGCGGGACGGGCGGCCCCTCCACCTGAACCTGCCGCTCGTCCTGACCGCCATGGGCGGCGAGTTCCTGGAAGACGATGTCCTCCAGCATCACGAACCCTTCGGCGGTGCGGGCCGAAACGCCCTGGGTGCGCGCCAGGGCGCCGATGCGGCCCGCGAGATGGGCGGCGAAGTGATCCAGGTCCGTGCTCGATTCGAGCGTGCGCGTCAGGACCGAGCGGACCACGGCGAGGATGTTCTTGATGCGGTGCTGCAGCTCAGCCAGCAGCACCCCCTGCCGCTTCTCGGACCGGCGCCGCTCGTCGATATCGGTGCACGAGCCGTACCAGCGGAGCACGTGTCCGTCCGCGTCGAGTTGCGGCACCGCCCGGATCAGGAACCAGCACCAGCTCCCGTCGGCCCGCCGCAGCCGCGCCTCGTGGTCGAGCGTGCTCGCCGTGACATGCGCTTCCTGCCATAGCGAACGGTCCGCTGCCACGTCCTCCGGATGCAGCGCTGCCATCCAACCGTCGCCCAGGGCGGAGCCGTCCGGCTGGCCGGTGAGGGCGTAGAATGGCGGGTTGACGTACTCCCACGCCATGCTGGGCCCGGCGATGAACAGCAACGCGGGCACAGCCGCGGCCATCCGGCGGAACCGTTCGTCGCTGGCCCGCAGAGCCTGCTCGGCTTGTACCGTGGCGCTGACGTCGAGGAAGGTGATCACGACACCGGCCACCCGCTCGTCCGCGAGCCGGTGCGGCAGGACACGGATCAGGTACTGCGCCCCACTCAGCTTGTGGCCGGCCTGGCGTTCCAGCGTCTCGTGCGTCCGCAACACCCGGTGCACGTCGGTCGCCAGGCCCGTATAGGCGATCTGCAGCGCGAGGTCGGTCACGGGGCGTCCACGGTCGGCCTCGTGGACATGCATCACGTCCTGGACGGCCGGGGTGAAGCTGCGGATGCGCAACGCCTCGTCCAGGAACACGATCGCGATCCGGGTGCTGTCGATCACGCCGCGCATGTCGGAGTTGGCCTGCGCCAACTCGTCGACCCGGCCGGCCAACTCGCCGTTCAGCGCCTGAAGCTCGCCTTCGGAGGCTTCGAGCTCCTCGTTGGAAGCCTTGAGCTCCTCGTTGAGGCGCTGCTGGTACTCGTTGGCCGTGCGCAGCTCGTCGTTGGTGGCCATCACCTTGGCGAGCGCGTCATGCAGGCGCTGCTCGGAGAGGAGCAGGTCGGCTTCCAAGCGCTGGACCAAGCCGGCCGGGGCCGCAAGCGGGTTGTCGGGCTCGAGCGGGTTGGACCTGTGCACGACAACCATGGCAGGCTCCGGCTGTGTGGTCTCGTTACCACAGGCACTTTGCACGCGAACGATCGGTTGGCAAACGCTCGTTGCGGCAGGACGGGGAACGGCAGCGCACGCGCCCGTTCAATTCTTGCAGTCTGGCAATTTCCCGGGCTAACCCGGAGGCATCGGTGGCCTGGCTTGGATCACCGGCCGAAAGGGGGAGGACAGCCGAATGAACATCAAGCGGAAGACGACCGGAAACTGGGCCAAGTCCCGGGCTCCGGTGAGCGCCAGCGAGCTCACGGCGATCGGCAATCTGCTGAACTCGATGGACGTTTCCGCGATCGATTTCACGTCCAAGACGATCCATCCGGCCGACCACCGGAAGAAGAACTACGACGGTGGCTGGCGGGTGGACCTGCAAAACCCTACGACCACGCACGTCAACGTGCAGATTCAGCAGAACATCGACGCCAATCCGTCGTCCGTGGCAACGGTGCTGATCCCGCGCCAGATGATCACCCACATGGGCAAGGCTGGAGCCAAACAGTCGGCGAACGGCGCCGTAGGGGCCAGAAACAGCGAGCTGCGCTACGCTTTGCACGGGGCGCTGATCCGTAGCGCGCGCTCGATCCGTCACGGCACGTCCCACAAGGGGAGCGTCGACACGACGAAGTACGTGATGGAAGTATTGGAGCTGGAGGGCAACTTCTCATGCGGGGCCGCCGTGATGCCCTCCGGAGGCGAGGCGAAGGACTGATCCTGCTCCGCCGCGTTCCTAGCCGGGAGCGCCGGACAGCCTCGCGAGTTCCGCCCGGACGCCGTCCGCGTCCTTTGCGGGCGCGGACCAGGCGAAGCGCTGGATGGCTTCCTCCCGCGCCAGGTCGCAGCCGTCCACATCCAACGCGGCCAGTCGCCAGCCTGGGCCGCCGGCCAGCCGGGCCACCGTTGCCGGGTCAGCCTCGGCGATCAGCGATGCCTCCGCCGCAGCCACGGCGGCGACCGCGTCCGGGTCGGGGGTGAGGTCTTCCGCGCTCATCCGGTGCGCGCTGGCGAAGCCGCCGATGAACTGTCCGCCGGTCGGCCGGATACGCACCAGCCGGAAATCACCCAGCCCGGCGTAGAACCCGGCATAGGGATGCCGGGCCACCCAGCGGGCCTTCAGCGCCGGGTCGGGCTCGGGCGAGGCCACCCCCATGACGCTCAGCCGCGGCGCCGTCTGCGGGTTGGCGTCCGTTGCGTCCCCGGCGACCATCAGCGCACACCGCCCGTCCGCCGCCAGGTGGCGCGTATGGGCGGACAGGCCCGAGAGCAGCAGCAGCAGCGAGAGGTCCGGCGCCGGCGCGGGGGTGACCAGCGCGGCGTAGGGCTGCCCGCCCTCCTGCGTCGCCAGCGTACCCGCCCGGGCCGCCCGCAGCAGGGTGCGGGCCTGCCAGACCACCGCACTGCGGGTTTGGGGCGAAGAAGGGGGCATCACCTGTTCGCCGTCCGGTCCGTTTTGCGCCATAATCGGGTGCTACTCCGCTTCGTGTCCATGCAAGGCAGCCGCGCTATGAAGCAGACGATCGCCCTCGTCGATGACGACCGCAACATCCTCACCTCCGTGAGCATGACGCTGGAGGCTGAAGGTTTCCAGGTCCGCACCTTCACCGACGGCGAGAGCGCATTGCTGGGCCTCACCCAGCGGCCGGTGGACCTGGCCGTGCTGGACATCAAGATGCCGCGCATGGACGGGATGGAGCTGCTGCAGCGGCTGCGCCAGCGCAGTTCGATGCCGGTGATCTTCCTCACCTCCAAGGACGAGGAGGTGGACGAGCTGATGGGCCTGCGGCTCGGGGCGGACGACTACATCACCAAGCCGTTCAGCCAGCGCCTGCTGATCGAGCGGATCCGCGCCCTGCTGCGCCGCAACGAGAGCAGCCGGGCCGAGGGCTCGGGTGCCGTGCCCGGCGGCGTCATGACGCGGGGCGACCTCGTGCTGGACGAGACCAAGCACCAATGCACCTGGCGCAGCCACGACATCCAACTGACGGTAACGGAGTTCCTGCTGGTCAAGGCGCTGGCGGCGCGGCCCGGCATGGTGAAGTCCCGCGACCAACTGATCGACGCGGCCTATGGCGAGAACATCTACGTCGATGACCGCACGATCGACAGCCACATCAAGCGGGTCCGCAAGAAGTTCCGTACCGGAGACGACAGCTTCGACCACATCGAGACGCTGTACGGCATCGGCTACCGCTACAAGGAGGGGTAAGTGCCCGATATCGGCCCCAAGGGTTTGGCCAGCCTCAGCGCCGGGCGCACCCCCGCCGCCGGTTCGGCACTGGGTGTCCGGCGGCAGTGGGTGCCGCCGCTGCTGCGCCGCATCCTGCTGGTCAATGCGCTCCCGCTGATCCTGCTGGTGGCGGCGCTGCTGTACCTGGACCAGTACCAGAACGGCCTGCTGGAGAACGAGGTCACCGCTTTGCGCGAGCAGGCCCGCATCTACGCGGGCGCCCTGGGTGAGAGTGCCGTGCGCGAGACCGATCCGGACAACCCGCAACTTGTGCCGGAGATCGCCCGCCCGCTGCTGCGCCGGCTGACCGATCCCACGCCGAACAGCCAGGCCAAAATCTACTCCGCGGACGGCCAGGTGATCGCGGACAGCCGGGTTCGGGAGGGGGCAGGTGGCGCCATCAACACCCAACCGCTGCCGCCCGCCGCCAACCGCGGCCGGTTCGAGGGCACGGTGGAGGCGATCTACGACCAGTTGCTCTCGATCCTGCCGCACGGCCAGACGGCGACGGTGGACACGGGGCCGTCCGCCGCCGGGCCGGACTGGCAGCCGGACGTGAAGGCGGAGCTGAAGCTCAGTTCGGCCGACAGCGCGCGGGAGACGCCGCCCTACATTCGCCGGACGTCGGACAACCGCCTGCTGGTGACGGTGGCCGAGCCGATCATGCGCAACCGGCACACGGTGGGGATCGTGCAGCTCACGCGGGACGCGCGGGAGGTGGATGACAGCCTGGTCGCGATCCGCATGTCGATCCTGGGGTTCTTCGTGATCGCCCTGGCGCTGACGGTGATGCTGTCCTGGTACTTGTCGTTGACCATCGCCCGCCCGATCCTGCGGTTGAGCCAGGCGGCGCGGGACATGCGGGAGGGCCATGGCCGTGCCGGTGCGGTCCCCAAATCGCTCCTGCGGCGCAGTGACGAGGTGGGCGAACTGGCCCATGCGTTGCGCGACAGTTCCGAGGCGCTGTGGTCCCGCATGGACGCGACCGAGCGCTTCGCGGCGGACGTGGCGCACGAAATCAAGAACCCGCTCAGCTCTATCCGCAGCGCCATCGAGACGCTGCGCCGGGTGGAGGACCCTGCGGCCCAGCGCCGGCTGCTGGCGATCATCGCGGAGGACGTGATCCGGCTCGACCGGCTGATCAGCGACATCAGCGACGCGAGCCGGGTGGATGCCGAGCTGAGCCGCACTGTGCTCGAGCCGATCAACGTGGTGGCGATCCTGCGCCTTCTGGTGGAGATCGACGAGGCGACCCGGCTGGATGGCGGCGTGCGGCTGGAGGTGGACGCGCCGGAGGGGCCGCTTCTGGTGCAGGCGGTGGAGGACCGGCTGGTGCAGGTGCTGCGCAACCTGATCGGCAACGCGCACAGCTTCAGCCCCGCGGGTGGCCGCGTGGTGCTGCGCGCGCGGGAGGCGGGGGCGATGGTGGAGGTGAGCGTGGACGACGAGGGTCCCGGCATGCCGGACGCCAAGCTCGAGCATGTGTTCGACCGGTTCTATACCGAGCGGCCGAAGAACGAGCGGTTCGGCCAGCACTCGGGGCTGGGATTGTCGATCAGCAAGCAGATCGTGGAGGCGCTGAAGGGCCGGATCGCGGCGGAAAACCGGCGGGACGATGCGGGGGCGGTGCTGGGCGCGCGGTTCGTGGTGCTGTTGCCGAAAGGGTGATGCTGCCGGGCGGAGAGGCGGACGGTGTCCGCTACCGCATGGACGACGTGAACCTCCTGGTCGCGCCAGCAAGGAAGCCTGGGCTTTCCACCCGCGAATGCCGGACCGACTGGCTGTTGGGCCGGGCGGCGGTCTTCAGCATGTGGAGGAGCGCCTGCTCGAGGAGGCTTTCGCAGGAATGCAGCTCCGGCCGGCCCACGTCCTGAACCTCCTCGATGACGTTGGTCCAGTCGATTGGCTCGTTCACACACTGCCCCGCCGCGTGCTGGCGGAGCAGTTCGGCCTGGTGCTCGGACCAGGCCAGCGCGTCGACTTCGTAGGAGTGGTCGGACTTGGCAGAACCCTATAGCACTCCGCCGGCGAGCACGCAGCACAGCCCGCGTTTCGAAGGAGCGGTACCGATGTCCACCCTGGCCGACCTGACCGCCCGCACCGCGGATGGCGCTGCCCAGCCGCTGGCCGATTACCGCGGGCGCGTTCTGCTGATCGTCAACACGGCGTCCAAATGCGGGTTCACGCCGCAATACGAGGGGCTCGAGGCACTCTGGCGGAAATACCGGGATGCGGGGCTGGTCGTGCTCGGCTTCCCCTGCAACCAGTTCGGCGGGCAGGAGCCGGGGTCAGCGGCAGAGATCGCCAGCTTCTGCACCACGAAATACGACGTGACCTTCCCGCTAATGGCCAAGATCGACGTGAACGGCACCGCCGCCGACCCGGTCTATCAATGGCTCAAGAGCGAGAAGACGGGGCTGCTCGGGATAGGCGCCATCAAGTGGAACTTCACCAAGTTCCTCGTCGGCCGCGACGGCAGCGTGGTGGCCCGCTTCCCGCCGACGGCCAGCCCCCCCTCGCTTGCCGGGGCGATCGAGCAGGCACTGGCCGCACCGATCTGATCTTCGCCGCGTTAGCAACCCGAGCAGAGACGAACAGGAGCGGTGATGGACGGTGGCGAAGTAGGAGCCGAAGCAGCGGCAGGCCAAGGGGCGCACGTCCTGTCGGCAGGCGGGCATGAGGACGAGCCGCACCGGGTGGAGCGGGCGCAGCGCGAACTTTCCGGGCCCAAGAACCCGAACGGCAAGGCGCTCGGCACGCTGGCCGTGCTCGCCGTTGCTTACACGCTGTACTTTGCGGCCGCGATCCTGCTGCCCTTCGTGCTGGCGATCGTGCTGTATCTGCTGCTTTCGCCCGTCATGCGCGTGCTGACCAAGCGTTTGCACCTGCCGCGCTTCCTGGCGGCGCTGATGCTGATCGTCTTCGTCTTCATCGTGGTGGGCGGGATCGGGGCGGCAATCTCCGTGCCGGCCAGCGAGTGGGTCTCCAAGGCGCCTCAGGCGCTGCCTAAGATGGCGGACAAGCTCGGCTTCCTGCGCCAGCCGTTCGAATACGCCCAGCACGGCTACCAGCAGCTCACCGGCATGATCGGCGGCGGTAGCGACAAGCAGGGTGGTGGTGGCGGCGGCGGTTTCGGCGTCTCCAGCCTCACCTCCTTCAGCGGCTCGCTGCTGAACGGGCTGAAGACGATGCTCGGCGATGGCTTCACCATCCTGCTGCTGCTGTTCTTCTTCCTCTCCTCGGGCGACACGCTGCTGCGCCGGCTGATCGAGGTGCTGCCGACCTGGGAGGACAAGAAGCGCGCCGTCGGGATCGCGGCCGAAATCGAGGAAAACGTCGCCAGCTACCTCGCCACGATCACGGTGATGAACATCCTGGTGGGCTCGCTGAACGGGTTGCAGATCTGGATACTCGGCATGCCCAACCCGCTGCTGTTCGGCACCATCGCCTTCCTGCTGAACTATATCCCGATCCTGGGGCCGATGACGGGCGTGGTCATGTTCGGCTTCGTGGGCCTGTTCACCTTCGACAATCCGATTTTCGCGCTGGTGCCGGCCGGGATCTATCTTTGCATTCACATCATGGAGGGTGAGACGATCACGCCCATGCTGCTCGCCCGGCGGCTGACGCTCAGCCCCGTGCTGGTGATCGTGTCGCTGTTCTTCTGGGACTGGATGTGGGGGGTGCCGGGCGCGCTGCTCTCGGTGCCGCTGCTGGCCGTATCCAAGATCGTGTGCGACCACCTGCCGGGCCTGGCGGCGATCGGCCACATGCTGGGCGCGGACAAGCCTCATGCCGATGTTGGATGAGGGGGACAACTTGCCCAGCGCCGTCCAGCCGCTAAGGTCCGCCCGGACGAGAACAGGAGCCGCCGTGACGCCAAGACCACGTCTGCGAGGCAACGCGGACGCGACCCGCACCTCGCCTTCCATGGCGCTCGGCACGATCGCGCCGCCGCAGAGCTGAGTATGATCCGCGCTGCGTTGGCTGCCGTCCTGGTCGCGTTTTGCTCGCCGGCTTGGGCCGCGGGGGACTGCCCGGCGATCCCGCCCCGCTCGCCGATGCCGACGCAGGCGGAAGCGGAGGCGCCCGACCTGGGTTACTGGCGCGACGCCGTGGCACAGTTGGACAGCAAGCTGCCGGGCCTGCAACTGCCGTCACGCCGGCTGGTGTTCATCGGCGACTCGATCACCGCAAGCTGGGACCCGGGACTGTTCAGCCACTTCTACGGCGCACGCGCCCCCTTGCTGCTGGGGATCGGCGGCGATTTCACCCAGGGCGTGCTGGCCCGGCTGCCTCGGGAATGGGGTCCTATGCGTCCCCGGCTGGCCGTCCTGCTGATCGGCACCAACAACCTCGGCACTGGCTCGGCCGAGGATATCGCGCTCGGCATTGCCGAGATCGTACGCCAGATCCACGGCCGCTCCTCCGGCACGCGGGTGCTGATCGTGGGTATCCTGCCACGCGGTGCCGGAGCCTCGGAGCCGCTGCGCCCGAAGATCGTGCAGATCAACCAGATGGTCGCCCGCTGCGCCGATAATGTTACGACGTTCTTCGCCGATATCGGCCCCTTGCTGCTCGATCCCAACGGGGCGCTGCCGGCAGAGGTCTCATTCGACGCGCTGCATCTGACGCCGGTCGGCTACGCGATCATGGCGACGGCGCTCGAACCGGAGATCAAGCGGATCATGGGTGAATAGGGAGGGTGTCGATGAGGGCGCTTCTGCTCGTGCTGCTGCTCGCCGGGTGCGCGCAGGACCCGGCTGGCGACCGGTCGTCCGTCACACCCTATGTTCACGGCGCCTACACGACGTTCGGCGGCGTCGGGTTCAGCCATTAAGCGTTCACCCTAGCCCCTTTACGGGCGGGCATCCTACATGTGCGCCATGCCCACTGACGGCCGCCCCGACCCCGACGCCCTGATCGCCCATGCCGCGGCGGAAGCCCGCGGCCGCCTGAAAATCTTCCTCGGCGCCGCACCCGGCGTCGGCAAGACGTGGGAGATGCTCGTTCAGGCGCGCAACCGCCAGGCCGAGGGCGAGGACGTGCTCTGCGGCGTCATCGAGACCCATGGGCGGGCCGGCACCGAGGCGGAACTGCGCGGTCTGCCGGTGCTGCCGATGCGCGAGATAACCTATCGCGGCCAGATGCTCCGCGAGTTCGACGTGGACGCAGCCCTCGAGCGCCGCCCCGGACTGCTGCTGGTGGACGAACTCGCCCATACCAACGCCCCCGGCAGCCGCCATGCCAAGCGGTGGGAGGACGTGGCCGAGCTGGTCGGCGCCGGGCTGCAGGTGTGGGCCACGCTCAACGTCCAGCACCTCGAATCGCTGAACGACGACGTGGCGCGCATCACCGGCGTACGGGTCACCGAGACCCTGCCCGACAAGGTGCTGGACAGTGCGGACGAGATCGAGCTGATCGACCTGTCCCCCGCAGACCTGCGCGCGCGGCTGAAGGAGGGCAAGATCTACCGCGCGGACACGGCCACGCGGGCGCTGGACGGCTTCTTCAAGGAAGGCAACCTCGCCTCGTTGCGCGAAGTCGCGCTGCGCCGCGCCGCCGCCCACGTGGACGACGACGTGCGGGACTGGATGCGCCGCAGCGGCTTGTCCGGCGCCTGGCCCTCGGGCGAGCGCGTGCTGGCGCTGGTCGGCCCGCATGCGCGCGGCGAGGCGATCGTGCGTGCGGCCAAGCGCCTGGCCGAAGCGCTGCGGGCGCCGTGGGTGGTGCTGCATGTGGAGCGCGCCTCGTCGTTGGACGCGACCCGCGGCGCATTGACCTTGGCCGAACAATTGGGCGCCACGATCGAGACTCGGGTCAGCGCCGACCTGATCGGGACCGTGCTGGAGGCCGCCCGCACCCGCAACGCGACCCACATCGTGCTCGGCCGCACCAACTTGCCGCGGTGGCGGCGCCTGCTGCGGGGCAGCCTGGTCGCCGCCCTGATCCGCCGCGCGCCGGATGTCGCGATCCATGTCGTGCCGCTGCAACCGGCCCGCCGCCCGGCCGCACTGCCGGTTGGCGCCGGGGAAGCGTGGTGGGTATGGCCCAGCCTGGTGGCGGTGCTCGCCGCGATGACCGGCGGCGGCGTGCTGCTGCAGGAATGGGTGCCGGCCGAGGCGATGGGAATGGTCTACCTCACCGCCGTGGTCGGGGCGGCGACCGTGGCCGGTATGCGTGCGGCGCTGGCGGCCGGGGCGGCGAGCTTCCTGCTGTGGGATTATTTCTTCATCCCGCCGCTGTATGAGATCAGCATCGGCAGCCCGCGCGATCTGATCGGTTTGCTGGTGTTCGCCGCGGTGGCGGTGCTGGCCGGGGGGCTTGCCGGACGGGCACGCGGCACGGCGCTGGCGGCCCAGGCCCGGGTCGAGGGCCTGCGCCGCATCGGCACGTTCAGCCGCCGGCTCGGCCAGGCCGCGACCGAGGCCGACCTGCTGACCGAGATCGCCCGCTCCGCCTCCGAGATCGCCGGGCGGGCCGTCGTGCTCGCCCCGGTGCACGGCGAGTTGGACATCCGCGCCGCCGCCCCGAATGCGGACACGGTGGACGAAGGCGCCTGGGCCGCCGCGCGCTGGTGCTGGGCCCATGGCGAACCGGCCGGGCGTGGCACGGCCACGCTGCCGGGGGGCACCTGGCGTTTCCTGCCGCTGCGCACGGCGCGGGCCAACCTGGGCGTGCTCGGAACCCGGGGTGAACAGGCGCCCTCGGCTCCCGCCCTGCAGACGCTGGCGGCCCTGGCGGACAGCGCCGCGATCGCGTGGGAACGGGTGCTGCTGGTGCAGTCCAGTGCCCGCACCGAGGCGATGGAGGAGACGCAGCGGCTGCGCACCGCCCTGCTCGCCTCGCTCGGCCACGATCTACGCACGCCGCTGACCGGGATCGGCGGCGCCGCCAGCACGCTGCGCTACGCCTGGGACAAAATGGAGCCCGGCACCCGCGCCGACCTGCTGGACAGCATCGAGCAGGATGTCGCGCGCATGGCCGGGTTCCTGACCAACATCACCGAGATGACCCGGCTGGAGAGCGGCCAGATCGCTCCCCGCCTCACCGCCGTTCCGCTCGCCGAGGTGATCGATGCCGCCGTCGCCCGCCTCCCCCCTGGTCCCCATGTGGCGATCCGGCTGCCGGACCCGGCCCCGTCCGTGATGGCCGACCCGGCGCTGCTGGAGCAGGCGCTGTTCAACCTCCTGGAGAACGCGGCCAAGTATGCGCCTGCCGGCAGCCTGGTGTCGGTGCGCGTCGCGACCGCGGGCACGATGGCCGTGCTCGACGTCGCCGATGCCGGCATCGGCATCCCTCCGGACGACCTCACGCGGGTGTTCGACAGCTTTTTCCGCACCGACCGGGGGGACCGTGGCCCGCCCGGCACCGGCCTTGGGCTCGCCATCGCCCGCGGCCTGGTGGAATCGATGGGGGGCAGCGTTGCGGCGCAGAGCCCACGGCCCGACCTACCGGCCGATGGGCTGCCTGGCACCGTGGTGACGCTGCGGATGCCGCTCAGCGTGAAGGCGGTTCCGGCTGACGGCCGGTCCATCCCCTCTCCAGTCGGCGGACGCGGTGCAAGCTAGAGTGTCCCCTTCCCCTTGTGGGAGGGGGAGAAGAAAGGAAGGCCGGCGATGACCGAACGAGCGATCCTGGTGGTGGACGACGAACCGCAGGTTCACCGTTTCCTGCGCCCGGCGCTGGAGGCGGAGGGCTACGTGGCGCTGCGGGCGGACACGGCGGCGGAGGCGTTGCATCTCGCCGCGACGCGCAATCCGGCGGCCGTGCTGCTCGATCTCGGGTTGCCGGACATGGATGGACAGGATGTGCTCGTGCAGTTGCGCGCCACGATCGCGGCCCCCGTGATCGTGGTGTCGGCCCGCGACCGGGAGGAGGAGAAGATCCGCGCGCTGGACGCCGGCGCCGACGACTACGTGGAGAAGCCGTTTGTGGTCGGCGAACTATTCGCCCGGCTCCGCGCCTGCCTGCGCCGCACGTTGAAGGAGGAGGGTGCGGAAGCGGTATGGCACCGGGACGGGGTGGAGGTGGACCTGATCCGCCGCCGGGTGCGGGTGAACGGGGAGGTGGCGCCGTTCACGCCGCTGGAATACGATCTGCTGGCCATGCTGGTGCGCAGCGCTGGGCGGGTCGTGACGCACCGCCAGTTGCTGACCTCCGTGTGGGGCAAGGCGCATGTGGACGACGTGCAGTATCTACGCGTGTATATCGGGCACATCCGCCAGAAGCTCGGCCCGGCGGGGGGCGCGCTGGTGGGGACGGAACCGGGGGTGGGGTATCGCTTCGCGGAAGCTGAGCGGGGTGAGGCGGCGCTGGGGCAAGGATACCCGTAAGCGCCATTCAAGTTCGGGGATGGCGCAAGGTTAACCGTCCCTGCCCGACGGCTCCGCTGTCCGGCGGCGTGGCTGGCGGCGGCGTTCGGGGCCGCGCCATTCCTGCACGCGCTCGAACAGCAGCACGGAGCGGCCGGTCACCACGTATTTGTCGCCCACGCCCACATCCTCGACGTGATTCGGCGCGTTGGTGTCGAACACCAGCCGCCACACCGTTCCCCCCGCGATGGCGGGCAGCACGAAGCCCACGCCCTCGTGGTGCGCGTTGAGCACGATGAGCATGGAGGCGTCGCTGGACGTGCGGCGCACCCCGGTGGCGCGGGCGCGGCCGTCCAGCAGCATGCCGAAGCAACGCAGGTTGCCGTCCTGCCAGTCGGCTTCAGCCATTTCCTGGCCCAGCGCGGTCAGCCACGTCACGTCCCGCACGCCCGAGACCGGGTCCAGCTCGCCGGTGAGATAGCGGCCGCGGCGCAGGATCGGGTAGCGGTGGCGCAACGCCGTCAGTTCCTGCACGAAGCGGATCAGTTGATGGCCGCGGTCACCGACGTTCCAGTCGAGCCAACTGATCGGGTTGTCCTGGTTGTAGGGATTATTGTTGCCGTGCTGGGTGCGGCCGAACTCGTCGCCGGCCAGCAGCATCGGCGTGCCCTGGCTGAGCAGCAGGGTCGCCAGCATGTTGCGGATCTGCCGGGCGCGGACGGCATTGATCGCCGGGTCGTCGGTCGGGCCCTCCACGCCGCAGTTCCAACTGACGTTGTGGTCGCTGCCGTCGCGGTTGTCCTCGCCGTTCGCCTCGTTGTGCTTGCCGTTATAGGAAACGACGTCGTTCAGCGTGAACCCGTCATGAGCGGTGACGAAGTTGACCGAGGACCACGGCCGCCGCCCACGACGGTTGAACTCGCCGGCCGAGGCGGAGAGCCGGGCCGCCATGGCGGAGGCAGGCGCTTCCGCCTTCCAGAACGCGCGCGTGATGTCACGATACTTGTCGTTCCACTCGGCCCAACCCGGCGGGAATTGGCCCACCTGATAGCCGCCGGGGCCGATGTCCCAGGGTTCGGCGATCAGCTTGACGCCGGAGAGCACCGGGTCCTGCCGGCAGGTGTCGAGAAAGCCGCCGCCCTCGTCGAAGCCGTAGTCCTCGCGCGCCAGGATCGTGGCGAGGTCGAAGCGGAAGCCGTCCACGTGCATCTCGGTGACCCAGTAGCGCAGGCTGTCGGTGACCATCTGCAGCACCCGGGGGTGGCTGATGTTGATGGTATTGCCGGTGCCGGTGTCGTTCACGTAGCGGCGGCGGTCGTCCGGCAGCAGCCGGTAGTAGCTGCGGTTGTCGATGCCGCGGAAGGACAGCGTGGCCCCGCGCTCGTTGCCTTCGGCGGTGTGGTTGTAGACCACGTCCAGGATCACCTCGAGCCCGGCGTCGTGGAAGCGCGCGACCATCTGCTTGAACTCGGAGAACGCGAATTCCGGGCTGTAGGCGTAGCGCGGGTCGGGCGCGAAGAAGCCGATGGAGTTGTAGCCCCAGTAGTTGGTCAGCCCCGACTGCAGCAGGTGGTCGTCGTTGACGAAGGTGTGCACCGGCAGCAGTTCGACCGAGGTGACGCCCAGCGAGCGGATGTAGTCCAGCATGTCGGGGTTGGAGAGGCCGGCGAAGGTGCCGCGGATCGGCTCCGGCAGGTCCGGGTGCAGTTTGGTGTAGCCGCGCACGTGCAACTCATAGAGGATGGTGCGCTCCCACGGCACCATCGGCGGCGCGTCGCGGCCCCAGGTGAAGGCCGGGTCGATCACGCGGCATTTCGGCATGAAGGGTGCGCTGTCCCGCTCGTCGAACGAGAGGTCCGCGGTCTTGGCGCCGACGGTGTAGCCGTAGCAGGCCGGGTTCCAGTCGAGTTGGCCGACATGCGCCTTGGCGTAGGGGTCGAGCAGCAGCTTGTGGTGGTTGAAGCGGTGGCCCTGCTCCGGCGCATAGGGGCCATACACGCGGTAGGCGTAGACGATCCCGGGGCGGGCGTCGCGCAGGTAGCCGTGGAACACCTCGTCCGTGTACTCCGGTAGCTCGATCCGCTTGATCTCCCGTGTGCCGGTCTCGTCGAACAGGCAGAGCTCGACCTTTTCGGCGTGGGCGGAGAACAGCGCGAAGTTCACCCCCAGGCCGTCCCAGGTGGCCCCGAGCGGGTGCGGGCGGCCCTCGCTGATGCGTTGCTCGATCACAGCGATAGGCAAGGTGGCACCTCCGGTCGTTGCTGCTGAAGCGAGTGGTTGCGCGAAGGCCAGCGGGCTGCGTTAGGCTGCTGCCCGCCATGCCCGGCGGTGAAAGGTCATGTCATGACGATAACCGGTTTCGAGCAGTTTGCGGCGGGTCAAAATTTCGTCTCCGCCGCACGCAGCCTCGATGCGAGCGCGATCAAAGCCTTCGCCGCGCAGTTCGACTTCCAGCCGCAGCACATGGACGAGGAGGCCGCCCGCGGCACCATGTTCGGCAGCCTGGCCGCCAGCGGCTGGCACACGGCCTCGCTCACCATGCGGCTGCTGCTGGAAAGCTCGCTGGGCGGCATCAGCGGGCGCGGCCTCGGGGTGCGGATCAACGACATCACGTGGTCCGCCCCCGTGCGGCCCGGCGACGAGCTCCACGTGGTGAGCGAGGTGCTCGAGACGCGGCCGTCCCGTTCCAAGCCCGACCGGGGGCTCGTGATCATGAAGGCGAGCACGCTGAACCAGCGCGGGGAGACGGTGCAATCGATGACGAGCACGTTGCTGGTCCTGCGGAGCGACGCGGTGCTGGAGCGGCAAGATTAAGCAGCAATCACTCGGCCGCGTGATCCAGCCCCGGGGCGGCAAGAGTGGGCAGGTGCGACAGGAGCATGGTGAGGTCGCGTTCGGCGACACAACATAGATAGTGCAACGACGGCGGCGCCTCGTCCTCGCTTTCGGGAAGCAACTGGCCATCCGCACCGAGCGGCAGGGCGGTCAGCCCCAGATCGCCATAAACCTTGAGCAAGGCCGGGCCGGCGCCCCAGACCGCGGCATCCATGCCTTCCTGCGCGGCGAGGTCCCGCAGGCGCCATATGGCCGAGATCCGGTCCGAGGGGGCGCCCGCCGGGTCACCCAGGCCGAGAAGGACGCCGTCCAGCCTGCGGAACGGGATGCCGGACCGCCCGGCCTCCCCCAGCACGATGCCGTCGGCCCTCACCGGCGGGTCGGCGCCGAGCGAGGCGTAGCGCAAGCGGCCCTCGCCGGCCCAGGGCAACCAGGACACGTGGCCCGGGCGCAGCAGCCGCAGGATCGCGAGCAAGGCCAGGATCACGGCCAGCGCCATGATCATGCGCAGGCTGTTGGGCAGGTCCGGGGAGAGCACGATCTCCCACCAGGAGTTCTCGGACAGGCGGCGGACCTGCGGCTCGAACGCGGCCAGGGCGAAGACGCAGACGGCCAGGGCAGTCAGCGGGACCAGCACGTCCGCCTGCAGCGTGCCGGTGAGCAGGCGGGCGCTGCGGTAGAAGGCGTCGCGGAAGGGGGCCACCAGCACGGCGGAAAGCACGAGCACGGCGGAGATCCAAAGTTGATCGCCCTGCGCCGCGGTGTAGCCGGCGGCCAGCAGCAGGAGGGCGATAGTGGTGCCCCAGGCCAGGCGCACGCGCTGCGACAGGCCGATGGAGAGCGCCATCAGGGCGGCACCGATCAGGGACGGCACGAACTGTCCGGCGCTGGCTGCGACGTCTGCGAAGTCCGGGTCGATCCAGGAGAAATCGGGACGGTCGTCCAGCACGCCGATCGACAGCAGCAGCGCGCCGCACATGGCAACCGTGCCGGTGGCGGCGCCGACGGCGAAATCGGGCTCGCTGATGCGGCCCAGCGAGGTGGCGCTGCGGGCGATCAGGCCGCTTTTCAGCAGGGCGCCACCGCGCAGCAGGATTTCGTTGCCGGCGAACATCGACCCGGCGAGGAACAGCGGGATCACGTAGTAGTACAGACGGAACACCAGGATCGCGCCGAGCACCACGGGCGCAGGGAGGTACGGTTCGAGCCCGAGCAGCATGGCGGTGTCGAACACGCCGATGCCGCCGGGCAGGTTGGCCAGCAACCCGGCGCTGTAGGAGGCAAGGTAGCAGGCCAGGAAGCGCAGGTAGGTCAGCCCCGGCGTGGCGGGCAGCAGGGCGTAGAAGATCGCGGCGGTGATCGCGACGTCCGCCGAGGCGAGGGCCACCTGCACGATGGCCATGCGCCAATCCGGCAGGTTGAACTCGTGCCCGCGGATCTTCAGCCGGCCGGCGACGCGGGAGATGATCACGTAGGCCGCGACCACCAGCCACATGATCGTCCCGATGCCGTAGAACGCCCAAAGCGGCAGGAACTTGTTGAAGAACGGGATGGAGAGCGGCTCGAAGAACAGGATGCAGCCGCCCAGTACCAGCCCGCCCAGCCCGAAGGTCAGCGAGCAGAACGCCACGACCTTGGCGATCTGCACCGGCGCCAGGCCCCAATGCGAATATAGCCGGTAGCGCACGGCCGCACCCGAGACGGCGGCGAAACCCAAATTGTGCGACAGCGCGTAGGCGCAGAACGAAGCGAAGGCGACCCGGCGGTAGCGCACCTTGTGCCCCGCATAGATCGTGCCCAGCCGGTCGTAGAACGTCAGCACGCCGTAGGACAGCACCGTCCAGGAGAACGAGATGATGAGCGCCGTCCGCGGGATCGCACTCAGCGAAAGGCGGATGTCGGCCAGCTTGAGGTGGCGGAACTCCCGCTGCACGACGTAGATCGCACCGACCAGCAGCAGCACGCCCAGCAGGGCGGGGATGTGGCGGAGGTAGCGCTTCAAGCCGCTTCCGCCGGGCGGGCCAGGGCGGACCGGATCAGCTCCACCGTCTCGCCGATGCCGTAAAGCGCCACGAAGCCGCCGAAACGCGGCCCTTCCTGCTGGCCGAGCAGCACCTGGTAGAGGCACTCGAACCAATTCTTGAGCGCGGGGAACGGATGACGCTTGCCGACTTCGTAGACCTCGTCCTGGATTGCCTCGGGCGTGCTGCCGATGGGCATGGCGGCCAGGCTGTCGGCGAGGTCGGTGAGGGCGGCGCGTTCGACCTCGGTCGCGGGGCGGAAGCGCTTGGCGGTGCGCACGAAATCCCGGTAGTAGGCGACGGCGTATCCCACCAGGCGGGCCAGGAACGGCGTGCTGTCGGGCCCGGCGCCCGGGTGGTAGCGGCGGATGAAGCCCCACAGCATGTCCGGCGTGTCCGCGTTCACCACGCTGGCCAGGTTGAGCAGCATGGTGAACGGGATGGGGGAGCCGCCGTCGTTCGGGATGCGGCCGCCGCCGATGTGCCAGGCGGGGTTCGCCGGGTCGTCGCCACCCTTGGCCACGCCGGCGAGGTAATCGTCCACGGCGCGGGGGATCACATCGAAGAACAGCCGCTTGGCGCGCTGCGGCTGGTGGTACATGAACTGGCCGAGGCTTTCCGGTGGGGCGTAGCGCAGCCATTCATCCACCGAGAGGCCGTTGCCGCGGCTCTTGCTAATTTTCTGCGAGTGCTCGTCCAGGAACAGTTCGTAGGTGAAGCCGACCGGGGGCGCCGCACCCATTACCTGGCAGATCCGTCCGGACAGGCGGACGCTGTCGATCAGGTCCTTGCCGCTCATCTCGTAATCGACGCCGAGGGCGAACCAGCGCATCGCCCAATCGGCCTTCCACTGCAACTTGCAAGCGCCGCCGGTGACGGGCGTGGTGAAGCGCTCGCCCTGCGGGTCCGTCCAGGTGACGGTGCCGGCGGCCGGGTCGGTGGCCTCGATCGGCACCTGCATCACCTGGCCGCTCACCGGGTGGATCGGCAGGATGGGGGAGTAGGTGGCGCGGCGCTCCGGCCCGAGGGTGGGGAGGATCACCGCGCGGATCTCGTCGTGCAGAGCCAGCGCGTTCAGCAGGGCGGCGTCGAACCGGCCGGAGGTGTAGTAGTCGGTGGCGGAGGCGAACTCGTAGTCGAAGCCGAAGCTGTCCAGGAAGGCGCGCAGGCGGGCGTTGTTGTGGGCGCCGAAGCTCTCGTGGGTGCCGAACGGGTCCGGGATGCGGGTGAGCGGCTGGCCCAGGTAGTCCCGCAGCATGGCGCCGTTGGGCACGTTGTCCGGCACCTTGCGCAATCCGTCCATGTCGTCGCTGAACGCGATCAGGCGGGATGGCTTGCCGGTGAGGGTGGTGAAGGCGCGGCGAACCCAGCTCGTGCGCGCGACTTCGCCGAAGGTGCCGATATGCGGCAGGCCGGAGGGGCCGTAGCCGGTTTCGAACAACGCCTCCGCCTTGCCCGACTGATCGAGTCGGGCGGCGACCTTGGCGGCTTCCTCGAAGGGCCAAGCCTTTGGCAGAGTTATATTGTTGCGAACTGTGTCGGACATCGGCCGCAGGCTAGGAAGTGCGCCGTGTGGGGTCAATTGGCCGCGGCATCTTGGAGGGAGATGAGGAGGGGTGCGAAAGGGGTATTGGCGGCACGGTTGAGCAAGCGGGTGTCGGCGGTGACGACGCGGGCGGCCTCGACGTCGGCCACCGCGATAGTGAGCGCATCGTATGCCGGGTGACGAAGCTTCAGCAAAATCTCCAAAGCCCGGCGCGCAAGGGGCCAGGTCGGCACGTGAGTACCGGTCAGGGATGACAGAACGTCCATTCGCCAAAGCGCAATCGCGTCGGTGAAGCGTCCACGTTGCATGTGCTTCCAGAGTATATTGCAACACTCAATGAGCATCAGCTCGGGCGCGAGAAGTGTATGCCTCCTGATCCAAGCTGCGCCCGTGCGCTTTCGCCGGGCGGCTCGACTGCGCCAGCACCGCCTCGTCCAACCCCGTCACCGTCAACTCGCCCATCCCCTGTCTCCTCGCTCGCAACGCACCCACCCGGCGACATATACCACCATATGCCGATGCAAGCGCCCGCCACCCCCCAATCCGCTGCGATCGTCGCAGGCCATGGACGGGCCAGCATCCTGACCGGGGACGGAGAGCTCGCCACCGGCACCCCGGCCGAGATCACCGCGCTGCTCGGCGACGCGATACCGCTGCTGGTGCACGCCCCCGTGACGCTCCGCCGCCTCGGTCTGCGCCCGCGGCCGGCGTTCGACTTATTGGAGCTGTGGGCCTTCGTCCGCCCAGCCTGCCCCGCCGCGCCAACGCCGCGCGGCCTCGCCTTGGCGCTCGACATGACGCCGCCCGAGGACATGGAGGATGCGGTAGCCCTGCTGCCCGCCATCGCCGAAGCGCTGCTCGCCCGTCTTGCCGCCGGGCGGGACACGCCGGCCAACCTCGACGCGGCCGGGCTTGCCGCGCGCATGGGCGCGTCCGGCTGGGCCTGGGCCCCTTACGTGGCCGCGGCGCTCGACGGGGTCGACCAGACCAAGGATTGCCTGCGCGTCTGGAAGCGACTGCCGCAATGGGAGGAGGAAGCGCCGCCCCCGCCCCCCTCCTCCCACCCCGTGCTCCCGGCCGACGCCCGCCGGCGGCTCGCCACCATCCTGGGCGACGGCGCCGAGCAACGGCCCGGGCAAGGCGACTACGCGTCCGCCGCCGCCGCTGCCTTCGCTCCGCGCCAGACCCGCGGCGACCCGGCGACCGTGCTGGCCGAAGCCGGCACCGGCACCGGCAAGACGCTCGGCTACGTCGCGCCCGCCAGCCTCTGGGCCGAGCGCAACGGCGCCCCCGTCTGGATCAGCACCTTCACCCGCCATTTGCAGCGCCAGGTGGAAACCGAACTCGCCCGCCTGCACCCGGACGCGGCGGAGCGGCGGCGGCGGGTGGTCGTGCGCAAGGGGCGGGAAAACTACCTCTGCCTGCTCAACCTGGAGGACCGGGTGAACAGCCTGGCCGGCGCGCGCGGCGGCGCCGGGGTGATCCCGCTGGGACTGCTGGCCCGCTGGGCCCTGGCCACGGCGGACGGGGACATCGCGGGCGGCGACCTGCCCGGCTGGTTCGGCGAGTTGTTCGGCCCGGCGGCGGTCACCGGGCTGGCCGACCGCCGCGGCGAGTGCATCCACGGCGCCTGCCCGCACTACCGCCGCTGCTACGTGGAGCACACGATCCGCCGCGCCCGCACCGCCGAGCTGGTGGTGGCCAACCACGCGCTGGTCATGATCCAGGCGGCGCACGGCTTCGTGGACGGCGCCGGGTCCGGCGGGTTGGACGGCGGCGCCGTGCCCACGCGCTACGTGTTCGACGAGGGCCACCACGTGTTCGACGCCGCGGACAGCGCCTTCGCCGCCGTGTTCAGCGGCATCGAGGGCGCCGAGCTGCGCCGCTGGCTGCTGGGTGCCGAGGGCGGCGCCTCCCGCGCCCGCGGCCTGCGGCGGCGGTTGGACGAGTTGGTCGGCGGGCGTCCCGAACTGGAAGCACCGCTCGACGCCGCCCTGCAAGCCGCCCGCGCCCTGCCCGCACCGGGTTGGTCGATCCGATTGGCCGAGGATCTCCCTGAAGTCGGCGGTTTGGACGCCGGGCAGGCCAACGCGTCCGAGGCGCTGCTCCGCGTGGTGCGCCACCAGGTTCTCGCCCGCACGCCCGGCCCCGAACTCGCCGCCAGCGAACGCCGCCGGGCGAGCCTGCAAAGCGACCTGCATCCGCTGCTGCCCGGGCTGGACGAGGCGGCCGCCCGCTTGGAACGCGCGCTCGGCCGCATCGCCGAGCCGCTGCGCACGCTGGTCGAACGCCTCAACGAACGGCTGGACACGGAGGCCGAGGAGCTGGAGCCCGCAACCCGTGCCCGCATCGAGGCGGCCGCCCGCGTGCTCAAGCATCGCGCCGTGGAGCGCGTGGCCGCGTGGCAGGCCATGCTTGGGGAGATCGCAGAGCCCCCCAGCGAACCCGGCGAGCGACGCTCCCACGTGACCTTCCTCCAGCTTGACCGCCGCGAGGCCGGCGACCGGGACGCCGGCATCCACCGTCACTGGCTCGACCCGACGGTTCCCTTCGCCGCCACCCTCGCCGCCAATGCGCACGGCCTGCTGATCACCAGCGCCACCTTGCGCGACGGCGCCGAGGGCGAGCCGGAAGCCGCCTGGCTTGCCGCCGAGGCCCGGGTGGGGGCGCCGCATCTACCCTCCCCCGCGATCCGCGCCGCCGTGGCCAGCCCGTTCGACTACGCGGCGCAAACCCGCGCGTTCGTCGTCAGCGACGTCGGCACCGACGTCCCCGCGCTGGCCGCTGCTTTCCGCACCCTGTTCCTCGCATCCGGCGGCGGCGGGCTCGGGCTGTTCACCGCCATCACCCGGCTGCAGGCGGTCCACGCCCGCATCGCCCCCGCGCTCGAGAATGCCGGCATCCCCTTGCTCGCCCAGCACGTGGACGCGATGGACAACGCGACCCTCGTGGACGTCTTCCGCACCGAGATCGACTCCTGCTTACTGGGCACCGACGCCATGCGCGACGGCGTGGACGTGCCGGGCCGCGCGCTGCGTCTGGTCGTGTTCGAGCGCGTGCCGTGGCCACGGCCGGACATCCTGCACCGCGAACGGCGCATCCACCTCTCCTCGGGCGACCCGCGCGGGTATGACGACGCGGTGGCGCGGTTGAAGCTGCGCCAGGCATTCGGCCGGCTGATCCGGTCGGCCACCGACCGCGGCGTGTTCGTGCTGCTGGACCGCCGCGCGCCCTCGCGCCTGTTGTCGGCGTTGCCGGCCGGCGTGGACGTGCAGCGGGTGGGGCTGGCCGAGGCCGCCGCGCAGACGCGCACGTTCCTCGGCGAGTTCCTTGGTGTACCATCTTGATCTGGACGGCACCTTCGCTCACGGTCCGCCGGGAACGGAGAACATGACGATGCTCGCTCAGATTGGCTTGGACCCGCAGGAGGCCCTGGTTTGCACCATGGTCCTGGTCGCCGTGACCGATGGCGGCATCACCGACCGCGAGATCGGCGTCATGTCGGGGCTGGTGCAGACGCTTCCGGTGTTCAACGGCTTCTCGTCGGAACAACTGGACGCGGCGACCGAGGCCGCGATCAATTTGCTGCGTGAGGACGAGGGGTTGGCCCATGCCGGCCGGCTGATCCGCGAGGCGCTGCCGCCGCGGCTGCGCGAGACGGCTTACGCGCTGGCCTGTGAGATCATCGCCGGCGACGGGTTCGCGGCGCAGCCGACGCTGCAGATGCTGGAGTTCGTGCTGGGCGAGCTGCAACTCGATCCGCTGGTGGCCAGTGCGATCGAGCGTGCCGCGCGGGCGCGGTATCGGCGGGTGGAGGACTAGGCGTCCCTCTTTCCCAGCCCTAACGGCGACATGACGCCGGGTGTGCAAGTTAGGGGGCCAGGCGGCTTTTCGGGACGGCGGCTGCTGCCCCGCTCTGCGGACAAGGGCGGAAACTCTATCCGGCAGCTTGCCCTAAATCGGTTTCGAGACGATGATCATGGCCTGATCCAAGTCGCGGCGGAGATCGGACGGATGCCGGAGCCCACCAAGGACGCCCCGCTGGACTTGTCGATCTTCGACGCTTTGGACCCGGCCCCTGCCCCCGCAAACGCGGTCGTTCCCGTTCATCAAGGCCCCGCTGCCGTCGCCGACCCTAGATTGGCCCCGGAACCTACGCCGCCGCGGCTGGTCGAGGTCGGCAGTTTGTCTGCGGAGGATCGCGCCCGTGCCGAGCAATCGGCCGCCCGCATCGACTTCCGCAAGACGGCCAGCCTACTGTCCCACGGCGACGGCGTGCTGGCCGAGATCGCGCAGTCCTCCCGCCAGCTCCTGACCGGCGTGCGGCTTGGGGACGCGGGCGAAGTGGGCCGTATCGCCGCCTCCGTGATCGACGGCGTCAAGATCCTGCGCATCGAGGATTTGCAGGCCGAGGCCGCCGGCGAGCACCCGGCAGCGCGCAAGGGCTTGCTCGGCCGGCTGATGGGGGTCGCCGCCGACGCCCACACCGCATTCAAAGGCTTCGCCGAGAGCCGCAAGAAGTTCCTCGAACTGATGGACGGCGAGCAGGCCAAGGCGCGCAAGACCAAGGCGGACCTCGCCGTCTCCATCGACTTGCTGGACCAGCAGGCCGCCGCCATCCGCCGCAGCCTGCACGGGTTAAAGGTGGAGATCGCCGCCGGGCAGATCGCGCTCGACCGCGGTCAGGACGAACTGGAGCAGCTCCGCCAGAACGCCGTGCAGACCGGGGACGCGGCGGACGCTGCGGACGTAATGGAGTATCGCGGCGCGGTGGCCAATTTCCGCGGCAAGATCGCCGAAATGCGCGAGAACCTAGTGGGTTCGGCGATGCTGATCCCGATTATCGCGCAGAACCGGCAGGCTGCCGAGACCCGGCTGATGAAGATCAGCAACGGCATGCTGGTGGTGATCCCCCGCCTGATGGCCGTCGCCTCGCAGGCGGCGGTGCAGGTGGACATCCGCCGCGCCGCCGGGGAGGCCGAGAAGCTGGACGAAGCGGCGCGCCAGATCACCGTGCTCGCCTCCAAGGGCGCGCATGACGCGGCGACCACGGCGGCGCGCAGCCTGGGCGGCGACCAGCGCAACATCGACGTGCTGGCCCAGGTCGCCGACGAGGCGATACGCACCATGCACGAGGTGATCGACATCGAGCGCGAGGTGGCCGATGGCGACCGCGACCGCGAGGCCAAGCTTACCGCCATCCGCGACCGGCTCGTTACCGGCATGCAGGGTGTCAACCGGCACGCGATCGCGCCATGAACGCCAACGTGGATTTCGACACCCAGGCCGCCTGGCTACGCCGCTTCACCTCCGATTCCGAAAGCAACCTGCGCGCCTTCGCCCTGCGCCTGCGTGAGGCCATGCCGGACCTGGTCACGGTCCACGAGTCGAAGGGCCTGTTCAGCCGCAGCGCCAAGGTCACCGGTGTGGAAATCGAACTGGGCGACAACCGCTACAAGCTGGAACTGGCCGGCAGCCGGCTCAAGGCGAGCGTCGCCTTGGTGGTACGCGGCATCGCGCTGAACACGCGCGCGATCGACCCGGCGGAGTGGTTCGCCAAGCTGACCGAGGAGACCAAGAAGGCCAGCGACCACGCCCGCGCGCTCAGCCAGTCGCTGGCCGGGTTCATGAGCACGTGAGCCTGTTCGACCGGTTCAAGGGCCCGAGCCCCGAGACCCGCGCGCTGCAGGAAGCCAACCAGGCGCGGCTTGCCGACATCCAGGCGAGCCTGAGCCACAACCGGGTTCCCAGCGCCACGCGCGAGCGGCTGGAGGCGGCGCGCGCCGGCCGGGTGCCGTGGACCGCGACGCTGACGCCGGCGGAGCTGATGATCGCGCGGTCGCATGGGTTGCGCCCGATCGCCTCCGTTTCGGCGACGTGCTGGCTGCATTACGGCTGGTCCTGGACCGAGGGGCATCACGAGGGCTGGCAGCGGGCGCTGATCCGGCTGCGTGAGGAGGCGCGGGCGGCGGGCGCCAACGCGGTGCTGGATGTGAAGATGCGCACGATCCCGCTGCAGGTCGAGGACAGCATGGACTTCACCCTGGTCGGCACCGCCGTCCATGTGGAAGGGCTGGCGCCGAGTAGCGAGCCGGTGGTGGCCACGGTCCCCGCGCTCGAGTTCGTCAAGCTGCTCGAGGCGGACGTGGTGACCACGGGGATCGCCGTCGGCGCCAAATACCACTGGCTGAACGACTGGACCAACAGCGCCCGGCAGGCCTGGATGGGCAACGTCGAGAGCACCGTACTCAGCAAGTTCTGGAACAGCATCCGCCACGACGCCCACGCCGAGCTGAAGCGCAGCGCTCTCAAGCAGGGCAACGGCGTGCTGGCGCACATCAATTTCAGCCAGATGTTCGAGTTCGAGCAGAACCAGCAGAAGCAGTATCTCGGCCGCCACATCGTCATCGCGACCACGGTGGACGCCCAGCGCGGCAAGCCTTTCCCGCACGAGATCAAGATGGTGGTGGACATGCACGCCGGGTCCACGCCGCTGACCGGCCACCGCCAGCACCACCAATCCTACGCCACGAACGATACCGAGGGAGCGATCTGAGCATGTCCGAAACGATCCCTGTCCACGCCCGCGAACGGCTGAAGGGCCTGCGCAGCTCGGCGCATTCGAGCGGCGTGTTCACCTCCGATTTCTCGGTCAATGAATTCCTGCTGGTGCGCAAGGCCGGGTTCGAGCCGATCGGGCTCTGCGTTGGCACCTGCGTGTACCACGTGGGCATCCAGTACGGGTCGTGGAACCGCAACCAGGAACTCGATGTCCTGTCCAAGGCGATGTACCACGCGCGCGAGCTGGCCATGGCGCGCATGCGCTCCGAGGCGTCGGCGATGGGGGCGGACGGGATCGTGGGCGTGAAGCTCACCATCAAGCGGCTGGAGTGGGACGAGCATTTGCTCGAGTTCATCGCCATCGGCACCGGCGTGGTGCACGGCGACGGCCACAAGGGGTTCCGCGCGCATGATGGCGGGCCATTCACCAGCGACCTTTCGGGGCAGGATTTCTGGTCCCTGCTGCACGCCGGCTACCGTCCGGTGGAAATGGTGATGGGCACCTGCGTGTACCACGTGGCGCATCGCGGCGTGCTGTCCGGCCTGGGCACGGTGGGCCGCAACGTCGAACTGGAGAACTTCACCTCCGCCATGTACGAGGCGCGGGAGATCGCCGTCGAGCGCATGCAGATGGAGGCGTCGGCGGCCAAGGCCGAGGGCGTGGTGGGCGTGGACATCCATGAGGGGAGCCACGGCTGGCAGACGCACGTGATCGAGTTCTTCGCCATCGGCACCGCCGTGCTGCCGCTGGAGCAGGAGATCGCCCCGGAGCGGATCGCGGACCCGATCATGGTGCTCTCCGTCAACGATTGAACAGGCGGACGATTTTTAGGCCGTGCTGCCGGCATCCACTGTGATGGTCGTCCCGGTCACGTTCGCGGCCCCGTCACCCATCAGGTAATCCACCGCTGCCGCCACGTCCTCCGGCCGCGCCAACTGCCGCAGGGCACTGCGGCGCTTGAGTTGCTCGCGCTGCTTCTCGTCCAGGTCGTGCGTCATCTCCGTGTCCACGAACCCGGGCGCCACCGCGTTCACCGTTATGCCGAGCGGGCCAAGTTCGCGGGCCAGTGACCGGGTGAACCCGATCAGCGCCGCCTTGGAGGCGCCGTACGCTGCCAAGCCGTTGTAGCCCGTGCTGCTGACGATGGACGAAATGTTGATCACCCGCCCGGCCCGCGCCGTCAGCATCGGGCGGACCAGGTATTTCGTCAGCGTGATCGGCGATGTGACGTTCATGTGGATCAACTGCGCGATCGCGTCATCCGGCATCGTCGCCAACACGCCGGCGGTGCCGATTCCGGCATTGTTCACCAGCCCGTAGATGGGACCGAAATCGGTTCGCACGGTCCTCGCCAGGGCTTTCAGGGAAGGAATGTCCATCAGGTCGCAGGCGCGGAAATGCAGCGCCTCGGGGGCTGCGTCCATCGCCTCGCGGAGCATGGCTCCCTCGCTGCGGGCGACGGCGATCACGCGGAAGCCGGAGCGCACGGCGCGCTGCGCGATGGCCAGCCCCAAGCCGCGCGACGCCCCGGTGACCACGACGTTACGCACGGCGACGTACCAGCTTGCCCGACTCGGCGATCGCCAACGAGGCAACCTGGCGTACCGAGACCGGCACTTTGTGCGCGGGCAGGGCGGCGCGGCAGGCTTCCAGCACCTCCTTGCGCACCGACGGGAATGGGGCGGGGTGTCCTTCCTCGAGCACGATTTCGGCAGCGACGATGGACCCGGTCACCGGGCTGCTGCGGGGCCAGACCAGGGACATGCGGATCGCCGGGTGCCGATTGATGATGGCCTCCACCTCTTCGGGGAACACTTTCTCGCCGCCGACATTGATCACGCCCTCGCGCCGGCCGACGAAGTAGTAACGGTCGTCCCGCCGCTCGACCATGTCGCCGGTGTCGACGAACCCGTCCGTCACGGCCAGCAGCGGACCGATATACCCCGCGGCGACGCGCTGCGAGCGGATCCGCAACGTTCCGTCCTCGACGCGGAGTTGCGCCTTGATCGTCGCGCCATCGAACAATGCAGCGGGAAACCCGGCCAGGCCGTCCGTGACCTCGAACGCCACGCCCGCCTCGGTGGAAGCGAAAGCGTGGGTGACCTGCGCCGCGGGATAGGCCGCCTTGATCCGGTCCAGAATGGCCTGGTCCGCGATCTCGCCGGACATGCGCACGTTGCGCGGCGAGAGCGCGCCGGCCGCCGGGCTCATCAGTGCGCGGCGCCAGTGCGAGGGGGTGCCGGACATGTGCGTGACGCCATCCGCGCCGGCCCGCAACAGGAAGTCGCTCACGCTCTCCGTGGCGCTGGACAGCACCATCGAGGCATCGGCCAACAAGGCCCGCACCAGGATGGACAGCCCGCCATAGCGGCGCACGTCGTAGTGCGTGCTCCACACTATCCCACGCCCCGGTGCGCCATTGGGGTTGGGCTGTGCGTCGGTCAGGTGGCCGGTCAGACTCCGCAGCGTGTGGCGGACCAATTTCGGCCGCCCCGTCGTGCCGGAGGTGAACAGCACCCATTCGGTCTCCACCCCATCCGCCGGGTGTTGCGCAGCAGCCACCGCGAAGTCGCTGCGGCAGGGCACCACCAGCCGGCCAGCCTCCGGGGGCAGCGCCAGACCGGTGCCGTCCGTCACCACGGCGTCGACACCGCAATCCGCCATGATCGCCGGCAAGTACTCGGCCGGCAGGTCCGGCGGGCAGAGCAGCATGCGCGCGGCGATCCCGTCCAGCGCCAGCATCGCGAGCACCGTCGGCAGTTGCGCGCCCGTGGTGACCAACACCGAACGGCCGCGCAAGGCCTCCAACCCGGCCTCGATCGAGCAGCCCGTCACCAACCCGGCGAGTTCCAGCCGCCCAGCCTCACTGCCCACGAACCGGCCCGACGTGCCGGGGGCGAGGGTCAGGGACCGTAGGGAGCGCCGCTCAGGCAGCGGCTTTCTCATACAGCGCTACGAACTCGCCGACGGTCTTGGGCATGGCGACGTCCCGGCCGGCGCCGAACGGGTCAAGCTCGAGTTCGTCCTCGAGATTGGCGACCAGAATGGCGATGGCGAGCGAGTCGAGCCCCGTATCCAGGAGCGGCAGATCGTCATGCAATGGCGCCAACGTCTGCTTCTGCAAACGGGCGACGGTCGTCATCTGGTCCAAAATGGTCGAGCGTATCGTCATCGGTGGCACCCTGCCCTTCATGTGCGGCCAAGAAGGTTACCATTAGATTAGCAACCCGCTCGCGCATATGCCTGCCGCTGAGAACATGGTCTACGCCCGTAATGATTTGTAGTTCGACGTTCGGCTGAGTACACAGCCCAGCCCTGCCAGGGCCGAACGCCTGTTCCACCGCGTCCAGGCCGGGATCCCCCACGGAATAGAGGAACAACGAACGGGCTCCACGGGCTGCTAGCGCGGTCATGGCTCGCTCGGGGAAGGACTTCGCGGAGGGCAGGAACGGTAGCCAGCGCCGCACGCCGCCCAACAGGCGTGTTGCCT
>CAXTVQ010000034.1:18810-46178 GCA_964247705.1 uncultured Acetobacteraceae bacterium | reverse complement strand
TCTACGAGGGCGGCATCGCCAACATGAACTACTCGATCTCCAACACCGCCGAGTATGGCGAGTACATCTCCGGGCCGCGGATCATTACGCCGGAGACGAAAGCGGAGATGAAGCGGGTGTTGGCCGACATCCAGTCCGGGCGGTTTGCGCGCGACTGGATGCTGGAGAACAAGGTCAACCAGTCGAGCTTCAAGGCGACCCGGCGCCGCATGGCGGAACATCCGATCGAGAAGGTGGGCGAGACGCTGCGCGGGATGATGCCTTGGATCAAGCAGAACGCGCTGGTGGATAAGACGAAGAACTGAGGTTTCTGCTCCCTCTACCGCGGGCGGGAGAGGGAGCAGAATCGTCACCCCGGCGGTAGGAAGGTCACCTCGTGGTGTGCTGCGATCCGCACAACCTCGTCCGGGTCCGCCACCCGGTCGATCGCAGCGAACAGCGCCCAGAGGCTGCGCGACGGGGCTACGCCGAACAGCGTGCGCACCGTGCCGCCCGAGCGGTTGAAGATGCCGTGCGGCTGGCCGCGGAGGAGGCGCACGACGTCGCCGGGTCCACCGGTGGTTTCGGTGCCGTCCAACCAGAAGTCGAGCCGGCCCTCGAGGATATGGAGGAATTCGTCCTGCGCCGCGTGCACGTGCGGGGGGACGAAGGTGCCGGGGGGCAATTTGGCCTCCCACAGGAAGATATCCGCGTTGTGCAGCTTCGGCACGTAGGTCTGGCCGAGTATGTTCCAGCTCACGCCGTCCAAGCCGTCGCCCGCTGCCATCACGCCCACCTGAACTGCGGCCATCGTTCCATTCCTTCTGCCGGGTGCTAGGCATGACGCTAGCGGCCCCACCGGTCCGCGGCGAGGGGGTGCATCGTGTCCAACCTGATCCTGGACTACCGCTAGTGCCGGCTTCTGTGGCGCTCCGCCCTTCGATCGCCCACGCCGCCCTGGGCGAGCGGTTTTTCGACGTGGTGGAGCCCGCGCCGTTCCCGCAGGCGATCCTGCGCCACCGTGACGACCGCTGGGCCGCCCGGGTCGGGCTCGATGGCCTGACGGACGCGGAATGGGTCGCGCACCTGGCACGTTTCGAGCCGTTGCCCGGCAGCCATCCCCGGCCGCTCGCGCTGCGCTACCACGGCCACCAGTTCCGGCATTACAATCCCGACCTCGGCGACGGGCGCGGTTTCCTCTACGCGCAGCTCCACGACCTGCAGGACGGACGGTTGCTCGACCTCGGGACCAAGGGCAGCGGCACCACGCCTTGGTCCCGCGGCGGGGATGGGCGGCTCACGCTGAAAGGCGGCGTGCGCGAGGTGCTGGCGACGGAGATGCTGGAGGCGCAGGGGGTCTACAGCTCCAAGTCGCTGAGCCTGGTCGAGACCGGTGAGGACCTAGTGCGCTACGACGAGCCCTCGCCGACCCGCAGTGCGGTGCTTGTGCGGCTCAGCCATGGGCACATTCGCATCGGCTCCTTCCAGCGCCAGGCGGCTCTCGGCGAGGATGACGCGCTGCGCCGGCTGCTGGATTATTCGGTGCAGACGTACGTTCCCGAAGCCCGGCATGAGGACGAAGCCGAGCAGGCGGTCGCGTTCCTGCGTGCGGTGTGCGCCCGGGTGGCGCGGATGGGCGCGCAGTGGATGGCCGCCGGGTTCGTCCATGGGGTGCTGAACACGGACAACATCAACATCACGGGGGAGAGTTTCGACTACGGTCCCTGGCGCTGGCTGCCGACCTACGACCCGGCATTCACCGCGGCCTATTTCGACGAGAGCGGCTTGTACGCCTATGGCCGGCAGCCCGAGACGCTGGTGTGGAACTTGACCCGGCTGGCCGAGTGCCTGCTGCCGTTCGCGGACAAGGAGACGCTGATCGACGCGCTGCAAAGCTTCGCCCCCGTTTTTCGGACCGAGTACGACGTCGCCACCTTGCGCCGGCTCGGCGTGCCGTCCGCTGGGCTGGAAGCCGATAGTACACTGGCGAAGGCGTGGTGGCGCGCGTTGGCCGATAGCCAGATGCCATTCGAGCAGGCATTCTTCGCCGCGTTCGGCGGCATGTTGGGGGAGGAGTTCGGCGACGCGTTCGATCCGGTGCGCGCCGCGCTCGCGGGCCGGCACTGCCCGGGCCGGCCGCACCACCCGTATTTCCACCGGCCCGGGCCATGCACCATGCTGATCGACGAGGTGGAGGCGATCTGGGCGCCGATCGCAGCGGCCGACGACTGGTCCGCGTTCCACGCGAAGATCGCCGCCGTGCGGGAGATGGGCGAGGCGCTCGGTCTCGGTATGCGGCCGACCGATCCACCCGCACGGTAGCCGGGCGGGTTACGCCGCCAGGAACGCCAGCAGATCGGCGTTGAGCTTGTCCTTCGACACGAAGAAGGTCGCGTGCGACGCGCCGTCATACTCCAGGAACTGCGCACCCGGAATCATCTGCGCCGCCTTGCGGGCGGAGATGTCGATCGGCACGGTTGCGTCGGAAGTGCCGTGGATGATCAGGGTCGGCATGGTGAACGCCCTCATGTCACCGCGGAAATCGGTGGCGGAGAAGGCGCGCACGCAATCCGTGGTGGCCTTCGGGGAACCCTTCATCGCCATCCAGAGCGCCCATTCCAGGATCTCCGTCGTGACGGTGAAGTTCAGCAAGCCGGCGCCGAAGAACTGCTTGCCGAACGTGGCGAGGAAGTTCGGGCGGTCGGTGGCCAGGCCGTCCAGGATCTTGTCGAACACCGACTGATCCGCGCCGTCCGGATTGTCGGCCGTCTTCAGCATCATCGGGGTTACGGCGGAGAGCAGCACCGCCTTGCCCACACGCCCGGCACCGAAGCGGGACAGATAGCGCGCGACCTCGCCGCCGCCCATGGAGTAGCCGACCAGCGTGGCGCCTTGCAGGTCGAGCCCCTCCATGAGCGTGTTGAGGTCGCCCGCCAGCGTATCGTAATCGTAGCCGGACCAGGGCTGGCTGGACTTGCCGAAACCGCGCCGGTCGTAGGCGATGACCCGGTAGCCGCTGGCTGCGAGGACGGGCGCTTGATACTCCCACATCTCGGAGTTGAGCGGCCAGCCATGGATCAGGACGACGGGCTTGCCGCTGCCCCAATCGTTGTAGAACAGCTCCGTGCCGTCTGTGGCCTTGATGAAGGGCATGGTCTGCTCCCCGGTCCGATGGTGTGCGCTCCCAACGAGACGGTTTGGGGAGGGTTGCCTCGGGCGCCGTTGTCGGATCGTTAGCGAATGCGCCGTAGGCTGGCCGGGTCATGGCATTGCAGATCCTGCAAAGAACCGTTCAGCGACCGCGGATCGGCCCTCACACGGTGGAGGCAACGTCGTTTGTCTGGCTGTCCGGGGGATGCCGGGTGCTGGACTTGGTCGTGCTGACGGCGGCCGGGCTGGCCGCGACGGCGATCGTCACCGGGTGGTATGGACATGACGAAGGCGGGCCGGCCGTCGCCGCCTCGGCCGCCGGAGCGATCGGTGCAGTTTGGTCGCTCGGTCGCAACGGTGCGTACGGGCTCGAGGCGCTGGTGTCGGTGGCGGCGCAACTGCGCCTCATGGTCAAGGCCGCGGTGTCCGGCATGCTCTGGTTGGTTGGCTGCTTGTTTTTCTTCTCCCATGGGGGGATGCCGGTCCGGGTGTGGCCAATTGCCTGGGTGCTGTGCGCGGGCGCCTCGTTCGTTGCTGGGCGCTACCCGCTGGTCCGGCTGATACGGTCCTGGGCGCAGTCAGGCTGGCTCGCGCGGAGGATCGCCATCGTCGGCGTGGGCGAGCTCAGCCGCGAGTTCGTCCTTCGCTTGCGCGACGAGCCGCAGCATTACCGCGTGGTGGGGCTGTACGATGACCGGCATGCCCGTGTGCCCGGGGTGCAGTCGGGGATCGCGGTCCGCGGCACCGTCGAGGACCTCGTGGCCCACACGCGCAAAGACCCGGTGGATGTGATCGTGATCGCCTTGCCGCTGAGCGCGGCGGACCGGATCGGCGCCATCCTGGACAAGCTCAGCAGCACCGTGGCGGACATCGTGCTGACGACGGACCTGGCCGGGTTACGCTATGCCCGCCACCAGTTCGACGGCATCGGCGGCAACCCCGTGGTGTCGGTTTGGGAAGCGCCGCTGAATGATTGGCGGGCGGTTCAGAAGGCCGTGCTGGACCATGCCATCGGCCTGCTGGCGCTGCTCGTGCTCTCCCCCGTGATGCTGCTGACGGCCGTGCTGATCAGGCTCGACTCGCCGGGCCCGGTGCTCTTTCGCCAATCCCGGCTGGGCTTCAACAACCGGGTGTTCGTTTGTTACAAGTTCCGCTCGATGCGGCACGCGACATCCGACCCGTTGGCGGACCGGCAGACGACCCGCGGCGACGAGCGGGTGACGCGGGTGGGACGGCTGATCCGCGGCCTGTCGATCGACGAGTTGCCGCAACTGTTCAACGTGCTGAACGGGACGATGTCGCTCGTGGGCCCCCGCCCCCACGCCCTCAATACCAAGGCGGCGAACCGGCTGTTCACGGACGTGGTGCGGCAATACGCGCTGCGCCACCGGGTCAAGCCGGGCATTACCGGCTGGGCGCAGGTGAACGGCTGGCGCGGCGAGACGGCGACAGTGGAGCAGATCGAGCAGCGGGTGGCGTGCGATTTGTTCTACATCGAGAACTGGTCGGTGCGGTTCGACATCCGCATCATGGTGATGACGCTATTGCAAGAGGTGCGCAGCCGGCACGCGTATTGATGCTGGCGGTCCGCTTCCTCCCTCTCCCATGCAAGGCACTCGCATATGCAAGTCTATGAAGGTCAGTCATGGCGGACTTGATTGGCCGTCTACGCCGTCGATGGTGTTCCGGCCGTTCCGCGAGAGAACTCAGGTTCGATAAGAGCGATCCAAACGCGCATGCCTGTGGGAGCCCTGCGGCGTGGACGGCCGGATCAAGTCCGGCCATGACCCGGCTGGCATATCGCTGCCTGAAGCACACGCTCCGTGGTTGCTTAGGGGCAGGCGTGAGGGCTTTCCAGAGGGTACGTGGGCCGGCCTCCCTAGCAGGGCTGATGCAATGGAAGCGCTCAGGTCCGTCCGCGTCGACGTGCGGCGGAAATGGAGTGCATGACCAAAGCATACCCGCGTCCTACGCTGTGCCAAGCGCCGCACGTCTGGCGTGATCGCTTACGGACGGGGAGAACGGACTAGCTGAACGTTCATGTTCTCAATATGTTCTTGCAATGACGCGATCGATGTGGTTACGTATAGATATGAACCCTGAGGCCTCCCCTAACCGCATCCACGACGACGTACTGAGCGAACTCGCTGACCTTGGCATGCGGATGGCGCGCGTCGTGGTGCGTTTGGGGGAGGCCGAGCAGGCGGCGGTCGACATCGTGACGTGGGACATGCCCAAGGCAGGCGTGCAGCCCGGTTCGGCGGCCGAGGCGCATGCCGCCGGCGCCAGCCTCGACGGGCTGGCGGCGTGGATGGCCGGCGCCGTGCCACGTGTGGATCTGCTGGCGCGGGCGTTGGAGCGGATTTCGCGATCAGTGCGGCGCAGCGTTGCACTGGCGAAGCGGATCGACGCCGGGTGGCCGCGCGTCCGGTCAGCCGATGACCGTCCGGCAATGATCCGGCGGCAGGTGAAGCAAGACGTGTCCGAGGTGATCCGCCGCGTGACGGAGTCCGACGATACGGCCGAACGGCTTTTCGACGAACTTTATGAGCGGCTGGAGGATCCCGGGTTCGAGCAGGAGATGTTCGGCCGACCGGTGACGGAGATCGTGCGGCGGTTTTGCCGCGATCTTGGGTTGGCGGCCGGGGATTCGCGGGCGGTCGCGCGGGACGCGGCCCCGGCTGCTGGCGTACTGCAACCCGGCCGGCTGCCCCGTGCGACGCACGGACCGCCCCGAACCTGAGCGAGCAGGATCCGAACAGGCAGCACTGGCCTGGTTTCGGGCCGCCGCCTATAACGCCGGGTATGATCCTCGTCACCGGCGGCGCCGGCTTCATCGGCTCGAACCTGAATGCAGCCTTGGCCGAGGCCGGCCACGAGGTCGTCATCGTCGACTGGCTCGGCTCCGAGGGGAAGTGGCACAACCTCGCCGCGCACCCGCCAGCCCTCGTGCTGATGCCGGACGCGCTCGACCATTTCCTGGCCACCGATCCCCCGATCGAGATGGTGTTCCACCTCGGCGCGATCAGCTCCACAGCCGCGACCGACGGCGACCTGGTCTGGATGACCAATGTCGAGCTGCCGCTGATGCTGTGGAACTGGTGCGCCGCGCGCCAGATCAGGTTCGTATATGCCTCCTCAGCCGCGACCTATGGCGACGGCCGCGCGGGGTTCGAGGACGACGTCGACGCGCTGGCGACCCTACGGCCCAAGAATCTCTATGGCTGGAGCAAGCACGTCTTTGACCTGCGCGTGGCCAAGATGCTGCGAGCCGGGGTGCCGCGCCCGCCGCAATGGGCTGGGCTGAAGTTCTTCAACGTTTACGGCCCGAACGAATACCACAAGGGATCCATGATCTCCGTCGTGAAGGTGAAGTATGACGACATAGTCGCAGGACATGCGCCCAAGCTGTTCCACTCCACTGAACCCGGCATGCCGGACGGGCAGCAGATGCGCGACTTCATCTGGGTCGGCGACGTGGTGGACATCATGCTTTGGCTGCTCGCCTCCCCCGGCGTGAACGGCCTGTTCAACGCCGGCACCGGCAACGCCCGCTCCTATCAGCATCTTGCCGAGGCGGTGTGCCGCGCGGCCGACGTCCCGGAGCGGGTCGAGTTCATCGACATGCCGGCGCATCTGCGGGCCGGCTACCAGTCCTTCACCCAGGCGAGCACGGACCGGTTGCGTGCTGCCGGCTACGGTGGCCAGTTCACCGTGCTGGAGGAAGGGGTGCGCCGCTACGTCACGGACTACCTCGCCACGCCGGACCCCTACCGTTGATCCCCGTCCTGCTATTCCCGCAGTTCGACCCGGTGCTGGTGCAGCTCGGGCCGCTGTCGATCCGCTGGTATGCGCTGGCCTATATCGGCAGCCTGCTGCTCGGCTGGCGGGTCATGCGGCGGCTGGTGCGGCGCAGCCCGGCGGTGGCGAGCGTGGAACAGACCGACGACTTCCTCACCTGGGCCACGCTCGGCGTGGTGCTGGGGGGGCGGCTCGGCTACGTGTTTTTTTATCAACCCGGCCGGTTCCTGGCGGAGCCTACCTCGATCTTCGAGGTATGGCAGGGCGGCATGTCCTTTCACGGCGGCGCGCTCGGGGTGGTGGTGGCGCTCGTTATCTTCTGCTGGCGCAACGGGATCCCGCTGCTGGGCTTCGCCGACCGCATCGCAGTCGTCGTCCCGATCGGCCTCGGGCTGGGCCGTATCGCCAATTTCATCAATGGCGAGCTATGGGGCCGCCCGGCGCCCGCTTGGCTGCCCTGGGCGATGATCTTCCCCAACGCCGGCCCAGAGCCGCGCCACCCGAGCCAGATCTACCAGGCGCTGATGGAAGGCCTGCTTCTGTTCATCGTGCTCTGGCTGCTGGCCCGGCACGAGGCCATCCGCGCCCGCTTCGGCTACCTGACGGGCGTGTTCCTGGTGGGCTACGCGATCGCCCGCAGCGTGGGCGAGCTGTTCCGCCAGCCGGACCCGTTCCTGGGTTATCTGTTCGAAGGCGCCACGATGGGCCAGCTACTTTCCCTTCCCATGCTGGTCGCCGGGTTGGTGCTGATGATGCGGGCCCATTCGCGGCCGATCCTTGCTTCATAGAGGTTTGGCCTGATGGAGCGGCTGGATGTGTTCATGGCGCGCGCGAATGCCCTTTACTATGCGACGCACGATCCGTTCGCCGATTTCACCACGGCCCCCGAGATCAGCCAGGCATTCGGCGAGCTGCTGGGCGCTTGGGCGGCGGTGACCTGGGAGGGGATGGGCCGGCCGGACCCCGTCGTCCTGACGGAGACGGGTCCTGGCCGCGGCACGCTGATGGCCGATGCGTTGCGCACGGTGGCACGGGTGGCGCCGGCGTTCCGGACGGCGGTGCGGGTGCATTTCGTCGAGACGTCGCCGAGGCTGCGGACCGTGCAAGGGGCAGCGGTGCCGCAAGCGCAGTGGCACGACCGGGTGGAGGATCTGCCGCCCGGCCCGATGATTCTGCTCGCCAACGAGTTTCTGGATGCGCTGCCGATCCGGCAATTCGTCCGCCAGGGCGGCCGCTGGATGGAACGCCACGTTGCCGACGGAGCGTGGGTCGAAGCCGAGATCGATGCCTCCGGGGAGGCAATCGTGGCTGAGCTTCCTGATGTGCAGGCGGACGAGCCGTTGGTCTACGAGGTTCGTGACGCGGAGCTTGCCCGCCATCTCGGCAAGCGGCTGCGTGTGCAACCCGGCGTCGCCCTGTTCCTTGATTACGGCCCGGCAGCGAGCGCACCCGGCGACAGCTTGCAAGCCTTACGTGATGGCAAGCCAGCGGACCCGCTCGCCGATCCGGGAGAGGCCGACCTCACCGCGCATGTGGATTTTGCCGCTTTCGCCCGCGACTCCGGCTTGCCCAGCTATGGCCCGGTTCCGCAAGGCAAGTTCCTCACCGGGCTCGGCCTGTTCACCCGCATCAACCGGCTCGCCTCCAATGTTCCACCCCGCCAGGCCCTACGCCTGATCGAGGCCGGCCGCCGGCTGGCCGAACCGGAGCGGATGGGCGCGCTGTTCAAGGCCCTCGCGCTCACGTCGCCGGGCCTGCCCATCCCCGCCGGGTTCGACGCTTGATCCCGCATCTGCAGGTCGCTGCACTCGCGGCCCCGCACGGGTTCTTCACCCGAGTGGGCGGCGTGTCCAAGGGGCCGTTCGCCAGCCTCAATTGCAGCCTGTCCAGCGCGGACGACGCCGCCGCGGTAGTGGAAAATCGCCGGCTGGTCGCCGAGACCGTTGGCGTGCCGAGCCTTGTTGGCCTGCATCAGGTGCACGGCGCGGCGGTCGCCATCGTGGACGAACCCTGGGCGACGGGCGCCGGTCCCCGTGCGGACGCGATGGTGACACGGCGGCCCGGGATCGGCCTTGGCATCATCACCGCCGATTGCGTGCCGGTGCTGTTCGCCGCACCCGGCGTGGTCGGCGCCGCGCATGCCGGATGGCGGGGCGCGCTGGCCGGGATACTGGAGGCGGTGATCGCCGCAATGGACTCACCCGGCGTCCACGCCGCAATCGGCCCGTGCATCGGCCCCGCCTCCTACGAAGTCGCCGCCGACCTGCGGGATGCGGTGCTGGCGCGGGATCCAGCCGATGCGCGCTTCTTCGCCGACGGCCGGGCCGGCCACTGGCTGTTCGACCTGCCCGGCTACTGCGCCGCACGGTTGCGCGCGGCTGGCGTCGCCGTCACCGTGCTCGGCGCCGACACGCTGGCCGACGAGCGCCGGTTTTTCAGCCATCGCCGCCGCACGCTGGCCGGTGGCGGCCCGATCGGCCACCAGATCTCGGTGATCGCATGCCCTACATTCCAATCTTCATCCTCCTGCTGATCGTGCTGATGGTGCTGTTCGGCTGTGTGCTGCAGTGACGGTGACCCGCGCCGCCACGCTTTGGGCCTTGCTGTTGCTTGCCGGGTGCGGCGACCTGCCGCAGCCGTTCCTCGGCCGGCCCGGCGCCACGGCGGTCCGCCTGGCCCAGCCGCCGCCGTCCCGCCTGGCAATCCCGCTGCCGACCGCCTCGCTGTTGACGGATGATGCGGCGCATGCGTGGTCCGCGGCACTGGCCGATGCGCTGGTCGCGCAGGAATTGCCGGCCAGCGCGCAGAAGGTCGGCCGTGGCGATTGGAGCCTGGTGCTCTCGGCCGACCTGCAGAATGGGGCCGTGGTGCCGACCTACACCGTGATGGACCCGGCCGGCCGGCCGCTGGGCGCCAGCCAAGGGCCGCCGGTCGCCGCGCGCGACTGGGCGGCGGGGCAGCCGGCGACGCTCAAGGCCGCAGCCGACGTCGAGGCGCCGAAGGTGATCGCGATGTTGAACGGGATCGAGGCCAGGCGGGAACTAAGCGACCCGCATAGCCTGCTGAACCGCCCGCCGGCGATCTACTTCAAGGGCGTCAGCGGCGCACCCGGCGATGGCAACGTGTCGCTCACGAAGCAGATGACGTCGCACCTGACCAATTTGGGCGACGTGGTGCAGGACACGGGAAAGGCAGCGGACTTCACCGTCGAGGGTCAGATCAAGACGGCGCCGGGTGCCGGCAACACGACTCGGGTGGAGATCCAGTGGATCGTGACCGACTCGAAGGGCCAGGAGGACGGGCGGGTGGTGCAGATCAACGAGGTGCCGCCGCATACGCTGGACCAGTTCTGGGGCGAGGTGGCGGTGGTGGTTGCCAACGAAGCGGCCGGCGGCGTGCAGGAGGTGGTGACGAACGCGACCGGCAAGCGCGAGAAGGTCGAAGCCGCGAAGGTGGGTCCGGGGGATGCGGGCCAAGCAAAGACGGGTGGCAAATCTGCAACAGCCGTCAAGCCGGATAGATGACAGCGCGATGAACGATTGCTAGAACCCCGCTGCGGCCGAACCGGGATCCCTGCCCCATGAAGATCGTTGCCTGCAACAGCAACCGGCCGCTGGCCGACGCCGTGGCTGCGAGCCTGAACATCCCGCTGACCCGCGCCTCGATCCGGCGGTTCGCCGACATGGAAGTGTTCGTGGAGATCCACGAGAACGTTCGCGGCGAGGACGTGTTCGTGCTGCAATCGACGTCTTACCCGGCGAACGACAATCTGATGGAGTTGCTGATCACGCTGGATGCGCTGCGGCGGTCCAGCGCGCGCCGGGTCACGGCGGTGGTGCCGTATTTCGGCTATGCGCGGCAGGACCGGAAGACGTCCTCGCGCTCTCCGATCAGCGCCAAGCTGGTCGCCAACCTGATCACGGAGGCGGGTGCGAACCGGGTGCTGACGCTCGACCTGCATGCCGGGCAGATCCAGGGCTTCTTCGATATTCCGGTGGACAATTTGTATGCGGCGCCGCTGTTCACGACCGACATCCAGGAGCGGTTTGCCGGCCGCGAACTCATGATCGTCTCGCCGGACGTGGGCGGCGTGCTTCGGGCGCGCTCCCTGGCGTCCCGGCTAAACTGCGACCTGGCCATCGTCGACAAGCGGCGCGAGCGGGCGGGCGTGTCCGAAGTGATGAATATCATCGGCGAGGTGGATGGCTGCGACTGCATCCTCGTGGACGATATTTGCGACTCTGGCGGCACGCTGTGCAATGCGGCGGTGGCGCTCAAGGCGGAAGGCGCGCGCTCGGTCAGCGTGTATGTGACGCACGGGGTGCTCTCGGGCGGCGCGGTGGCCCGGATTACGGCGGCGCCGATCGACATGATGACGATCACCGACAGCATCGAGCCGACTGAGGCCGTGCGCGGGGCGGCCAATTTGCGCACGTTTACCATCGCCCCGCTGCTTGCCGAGGCCATGCGCCGGATCAATGACGAGAGCAGCGTCAGTTCGCTGTTCGATTGAGGGGAGAAGGCGATGAAGCTGTTTTACTCACCGGGGGCATGCTCGCTCGGGGTCCACATCCTGCTCGAGGAGATCGGCAAGCCGTATGAGGCGGAGCGGGTCAGCCTCAAGGATGGCGAGCAGTATCGCGAGGCCTACGTCGCGGTCACGCCCAAGTCCAAGGTGCCGGCGCTGGAACGCGACGATGGCAGCGTGCTGACCGAGTATGGGGCGATCGCGACTTGGCTCGCCCGGACCAATCCCGAAGCCAAGCTGCTGCCGTCGGACCCGGAAGCGGAAGTGCGTTCGATCGAGGCGATGGACTACGCTGTGGCGACCATTCACATGCAGGGGTTCGCGCGGTTTGCCCGGCCGGCCAATTTCGCGCCTGACGAGGCGAGCAAGGAGGCGGTCCAGGCGCGCGGTCGGGAGATCATGGCCAAGGGCTTCGGCATTCTGGCGCACAAGCTCGGCGACAGGCCTTGGGTTGCGGGCGATGCGTTCTCGATCGGCGACACGGCCGTATTCTATGTGTCGAGTTGGGCGCCGCGGGCGGGCGTCGAGTTGCCGCACGCGCTTGCAGGCCATTTCAGCCGCATGAAAGAGCGCCCAGCGGTGCAGCGGATGATGCAGGCGGAGGGTTTGTCGCTCTGAGCCGGCTGCCGGCTCGGGCGTTCTGGTTCCTTCGCCACGGCGAGACGGACTGGAACGCCGAGGGCCGCAGCCAGGGCCGGGTGGACATCAAGCTGAACCCGACCGGCGTTGCCCAGGCGGCAGCGGCGGCGCAAATGCTGCGAGGGCGCGGCATCGCGAGCATCGTGAGTTCGCCGCTGTCGCGCGCGCGGGACACGGCCGGTGCCGTCGCCGCCGTGCTCGGCCTTTCGGTGACGGTGATCGAGGATCTGCAAGAGGTAGCGTTCGGCGTGCACGAGGGCACGGCGATGGGCGGGCAATGGTTCAGAGATTGGGTGGATCGCGGCATCACGCCGGAGGGCGGTGAGAGCTTTGCTGATCTGCGCACGCGCGCCGCTGCCGCGGTGACGGCGGCGCTGACCCGGCCGGCCCCGGTGTTGGTGGTGGCTCACGGTGCGCTGTTTCGGGCGCTGCGAGCGGAGATGGGGCTGTCGGCCGACGTGCGGACGGCCAATGCGATGCCGCTGTTCTGCGAACCGGGGGAGCCTTGGACGCTGACGCCCGTGATTTGAGCACGTTAGATCGTGCCCACTGTTCGTATCCGGGCGCGCGGAAAGATCTCGGTTTGAGCCAATACGGGCGTGGACGGCCGGATCCGCTCGACCACGGCGCGCAAATGGGCCCGCACCCCGCCCGAGGAAAGCAGCACGGGCATTTCACCCATGGCTTGCGCCGCATCGAAGGCGCCGCGCAGGCGGGACATGAATTCGCTGAGTTTGGATGGCGCCATCGCCAGTTGGCGGTCCTCCGGCGGCCCGACCAAGCTCTCGGCAAACGCTGCCTCCCATTCAGGCGAGAGCGTGACGAGGGGGATGTAGCCCGCCGGCCCGGTATGGCTATCGCTGATCTGGCGGGCGAGCCGGGCGCGCACATGGGCCACGATGGCGCCGATCGGCCGTGGGTGGCCGCCGCACGCCTCGGCGATGCCCTCCAGCACCGTCGGGAGGTCCCGAATCGAAACCCGCTCGGCCAAGAGCGCCTGCAGCACACGCTGCACGCCGCCCACGCTAAGCTGGGAAGGGATCAGGTCGGCCACGAGTTTCTGCTGCTCGCGCGGCAACTCCTCCAACAGCTTTTGCGTCTCGGCGTAGGACAGCAGTTCGGCCATGCTGTCACGGACGAGCTCGGTGATGTGCGTGGTGAGAACGGAGGCCGGATCGACCACGGTGCAGCCGCGGGCCATAGCCTCGTCGCGGCGCGCCGGATCGACCCAGAGGGCGGGCAGGCCGAAGGTGGGCTCGGTGGTACGTTCACCCGGGAAGGGCGGCATGCCGCCGTTCGGGTCCATCACTAGTACCTGGGTGGGACGCAACTCGCCGCGGCCAGCCTCGATCTCCTTGATGCGAATGGAATAGATGTCGGCGCCGAGCTGCACGTTGTCCTGGATGCGCACCGGCGGCAGCACGAAACCCATTTCCGCAGCGATCGCCCGGCGCAGGCCCTTGATTTGCTCGGTGAGACGGGGCGAGTTGCCGCCGGCCAAGGCGAGCAGGCCGTAGCCCAATTCGAGCCGGATCATGTCCATCCGCAAGGTGTCCGTGATCGGTGGCTCGCCCGGAACGGCGGGCACGGCCGGCGCGGCTGTACTGTCGGTCGGGGGGGCCGGCGGATGCTTATGACGGAGCCAGGCGCCTCCGCCCGCGAGCCCGGCCAATGCCAGGAACGGCAGCATCGGCAAGCCAGGCATCAGGGCAAGCACCAGTGCCGCACCCCCGGCCAAAGCGAGCGGCTTCGGGTTGCCGCCCAATTGGCGGACCAGCACGGTATCGGCTGCACCCTCCATGCCGCCCTTGGTGACGACGATGCCGGCCGCCGTGGACACCAGCAGCGCCGGGATCTGCGAGACCAAACCGTCGCCGACAGACAGCGTGGTGAACGTCGCTGCCGCATCGGCAAACGGCATGCCGTGACGGATCAGGCCGATCGCGAAACCCCCGAACACGTTGATCGAGGTGATCAGCAAGCCGGCGATCGCGTCGCCGCGGACGAACTTCGCCGCACCGTCCATGGCGCCGTAGAAGCCGCTTTCTTCTTCCAGCTCCCTTCGGCGGACCCGCGCCTTGGCTTCATTGATCAGGCCGGACGACAGATCGGCATCGATGGCCATCTGCTTGCCGGGCATGGCATCGAGGCTGAACCGTGCTGCGACCTCAGCGATGCGGCCCGAGCCCTTGGTTATCACCATGAAGTTCACCACCAGCAGGATGGCGAACAGGATCACGCCGATCACCACGTCCCCACCCATCAGGAATCCGCCGAACGCTGCCACCACGTGACCTGCGGCCAACTGGCCCTCGCTGCCGTGACTTAGGATGAGCCTTGTGGTCGCGACGTTCAGCGAAAGACGCAGTAAGGTCGTGAGCAGCAGGAGCGTTGGGAAGGAGGTGAAATCGAGTGGCCGGCGGAGGAACATCGCCACCATCAGCACGAGCACGGAAGCGGTGATGGACAGCGCCAGCCCCATGTCCAGCAGGACCGTCGGCAGCGGGATGACGAGTACAGCTAGCAGCATGACCATGCCGAGGGCGAGCCCGACATCGGTGCCGGGCGAATACCGGCGGCTAAGGGCTTTGATCTGGTCGAGCACTTACGTGCCGCCTTCGCCTAGGCGGCCATGCCGGGTGGGGTGACGACGGCACCCGAAGCGGCATAGTCACGCAGCTTGTTGCGCAGAGCCCGGATCGAGATGCCAAGGATGGTGGCCGCGTGCGTCCGGTTCCCGAGCGTGTGGGACAAGGTCTGCAGAATCAGGTCCTGCTCGACCTCGTTCATGGTGCGGCCCACCAGGCTCGCCATGCCGCCTGTGACTGCGGCGGGCGCTGGTGATGTGCACTCGCCCGGAAGTTCGATCGCGTCGATCTCGCCTCCCATGGAGAGCAGGACAGCACGGTGGACGGTGTTCTCCAATTCACGGACGTTGCCACGCCAATGATGGGAGCCCAGGCGTTGATGAGCCAAGGCCGTTATCGGGCGCACTGGCAAGCCGTTCACCCCGGCGTAGTGGCGTGCATAGTGATCGGCCAAGGCGGCAATGTCGTTCGGGCGCTCGCGTAGGGGCGGGATGCGCAAATTGATGACGTTGAGACGGAAATACAGGTCTTCACGGAACCGACCGGCCGAGCAGTCGGCGAGCAGGTCGCGGTTGCTGGTGGCAAGGATCCGAACATTGACGTGCACTGGGCCAGTACCGCCGAGCCGGTCGATCTCGCGCTCCTGGATAGCCCGCAACAGCTTGGCTTGAAGGCGCACGTCCATCTCGCTGATCTCGTCCAGTAGGAGGGTGCCGCCATCCGCCGCCTCGAACTTGCCGACCCGGCGGGCGACGGCACCGCTGAAGGCGCCCTTCTCATGGCCGAACATCTCCGACTCGAGCAGGTTCTCCGGGATGGCGGCGCAGTTCAGAGCGATGAACGGCCCGGTCGCACGGCGGGAGGCGCGGTGGATGTGACGGGCCAGCACCTCCTTTCCCGTCCCGCTCTCGCCCGTGATCAGCACCGACGCCTCGGCGGCTGCCACCTGTTCAGCGCGGCGCAGTGTCGCCAGCATCGCAGGGTCACGTGCGACAAGGATGTGACTTTCGCCACTGGCCGCCTGCAGGATGGCGGCGATCAGATCCGGATCGGGCGGCAGCGGCAGGAACTCGCGTGCTCCGCCGCGTATGGCCCTTACGGCCGCGGGCGCGTCCGCATTCGTGCCGCAGGCGACGACGGGTACGGCGATGCGCTCGGCGGTGAGTGCACGCACCAGCGCGCCCACGTCATGGCTCACCTCGCAAAGCACCAGGTCCACGCGGGCATCTGCGCGCAGGCGAACCAGGCCCGAATCCACGGTGTCCGCCTGCTCCAGCCGCGCGCCACGGGCGATGGCGATCCGGGCCGCCTGGCCCAGCTCGCCGGCGAGGCTTCCGATGAGGAGCACCCTCATACCCGCCGAACTCACGTGCGGTCGGCTTTCACGATCTCGGTCATCGTGACACCCAGGCGGTTGTCGTCCACCATTACCACTTCACCGCGGGCGACGAGGCGGTTGTTGACGTAGATGTCGATCGCTTCGCCGAGTTTGCGGTCCAGCTCCACAACCGCGCCGCGGCCAAGCTTCAGGAGTTGGCTGACCTGCATCGTCGCCTTGCCGAGCACCGCACTGACGGTTACTGGGATGTCATATACCGCCTCTAGGTCACGCATCGCCCGCGGCGGATTGTTCCCCGGTGCGATGTCCGCCAGCTCGATCAGGTCCATGTTGTCAGGCATCGGCGTGCTCCCGTTGCAGCAATCCCAGTAAGGCGAGACCTTGTTCAAAAGCGGCACGGCTACGGCTGGCATCCCGCGTGGCAGAGCCCTCAGCCCAACTGATCCGTGCATCACCAGGCGCAATGGCGTCGGTGGCCAGCAAGTGGACGCGCTCGCCAATTTCGGCATCCAGGGAGCTCATCTCCTCCTGCATGGCCGCCATCGTATCGGAGTGGACCCGCACGATAATACGCGGCTCCTCCGAGAGGGCGGGCAGGAGGGTGCGGACCAGCATGCGCAGCTCCTCCGCGCCATGCCGCTCGCACAAAGCCGGAAGGCAAGCGGCCAGCGCGCTTAACATGCAGCGTGCAACACCCTCGGCTGCCTGTTCGGCCGCCGCGAACGCGCCAGCCCGCGCTTCGCCCAGACCGTCTACCAGCTTGGCGACCAGTTGGATGCGAGACGCGGCCAAACCGTCCTCGGCTTCGCCGCGCCCAACCTGTCGTGCTTCAGCCCGAACGGCTTCCAACTCCGCTGCACTGAACCTAGGCTCTATGATTTCCGGTTCCGGGCCGGGCTGCGGGTCGAAGACTCCTGGCTGCAAACCATCCTCGTCGAAGTCCTCGGCGTAAAGCACGCCGAGCAGGCTCAGACGGTGCGGTGACGCGGCTGTTAGGACCATGCTAATACACCAACTCCTCGTCCTTACCCTCGCCGATCTCGATGGTGCCTTGGGCGGCCAGATCCTTGGCAAGCGCCACGACGGCGGCCTGCGCGTCGTCGACGTCGCGCAGTTTCACTGGGCCGAGACCCTCGATGTCGTCGCGTAGCATCTTGCCTGCCCGCTCCGAAAGATTCTTGAAGAACATCTCGCGCAGGCTCTCCGAGGCACCTTTGAGTGCCAACGGCAGCTTGTCCTTCTCGACGGCACGCAGGAGTCCCTGGATCGCAGTCGAAGATAGGCGGGACAGATCGTCGAAAGTGAACATGAGAGACTTGATCTTCTCCGCCGACTCGCGGTTGCGCTCTTCCAAGGCGGCGACGAAACGGCTCTCGCTGGCGCGGTCGAGGTTGTTGAAGATCTCGGCCATCATCTCGTGCGCGTCGCGCCGGGTCGAGCGGGCAAGGTTGGACATGAATTCCGCCCGCAACGTCCGCTCCACGCCGTCCAGGACGTCCTTTTGCACGCTTTCCATCCGCAGCATGCGCATCACCACCTCAATGGAGAAACTCTCGGGCAACAAGGCGAGGACGCGGGCGGCGTGGTCCGGCCGGACCTTCGACAGCACGACGGCGACAGTCTGCGGGTATTCGTTCTTGAGGTAATTTGCGAGCACCGCCTCGTGCACATTGCCGAGCTTGTCCCACATGGTCCGGCCAGCCGGACCACGGATCTCCTCCATGATTTGCGAGACGCGGTCTCGCGGAAGGGCGCGTTGCAGGAGCCGCTCGGTGCTCTCGAAACTGCCGATGAGGTGGCCCATGCCGCCCATGTTTTCGCCGAACTCGAGGCAGAGCCGCTCGACCATCTCTGCCCGCACCGTGCCAAGCTGGGACATGGCGGCCGAAACCTCCTTGATTTCGTCCTCGTGCATCATGCCGAACAGCTTGGCCGATTGCTCCTCCCCCAGCGCAAGCATCAGCACAGCGGCCTTCTGCGCTCCCGTCAGCTCCTCTTCGGCTTTCGCGCGCATGGTTCAGGCTCCTTCCTTCGCCATCCAGCCGCGCATCACGGCCAGGCTTTCTTCCGGGCTCTTTTCAACGAGACCGGCCACATGCCGCAGCGAGGACGCTCGTATCGCGCCCTCAATGTTGCCAATCTGGACCATGCTCTCGTCCTGGCCCGATCCATCCGGCCCCGCAATGGCCAGCGCTGCTGGCCGGCCCGGTATTCCCGGCACGCCAGCCCCGCCGCCGGCCACGATGCCGTCGGGCCCTGGGCTTGCGGCACCGGCCGCCGACTCGTCAGCCAGCGCTACCGGAGCCGTGGTTAGCCGCACGACCATTGGACGCAGCACCAGCAACAAGGCGAGTACGGCTACGATGGCGAGCACCGCCGTTTGCCCGATCCGCATGACATCGCTTTTATCAACCGGCAACCCGAACAGCCCCGGCCTGGCTGGATCGGCAGGCGCATCCGCGTCCACAAAGCGCAGGCTGACAACTTCGACCCGGTCGCCGCGCTTCTCGTCAAACCCGACGGCGCTGCGCGCCAGAGCGGTGATGCGGTTAAGCTCGTCCGCCGTGCGGTCCTGCCATGCGATATTGCCGTTCGCATCCTTGATCGGCACCTGGTCCACCAGGACGGCAAGGCTGATACGCCGGATCAGAGGCTGGTCACGTGTCGTGGTCCGCACGGTTTTGGCGATCTCGTAATTCGTCGTCTCCTCGGATCGCTGCTCCTGGCTGCCTGCGGGATTGGACCCGGCGTCCGCGTTGGGCAGGTTGTTGGCGACGCTGACGCTGCTGCTCGCCTCCGTCGTGCGATTGGTCGAAGTGTTGTTCTGGGTCGAGCGCTCAACCTTACCATCTGGATCGTATTTCTCCGCGGTCTCCCGCACTTGGTCGTAATCCATGTCAACGGACGCTTCCGCCCGCACTCGGCCAGCCCCTACTGTGCGCTCAAGCATGTCCTCCACTGCGCGGGAGAGACGCTGCTCAGTGGCAGCACGGAGCTCGGCAGCAGGGCCGGCAGAACCGGTCTCCTCCCCCGCACGGGCCAGCAAGTTGCCACGATTGTCGATGATACCGATACTTTGCGGGCGTAAACCCGGCACAGCGGCCGAGACCAGGGTCAGCACCGACTGCACGCCTTCCCGATCCATTCGACCGGCGCCGACCATCGTCAGCACGACGCTCGCTTGCGCCTCGACCCTGTCCCGTGCGAATGGTTCGCGCTTAGGCAGGACCAAGTGCACACGGGCGCCGCGCACGCCTGAGATCATGCGGATTGACCGTGCCAGTTCGCCTTCGAGCGCGCGGGTCTGATTGATCGTTTGCTGAAACTGGCTCGCAGTCAGTCCGTCTCCACGATCGAAGATCTCGTAGCCGATCGATCCTCCGGACGGCAAACCCTCCTTGGCCAGCAACAGGCGGGCACGCGAGACCTCCGACGCAGGAACGGAGATGCGCGTGCCGTCAGGCCCGACGTCATGCGCGATGTGCGAACGGTCCAGCATGTCAGCGACCTGGGCCGCCTCCCTCATATCCATATCCGCATAGAGCAGCGACATCTGATCTCCCCCGCCGCCGCGTAGGGCGAGGAAGGCCAGCATCAACAGCATCGCAGCGGCGACTGCCGCCATCGCGATCAGCCGCCCGACGCCGAGTGCCTTGAACCCTTCCAGCAGTGCCGCCATGCCTGAACGCCCACCCACGGCTTCCTGCCGCGGGCCAATGCTGCGCCGGAAGGGTTAGCGATAGGTTAATCAGGTGGGCAGAAACTGCCGGGCCTAGCTAATTGCCACCAACCGACTCCACGTTGCTAAAGCCTACCGATACCGCACCTGCCTGCAGGGTGACCGTACCATTGTTGTTTTGTACCCCGGTCGCGGTGCCAGTTACGGTAAACGGCACGGCAGCCGCGGCGCCTCCCTGAGGCTGTCCGGTGACTGAGACAGTGTAGGCGCCATCCGGCTGTTGACTGCCGTTATTGTCCAGGCCGTTCCACGTCCACGTGTTGGCGCCAGCTTTAGAAGTGAGCGAGGCGTCGCACACATCCACGCCGCTGCCGTTTGTTATCTTGATAGCGATTGGCTCGGCAGACGCCGTTGTGAAGTCGATGCCGCCGGTGCTGTTCTGTAGCGGTATCTGCGTGCTGTTCAGCGTGACCTGCTTGCCAACGACGCTGGTCGCCTGGATGACTTCGGTGCCCTGGGTCGCCTGAATGAGTTGGGTTAGGCTGTTATTGGTCGTGATTTGTTGCTCCACACCGCTGAACTGGACGAGCTCCGTCGTAAAAGTGTTGCTATCCATCGGGCTCGCTGGATCCTGGTTCTTCAGCTGCGTCAGGAGTAGGTTGAGGAAGCTGTTGAAGTTGTTGCTGAGCGAGGTCAGCGCGTTAGGCGCCGTGGGCGATGCCGTGGACGACGTGCTGGCGGCGGAGGCCGCGGAAGCTATGGCGCTACTCATGAACGATACTCCTTAAGCGGTGATGTCGACGCCGGCGCGAAGCCAACCCGGGAAGATGCTGGCAGGACTGTCTTCGTCCTTGCCGACAAATGGCATCGGCGCTCGACCAGGGCGGCCATTGCCGCCGTTCTGGCTACCGGAGTTGTTGCCGCTAGCACTGCCGGAGGTGCTGCCATCCGTTGTGGCCAGCGCGAAGCTGAGCGTGCGACCGTCCGCCGCAATGCCGGCGTTGTCGAGTGCGCGATGCAGCTGCGGCTGATCCGCCACAAGGAGGTGGAGCGTATCGGAATGCTCGGCGGTGACCTGCACGATGGGGGACCCGGCCAAGTCCCGGTCGATCCGAACCTGGACATGGCCCAGACCCGCCGGGTCCAGCCGAAGGATGACGGCGCTGCCGGCGGGACCATGCGCGAGCTGGACCAGCGCCGGCGATAGCTGGCTTGCGACGCTCGCGGGCGCAGTCACAACGACTGGTGTGGCGACTGGTGCAGCCGCTGGCGCGCTGGCGGGGCTGACAGTGAGCGGAACGGGGCTTTGGCCTTGAACTGGCCCGGACGAGACAGTGACCGAGGCTATCGCCGCCGGGCTCGAAGCGACGGCGGCGTCACCTCCCACGGCCAGCAACGGTGCAGCGTGGGCCGGAATAGCTGGGACAGCGTCGCCAACTGAACCCGCCATGGCAGCGACGGTCGTGGGCATGTGGATGGTCCCGATCGAATGGTCCCGCCACGGGCCGGCATTGGCCGGCTGTACTGGGCACTGATCGCTTGCACCTTGCGGCGCCGGGTCGCGCAAGGTCGACGTGGGGGGCGAAGGCGGAACGGCTTGGGGGGTGACGACGCCCGCCGCAGTGCTTATGGCCACGTCCGCGGCGGTGGTGTCCGGCGTGGACGTCCGGCTGCGATGAGGAGCGGTCTGTGCACCCGCTTTGCCAAGTTGGGCCGTAGCCGCGTTCGCCGCGGCCTTCGCGGGCACTGGGCTCACCTTCAATCCAGCCTGTACCGTCGGCAGCTCGCAAGCGGAAACAGCCGGCCCAGCTACGAACAGTTCGGCCAGCAACCCTGCAAACCCGGCTCCGCCGCCGGCCTGCGGCGTAAGCGGCGAGACGGGCGGAGCGGATTGCGTTTGGGCCGGGCCGGGGGGGGCGGGTGGAATCATTTCGGTGGTAACGAGGCAAGTGCCGTGCCGCTGCGAAGTCCCAGCGACTGGGCGGGACCATCTGCAATGAGCGGCACTTGATGCCGGGTGATAATTGCCGGCTGGGCACGGCGTAAGCCACGCCCACGCGTGACAAATCATGATTCATCGAGGAAATCGCATGGCATGCTTCATGCGGAACGAAGGCAAGCTGCTCGTGCGGCTGCCTACCCGGTCCGGGCACATTTACGGAGAGCACACCATGTCGTCCCTCTTTGGCGCCCTCAGCACCGCGGTCAGCGGCCTCTCGGCACAGTCCGCCGCGTTCAGCAACATCAGCGACAACGTTGCCAACAGCCAGACGACCGGCTTCAAGGGCACCGAGACGGATTTCGCCGACTATCTCACGACCAGTACTGCAGCCACCAACGATTCGGGGTTCGTGGCGGCAAGGCCTGGTTACCTCAACGACGTGCAGGGAACCATCGCCGCATCAACTAACCCACTCGGACTGGCGATCTCCGGCAAGGGCTTCTTCCAGGTTTCGCAAACATCCAACGACGCGACCGGCGCTCCCACCCTCAATCCTACGCCGGAATACACGCGGGACGGAAACTTCTCCCTCGACTCGGCCGGGTACCTCGTCAATGACGCCGGCGAGGCGCTCAACGGCTGGAGCGCGGACCAAACAACCGGTACCATCACCCAAACCACCGCCGGCCCGATCCAGGTGGACCAGACTGCGTTCAGTCCGGTCGCAACGTCCCAGGTGACGCTGACGGCCAACCTCCCGGCGACACCCGCGGCCACGACGCCGGTGACGTCGACGGTCAACGTCTATGATGCGAAAGGGACAATCCATACCGTGTCACTGTCCTGGACGCAGAATGCGCAGGACAACTGGTCCGTCGCGATCAACGCTCCCGATGCGACGACGCCAGCGGTCGGCGGCGCCGAGGTGCAATTTGGCGCCGCGTCCGGCAACGGCGTCGGCGCCGGCACGATCGGTAGCATCAGCAACGATACGGGCGCGGTTACCAGCACCGCATATAGCGCTAACGGCCCGGCGTCGCTGACGTTCACAGCCAATTTCGGCAGTGGGCCACAGGCGATCACCTTGGGCCTCGGCAACTTCGGCGAGTCGACCGGGCTTACCCAGTTTGCCGGCTCAACATATAGCCTTGGCGGCATCAGCCAGAACGGCATACCCCCCGGCAACTTCAGTGGCGTCACCATGCAGAGCGGCGGCGACGTGGTCGCGAACTACGACAACGGCCAGACCCGCGTCGTGGCACAGGTTCCGCTGGTCAATTTCGCGGATGCAGACGCCTTGCAGAGGCAAAACGGCCAGGCCTTCACGCAGACAGCGTCCTCGGGCGTGGCGTTGACGAACAGCGCCGGCACCGGCGGCGCCGGATCCCTGGTCACGTCATCGCTTGAAGGCTCGAACGTCGATATTGCGACTGAATTCACGAAGCTGATCGTGGCGCAGCAGGCCTATTCCGCCAATACCAAGATCGTCACGACAGCGAACGACATGCTGCAGCGTACGATCGACATGAAGCAGTAGCCCGAGGTCATTGGTAGGAACGACCTATGAGCCTCGGCAGTATCCTCAGCATCGCTTCAAGCGGGCTGGCCAACGTCAACCAACAGCTCGCGGTGGTGTCGCAGAACGTCGCCAACGCGAGCACGCCTGGTTATGCGCGCGAAACTGCGGCCAACGTCGATCTCACGGCTGGCGGAAACGGCTACGGTGTCCAGACCGGCCCCGCCACGGCGGAGGTGGACAACGCGTTGCAATCGGCGCTGAACGTGCAGAACGCGGATATCGCAGGGGCACAGGTGCGCAGTGACGCGCTCGCCTCGGTCGATGCAGCGCAGGGCGCAACGGGTGCGGGCGACGACCTGGCGACCCTCGTCGGTGCGCTGCAGGACTCATTCACCACGCTCGGAAGCGATCCCTCCGATCAGGCGCAACAAGCCAGCGTGGTGACGGCGGCTGGCACGCTGGCGGGCGGGATCCGGACGCAGGCTGCGGCCTATGCCACGGCCCGGCAAGCCGCACAGGATGGGCTGGTTACGGATGTCGCTTCGCTGAACACCACAATTGCCAGCATCGGCACGCTGTCCAACCAGATTGTGGCGCTCCAGGCGCGGGGGCTCAGCACGGCGGACCTGCAGGCGCAGCGCACGGCGCAGGAGCAGACGGCGGCCCAACTCGGCGGCGTGCAGTTCCTGCCCGCGGCCAACGGTGATGTTACAGCCGTGGTGGGCGGGTCCGTGGTCAACACCCAGGCGGCGACTGGCCCATTCAGCATCGCCTCGGCCACGCTCGGCGTCGGGTCGACTGCGCCTTCGCTGCTGCTGTCGGGCGCAAACGTCACCAGCCAGGTGACCAGCGGCAGCGTCGGCGCCCGGCTGGCACTACGGGATACGGATTTGCCACAGGCGCAGGCCGGCTTGGACGAGTTTGCCGCCACGCTTGCGACACGGCTCAATAATCAGGGCCTTAAGCTTTTCACCAACGGCGCGGGGAACCTGCCAGTCACGGGCGGTGTCCCGGTGCAGGCTGGCTACATCGGGCTCAGCACCGGGATCACGGTGAACCCGGCGGTGATTGCCAGCCCGAGCGTGGTGCGGGACGGCACGCAGGCGGTCGCTGCCGGGCAAGGCGGCGCGAGCGCATTCACGCCCAACCCGGCCGGCGGCCCGGCCGGAAGCACGACGCTGATCGACCGGGTGCTGCAATACGGCTTCGGCACCGATGCCCAGGCAAACACGCCACAGACTGCACCCAACACCGCGGGCTTGGGCGCCAGTGGCTCTATCACCCTGCCCTACAGCCCTGGCACCACGCTGCAGAGCTTTGCTGCCAATCTCGCCGGATACCAGGCACAGACTGCTGGCGCCGCGCAAGACAGCTTGACTACGGGCCAAACGCTGCAGTCCACGCTGCAATCCAAGCTGTCGAGTGAGACCGGCGTTTCGGTCGACACGGAGTTGTCGAACATGGTGGTGCTGCAGAACGCCTATGGCGCCAACGCCAAGATCATCACGGCGGCGCAGAGCATGTGGTCGGCGCTGTTGGCCGCGGTGAACCCGTGATCATCGGCGATTACGGCCCGCTCGGCGCGGCGATCTATGCCAGCACGAAGGTCAAGGCACAACTCGACACGTTGACCGGACAAGCGGCCAGCGGCCAGGTGTCGCAGAGCTATGCCGGGTTGGGGGTGGCGGCGCAAACGTCGTTCGACCTGCGCCCGCAGATCAACTCGCTCCAGGCGCAGCAGAATACGATCGACGCCGTGACCGGGCGGCTCGCGGTGTCGCAGACGGCACTGACACAGATCAGCACGATCGCGTCCAACGTGAACGCGCAATTGGCGACCCTGAACAATGTGACCCCGTCGCAGATCGCCAGCGCGGCGCTCTCGGCGCAGTCGGCGCTGCAGCAAGTGGCAAGCCTGCTCGATACCACGGACGGTTCGATTTACGTGTTCGCCGGCACCGACAACGCCAACCCGCCCGTACCCAATGCGAGCGCCATCACGTCCTCGCCGTTCTATCAGCAGATCGGACAAGCCGTGTCCGGGCTGGCGACCAACGGTGCGGCGGCAACGGTTGCGAGCACTCTGGCGATCGCAGCGTCCGATGCAACCGGCACGACCCCGTTCTCGGGGCCGCCGGGTACGGCGCCGACGGTGGATTTGGGGACGGGTGCGCCGGTCCAGGTCGGGCTGCTGGCGAACGCCAACACGCTGGCCGTGTCCGGGGGTACGTCCACGACCGGATCCTATATTCGTGACATCCTGCGCAGCCTGGCGACGGTCGCCAACATGTCGACAGGCCAGGCTAGCGACGCCGGGTTCGCGGCGCTGGTGAAAGACACCGGCACGTCCCTGTCGGGTGCGATCGGCGCGATGGCGACCGAGACCGGCGCGCTCGGCAATATCCAGTCATCGCTGCAAACGCAGAAGACGGAAGCTTCGGACGCCAGTACGGCACTTACGACACAGGTGTCATCGGTCGAGGACGTGGACATGACCAAGACGCTGAGCGATCTGTCCGAGGTGCAGACGCAGTTGAGTGCTAGCTACAAGCTGATCAGCGAGATCAGCAGCCTGTCTCTGGTGAACTTCCTTCCCGCGGGCTGACATACAAGTCAGTAGCCTCTCGTCGGCGAATTATCTTTGATCGCTTCACGTCCTATTAAACTCCTTGGAGTAGGTTTGCGGTGTCGCCACGAAAATCGTGGACATGTCTTCACTTAGGACCCGCAAGGTAAGAAACCATGACAAGCTCCATCAACACCAACCAAGGCGCCTACGTTGCCCTGCAGTCGCTGAACTCCACCAACTCGGCGCTGGCGGCAACCCAGAAGCAGATCGCCACCGGCTATCGCGTCAGTGACGCGACGGACGATGGCGGTGCTTTCGCCGTCGCACAAAAGGTGCGTTCGGATGTCGGCGCGCTGACCAGCGTGAACCAGCAGCTCGGTAACGCGCAGGGACTCGTCACGACGTCGGTCAATTCTCTAACGAGCGTCTCGAACGCATTCGTGACCGCCAAAGGGCTGTTGAGCGAGATCGCCGACGGATCGAACTCGGATAGCCAAAAGGACCAGTATATCTCGTCCTTCAAGACCTTGGTCTCCAGCGTAGCCAACTACGTGGACGGTTCCACGTATAACGGCCAGACTTTGCTGGGGGCCGCTTCTGGCGCTGTCGCTGGAACGTCCAAGACGGTGATCAACAACGAGGCAGGCGCCACGTCGACCATCTCCGCCGAAGACAACAGCGGCACGGCAGGTCAGTTGGCCGCTCTGATCGGGGCGACCTTCACTCGCTCGGCCGCCGGCGTGGACAGCTGGACTGCCCCAGCAAGTGCGACGGCAGCGCAGACAGCCGCCGCCGCAGCCCTTACAGGAACGGGAGCGACCACCTCCTTCACCGGGCTGCAGACCACGAACTCCGATCAGCTTAACCAGGCTGGTGCGGACTCGAACTACCTGAACAGCCAGATCACGTTCAACAGCAATAAAATCGACAGCCTCAACTCGGGGCTGGGCGCGCTGGTGGACGCGGACCTGTCGCAGGAGTCGGCACAGCTCCAGTCGCTGCAGATCAAGCAGCAATTGGGCACGCAGGCGCTGTCGATCGCCAACCAGGCACCGTCCTCCCTGCTCAGCCTGTTCCGCGGCTAAGCTAGGGTTAGCCTAACTTCAGGGGCGGCGTCGCTGCCGCTCCTGAATCTCGCCTTGAGCAAAATCCTCCGCAGGATGCCCTATGTCCAACCTAGTACTCGAATTGCGTCCGAACGAGGTTATGATCGTAAACGGCGCGCCTATTCGGTTCCGCACGAAATCCCGCATCGAGCTGACCGCGCATGCACGGTTCCTTTTCGGAAAGCAGATAATGCAGCCCGACCAGGCAGACAGCCCGGCACGGCGCATCTACTTCGCGCTGCAGAGCGCTTACGTCGGTGTGGATGACGAGCGGTCCCGCGGGCTGGAAGCAGCACGAACCCTAATCGCCTCGTTCAAGGAAGCGACTTCCTCCAGCCTTGCACGCGAAATTCTGGACCGGGCCATGACGGCCGCGGAGGCGGACGACTGCTACGCCGCGTTGAAGCTCACGCGCCGCATCATCCGGCACGAGGACTCGGTGCTCGGGCGCCCAATACTCCAGAAAGACGGGCCCCAGAAAGATGGGCTCCAGAAAGACGGGCTCCAGAAAGATGAGCTCCAAGCAGAT
>CAXTVQ010000034.1:0-18710 GCA_964247705.1 uncultured Acetobacteraceae bacterium | reverse complement strand
CCAGAAAGATGGGCTCCAGAAAGACGGGCTCCAGAAAGATGAGCTCCAAGCAGATAGGCCACGAGCAGAGACGTCACTATCCGGGTTGCAAGCTGCCGAGTGAGGAGACCAACATGCACGCAATGAGGGCTGCCCGTGCCTATCAAGCCTCCGCGGACAAGCGCACCTTGAAGGCGCAGGAGGCCGATGTATTCCACCGTGCTAACGGCGCCTTGCGTGCGGCGCAGGGCGGAACCGTCAACGATTGTGTCCGCGCCATCGCAGATAACCGGCGGCTATGGCTGACGGTGATGGGTTTGGTGCAGGATCCGGACAACCAGCTTCCGCAAGGCATCAAAGCAGCGATCATTTCGGTCGGGCGCTCTGTGCAACGGGCAATGGACAATCCATCGCCGGATCTCGAGTTCCTGATCTCGGTTAATGAGAATGTCGCCGCCGGGCTCGCAATGGGAGCGTAGGCGATGAGCGGCTCCATCGGCCTCGGCAGCCTTGTCACCTCGCTGTTCAGCTCCGGTTCTTCCACGACGTCCAACATCTTGTCGGCGCTTTATGGTAATTCGGGTAGCGCGGGCGGTTCGGGCAACGTTGTGGCCGCTTTGCAGAACGCCGAGACGAACAGCACCAAGGATATCGCTCAGACAGCCGCTCAGCCTTCAGTCGCGCGCGACATCGCGGCGTTCACGGCAGCGCTCAAGTCCGCCACGACGCCGCAGCAATTGCTGCAAAACCCGACGGCCTTGAAAGTGCTGCTCACTGCGAACGGCCTCGGAGACCAAGTGCAGTACCCGGCTCTCGCCCAAAAGGCGCTGCTCTCCGACACGACCAAGAGCAACGCCTTAGCCAACACCCTGCCGGACACCGCCTGGGCATCGACTGCTTCGCTGTTCAAATTTGCCACCCAAGGGCTGGCTGTGCTGAAAAAACCCGGCGTGCTCGCCACGATTACGAATGGCTACGCCGAGGTAACCTGGCGCCAATCGCTGGATCAGACAACGCCGGGTCTGTCCAACGCGCTGACATTCCTGTCCAACGCGTCAACATTCAAAACTGCCGACCAGATCCTCGGCGATTCGACGGCCCGGGCGGTAGTGACCACAGCACTTAACATTCCGGAAGACATCGCTTTTCAGGACCTCGGCGCTCAGGAAAAGGCAATCACCAACCGGCTCGATATAAGCAAGCTTCAAGATCCTAAATTTGTGAAAACACTGACCACGCAGTACCTGCTTGCGTCGCAATCCACTGCAAGTAGCAGCTCAGGTTCGGGAGATCTGACGTCACTGGCGGCAGCTTCGTCTGGGATCGTTGTTTAGCGGACTCGGCAAACGGCCGCTGGGAGGAGGCATGTTGCAGACCTCTGCCGTCTTAGATGGCAGCGCTATCAGGCATGAGAACCCAAGGATTCGCGAGTGACCAAAAACGGCGAATCTACAGTGTAAACAGCCCTGGTATAGCGCCGCGTGGCTCCGGCTCTTCAGGAGAACTGCCCGACCGAAGACCCTCCGCCCAGCTCAATCGGGAGGAGGGTCTCCGAGTGTTAGAGTGCGCCCTGGACCCAGGCCTTCAATTGGCTCTTCGGCAATGCGCCGACCTTGGTGTCAACCGGCTTGCCATTCTTGAACATGATCAACGTCGGAATACCACGGACCGCGTAGTTGGTCGGCGTCATCGGGTTCTCGTCGATGTTGACCTTGGCAATTTTGACTTTGCCGCTCATCTCGGCCGCGATTTCCTCGAGCGCTGGGCCGATTATCTTGCACGGGCCGCACCACTCCGCCCAGAAATCGACAAGTACAGGCCCCTCGGCCTCGAGCACGTCGGTCTTGAAAGTCTCGTCGCTGACGGCAACGGTGTTCTGGCTCATGCAATGTCTCCTGCGCTACGGCCTAGGAAATGGGCGTTGGCCGAGGGGGGATCAAGCGCGCCGGGAGCGTGGCTTGGCGCATATCCGTCCAGCAACGCGCCCGGCAGCACACTGACCGTGGCGGACCGGGTCCAAACCAGGCAACACCGCACCGGGCGGCCCGGGACGATGGCCTGCAGCACCGCGCGATAGGCGGCCATCTGGCGCAGGTACAACACGGGGGTGGCTTCCGGCGTAGCGGGCGCATCACGGTGCGTTTTGTAGTCGGCCAATACGACCATATCCGGCAGCACGGCCAGGCGGTCCACGATGCCGGACACGACGGTGCCGTTCACGTATCCGGCCAACGGCTGCTCCGCCCGGCCGTTTGGGCCAAACAGGGGCTCGAGCGCCGGGTGTTCCAGGATCGCCGCCACCTCACGGCCGATGCCCTCGGGCGCGGCAGCGGCGCGAAGGTAAGCGGCCACTGCGCGTTGCCGGCCCTCCAACGGCGTAGAGGGGGCGTGCTGGAGCAACTGGTGGATCAGCAAGCCCCGTTCGATCGCTCCCAGCGAGGCGGCCCCTGCTGCGCCCCCAAGCGGCGACGCCGCCGGCGGCACGGGGCCGAGGCCGGCACCTGCGGGACGGCTCGGCGCCAGCGGCACGGGGCGGGACGGCTCGGGCGCCATGGTGGCCGGCAGCCAGTCCGGTGGTGAGCCGGCCCAGGCCGGAACCGTCGCGGCCGGCGGGACTGGCGCGGGGCGCAGGGCGGCGGCTGGAGCGCGCTGGGTGGTCTCGTATACCAGCATCTCCCCACTCCAGGACTCGCCAGCGTGCTCCAGAACCTCGTGGCCAGCATCCAGCGCGGCCATACCGCGGCGCACGCACTCGTACCAACTCTCGTCCTTCAGGGCGTGCCGGGTCTCCCAACCGCAAACAACCAGCCGGTCCTCTGCCCGGGTGAGCGCCACGTAGAGCAGCCGGTTATACTCCTCCGTCCGCGCCTGACGGGACTCCGCACGCAGCCGGTCCACCGCGGAACAGCGCAATTCGGCGCGGGGCGACCACAGCGGGAGGCCGTCCTGCGCCCATGCAAGCCCGCCGCCATCGGGTGGGAGCGAGGTCGTGTCCGGCAGGATCACCAGCGGCGCTTGCAGCCCCTTCGCCCCATGCACCGTCATCACGCGCACGGTCCGCCCCGCCTCCTCCGCCTGCCGCTTCACTTCGGCGCCGGACTGGCGCAGCCAATGAACGAAGCCCTGCAGCGACGGTGGGTGGGTGCGGGCATGCGCCAGCGCGGCCCCCAGCAGTTCGTCGATCGGCTCGGCGGCTTCAGGGCCCAACCGGCCCAGCAACCGCGCCCGGCTGCCGAGCGGGCCCAGCGCCTCCACCAGCAGCGCGTGCGGGGTGATGTAGTCGACCCGGGCCAGCAGCGCCTCGATGAACGCGCTGGCGCGGGCCCAGACCGTCCGTTCACCGGCCCGAAGCTGCAGGGTTCGCCACAAGGATGCCTGGCGCCCGATCGCCAACTCCATCAGGTCGTCATCATCGAGCCCGCCGAGCGGGCTGGTGAGCACGCAGGCGAGCGAGAGGTCATCCTCCGGCAGCAACAGCGTGTCGCACAAAGCGAGCAGGTCCTGCACGGCCGGCTGCTCGGTGAGGTATAGCCGGTCCAGCCCGGCAACCGGGACACCCAGCCCCTTCAGCCGCCGCACCAGCGCGCGGGCGAAGTCGTCACGGCGGCGGACCAGGACCAGCACGTCACCGGCCTGCACCGTGCGGCCACGGCTCGGTAGCTCCGCCGTGCCGATCTGGGCCGCAATCCATTGCGCGAGCCCATCGGCGAGGCGCTGCGGGGCGGTCACCAGGCCGTGGTTGCGGTCGGCGACGGCCCAGGGCTCCAGCGCCGCGTCTGGCGGCAGCGGCACCAGCGGCCACAGCTCCACCCGGCCCGCCTGGCCCGCCCGGTGGACCTCGTGCTGCAACGCCTCCCCCGGCCCCATCACCCCCTGCGCGGCCAAGCCGTCGGCGAACACCGCGTCCACCAGCGCCAGCACGGCGTCCGTGGAGCGGAACGACACGCCCACTTCCGTATCGCGGAACGTTCCGCCGGACTGCTCCACGCGGGCCTTCATGCGGCCGCGCCAGGCATCGAACCCGGCCGGGTCGGCACCCTGGAACGAGTAGATCGACTGCTTGCGGTCGCCCACGGCGAAGACGGTGCGGGTGCCCTCACGCGCGGCCTCGCCGGCGAAGAACTCCTCGGTCAGCGCGCCTGCGATGGCCCATTGCTCGGCGGACGTGTCCTGCACTTCGTCCAGCAGGAGATGGTCGAGCCCGCCATCCAGCTTGAACAGCACCCAGGCGGCGCCGGGATCGATCAGCAACCGCCGGGTGCGGGTGATAAGGTCGTCGTAGTCGAGCAACCCGCCGCGTTCCTTGCGCCGTTCGAACCCGGCGAGCACGGGGGCGGCGAGGGTCAGCAACGCATCGGTCGCGGCGGCGACGCGCAGGGCCCGCCGGCTATCCTCGACGGCGCAAACGCGATCGACCTCGGCCAGGCAGGCGGCGGCGAGCGAGGCATCCGTCTTGGCGAGTGCCGGGTTCACGAACGCGCCGGCCTTCCGCGGCTTGCCATCGCCGGTGAGGAACAGGCCCAGCCACTGGTCCCAGTGCTCGGCGCGCAGGTCGGGCGGCAGGTTGAGCCAGCCGAACATGCACTCGGCCTTTTCCCGGATGGCGGGGGAGCCGTGCGCCTTGATGGTCAGGATCGCCGCATGCAGGGCCGCATCCTGGCCGGTCACGCCGCCCTGGACGACTGCCGCATCGTCACCCCAGACCCCCACGGCGCGCTGCAGCCGGGCAAGCCGGGCTGGGCCAGGCATGGCGAGCAACGGCCGGAGTGCGGCGGCATGCGGGCGCAATTCGGCCACCAGCTTGCCGAACATGCCGTCGGTGACGAGACCGGCGGTGGCAGCCAGCGCGTCCGCGTCCGCGGTGGCCATCGCGTCCTCCCGCGCGCCGTTCAGTTCGGCATGCCCGTCCGCCTCCTCCAGCAGGCGGAAATGCGGGGCGAGCGCCGCCTCCAGCGGGAAACGGCGCAGCAGCGACTGGCAGAACGCGTGGATGGTGCCGATGCGCATGCCACCCGGCAGGTCTAGCACGCGGGCGAACAGCGCCTGGGCGAGGGCCACGATCTCGGCCGTGGGCGTGATGCCACGCAGTTTCAGCTCCGCCACCAGCGCATCGTGGCCGAGCGTCACCCACTCGCCCAAGATCTTCTGCAACCGCAGCGCCATTTCAGCGGCGGCAGCCTTGGTGAAGGTCAGGCACAGGATACGGGCCGGGTCGGCGCCCTCCAGCATCAGGCGCAGCAGGCGGTCGATCAGCAGCTTGGTCTTGCCGGACCCGGCGGAGGCGGCGACGAACGCGGACACCGCTGGGTCGGACGCCTCGCGTTGCCGGGCGCTGGCATGGGCCGACGCCTGTCCGGATGCGAACGGGATGACGTTCATTCCCCTTCCTCCAGCGCCGCCCACTCGGCCACCCGGGCGAGTTGGGTATAGTCGGAGAAGCGCGGCGCCTGGCCCGGGTGGGGGCGGGAGAGGTAAGGCCGCGCCGGATCGTCGAACGCGGCGACCAGGGCCGCGATCTTGGTCCGCGCCGTCGCCACGTTGTCGCCGATCCGGCCCTCGTCGCCCCGGAACAGCGAGGTGACCTCGCCGGGAACGAAGCCGCCGGTCAGGTGCCAGTACGTCAACTCGCACGCGCGGCCCACCGCCTCCGGACCGAATGCGCCGTCGGCGGCCATCGCGGCCTCGAGCGGCAATTGAGGGGCAAGTCCGGCCTCGACGTCCCGCGCGGGGGGAACCGTGCCGGTCTTGTAGTCGAGGATGGCGATGCTGCCGTCATACCGCCGCTCGATGCGGTCGGCACGGCCGGTCAGGGTGAATGGCAGATCGGTGGGAATGGACCAGAGACCGTCCTTCTCGGAGGCGATGTGGGCAAGCCCGGCGCCGATCCGGCGGTCCCGCTCGGCGGTGGCGATCCAAGTGGCAATGCGGCGCAGGCGGGGGCGCCACCAGGCGGCGAGAGCGGGGCGCAGCTCCTGGTCCTCCAGCGCTTTGTCCATGGCGGCGGCAAGCCGGGCCTCGGCGTCGGGCGGGAAGGCGGTGCCAGCCGCGTGCAGGAAGGCGTGAACCGCCGCGTGAACGACGGAGCCGTAATCGGCGGCATCCGCCGGCTCCTCGAGCGGGGCCAGCGCTCTCAGGCCAAGCACATGGCGGGCGTAGATGGCGTATGGGTCGCGCAGCCAGGTTTCCACCTCGGTCACCCGCAGCTTGCGGGGACGGGCGGCCAGCGGCGGGCGTGGAGCCGGCGGTGCGCGCCGTGGCGGCGCGGCGGCGGGGTGATCCAGCGCCCGCGCCCAGAGTGCTGCCGGGTGGTCCGGGATAGATTGGCCGGCCCCGCGCAGCATGGCGTCGAGCCGCTGCAGCCAGCGGGCGGGCACGGCGGGGGCTCCGTCGCGCCGAAGCGGGCAGGAGAAAACCACGTCCGGTGCGGCGCAGGCGGTCATCAGCCAGTCATGCGCCATCTGGCCGACTGCCTCCTCCGGAGAGGGCAGCTTGGCCGCGGCGCGCATCGGGCGGCTCATCCACGGGCCGGGGTCGGCCGCAGCGGGCCACACCCCCTCGGCCAGGCCGCCGAGCACGATGGTATCGGCACGCTGCAGCCGGGCCTCGAGCAGGCCCCAGATGAACACGCGCGGATGCTCGGAGCCACTGCGGCCCCGCAAGGCGCGCCGGCTGCGGACCACGGCGCCAGCCAGCGCCGCTTCCAGCAGGCCGGGCAAGGTGGCGGGGGGTTGCGGCGACAACACCGCGAGCGCGGGAAGGAGTTCACCGAGCAAGGCGGCCAGGGCCTGCCCGTCCTCACCCGCCCAGAGCCGGTGCGCGCCCGATTGGTCCGGGGTCGCGGCGAGCGCTTCGGCGGTGGCGAGCAGGGCGGCGAGCGCGTCGGTTGGGGCGGCGGACTCGACCGCAGCTATGGCAAGCAGGGGGTTAAGGCAGGTTTCGAGCCGGTTGATGAAGGCGCGGCCGGCCTCACTGCTGATCACGTGGCGCAAGCCGGCCAGCCCGGCCTTCGGGGCAGGGCCGCGCAGTCCGCCGCGTTCCATCTGGCGGGCGGCGACGCGGCATGCGGCGGGGGTCAGTCCTGCGGCGGCGAGCGGGTGCTTCAGCAAAGCGAGCAGCGGGACGGGGCGGAGCTGCTCGGCGGTGGCTTCGGCAAGCAAGCGGAGAAACACCGCCGGGGGCGTGTCGGCAAGCGGCTCGCCCGCGCTGTCATCGGCAACGACGCCGAACCGGCCCAGCTCGACCGCGACACGGCCGGCTAAGTCCCGATCCGGCGTAACCAGGGCGGCACGGTGGCCTGGCGTCTCCAGCGCGCCGCGCAGGATGAGGGCGATGGCGAGCGCCTCTTCCTGCTGGTCGGTGGGGGCGAGGCGGGACAGGCCGGTGATGTCTCCCGGGACGGGGCTTCGCCAGGCGGCCAGTGCGCTGGCCGGTAACAACGCGCGATTGAGCAGGGCCGTGCGGGTGGCAGGTGCGGAGCGTGGCGCCGTCGCGTGCGCCTGCCCCAACCGGGTTGGCAGAACGTCGCCGCGCGTCGCCTGCAACCGCTGCACCAACCGGCGCAGGCTGGCCTGGGGATGGGTGTCGTCCAGCGCGTCCCAAGCGGCGTCGTCCAGATCCAGATCAAGTCCGGGCAGCACCACCCGGCCGCGGGGTAACCCTGTCACCACCCGGAGCAGCCGCGCCACGGCGGGGATACCGCCCGTGGACCCGGCGGCCAGCACCGGGGTCTGCGGTGGATCACTCGCCCAGGCCGCAGCCTGTGCATCCACTAGCGCCACCTGACGGGAGGCCGGGTTCATCAGCCCGTTATCCGCCAGCCATGCCGGCCAAGCCCGGGTCACTATGCGCAGGAACTCCAGCGTGATCCCCCAGTGGTGGGCGTAATCCTCCGCCACCAGCGTCGGCAGCACGGTGGCCAGGTCGATCTCCGCCCGTTCCGCCTCATCCATCAGCGCTGCGAGTTCAACGGCCAGCGGCCAGGCCTGGTCCGCCGTCACGGGGGCGCCGAACTTGCCGTCCAGCGCCATCACCAGCCGGGTGAGCTGCGCCAGCCGCATTGGCTCGGGTACGGCGGGCGGCAGGTGAAGGCTGCCGGCCAAGGCGAGCGGCGCTTCGTCCAGCGCGCCGAAAGCGGTGATGCGGGGCAGCAGCAGCGGCCGGCCATCCGTCTGCGCGAGGAACGCATCCACCAGGGCGCGGGCGGCGCGGCGGGTGGGCAGCAGGATCAGTCCGTCCGCGACGGCGAGCGGATCATCCCCGGCCGAAGCCAGCCAATCGGCCGCCAGCGTGTCCAGGAACGGCGCATGCGGCGCCATCGTCTCGAGTTTCACGGCAAACGCTCCCCTATCGCGACTCCCCGGTCGCGTTCGCGTGCAGCGCCACCTCGGCGTCCGAGAGGTCTGACGGGCGGGAGAGGTGGAACCACAACCCATCATGCACCACCGCGCGGAGTCGCCCGGCGGCGATGGCGCGGTCCCACATCACATTCGTGCTGAACGGCGGGGTAGGCGCGTTGGCGAACAGGGCGGGTGCGACGATCTGGATCCCGGCGTAAAGGTAGGGCGCCACCTCACGCTCCAGCCGGCGGCGCGGGCGTCCCCAGGTGTCGAGAGTGAAGTCGCCGCGCCCGACGTCGGCGTGGACCTGGAACGTGCGGTGGACCAGCAGCACGCCATCGAGCGACGCCGGGTCGAACGCCTGGGACATGCGGTCCAGCGTGGCGGAGGGGCCGTCCAGCCAGAAGCTATCGCCGTTCACCACGAAAAACGGCTCGGGCTGCAACGCGCCATCGGCCAGCGCCGCAGCGACCGCGCCTCCCGTGTCCAGCAACGCCGGCTCGTGACGCAACGTGATGGCGGGGCCGCCGTGACGGCGTTCGAGATGGCGCTGCACCAGCTCACTCTGCCAATGGGTGTTGACCACGACGTGGCTCACCCCCGCCTGCGACAGCCGGTCCAGTGCGTGGTCGATCAAGGGGCGCCCACCCAGCGGCAGCAGCGGCTTGGCGGTGCGTTCGGTCAGCGGGCGCATGCGGCTGCCGAGCCCCGCTGCCAGCAGCATGGCCTGCCGGATCATGATGTGAGGATCATGAGCATAGCGGGCGACTGGGCCAGCCAGTGATGTGCGCGGTGCGCGCGCCGCCTCCGTCCGACGTGAGCCGGATCTCCAGCCCTTCGAACGGGCGAAGTGCGCCGAGACGGTCGGGCCATTCGACCACCACGATGCCGGCGCGGGCATCGTCCCAGCCGAGCTCGATCACACCGCCGGGTCCGTCCAGCCGCCAGAGGTCGAAGTGACTGAGCGGGCCCAGCGGCGTGTCATATTCCTGGACCAGGGTGTAGGACGGGCTCGGTACATCCAGCGCCGGTTGCCCCGTAGCGGCGCGGATCAAGGCGCGGGCTAGGGCGGATTTGCCCGCACCGAGCTGACCTTCGAGAAGAACGGCGTCACCGGGGCGCAGCAGCGCGGCGATGCGGCGGCCGAGCGCTTCGGTCGCGGCAAGGTCAGTCAGATGCAAGGTCGTTCAGATGCAGCGAGGTGACTCCAACAAGGCGGGCATGGGTCGTGTTTACCCGGGCTGGACGGCGCTCGCCAGCTTGAGCTTGCGCGACCACGAACCAGCGCTAGGTTTCAGCCCATGAGCAAGATTATCGAAACGGATGTGGCGATCGTGGGCGCGGGTCCGGTCGGGCTGTTCGCCGCCTTCGAATGTGGCATGTTGAAGCTGCGTTCAACGCTGATCGATGCGTTGCCGGAGGTCGGTGGCCAGTGCTCGGCGCTGTATCCGGAGAAGCCGATCTACGACATCCCGGCCCACCCGGCGATCGCCGCCGGCCACCTGATCGCGCAGTTGGAGGCACAGATCGCCCCGTTCGCAACGCCGCGCCTGCTTGGACGCCGGGTGGAGCGGCTGGAGGGCGAGCGTGGGGCCTTCCGTCTGCACACCGACCGTGGTGACGAGGTGCATGCCAGCGCCGTGCTGCTCGCGGCGGGGGCCGGCGCGTTCGGGCCGAACCGGCCGCCACTCGAGGGGCTGGACGCGTTCGAGGCGGCGGGCGGCGTGCAATACCTGGTTCGCCGGCGTGAGGATTTTGCCGGCAAGCGGGTGGTGATCGCCGGTGGCGGGGATAGCGCAGTGGACTGGGCGCTGTCCCTCAAGGATTTGGCCGCCAAGGTCTACGTGGTGCATCGCCGCCCCAAGTTCCGCGCCGCGCCCGAGACGGCGGGGCAGTTGGACTTGGCAGCGGAGCGGGGCGAAGTGGAACTGGTGATCCCGTATCAACTGCACGGCCTCCACGGCGACGGCGGCGTGCTGGCGGGCGTAGAAGTGGCGCATATGGACGGCTCCACCCGCGTGTTGGAAGCGGACCGGCTGCTGCCGTTCTTCGGCCTCTCGATGGATCTCGGTCCAATTGCCGGCTGGGGGCTGGACCTGGAGCGTCACCACGTCCAGGTCGCCCCCGCTACTTGCCAGACCAGCGTGCCCGGCGTGTTCGCGATCGGCGATGTGGTGACCTATCCCGGCAAACTGAAGCTCATCCTGCAGGGTTTCAGCGAGGCGGCGATGGCGGCCCACGCCATCCACCCGATCGTCCACCCGGGCGAGGCGCTGCATTTCGAGTATTCGACCAGCAAGGGCGTCCCCGCTTGAGCCGAACGGCTTCGCCCCGTGAAATTTCTATCGGCGCATCCCATGTGCCAACCTGCCAGCCTTCCAGGAGCCAGCATGTTCAGACTCGATGACGACCCCGAGAGCCCCGACGTTCCGGAGCCGATGGGCCCCGACCCGAAGGAGCCGGGCGACAACCGCACGCTGAGCTCCCCGATCAACGAACTCGAAACCCGGCTGCTCAAGCAGCGCAAGGTGCTGATTTTCGGGGCGATCAACGACAAGGTGGCGCGTGACGTGACCGGCCGGCTGCTCGCCTTGGCGAGCGAGGGGTCGGAGCCGATCGACGTTTACATCAACTCGCCCGGCGGCCACGTGGAGAGCGGAGACACCATCCACGACATGATCCGCTTCGTGGACGGCGACGTGAAGGTCCGCATCGTCGGGACCGGCTGGGTCGCGAGCGCCGGAGCGTTGATCTTTTTGGCTGGCAAGAAGGAAAACCGGCTCTGCTTGCCGAACACCCGTTTTCTGCTGCATCAGCCCATGGGCGGCGTGCGCGGCCCGGCGACCGACATCGACATCGAGGCGCGCGAGATCATCAAAATGCGTGAACGGATCAACCGCATCATCGCGCACGAGACCGGCCAGGACTACGAGCGCGTGGTGACGGATACCGACCGCAACTACTGGATGAGTGCGGAGGAGGCCATCACCTACGGGTTGGTCAGCCGAGTGGTGAACACGTCTAAGGATTTTTGAGACTAGGCCGTATGTCCTCTCCCGTCCTGCACGGGAGAGGACACTGTCGTATCAAAGTGGCAGCCTGATCCGCGCCCGCAACCCGCCCATCGGGCTCTGCTCGAGCATGATGTCGCCGCCATGCGCACGAACGATGTCCCGTGCGATGGTCAAGCCCAGCCCCGTGCCGCCACCCCCAGTCTCGAACGCACGGAATACGCTCTCCCGGCGGTCGGGTGCGATGCCAGGACCGTCATCGTCCACCAGCACCTCGACGTTGCGCTCACCTTGGAGGGCGGACACGGCAATGCGCTTGGCGTGACGCCGTGCGTTATCCAGCAGGTTCGTTATCGCACGGCGCAGTGCATCCGGGCGCAGCAACACGCTTAGACCTACGGGAACCGTCATCGCGACGTCGGCGCCGGCCCGCCGTGCTCCGGACGCCACGTCCACCAGCAGGATGGACAGGTCCACGGTCTGGGCCTGCTCGATCCCTTCCCCGCGGGCGAAGGAGAGATAGCCGGCGATCATACGCTCCATCTCCTCCAGGTCGGCCGTCATGTCGGCCACGTCCTCGTCCGCGCTGGCCGGGAGCATGGCCATCGCCAGCCGCAACCGGGTCAGCGGCGTGCGTAGATCGTGCGATACGCCAGCCAGCATCTCCGTCCGCTGCGTCAGGAACCGGCTGATCCGCGCCTGCATCCGGTTAAACGCGGCCGCTGCCTGGCGCACCTCGCTGGCGCCCTCGGGTTTGATCGGGCCACGGTCCCGCCCCATGCCGAACAGCTCCGCCGCCGCCGCCAGACGCCGGATCGCGCGCACCTGGATGCGCATGAACATGGCCGCGATCGTGAACAGCAGCAGCGCGGACCCGGCCAGCCACAATACAAACAAATACAGTGTGGACGTGTAGAGCCGCTTGCGGGGGGCCTCGACCTCCAACACGCCCTCCGGCAACTGCACCTCGATTTCCACGTTGTGCGGATCGCTGGTCCAATCCATGGTGAACGGCAGCCGTACCTTGTCCTGCAGGGCTGCGGCCAAGTCGTCGTCCATCGGGCCAATCTGGTTGATCCAGGGCTTGCCGTCGATCTTGGCCTCCGGGGCGAAGCGCATCGGCACCTCGAGGCGTTGCCAGGCCGAATACAGGATCCAGTCCCGGTTCTCGCTGCCGGGGAAGCGGTGCATCAATTCGATAGCCTGCGCCACCTCGCCCGCGATGGCGAAAGCCAGCCTCCGGGAGGTGACATCGAGGTAGCTGCCGTAGAAGATCGTGAACGCCACCGCCTGCAGGATCACCAGCGGCAGCATGATGATCAACAGGCTGCGCCCCAGCAGCGACCGCGGCAGCATGCGCTTGAGCCCGAACCGCACCCGCTAGCTGCCCGGTTTCAGCACGTAGCCGCGCCCCCGCACCGTGTGCAGGAAGCGGGGCTCGCGCGGGTCGGCCTCCACCTTGCGGCGAAGCCTCGTCACCTGCACGTCGATGGCGCGCTCCCCGGCTTCGTCCATGCCGAGCGCCTGGGCGATTGCCTCACGGGACAGTACGTCGCCAGGCGTGCGCGCCAGCAGCCCGAGCAGTGCCGCCTCACCGCTGGTCAGGTGCACCACGCCGTCCGCGCCGGCCAATTCACCGCGCTCGATGTCGAAGGTAAGCGCCCCCAGTTGCACCGGCCGCGCCGGCTCCTGCGGGGTGACGCGGCGCAACATGGCGCGAATCCGGAGCACCAGCTCGTACGGATCGAACGGCTTGCCCAGGTAGTCGTCCGCGCCTGCCTCGAACCCGGCGATGCGGTCCTCTGGCGCGCCGCGCGCCGTCAGCAACAGGATCGGCAAGTCGGACCGCTCCCGCCGCAACGTTTCCGTCAGGTCGAGCCCCGTCTCACCCGGCATCGTCACGTCCAGCACCATAAGGTCCGGCTGCAGCGAGCGCATTTTGGCCCGCGCATCCGCCGCATTGTCGGCCGTGGTCACGCGGAAGCCGTTCTCCGCCAGGTAACGTTGCAACAAGCGGCGCAGGCGGTCGTCGTCATCCACGACGAGGACGTGAGCGTCAGCGCTCATCCGGCACGGGTCTTGTCGATATAGGCGCGCGCCGCCGGGTTCATGATGGCGCGCATTACCCGGCCGAAACCCTCTACGGCCGGCCCGCCCGCCTCCCGGTACGCCGCGGCCAGTCGCTCACGCTGCCGCTCGAACATCTGCCGCTCCAGCGCCAAGCCGTCCGGCGTAAGGGTCAGCAGCCGTTGCCGCCGATCCTGCCGCCCGGGAGCCTGCGACACGTATCCTTTCTCCACCAACTCGTTGAGCACCCGCGCCAAGCTCTGCTTCGTGATGCACAGGATGGCAAGCAAATCGCCAACCGTCATTCCCGGGTTGCGGCCGATGAAGTGCAGCGCGCGGTGATGGGCACGGCCCAGGCCTAATTCAGCGAGGGCGACGTCTGCTACCCCGGTGAAGTCGCGGTAGGCGAAGAACATGAGGTCTTGCGCGAGCCGCATCTGCTCCTCGCGCAGGAACAGCAGGGCCGCCCCTGGTTGCGGCGCAGCAGGCCGATTGGCCTTCACTCCGGACATGGCTGTTAACCGCTCCATTTGGACAGTTCGTCTGTCACTTGGGCGACCCTACCACACCGTTCCCGCCGTGGCAGCTTTCACGGCGGGTTTGCGCCAGGCTACGACTCGTCGTCCCGCTCGCCTCCCCAGGATGTCGCGGCCTTGGTCGCCTCGCCGCCGATCGGGTCGGAGGGCCCCGCCCCTTCCTCCCCCGCCGCATCGGCGGCAGCCTCGGCGCCTTCCTGCATACGCCCGGCATCCACCTCGGGTGCTATGTTCGTCGGGTCGACCGGCGCAGTGCCGGAGCGTTCCGGATCGGCTGTGGGTTCGGTCTTCGTCGCATCCGGCATCGTTCGGTCCTTCCCGACTGGTCAGGCAGCAACGCGCCAGCGCCGCCATGCGTTTGCCGCTGCGAAGCTGGGCGCCAACAGGACGAGCCACGCGATCCGCGCGCCATACCGGTCATGCGGTCCGGATAACGCCCCGGTCGCGAAAGCATTGGCGAAGACGCCGAACACCACGGTCAAGGCCAAGCCTGCGAGCGCCGGGTTCGTGCGCCAGGCCAATGCGGCCAACAGCAGCGTTCCGGCCGCCCCCGCGACGAGCAGCGTCAAACGCAACAACGCCAATGGGGCCGCAACCGCCGCGAGCGTGCCGCGCACTTGCCGCGATGCCTCGAACCGCTGCAATTCAGCGATTGGAAAATAGGTCCGCAACAGCAAACCGACCGTCGAGTCGAGATAGTCCGGGCCAAGCGTGTCGCCCACCTGGACCCGCACCACCTGTCGCAGCATGTTGAGCGTGGCGTGCCCCATCACGCTCAGCGGCTCGTACTGGATCGTGGCGGCCACGAGCCGTGCGGCTTCCGGGGTGAACAGGATCGGCCCGAACTCATGTCCCCAGACCGGACCGTCCGGCGCCCAGAGGAACGCGTCACTGTCCATCGGTAATTGGTCCGACCAGGCGCACACTCGCAGGCCCGAGGCGGGACAGATGCTGTGGATGTAGTCCGCGCCGGGTCCGTCTGCCTGCAGCCGGGCCAAAGCGAACACCGAACCGTACGGGGAGACCCCGGCCACGCCGTTGCCGATGGCATTGCTGCCGACCAGCCAGGCAAGCGCCAAGGCAAGCGGGGCCGCGCACACCGCCAAACGCCGCCATTCCAGGGCGGCCACCCCCACCAGGCACCCGGCAGCTACAATAAGGTGGGCCAGGTGGGACGCGATCGCGACTGCGCCGAGCACAATCATCAATGCGGCGCCAACCCACCCCAACCCGCCCCATGCGAGCAGATACAGGCTCAAGACCGCAAGCGGCGCCATGATGTCCGGCATCACGAATGAGACGAACCACGGGGCGGCGCTGCCGACTGCCAGCAACGTGCAGAGGAGGATATGGGACCACGCATCCCCCTGCCCCACGCTGCGACCGACCTGCTGCAGCACCGCGCTGGTCACCAGCGCCTGTCCTGCCGCCACGCCCCACAACGACAGCCCACCGTGCAGCATCAGGATCAACGGTCCGTACACCCACGGCTTGTCCCAGCCCATGTTCGGTTCCAGGCCCATCGCCGCGATCGCCGCCGTGTCGCTGAAGACAATGGGGTAGAAATTGACCAGGGCGGGCCAGATCAGCAGCACCGCACCGGCCAGAACCGACGCCGCAGCCTTCATGCCCAGCGCGCAGCGGCCTCGTCGTCGGCGGCACGCGCCTCCACCCAGCTTGTCTGCCCGTCGACGTACTGCTCGCTCTTCCAGAATGGCGCCCTGGTCTTCAGCCAGTCGATCAGGAAGGCCGTCGCCTCGAGCGCGGCCCCCCGGTGCGGGGCGGCGGCGAGCACCAGCACGATGCCCTCACCGGGCACCAGCCGGCCGACCCGGTGCACCAGCGTGCAGCCCATCAGCGACCAGCGCTCGCTCGCCTGCGCCGCGATCGCCGCCATGGCCGCCTCGGTCATGCCCGGGTAGTGCTCGAGCGTGAGGCTTGCCAAAGGCCGCGCCGGATCGTCCCGGACCACGCCGACAAAACTGCCGATCCCGCCGACATCGGTCCGGCCCCCCGTCAAGATCGCCAGTTCGGCGCCGAGATCGAACGGCTCCGCCTGCACTCGAACCGTGGGCGTCACCCCCCGGTCACCGGCGGGAAGAACGCGACCTCATCCCCGTCCTGCACCGGCGTGGCCGGCGGCGCGAATGTTTGGTTCACCGCGGCCCGGACCGTCGCGAGGTCCGTGAAGGCCGCCGACCCGGCGTCATCGCGCTGCCGCAGCCAGCCAGCCAGGTCTCCCACGGTCGTGACACCCGGCGGCAGGCTCAGGCTTTCCTCGCCGCGGCCCATCCGCTCGCGCAGCCAGGCGAAATAACGGATGCGGACGGCCACTATCGGGTGGGCACCGTCTGCACGCTGCCGTCGGGGCCGATCAGCGTGCTGGTGCCGTTGCCGTTCGGTACCAGGATGCTGCTGCCGGAGGATTGCGAAGAACCGGGCGGCTGCAGTTGCTGATAACCGCGCCCGCTGCCGCCACCCACGTCGAGCGATGGCCCACCCGGCGTCGGCGTCGCCCCCCGCTGCCGTGGCGGAGGCGGGGCTGCTTGCGGCGGCGGCAGGCCACGGTCGGCGTTATTGGCGCGGTTGATGTTCGGGTTCGGCCCCGTGCCCGCGGTAGCAGGAGGTTGGCCGCCGTTGCCGCCCGCGGCGGGCGGCTGGCCGCCGTTGCGGCGGATCTCCTCGTCCTGCTCCTTCTGGATGTCCTGCAGCGTCATGTCCGGCTGGGTGTTCTCCGGCCATACGTTGCCCCCTTCAGGAACCAGCGCCGGCACGTCCACCCGCTCGCCGCGAATGCGGAGGAATGTCTCACTGCTGCCTGCCGGCGCGTTCGGAATCGCTCCGAACCACTGCGTTGTGTGGTCCAAGAAGACACCGGTCCCAGTGCATCCAGATAGCAGTCCTGCCGACACGATCGACAAGATGGACAGGGCAGAACGCCGCATCAAGGATGGCTCCAAAGGTGGCCAGCGGCCAATTCGCGCCGGACTGTGCCTTCTACCCTCGATTGGCTCAAGCGTCCGCGAGCACCCCGTGCACAAATGACACGAGCCATGTCGCTATTGCGCCATGGTTCCCCAGCGCCAGCACGGTCCGGTCGCAGCCCTTCAGCGGACCATCGCACGCCACGGCCGCGACGTCCGGCCACTCGGGCCACAGCGGCGGCTTGCCGAGCGCCGGGCGGTGCACCTCGAGCTTGGGGAACGGATAGCGGCGGAAACCCTCGACCAGCACCAGGTCGACCGGGCTCATCCGGGCAAGCAGTTCGGGCAAGTCCGGCTCGGCGCCGTCATGCTCGTGCATCAGCGCCCAGCGGTCCGGGGTTGCGATCAGCACCTCCCGCGCGCCGGCCTCCCGGTGGCGCCAGCTATCCTTGCCCGGCCGGTCCAGTTCCGCCCCGTGATGGGCGTGCTTGATGGTGGACACGCTCAGCCCCGCTTGGCGCAGCAGCGGCAGCACCGCCTCGATCAGGGTCGTCTTGCCGGCGCCCGACCAGCCCGCGATGCCGAGAACGGCACGCTTCCCTGCTCCGTCCCGTGCCTGGATCACTGCCCGCTCGGCGCGCCCTGGACATGGTGCAGACTGGCCCGCAGGTAGCCCCACCCCGTGATCAGCGTCAGCGCGGCCGCCACCCACAGCATGCCCTCGCCGATCGCGCTGACTGGCAGGGGCACGTGCAACAAAGCGGCCACATCGTCGCCGGCCAGCAAGGTGCCGAGCGCGCCCATCTGGAAACCGGTCTTCCACTTCGCCAGCCGGGTAACGGGCAGGCTGATACGTATGCCGCCCAGGAACTCGCGTAGCCCGCTTACGAGGATCTCGCGCATGAGGATGACGATTGCGGCGTACAAGGCCCCATCCGGAAACCGGCCCTGTCCGGCCAGGGCAAGCAGGGTGGCGCCGACGAGCAACTTGTCGGCGATCGGGTCCAGCATCCGGCCGAGGTTCGATTGCTGGCGCCAGGTGCGGGCGAGATGGCCATCCAACCAGTCCGTGACGCCAGCGGCGATGAACAGCACGGTAGCCAGGAGGTCGCCCACCGGCGTGTGGAACGCAACGCAGGCGACGAGCAGCGGAATCGCAACGATCCGCGAGAGGGTCAGGATGTTCGGCAGATCGGTCAGCATCTACGCCTAACCTTAGGCGGTCGAGCCGTCGATGTCAGTCAGCTTCGAACGCGTGCCGGCGTGTAACGGTCGCGAACGGGGTTCCGTTAAACTTTTCGTTACCTATGTGCTACAAGCTCCACGGGTCGATTGGACCTTGGGAGATAGGCTGTGCTGAAGACCGCGATGCTTTCTTTGACGATGGTGATGGCGACTGCAGGCCTTGCATTCGCGTCCGATGCCGATTTCAAGCTCAAGAACAAGACGGGCTATCAGATCGATGAGGTTTACGTCTCACCGCACTCCCACAACAGCTGGGGCCGGGACCGCATGGGCGATGACGCCCTGGCGGACGGCGAATCCGTCAATATCAAGTTCCCGCACGGTGGGTCTGCGTGCAACTTCGACATCAAGGTGAAGTATCACGACGAGGACACGGCGGAGTGGGGCGACGTCGATCTATGCCAGTACGAGGCGATCTCGCTGTATTGGGACGCCAAGATCAACAAGACGCGCGCAGTCGGCGAGTAGCGTTGCGGTGGGGTTCAAAGCGCACTTCGGACCCCGCGGAGGATGCGGCCGTGATCCAGGCCGCATCCCCTCTGCGCTGATCATGGCTTGCCCGCCGCCGGACTCGAACCGGCACGCCTTTTTAGGGGCCTCGGATTTTAAGTC
>CAXTVQ010000033.1:41819-47015 GCA_964247705.1 uncultured Acetobacteraceae bacterium | reverse complement strand
TGATGGTGGACGCCTTCCAGCACGACTGCGCCGCCGCCGCGCGTGACGCGCCGGACCTGGCCTTCCTGGACGGGACTTGGGCGCGGGCCTGGCTGCGTGCGATGCAGCGCGCGCTGGCTGACCTGGCCGCGGAGTCCGGCTGCGCGTCCGCCGATTACGCGTGCACCTTCCTGGGCGCCGTCGTCGGACCCGATTGCGCCGCCTTCCTCCAGATCGGCGACGGCGCGATCGTGGTCGGCGACACGGATGCCGGGTTCGACGGCCACGCCTGGGTGTTCTGGCCACAGCACGGCGAGTTCGCCAACTCCACGTTCTTCGTCACCATGCCCGGCGCGCCAGAAATCCTGCTGTTCGAGAAACGGGCGACGGTCGACGAACTGGCCCTGTTCTCGGACGGCCTCGAGCGCCTGATCCTCGACATGCGCGCCCGCATCGTCCACTCGCCGAGCTTGCGCCCGGTGCTGGGATGGCTTGCCGGCACCGAGCCCTGCCGTGACGGCGCACCGTCCGGCGTGCTGGCGGCCTATCTGAATTCCGCCCAAGTGAACCGCCGCACCGATGACGACAAAACGCTCGTCATGGCCACAAGGCGTCTGCCGTCGTGAGACTGAGCCTTTCTCCCCCTCCCCTTGTGGGGGGAGGTTGGGGGGAGGGGTGCCACCCGCGCCCACTCGCTCCGCCATGAAAATCGTCGACGCCCAGGGCCGCCCCGTGCCACTCGCCAACGAACTCGCCCGTGGCGGCGAGGGCGCCGTGTATAACATTACCGGCAAACCCGGCATCGTCGCCAAGCTGTACCTCATCCCCCCAAACCGCGACAAAGCCGAAAAGATCACCGCCATGGTCGGCATGGCGACCGAGCGCCTCACCGCACTCGCCGCCTGGCCCACCGCCACCCTGCACCAACCGGGCGGCAAGCTGGCCGGGTTCGTGATGCCCAAGCTCGCCGGGCACCGCCCGGTGTTCAACGTCTACGGCCCGAAGCTACGCCTGCGGCAGTTCCCCAAGGCCGATTGGCGGTTCCTGGTCCACACCGCCGGCAACGTCGCCCGCGCGTTCGCCGCCATGCACGCTGCTGGCCTGGTGATCGGCGACGTCAACCACGGCAACCTGTTCGTCGCCGAGGACGCCACCGTCCGCTTCATCGACGCCGACTCGATGCAGGTGTCGCAGGGCGCCCGCCGCTGGCCGTGCGAAGTGGGCGTCGGCACCCACCAGCCGCCCGAGATGCAGGGGCTGACCAGCTACCGCGAGGTCGTCCGCACACCGAACCACGACGTGTTCGGCCTCGCCGTGCTGATCTTCCAGCTTCTCTGCATGGGCCGCCACCCGTTCTCCGGCCGTTACGCCGGCGCCGGCGAGCCGCCCGACATCGAGCGCGCGATCACCGAATCCCGCTACGCCTACGCGTCCGACGCCAGACGCACCCAGATGTCGCCGCCGCCCGGCAGCCTGCCGATGACGGCGCTGCCCGGCAGCATCCGCACCTTGTTCGAAGCGGCCTTCGCGCCCGGCGCCACCCGCGGCGGGCGCCCTTCCGCGGAACAATGGGCCGCCGAACTGTCGGCACTCGGCCGGTCGCTGCGCAAATGCGGCGCCAACCCCGCGCACTGGTTCGCCGCCGAGGCCGGCGCCTGCCCCTGGTGCGAGGTGGAAGCGCGCACCGGCGTGGCGCTGTTCCCCGCCGTGTTCGTGCCGGGGCGCCCCGGCGGCGGCCTGGCGCTGCTGTGGCAGGAGATCGACGCCCTTCCCGAACCCGCCGCCATGCCCGACCTGGAACTGCCCAACCCGGCCGCGATCATGCCGTCGCCCCGCATCCAGGCGGCGGCACGGCAGATGCGCAACCGCGCAATGCTGGCGGTCTCGGTCCTGGTCGCTGGCGCCGCGCTGGTGATTGCCGCCGCCCCGTCCGCCCTGCTGCTCCCGCTGTTGGCCGCCATCGCCGTGGTGGCCGCCGGACTATGGTGGCTGCGCCGTCCGGCCGAGGTCGCCGCAGCGCGGGCGCAACTGCTCGACGTGCGCCGCCTATGGGCCGAGTTGGTGCGCGACTGGGGGCCGGGCCCAGCGGCGCGGTTCGCCGCGACGAGGCAGTCGCTGGCCGCGCTGAAGCGCGAACATGATGGCCTGGCCAAGCAGCGGGAAGCCGAGTTGCACGGTCTGGCGGCCAACCGGCAGCAGCAGCAATTCCGCGCCCACCTGGAGTCGTTCGAGATCGCCAACGCAAAGATCGCCGGCATCGGCAAGGCGAAGGTCGCGACGCTGCTGAGCTACGGCGTCGAAACGGCAGCCGACATCGACCAGAAGCGCATCGAAGCGATCCCCGGCTTCGGCCCCCGCACCGCCGCCAACATGCTGGCCTTCCGCCAGACCTGCGAGGCCTCATTCCACTTCGACCCTAACCGCACCGTGACATCCGCGCAGGTTGCGGCAATGGACGGGATGCTGGCCCAACGCCGCACCAAGATCGAAGCGGAGTTGGCGGCGGGCCTCACGCAACTCAAGGCGATGCTCAAAGCGGAACAGCGCCACCGAGCGGATCTATCGGCACGAGCGGCGGAACTGCGGCCAATGTACGCGCAGGCGCTGGCGGATGCGCGGGCCGTGCGGGTGGACCACCGCTAGAAACAGCGTTGCGCACCTCGTCTCCCTCTCCCGTCCATAACGGGAGAAGGTCAAGGTCAAGCCGGTTCAGGCGACAATCCGCCCCGGATGCGTGAACACCTCGAACCCATCGCTCCGCGCCACTGCCACCAGCGTGATCCCCGCCGCCTCCGCCACCCGGATCGCCAGCGCCGTCGGCACCGACACCGCGGCGAGCAGCCCAACCCCGGCCCCGGCCGCCTTCTGGATCAGCTCCACCGACACCCGGCTGGTCAGCAACAGGATTCCGCTTGACGGGTCTTCCCCGGTCCGCAGCAACGCCCCTGTCAGCTTGTCCAGCGCATTATGCCGCCCGACATCCTCGCGCACCGCCACCAGCCCGTTGCGCCAGAACCCGGCCGCGTGCACCGCGCGCGTCTCGTGATTGAGCACCTGCGCCGGCTGCAGACTGGCCACCGCCGCCGACACCTCCGCAGCCGTCCAGGACCGTCCGGCCGCGACGCCTGGCGGCTCGCGCATCGCATCTGCCAGGCTGTCCATGCCGCACAACCCGCAGCCAGTCGGCCCAGCGATATGGCGCCGACGCCGCTCCAGCCGCTCCATCCGCCCGGTGGCGATCCACATGCGCAACTCGATCCCGAGCGGCGCCGGCACCACGTCCAGCTCCTCGATGTCCTCCGCCCGCTCGACGATCCCCTCGGCCAGGCTGAACCCGGCGGCGAAATCCTCCAGGTCCGCCGGTGTCGCCATCATCACCGCATGCGTCGTGCGGTTGTAGGTGAGCGCCACCGCCACCTCTTCCGGAACAGCGCGCTCACCGGGTTCGGCGCCGTTACGCCACGTCGCGACGCGGCGGGCGGGCGGCGCTACTCCGCCGCCAATGCCTGGCCTGGCAACATCGCCAGCAGCGCCGCCTGGCCCGTCCGGGTGCAGAAATCGCCGAATCCCTCGTCTCCCATCCGCTGCCGGCTCCAGGCCGCGATCAGCGGCTCGAGCGTCGCGCCGAGTTCGGCCAGCTTGACCCGCTCCATCAGCTTGAACGACAGCCGCGTCCCCGCGAAGTCGCCGCCGACGAAGATGGCATACTCGCCGGGCACCCGGCCCACCAGGCCGATATCGCCCGCATACGGCCGCACGCAGCCATTCGGGCACCCGGTGATGCGCAGGCTGATCCGCTCGTCCAACACCCCGTGCCGCGCCAGCACACGCTCGACATCGGCGATGATGTCCGTGCGCACCCGCTCCGCCTCGGTGAGCGCCAGACCGCAAAACGGCAGCGCGGTGCAGGCGAGCGTCCAGCGCGACAGCGGGCTCAGCGTCTCCGCCGCCACGATGCCGTGCGCGCGCATGATGCTGTCCACCTCCGCCCGGTCCCCGGCGGCGATGTTGCTCAACAGCACGTCCTGCTGCGGCGTGAACACGGGGGTCACGCCGAAGCGCTGCACCACCTCACGGATCGCCTCCCTGACCGGCCCGGTGATCCGGCCCGCCTCGATCGGCACGCCAAGCCACCAGGCCCCGTCCCCCTGCTCGTGCCAACCGAGCAACTCCGGCAATTCGAACGGCGGCAGGGCCCGCGGCGGCTGCAACGCCAGGCCATATGTCGTCGTCAGTTGCTCGCGCACCCAGTCGAGCCCGCGGTCATCCACCACGTATTTCAGCCGGGCGCGTCGGCGGTCGGTACGGTCGCCATTGTCCCGTTGCAGCGCGATCACTGCGACGGTCGCGTCCCACAACTGGTCCGGCCCGATGAACCCCACCACCGACGCGATACGCGGATAGGTGTTGGGCTTGTTGTGGGTCATCCCCTGTCCGCCGCCGACATACACCTGGTATCCCTGCAGCACGTCGCCCTCGAACACGGCGACGAAACCGAGGTCGTTGGCCAGCACGTCGACCGTGTTGTCCGCCGAGTGCACGATCCCGATCTTGAATTTCCGCGGCAGGTAGGTCGCACCGTAGACCGGCTCCTCAACCGGCTCGTCGGTGCCCTGTTCGTCGAGGAAGATCTCGTAGTATCCGCGGCTTTTGGGCAGCAACCGCTTGGACAGCATCACCGCATCTTCGCCCAGCCGGGTGTGGATGGCGTCCCGCCGCGGCGCGGGGGTCGTCATCACGTTGCGCACCACGTCGCCGCATGCGGCATAGGTGGTGAGCAGCGCGTGATTAATCGCCGCGATCTCGGGCTTGAGGTCCCCGATCACCGTGCCATGGAATTGAATGCCCTGCCGCGACGTGATCTTGAGCGTGCCGTTGGCATACTGTCCGGCAATGGCATCCAGCGCGAGATACTGCGCCGCCGTCATCACCCCACCCGGTGCGCGCACGCGCACCATGAACTGCCACTCCTTATCGAGCCCCGCCTGCTTGCGCTGCGTCGCCGTGTCACGGTCGAACTGCTCGTAAGTACCGTGAAACTTCAGCAGGTTGTAAGCACCCTCGGAGATCCCGCCCTTGGGCGTTCCGGTCAGCTCCTCGGCGATCGACCCGCGCAACCCACGGCTGCCGGCCTTGAGCGTTTCCGCGCCGGACAGCTTCTTCACCTTCTCCATGCTCAAGTCGCCTGCTCGAGTTCGACGTAGCGGAGATACGGTT
>CAXTVQ010000033.1:0-41719 GCA_964247705.1 uncultured Acetobacteraceae bacterium | reverse complement strand
TCGGGAGCGATCTGCCCGAGTTGGATGCTCATACGGTAGCTCCTGCTGCCTCGGACAAATCAGGCCGCTGGGCAAAAGGTTCAACGGCGGTGGGTCAAAAGGAACGAACTGCCACCGGCGGCGTCACCTGCAGCCACATCCATCTCTTTCTGCCTGAAACCGGAGCATAACTCTCCAAGCGGCATCAGTCGTGAAACCCACGATCACGATCCTCCCGGACATATGGCCAACTGCCGCGCCCGATGCCATGAAACCGCCACCAAACCCGGCGAGATCCACCCTCCATGAGTTGCGCCATCGCGGTGATGGCCAAGGCACCCCGCCCTGGCCACTCCAAAACCCGCCTGACACCGCCGTTGAGCCCGGACGAAGCGCGGGACATGAGCGCCGCCTTCCTGCGCGACATCACCGAGAACATCCGCGCCGCCGCGCAGCAGGCTGATATCACGGGCTACATCGCCTACGCCCCCGCCGGGCACGAAACCCTGTTCGACGGCATCCTCGCCGAGGGCACCCAACTCCTGCTCGCCGACGGCACCGGCGCCATGCCGGACGGCGTGGATGGTTTCGGCCGCTCGCTCCTCCATGCCACGCGCTCGCTGTTCGACCGCGGCCACACCGCCGTGTGCGTGCTGAACTCGGACAGCCCGACGCTGCCCACCGCTTGCCTCGTGCAGGCTGCGCAGCACCTCTCTGCCGGCACCGACCGGGTCGTGCTCGGCCCGGCGGAGGATGGCGGCTACTATCTGCTCGGAATGACGGCACTGCACGAGCGGCTCTACGCCGGCATTACCTGGAGCACGGAGCGGGTCGCCGCCCAGACTCGTGCCGCTGCCGCATCTATCGGGTTGCCCGCGCACGATCTGCTCCCCTGGTACGACGTGGACGACCGCACCGCCCTTGCCCGCTTGTGTACCGACCTGGACGCCGGCGCCGGGTTCGCCGCCCCTGCCACCGCTGCCGCCACCCTCCGCCTGAACCTCCGCGAACGCCTGCGCGCGTGACGGCGCTCCGCCTGACGGAACGCAGCCGGTTCAACGCCCTGGCCGCAGCCGGTGCGGCGTTGCTGCTGCTCGTCGTGGGCGAGTGGCTGTGTCACGTGCCGGGCTCGGTCGCGACAATCGGCTCCGACGAGCGGCTGGTCGTGTTCGTCGGCCTGGAGTGCGTGGCGGCGCTGATCTACTTCGGCACCGTTTGGCTGGTGAACGCGGGCCCGCTGCCCCGCCGCGCTACGCTCCTAGTGCTGGGCCTTGCCGCCGCCATGCGGGTGCTGCCGCTGGCCAGCCCGCCCTTCCTCTCCTCGGACCTGTTCCGCTACGTGTGGGACGGCCGGGTGCAGGCGCAGGGCATCAACCCCTACCTTTACCTACCAGCCGCGCCGCAACTCGAGTTCCTGCGCGACAACGAGATCTACACCAGCACCAACCGCTCCGAGGAAGCGCCTACCATCTACCCGCCGATGGCGCAGGTGATCTTCGCCGCGATCGGCCAGGTCTGGTCCTCGCTCGCCATGGTCAAGCTCACCATGGCCGGGTTCGAAGCGGTGGCGATCGGGGCGGTGGCGTGGCTGCTGCACCGCGCAGGCCGGCCGGCCGCGGCGGTGCTGACCTATGCCTGGAACCCGCTGCCGATCTGGGAATATGCCGGCAACGGCCATATCGATGGGGCCAGCATCGGCTTCGTGGCGCTGGCCATGCTCGTGATGGCCAGCGGCAAGCGCGGATGGACGGGGACCGTGATCGGGCTGGCCGTGCTCTGCAAGCTGTTGCCCGCCGCGATCTTTCCCGCATTCTGGCGGCGGTGGGACTGGCGGATGCTGGCCGGCACCGTGCTCGTGATCCTGGTGCTATACGGCTTCTACACCTACGGCGCGGGCTGGCACGTGCTGGGCTACCTGCCGGGATACGCCAACGAGGAGGGACTTGCGACCGGTCAGGGCTTCTTCGTCCTCCGGGCGCTGGCGCTGTTCGGCATGCTGCCGCCCTGGGTCACCAACCTGTACGTCGTCCTAGCCGGGTTCGGCCTACTCGCCCTGGCGGCCTTCTACATGCTTGGCCACCCGTTGCCCGCCGAACCCGGCGCACGCACGCTCGCGATCGGCCGCGCCGCCGCAATCCTCGCAACCGCGACCACGGTCGCGATTTCGCCACACTACCCATGGTATGTCGGGTGGCTTGCCCTGTTCGCGTGTTTTGCGCCATTGCCCAGCGTTGTCTACCTGTCCGCGAGTGCCGTGTTGCTGTATCTGGATCCATACCACCGGGAAAACGTCTATCCCTGGATCATTTACGGACCATGTCTTCTGCTCGCGGTCCGCGATATTGCGCAGGCTAGCCGGACGAATACCAAGCGGGCCCCCAGCCCGCGGACTGCCTAGAGGAGTTTCGCTCATGTCGGCCACGATGCTGAAAGACCCGCGCCGCTACTTCGAAGCCGTCGAGGCCCGTGACGTCACGGCCTCCCCCCCGGTGTGCCTGTACCTCGAGACGACAAACCGATGTAACCTGCTGTGCGAGACCTGCCCGCGCACGTTCGAGACACTCGAGCCGCCGCAGGACATGACGTGGGAGCTGTTCACCAAGATCGTGGACCAGTTCCCCTCGATCGCCCGCGTAGTGCTGCACGGGGTCGGCGAGCCGATGCTCGTGAAAGACCTGCCGCGCATGATCCGCTACCTGAAGGATCGCGGCATCTATGTGCTGTTCAACACCAATGGCACCCTGCTGAACCCGAAGAAGTTCCAGGAGCTGATCGACACCGGGCTCGACGAGCTGCGCGTCTCGGTGGACGCCGCCGACCGCAAGACCTACCTCGCCGTCCGCGGCAAGGACTTCTTCGACCGTATCGTGCGCGACGTCGGCAAGTTCACCGCCTTCCAGGCCAAGGTCGGCTCCGCCACCCCAAAGGTGTCGATCTGGCTGACCGGCCTCAAGGAGACGGTGCAGCAACTGCCCGAGTTCGTCCGCATGGCCGCCAACATGGGCGTGAAGGAAGTCCACCTGCAACGCCTGGTGTTCGATGACGCCGGGTTCGGCATGGCGCGGGCGGAGAACAGCCTGTTCGAGCAGACCCAGGCCGAGGAGGAGCAGGCTATCGCCGCTGCGCAGGCCATCGGCGCCGACATGGGCGTGATGCTGGATGCCTCCGGAGCGACCGAACCCGGCGTCAGCCTCAAGAACAACGAAGGCGAAAATCCCTGGGCAACCTGCCGCCGCCCGTGGTCGCTGATGTACTTCACGGCGCATGGCCGCGCCCTGCCCTGCTGCATCGCACCGTTCTCGGCCCGCGGCTACAGCAACTACACCCTCGGGGACGCGACCCAGCAGAGCCTGCGCGAGATCTGGAACGGCGAACTTTACAAGGATTTCCGCCAGAGCCTGCTCAGCGACATGCCGCCGAAGCCGTGCGAGAATTGCGGCCTGAGGTGGTCGCTCTAACCGGCGCCGCCCCGATCTCCGACAATCGGGGCGTCACCGTCGTCATCCCCACGCTGAACGAAGCGGACGTCATCGGGGCGGTCGTGCGCGAGATACCACGCGCGGTCGCCGCCGAGATCATCGTGGCGGACAGCGGCAGCAAGGACGGCACACAGCAGATCGCGGCCGAGGCAGGCGCCCGCGTGATCGACCTGCGGCAGCGCGGCTACGGCCTGGCCTGCGCCCGCGCTGCGGAAGCGGCAAGCCCGGCCAGCGACATAATCGTCTTCATGGATGGTGACGGCGCCGACCGGGCCGATCTGATGCACCTTCTGGTGGACCCCATCCGCACCGGCACCCATGACTTCGTCATCGCGTCCCGCACCCGCGGCGAACGCGATCCCGGCTCGATGAGTTGGCACCAGGTGTTCGCCGGCCAGGCTGCCGGGCTCGGCATGCGTGCCCTTTACGGCGTGCGTTACACGGACATGTGCGCCTTCCGGGCTATCCGCCGCTCCAGCCTTCTGGCACTCGGCCTGCGCGAGATGACGTACGGCTGGAACATCGAAATGCAGATGCAGGCAGCGCGCGCCGGGTTACGAATCCTCGAGGTTCCGGTCCCATACCGGTGCCGCGCCGGTGGGCAAAGCAAGGTCGCGGGCTCGGTGCGGGGCACGCTGCGGGCAGGCTGGCGCATCGTTACCACCTTCGCGCGGGTCGCTGCGTCCTCGCCGCCCGGCCCGACGGTTACATCTTGAAGCTGGCGGCGCTTGCAGCTTTGACCCTGCTGGCAGCGGGGCAGGCACTCGCGGCGGGGCAGGCGCGGGCGGCCGATCCCGAGGCCGCTATGGGGTTGTGGTGGACCGAGGACCACGACGGCGTCGTCGAGCTCTACCCCTGCGGCGGCGGCCTGTGCGGCCGTGTTGCCGGCATCGTCAATTTTCAGCCGGACGGCAGCGCGCCAAAGGATGTGCACGGCCGCTCCCGCTGCCACCTGGCGTTGATTACGAGCGGCACGGCGGACTCGGCCGGTGTTTGGGACAGCCACATCACCAACCCGGACGACGGCAAGACCTACACCATCCGCGTTCGTGTCGATCCGGACGGGCGGCTGCGCATGCGCGGCTACATCGGCATCCCGCTCTTCGGCCAGACGGTGTTCTGGACCCGCTTCACCGAGCACTTGACGCCCGAATGCCATATACGTGATTGAGGGCGCCGTCCGCATGGACGCGTCGTGCGCTGATCCTGGCGCAGCCTGCGCCGCCCCCACACAGCAAGACGTCCAGAGAACCGATTTGCCGTTCGACACCATCCCTGTGCTCCCCGCCCCCAAGCTCAGCGTCCTGATCGGGGCGGAGAGCCTTGCCTCGCGCCGGTCCGGCGTCGGCCGCATGACCATCGAGATCGCCCGTGCCGCCCGGGCGTCCGCCGCCATCGATCAGTTGGGGCTGCTGCTCGCCGAGGGGCTGGCTGGGCCGGAAGTGCTGGACACGCTGGACGACCCGATCGCCGCGCCGCAACCGGTCGAGCGGGTGCCGATCCCCTGGAAGGTTGCCGTGGGCCGGGTGCCCGGCGTGCAGACCCTGCGCCGGCTGAAGCATGGCGGGTTGAACCGCAAGGTGCGCGATCTCGCCCGGACCTGCGGCGGACGGCTGGTTTATCACGAGCCGAATATGATCACCCGGCCGGTTTCGCTGCCGACGGTGGTCACGATGAACGATCTCTCCTGGCACCACGAACCCTCCTGGCACCCGGTGGAACGCCTGCAGTGGATCGAGCGCAACCTGCAATCCACGCTGCGCCAGGCCAGCCGGTTCGTGGCGATCTCGCAGTTCACCAAGGATGCCGTCGTGCGCGACCTGGGCATCGCCGCCGGCATGATCGACGTCGTGCCGCTGGCCCCGGCCGAGGAGTTCCGCCCGGTTTCGGCCGATGAAGCCGCCGCCGCACTCGCGCAGTATGAGCTTACCGACCGCAGCTACGTGTTCTCGATCTCGACCATCGAGCCACGCAAGAACTTCGACCGCCTGCTAACCGCCCACCTGCGGCTGCCTGCCGCGCTCCGCCAACAGGCCCCCCTGGTGATCGCCGGCGGCAAGGGATGGGGCAGCGTGTTGGCGCGCCCCGAGGCCGACGCGGCGATCCGCGATGGCACGGTCCGCCTGCTCGGTCATGTCAGCGACGCCGAACTCGTAGCACTGTGCTCCCGCGCGTCTGCATTTGCTTACGTCAGTCTTTACGAGGGCTTCGGCCTCCCCGTCGTGGAGGCGATGGCAGCCGCGAGCCCCGTGCTCGCCTCGAGCACCACCGCCGTCGGCGAATTGGCCGCCGGCGCGGCGCTGCTGGTGGATCCGCTGGACGAGGTGGCGATCAGCGAAGGCCTGCGTCAATTGATCGAAGACCCGGCCTTGGCCGAGCGGCTAAGGCAGAAAGGGTTGGCGCGGGCGGCTGAATACAGTTGGAAACGCACGATCGATACTCTGATCGTCAGTTGGCGGAAGGCGTTGCCGTAATCGGTTACGGACGCTATGGCGCAAGAAGTTGCGCCGCTAATCGACTGCCAGTCGTCGTAACTGCTCTGGCGGAGACTGAAGGTGCTCCGCAACTCTTGCGGAGACGAGATTGCTGATCTGATGACGGAAGCTCCGCCTGGCCTTCGTTCTGGAACGGTGCGTGCGTTTGACGTCCGTAATTGGCTTTTCTGGAAACGGATGCGACAGTTCGATGTAGGTTGCATCCGATCCGGGTGACAACGGTCCATTGGCCCCTGTCTGCAACGTCACGCCACCAAGCGAGTGGAGAAGCTGCCCATACATACGGACCTCACCCGGCCGTTGATGTACGAACGAAACCTGCGTCTCGCTGGATACGGCAACAATCGTGTCGATCCCAAGCGCCATGTCGAAGCCCTGGAGCGCAGCCATCATGGCATACGGGGGAGATATGTCGCGCAGCGATTTCGTCGCTTCACGCACTGCGTCGAAGTTGTTCCTAATACCCTGGATGCGTGTTAGGAAAATCACGGATCCAGCAGACATTCCAAATATATTGCCGGCAACGATGGTAAATGATAGCCAATAGATCGGCATCTCGTTGCAGATGTACTCGATCGTAAGCTCGCCCTCATTATCGACGGGATGAGAAAACTTCAGATCAATGACGTGTCTACTGCAACCAGAAGAGTAAGCCCAGAGTTCGAAACCGCCTGAAACGATCCGTTTTATTAGGAAGCTGCCGAAGCACTTGGAGAGGTAGCGATAGTGATGTGTAAACGCGTCAGCACGTTGCGATATGGTCAGGCTCTGGGCAAGATAATTTGGATTCAGGTATTTCATCGGTGCTTGCGGCTGTATCGCCAGAATAGCACTTAGGTCTGGGTGGCTTATCGCGTCGTATACCCGTCTGTGGCGGGAGAAATTTGCAACCAAGTTCCAAATTTGGAACGATCTCGCAACAATCCTTGGTTTGGTATAGTCTCTACTCTGTAGGAACGACACTAAGTTTTGGAGACCTGAGATACTCGTCATCGAAGACCGGCTAATTTTGGTCTTTGGCGCATCAGACAAGGCGTGAGGCTAGCCGGTAGGCGATGTGACACGCTGATCCTAGTTCGGTGCGAGGTCGTTTTGGCGTCGGCACTGACAGTGATAAGACACTACACGCATGACAACGATGCCAGCAAGGCTCCCATCAACCATTGTTGTCCAAGGAAGCCAATGTACAACGACAGTAAGCAACCCACGCGTAGAACAGATAGATTCTACTGAAGTTTACGACAGCTACGAAACTGCGTCATGTCATCAATTCGATCAAGAACGGCCCGCTCCGCCCGTTCGCCGCCGCCAGCAGGTCGTTGAACTGCTCCATCGTCTCGGCCCGGGCACTCTCCACCCCCATACCTTGGCCAATCCGGCACCAGTCCAGGTCGGGATTGCCCAAATCCATCATGTCCAGCGCCGTGCGACCCGGATTCGCACCCACATTGGCCAGCTCGCCCAGCAGGATCGCGTATTTGCGGTTGGAGAAAATGATCGTCGTCACATCCAGCTTCTCGCGCGCCTGCGTCCAGAGCGCCTGCACCGTGTACATCGCCGAACCGTCTGCCTGCAGCGTGATCACCCGGCGGCCCGGCGCCCCCACTGCCGCCCCCGTGGACAGCGGCAGCCCGTCGCCGATCGCACCGCCGGTGAGCTGCAGCCAATCATGCGGCGCGGCACCCCGGGTCAGCGGGAACAGGCCCCGGCCGAACGTCACAGCCTCGTCCACCACGATCGCGCCCTCGGGCATCAGTGCTGCGAGCGAGCGGCTGAATGCCTCCGCCTCCACCGGACCGCGCGCGAGCTCGGGTCGTTCTGCACCGGGTGCCGTGACCGGTTCGGCCCCGAGCAAGCCGGCCAACGATGACAGCGCCGCCGGGCCGTCCTGGTCCGGGCGGGCGAGGACGTGGATCGTGCAATCCTCCGGATACAGCCGGCCAGGCTTGCCTGGGTAGGCGAAGAAGCCGACCGGAGCCACGGCGCCCACCAGAACGATGTGCTTGAGCCCATCCAACGCCTTCAGCGCCAAGTCCACCGGGTAGGGCACGCGCTCGATCGGCATGCGCCCGGCGCCACGCTCCATGCGCGTGTTGGATGTCTGCGCCATCATCCGCACACCCGTCTTGGCGCAGATCCCTCCAGCCAGCGCGAGCGGCCCGGCGCGCAACGCCATGCCCGAGAGAATGAACATCGCCGGCTCGCCCGAACGCAGCACGCGTGCCACGGCCTCCACGATGCCCGCATCGGCATGCGCGGCGGGCGGCGGCGGGAGACGCTCGGCCACGACACCACCATCGTCCCAGCTCGTGTCCGACGGCAGGATCAGCGTCGCGATCTGGCCGGGCGCCGTCATCGCCGCCTGCACCGCCTGCGCCGCGTCCGCGCCGACCGTGGCCGAGTGCGTGGCGGTCCGCGTCCAACCGGACACAGGCCGCGCCCAACCCTCGGTGTCGGCGGTCAGCGGCGCATCCAGCGGGCGGTGGAACGTCGCCTGGTCGCCCACGATGTTGACGAGCGGCACACGGGCGCGGCGGGCGTTGTGCAGGTTGGCAAGGCCGTTCGCCAAGCCCGGCCCGCAATGCAGCAGCGTCGCCGCAGGCTTGCCGGCCATCCGGGCGTACCCGTCCGCCGCCCCCGTGACGACGCCCTCGAACAGGCCCAGCACGCAACGCATGCCGGGCACCCGGTCCAACGCGGCCACGAAATGCATCTCGGACGTGCCCGGGTTCGCGAAACACGTGTCCACCCCGGACGCCAACAATGTGTGCACCAGGCTTTCCGCACCGTTCATCGCACCGATCCCTCCAGCATCTGCGCCCCAGCCTGCCCCGCCTCACCGGGTTGCGCCAGCCCCGCCCCCACCGCAGGATCGCACCAACACCCCGGGGAGACCGCCAATGACGACGGTGCTGTATGCCGAACGCATGTACGACGACGACGCCGAGGAACGCCGCATCTTCGGCCCTGGCACAACCATCGTGATGCGCGACGTGCAGTCCCTGGCCGAACTGTCCGACGCCGATTGCGCCGAGGTGGACGGGCTGATGATCTTCCGCTTCTGGGTGAGCGAGGCCGATTTCGCCCGCTTCCCCAAGCTGCGCGCAGTCGTGCGGATGGGGGTCGGCTACGACCGCATCGACCGCCCCGTCGCCGCCCGCCGGGGCGTCAGGGTGTGCAACGTGCCCGACTACGGCACCACGGAGGTCGCCAACCATGCCATCGCCCTGGCCGTCGCCCTGGCCCGCGGGCTGATCCATCACCACGAGCACCAGCGCAAGCCGGACCCGGTCTGGTCCATCATCCGCGATCCGGCGATCCGGCGCTTCAGCACCACCACCTTCGGTATCCTCGGGCTCGGCCGCATCGGCACCGCGGTCGCGCTGCGGGCCAAGGCGCTTGGCTACCGCGTCGTGTTCTACGACCCGAAGCTGCCCAACGGCGCGGACCTCGCCCTCGGCATCGACCGCGCGCCCAGCCTGGAGGCGCTGCTCGGGCAGTCCAACATCCTCTCCGTCCACACGCCGCTCACGCGCGAGACGGCCGGGATGCTGGGCGCGCGGGAGTTCGCCCTGCTGCCGGAAGGCGCCGTGCTGATCAACACGGCCCGCGGCGGCACGATGGATTTCGACGCGCTGGAGGCGGCCTTGCGCTCCGGCCACCTCGCCGCCGCCGGGCTCGACGTAATGCCGGTGGAGCCGCCGACAGATCCCGTCCATTCCCTGTTGCAGGCCTACCGCGACCGTGACCCGGCGCTCGAAGGCAGGCTGATCGTCACCCCGCACTCCGCTTTCTGGACCCCTGAGGCCGAGTGGGACATCCGGATCAAAGGTGCGGAGACAATGGCCGCTGCCTTGGGTAACAATCCGCAAAACGTGATCCGGCCCGAGGACGACTGAAGGACCCAACGATGGCAGCCCAGCGCATCGACGTCGCCGCGATCATCGACCGCCAGAGCATGAGCGGCTTCCAACTCCGGCTGCTGTTGTGGATCGCGGTCGCGATGTTCGTCGAGGGCTACGACATGCAGGTGGTGGGCTACGCCGCGCCCAGCATCATCCGCGCCTGGCACATCGAGCGCAGCAGCTTCGGCCTCGTGTTCGCCGCCGCGATGGCCGGCTACATGGTCGGCGCGCTGGCGCTGAGCAATCTGGGGGACCGGATCGGGCGCCGGGTGCTGGTCATCACCGGCGTGCTGGGCTTCGGCGCGCTGACGGTGGCGGCGGCCTACGCGCAAACACCGACGGAGCTGACGGTGCTGCGTTTCCTGGCCGGGGTGGGGCTGGGCGGCGCCATCCCGAACGCCATCGCGCTGGCGGCCGAGTATGCGCCGAGCGGGCAGCGGGCGACGCGGGTGGCGCTGGTGTTCGCGGCCTACACGCTCGGCAGTGCGGCGGGCGGGTTCATCGCCGCCGGGTTGCTGCCGCGGTTCGGCTGGCAATCCGTGTTCCACGTCGGCGGCTGGTCGGCACTGCTGCTGGGCGTGGGGCTCGCCTTCGCGCTGCCCGAGTCGGCGCGGTTCCTGGCCTCCAGCGGCCGGAACCCAGCGAGGCTTGCGTCCACGATGCGGCGTTTGGCGCCAGGATTGGCCATCGAGCCGGGTGCCGTGTTCACGGTGACCGACGAGGCGAAGCCGTCCCGCTCGGTGGCAGAGCTGTTCCGCGGCGGGTTGCTGCCGGTCACCTGCCTGCTATGGGCGGCTTACATCTTCAACATGGTCGCGCTGCACTTCGTCACGAGTTGGCTGCCGACGATCGTGCAGACGAGCGGGATCAGCCTGGCCTACGCGGCGATCGCGGCCGGCGTGTTCCACATCGGCGGCACCGCGGGCAGCCTGGTCTCAGGCCGGCTGCTGGACAAATACGGCATCGGCTGGCTGGCGGCCGTGTTCTTCGCAGGCATCCCGGTGATCGCGGCGGTGGGCCTAGCCGCCGGGTCCGCACCGCTGACGATCGTGCTCGTGACGCTTGCCGGTCTGTGCATCCCGGGCGGGCAATGCGGCATCAACGCGCTGGCGAGCACCCTGTACCCGACGGCGATCCGCTCCACCGGGGCTGGCTGGGCGCTCGGCATCGGCCGGCTCGGCTCGATCATGGGGCCGGTATTGGGAAGCGTGCTGCTGGCGGGCGATCTGCCGTATGGGGACATCTTCCTGCTGCTTTCGGTGCCGCCGCTGCTGACGGGCTGCGCGCTGACGCTGCTGGCGCTGGCCCGGCGGCCGACCCAGCGGCGGGATGACGTGGGCGTGATGGCCGCGTCGTAGCGAGAGAAGCTCGCGGCTGCCAGTGCCGGATTGGGACTGACGCTGCCAGTGGCCGAGATCTACAATGGGGTAGCGCTCACTTAGCCTTGGGGCCCGCGTCTAGTCTGGCCGGACGAGCCCGACGACTCACCCGGCCCGGCTGACACCCGGCGTTGACACTCCCCGGACCGGGGCACAGGTTTCGACCCAACCAGGGAGGACTAGAACCATGGACCACTCGATCGGGCACACCAGCGGCCAGGCAAACCGTCTGCGCAGCCGCCGCTGGTTCGACAACCCGGCCAACCCCGGGATGACCGCGCTCTACCTCGAGCGGATCATGAACTACGGCCTGACCCGCGAGGAAATGCAGGGCGGCAAGCCCATCATCGGCATCGCGCAGACCGGCAGCGACATCGTCCCCTGCAACCGCCACCACATCGAACTCGCCAAGCGCACCCGCGACGGCATCCGCGACGCGGGCGGCATCCCGCTCGAGTTCCCGGTCCATCCGCTGCAGGAAACCCTCAAGCGTCCGACTGCGGCGCTGGACCGCAACCTCGCCTATCTCGGCCTGGTGGAGATCCTGCACGGCTACCCGCTGGACGGCGTGGTGCTCACCACGGGCTGCGACAAGACGACGCCCGCCTGCCTGATGGCGGCAGCGACCGTGAACATCCCGGCCATCGTGCTCTCCGGCGGGCCCATGCTGGACGGCTGGTGGAAGGGGCGGCTGTCCGGCTCCGGCACCATCGTGTGGGAGGCGCGCAAGCTCATGGCCGAGGGCGAGATCGGCTACGAGGAATTCATGAACATGGTGGCGAGCTCGGCGCCCTCGCCGGGTCACTGCAACACGATGGGCACCGCCACCAGCATGAACAGCCTGGCCGAAGCGCTCGGCATGTCCCTGCCCGGCTGCGCGGCGATCCCGGCACCCTACCGCGAGCGGGCTTGGATGGCCTACGAGACCGGCCGCCGCATCGTGGCGATGGTGCACGAGAACCTGCGCCCGTCCGACATCATGACCAAGCCCGCGTTCGAGAACGCGGTGGTGGCCGCCGCGGCCCTCGGCGCCAGCAGCAACTGCCCGATCCACATGGTCGCCATCGCGCGGCACATGGGCGTCGAGCACACGCTGGACGACTGGCAGCGCCTGGGTGCGGAGATTCCGCTGCTGGTGGACCTGCAGCCCGCCGGGCGGTTCCTCGGCGAGGGCTTTCACCGGGCAGGCGGCGTCCCGGCCGTGATGAAGGAGCTGCTCGACGCGGGCAAGCTGCACGGCGGCGTGCGCACGGTCAGCGGCAAGACGCTCGCCGAGGACCTGGCCGCGGTGAAGGCGCCGGACCGCGAGGTGATCCGCGCCTACGAGACGCCGATGAAGGAGGCAGCGGGCTACGTCGTGATGAGCGGCAACCTGTTCGACACCGCCGTGATGAAAACGAGCGTCATCGACCCGGCGTTCCGCGCACGCTTCCTTTCCAACCCGGAGCGCCCGAACGTGTTCGAGGGCAAGGCGGTCGTGTTCGAGGGCCCGGAGGACTACCACGACCGCATCGAGGACCCGGCGCTCGGTGTCGACGAGCACAGCCTGCTGGTGATCCGCAATTGCGGCCCGATCGGCTACCCGGGCGGCGCCGAGGTGGTGAACATGCAGCCCCCGGCCGCCCTGCTGAAGCGCGGCATCGACGCGCTGCCGACGATGGGCGACGGCCGCCAGTCCGGTACGTCCGGCAGCCCCTCGATCCTGAACGTCTCGCCCGAGGCCGCGGTGGGTGGCGGGCTGGCGTTGCTGCGGACCGGGGATCCGGTCCGCATCGATCTGAACACCCGCAAGGTGGACGTGCTGATCCCCGAGGCGGAATTGGCGCAGCGCCGGGCCGAGTGGGTGCCCCCGAAGCTTGCGAACAAGACGCCGTGGGAGGAGATACACCGCGCCACGGTGGGCCAGCACGGCACGGGGGCGTGCCTGGAGTCGGCGACTCTGTATCTCGACATTCTGGAGACACGCGGCGAATCCCGCGACAATCACTGAGGGAGCGGCCCGTAGCATGACCGATCGACTAACCGGCAAAACCTGCTTCGTCACGGCCGCCGCGCAGGGCATCGGCCGCGCCACCGCCCTCGCCTTCGCGGCGGAGGGTGCCCGGGTGATTGCAACCGACCTCAACGAGACCAAGCTCGCCGACCTGGCCGGCGAGCACATCCGCACCCACCGGCTGGACGCGACCAACGCGGCGGACATCGAGGCGGCGGCGCGGGAAGCCGGACGGGTGGACGTGTTGTTCAACTGCGCCGGGTTCGTCCACCAGGGCTCGATCCTGGACGCGACGGAGGAGGAGTGGGACTTCGCGTTCAACCTGAACGTCCGCTCCATGTTCCGCACCATCCGCGCCTTCTTGCCCGGGATGCTGCAGGAAGGAGGCGGGTCGATCATCAACATCTCGTCCGGCGCATCCTCGATCAAGGGCGCGCCCAACCGGTTCATCTATGGCACCACCAAGGCCGCCGTCATCGGCCTGACGAAATCCGTCGCCGCCGACACCGTGGCCCGCGGCGTGCGCTGCAACGCGATCTGCCCGGGCACCATCCAGACGCCCTCGCTCGACGACCGCATCGCCGCCAACGCCGCCGCGGCCGGCGGGATGGAGCAGGCGCGCACGGCTTTCGTGGCGCGCCAGGCCATGGGCCGCCTCGGCACGCCGGAGGAGATCGCGGCGTTGGCCGTGTACCTGGCCAGCGACGAGAGCCGTTTCGTCACTGGGCAGACTATGGTTATTGACGGCGGCTGGACGCTCTGAGCCGGTCCACCAGGGAGAGAAACGATGAAGCTGCTTCGTGTTGGCGCACCCGGCGCCGAGAAACCCGCCATCCTCGCCGCCGACGGTACGCTCCGCGATCTGTCGTCCCACGTCCCCGACATCAACGGCGCGGCCCTCTCGCCCGCGGCGCTGGCCAAGATCGCCGCGATCGACCCTTCGAGCCTGCCCAAGGTGGAGGGTAACCCGCGCATCGGCGCCTGCGTGGCGCGCCCGGTGAACTTCGTCTGCATCGGCCTGAACTACGCCGACCACGCGGCCGAAACCGGCGCTGCCATCCCGAAGGAGCCGATCGTGTTCCTCAAATCGCTCGGCGCCTATAGCGGACCGAACGACGACGTGCTGATCCCGCGCGGCTCCAAGAAGACGGATTGGGAAGTGGAGCTCGGCATCGTGATCGGCACCAAGGCGTCCTACGTGCCGGAAAACCAGGCGATGGACCACGTCGCTGGCTATTGCGTGATCAACGACGTGAGCGAGCGGGAATTCCAAGCCGAACGAGGCGGCACCTGGGACAAGGGCAAAGGCTGCGACACCTTCGGCCCAACCGGCCCCTGGATGGTGACCAAGGACGAAGTGCCGGACCCGCAGGACCTGGCGCTGTGGTGCGAGGTGGACGGCAAGCGGATGCAGGACGGCAGCACGAAGACGATGATCTTCGGCGTGAAGCATCTCGTGAGCTATGTCAGCCACTTCATCACGCTGCATCCGGGCGACGTCATCGCCACGGGCACGCCGCCGGGCGTGGGGTTGGGCATCAAGCCGGAGCCGGTGTTCCTGAAGGCTGGCCAAGTCATGCGGCTGGGCGTGCAAGGGCTGGGCGAGCAGCAGCAAAGACTGGTGGCGGCTTAAAGCGCCGGCGGTCATCTCGACTGACAGGGCTGAAAGCTGGCCTTTCGGGGGAACGCTCGCCGGAACGGCCCGTTGTCCGTGGCATGCTGATCGAACCGCGGTCAGCCCTGTCCCAGGCCCGGCTACGCCACACCCTGCCCCTTGAACCGGTGGCTATGGGCCGCATCCACGGAGCGCCCACCATGGCCGATGGCCCACTGAACTCCAAAGAGCCGACCGCCCCCGCCCTGCCGGACGCCAGCCGGTTGCCGCATGCTCCCTACAACCAGGTCCTGACCGGCCAGCCTGCGATCGTGACCGGCGCCAATTCCGGCATCGGCGAGGCGGTCGCCCTGGGTCTGGCCCAGGCGGGCGCCGACGTGGCGATCAACTACGTCACGCATCCCGAGGCCGCGGAGGAAGTCGCTCATAAGATCGAGGCTATGGGCCGCAAGGCGATCACCCTGAAGGCCGACGTCAGCAAGGAGGACGAGGTCGAGGCGATGTACGCCGCCGCCATCGCTCAGTTCGGCACGCTGCACATCTCGGTCAGCAACGCCGGGCTGCAGAAGGATTGCTCGTTCCCGGAGATGACGCTGCAGGACTGGGAGACGGTGATCGGCATCAACCTGACCGGACAGTTCCTCTGCACCCGGGCTGCGGCCAAGGAGTTCAAGAAGCGCGGCGTCGTGGCTTCGGTGTCGCAAGCGGCGGGCAAGCTGATCTGCATGAGCTCGGTGCACCAGCAGATTCCCTGGGCCGGGCATGTCAACTATGCCTCGTCCAAGGGCGGCATCATGATGATGATGCAGAGCATCGCGCAGGAGTTGGCGCCCCACTTCATCCGGGTGAACAGCATTGCACCGGGCGCGATCCGCACCCCGATCAACACCGCCGCTTGGAATACCGAGAAGGCGTATGCCGACCTGATGACGCTGGTGCCCTACAAGCGCATCGGCGAGCCGGACGACATCGCCCAGGCCGCCGTGTGGCTGGCCTCCGACGCGTCCGACTACGTCACCGGCACCACGCTCTTCGTCGATGGCGGCATGACGCTGTATCCCGGGTTCGCCACCGGCGGCTGATGGGCGGTCGGGCCAGGTCTGCGGGGCTGGCCAGACGACCGATGCGGCGCACGGCCGTCACTCGGCGAGCTTGCCCTGCGCTACGGTGAGAATGTCATCGACAACGCGTTGACTGGCAAGCGCCTCCTCCCCGGTCACAACCGGGTCGCGGCCTGTCTCGACCGCATCGAGAAAGTCCGCCAGTACGGCCCGGTGCGCGTCGTTGGGGAAGTCCATGATGTTGGCGCCGCCGCCCGTGCCGCCCTCGGCCTCGATCGCCTCCTCACCCCCGGCCATCCAGCTTAGCCGCAACGCCCCGCCGACCAGCACGGCGGATCCCTTCGAGCCCCAGACCTCGATACGCTCGGGGAGGCCCGGGTAGGCCGCCGTCGTTGCCATCAACGTGCCCGGCGCGCCGTTGCCCAAGCGCAGCAGCGCGGCGGCATAATCCTCCGTCTCCATCTGGTGCGCCGCCGTGGTGCTGGCTTGCGCCGCCTCCACCCGCGACACGCCGACCAACGAGCGGAACAGGTCCAGCGTATGGATCGCCTGGGTCAGCAATACGCCGCCGCCGTCGCGGGCCATGGTGCCACGGCCGGGCTCGTCGTAGTAGCGCTGCGGCCGCCACCAGGGCACCACCATGCCGGCGGCCAGGACCGAGCCGAGTTCGCCGGCCGCCAGCGCCGCCCGCAGGCGCAGGCTGCCGGGGCGGAAGCGGTGTTGCAGCACCACGCCCAGCCGTAGCCCGGCAGCCCGCCCGGCCGCCACCAGCGTGGCCCCGCGCGCCGAGGTCAGCTCCAGCGGCTTCTCCACCAGCACGTGCTTGCCCGCGGCGAAGCAGCGTTCCGCGACCGATGCGTGGGACGCCGGCGGGGTCAGCACCAGCATCGCCGCGATCGAAGGATCGGCGATCACACCATCGATGTCCGTGGTCACGGGGAGGCCGAACCGTTCGTGGAATGCGCTGCAAGCCGCTTGCGTCCGGCTCGCCGCGGCCACCACCTCCACGCGCGCAGCCAGGTCGTGCAGGCTCTTGGCATGCGGTTCCGAGCCTGGCCCCAGCCCGATCAGCCCGACGCGCAGGCGGCTCAAATGGCCGGACCCGCGGGCATGCCGCCCGGCAGCCGGACCCGCTCGGCCCCAGCCTGCGCCGCGAGCGCCAGGCGGCATACCGTCCAGACATGCTCCTGCGCCATCGCAGTCTCGGTGCGGTTCCGCACATCGGCCAGCAGGTTGCGGAAATAGGTGATGGGCTCGGCGGCGCAGTCGATGTGCCGGGTGCCGTTGCGGTCGGCGAGGAAGAGGTGGTTGGTGCCGGGCCGGCCCTCGATGTCGATGTACTTGCGCAACTCGATGCTGCCTTCCGTGCCGGTGATGGTGAGGCGCCCGTCGCCCCAGGTCGGCAGCCCGTCCGGCGTGAACCAATCCACCCGGCAGTAGCCGCACGCCCGGTCGCTCCGCAGCAGAACCTCGCCGAAATTCTCGAACCCGGCTTGCCGCGGATCGTCGAACACCCCCACCGTGCTCGCCACGATCCGTGCGTCGGTGGAGCCGGTGAACGCCAGGAACTGGTCGATCTGGTGCGAGGCGATGTCGGCCAGGATGCCGCCGTAGCGGACCGGGTCGAAGAACCATTGCGGCCTGATGTCGCGGTTCAGCCGGTGCGGGCCGAAACCGGCCGTCTGCACCACGCGCCCGATCGTACCCTCCCGCACCAGCCGCAACGCCACCCCCGTCGCGGGCACCAGGAAACGCTCGGAGAAGCAGATGGAGAAGATCCGGCCGGTCTCCGCCACGGCCTGCCGCAACCGGTCCAGGTCGGGCGCGGTGGTAACGCCGGGCTTGTCCATCAGCACGTCCTTGCCGTGGCGCATCGCCTCGATGGCAAGCCCGGCGCGGTCGGCCGGCACGGCGGCGCAGACCATGAGGGCGGCGGTGCGGTCCTCCATCAGCGCTGCCTTGTCCGCACTCTCCGGCAGACCGGGAAAGCGCTTGCGGAACCCGGCAACCACGCCCGGGTCCGAGCTCTCGGGCCACCAGCCCGCACACTCCGCACCAGCGGCGAGCAGTTCGCCGACCAGGTCCCAGATATGGCGGTGGTCGAGGCCGATGGCGACGAAGCGCCCGCTCATTGGGCCCGCTTCGAGCCGATCTGCTCGTCCCAGCGGCGGAAGGCCGCGACCAGCCGGTCGGGCGTGAGCGGCGTCCCAACCGGTCGCTCCGCGATCCAGCGGTCGTATTGCGGACGGCCATAGTCGCGCACCACCGCCTGGCTCTGCGCCGGCGCGGCGGACAGCTTCACATCGGTCACAGGGCCGGGATAGAAATAGCCGCTGTCATAGGTCCCGGCCTGCTGCTCAGGAAGCAGCATGAACGCCATCAATTGCAACAGCACCGTCAGCTTCTCCGCCGCGACACCCTTTGGAATGCACATGAACTGCGTATCCGGCAGCCAGTGCGTGCCGTCCAGCATGAACACCTCCATGTCCTTCGGCACGATGCCGAGCACGCGGGGGTTGATGTCCCAGCCGCAGGTGGAGACCACGACGTCGCGCGTCCCCTCCGCCAACTCCTTCATCATCGCCGCGGTGCCGCTCGGGTAATAGTCGATGTGCTCGCCCAGCGCCTGGAGGTAGGCCCAGCTCTTGTCCCAGCCGTGGACGGGGTCCAGCGGGTCGGCGTCGCCCAGGATGTAGGGCAGCCCCTGCAGCCAAGTCCAACCCGGCCCGGAGTTATAGGGCCTGGCGTAGCTGAAGCGGTTCGGGTGCGCCCTTACCCAGGCCAGCAGGTCCGCCGCCGTCTTAGGCACGTCCCCCATGCGGCCGGGCGCATACTCAAACAGCGGGCCGGACGGCGAGTAGGCGACGGCGATCCCCTGACCCCGGCCGAAATTCTCCTGCATCATGCGGGCGCCCGGCGTAAACAGCGTTTCCAGCTTCGGAAGGGCGTCGGCGTGCTTCGGCAGCACCTCCTCCCACAGCCCCTGGGTGACGCCGTCCGACAGCGCGCCGGGTCCGGTCAGCACCAGGTCGATATCCACCCGGTCCGCCGCCTGCTGCGCCTTCAGCTTACCCGGCAGTTCCGGCGACGGCGCCTGCGAATAGGTGATGCGGGAGACCAGGCCAGGATTGCTGGTGCGGAAGCGCTCGATCCCCACCCTGGTGAGCTGGAGATTGCCCGCCACATCGATGATGGACAAGTTGACCGGACCAGCCGCCCGGGCCGGCACGGCGGCCGTTGCCGCAGCGGCCGCCAGCAGCGTGCGCCGCCCCAACCGCCACGCCGGCTTGGAGCTTGTCGCATCGCCCGCCGACTGAAACGGATCACCGGTGCCGGTCATCATGGCCTCTCCCTGCCCGCGAATTGTGTTCTCGCTCCGGCTGGCGATGCTAGACAGACGGCTTGCCGAACATCAACGGTTTCCGCCGATTGGGACTCCGTGACGGCGCGGAGCCGATGAGGAAAGGACGTACGATGAAGTTCGGGTTGGATCACGTGCACCTGCGCAGCTTGGACCCGCAGGCAGCAGCCGATTTCTACGTCCGCATGTTCGGCGGGACGGTGACGGGCCGCCTGGAACAAGGCGAGACGCTTCGCCTCACGGTCGAGCTCGGCGCCTTGCGGCTGTTCATCGACCGTGTGCCGCCCGGCACGCACGGACCGCTCAAGCCGCCGGCTTTGGGCTTGGAGCATCTCGGGCTGATCGTGACGGACCTGGAGGCGGCAGCGGCTGAACTGGAGGCGAAAGGCGCCGTGTTCACGTTGCGGCCTACCTCGCCGCGCCCCGGAACCAAGATCGCCTTCGTGCAGGCGCCGGACGGGGCGCAGGTGGAGATCCTCGAACGGGCTGTCCCGCCGCAATAAAACGCGCGCTAAAGAGCAGCGATCCGTAGCTCCGCCGCGAGCTTGGCGAGGTCGGCCAGCGTGTCATCGGGTAATGTCAGCCCCTCCTGGCGGAACAGCGCATCGTGGCCCGCCTCGAGCTCGCCGGGATACAGGATCCGGTCCGTGCCCTTGGCGAGCGGTGCGGCGTGCAGGCCCTCGATCATCGCCTCCATCCGCGTATTGAAAGCGTCGAGCGGCTGGAAGGCTTCGATGTTCAGGGCGATCAGCAGGTGGCCGGCCTGGCTGCGCCGTTCCGCCTGGTACGGGCCTGCGACCTCGGGGCCGATGCCGCTGCCGGTCAGCACGCCCGAGAGCACGTCCATCACGACGGAGATCGCGTAGCCCTTGTGCCCAGCCATCGGCTGGATGATGCCTTCGATAGCGGCCGCCGGGTCGGTCGTGGGCACGCCGTCCGCGTCCAACGCCCAGCCTTGCGGTATGGGCTCGCCGCGCTGCCGGGCGAGGTAGATCTTGCCGCGGGCGACCGCCGTGTTGGCGATGTCGAGCACCAAGGGAGCGAAGCGCCCGGCCGGCGCTGCCCAGGACCAGGGATTGTTGCCCACGCGTTTCGCCCGGCCGCCCCACGGGGCCATTGCCGGGCTGGCGTTGGTGGAAAGGAACATGATGCAGCCGGCCGGCGGCGCCATCAGGGTATAGAACATGGCTGTTCCGAAGTGGTTCGAGCGGCGAACCGCCACGGCGCCGATGCCATGCGCCTTGGCGCGCCGGATCACGTCGTCCGCCGCACGGGCCGTCAACACCTGCCCCATACCGTCATGCCCGTCCATCACGGCAACGGCGCCGGCATCGACCACCATCTCCGGCTCGGCAACAGGCCGGGCCACCCCCGACCGCAGGCGGGCGGCATACCAGGGCAGCCGCATCACGCCATGCGACTGGTGACCCCACAGATCGGCCTGCACCAGCGTGTCTGCGGCGAGATGGGCGTCGTCCTGCGGCATGCCGCAGCGGACATAGGCCTCCGTGGCGAAGGCGAGCAGGCGGTCGTGGGGGATCATGCCTCGGTCTCCTCGGACGCGAACAGGATGCAAACGGGGCTGCCGGTGGTGGCGAACGTTCCGGCGGACTGCAGCCGGCCGTCTGCGGCAATCGTGAAGGCGACGATGGTGTCACTTTCCTCGTTGGCGACGAACAGGGTGTTGCCGGAGGGATCCAGCGTCATGAAACGTGGCGTGACACCAAGGCTGGCGGTCCAGCCGAGCGGCCGCAGCGAGTCGCCGCCGGGCTCCACCGCAAAGGCGGCCACGCTGTCATGTCCCCTGTTGGAGGCGTAGACGAAGCGGCCGCTTGGCGCGGCAACGATGGCCGCAGACGTGCTCGCGCCGAAAAAGTCCGGCGGCAGGGTGGGCAGAACCTGCAGCGGCGTGATGCTGCCATCCCCACCGAGGCGGCAGGTCGTGAGCGAGGAGTCGAGCTCGTTCACGACATAGAGGATGGGTGCAGTGGGGTGGAACGCGGCATGACGCGGGCCGGCGCCGGGCCGTGACGCCATTTCGCCCGCGATCGCCAGGGCACCCGTGGCGGGGTCGCAGGTCAGGGCGAAGACGCGATCCAGGCCCTTGTCAGGCACGATCAGCATGCGTCCGTCCGGGCTTGGCAGCACTTGGTGCGGGTGCGAGCAGGCCTGGTCGGTCCGATGCGGGCCCGGCTGGCCCGGGAGTGCCAACAGGCTGCATGGCGGCTGAAGGCTCCCGTCCGTGGCGACCGGCAGGGCGGCGACGGTGCCCGTGGCATAGTTGGCAATGATGAGGAAGCGCTCCGTGCCGTTCAATGCCAGGTGGACGGGGTTGCGGCCGCCCGTCGGCTGCATGCCGAGCGGGACGACCCCGCCACTCTCGATCCGCAGGGCGCTGACGGTGGAACCGTCGCCATGCACGGTGTAGAGCGTGCGCCGGCCGGGGCCGAAGGCGAGGAAGGACGGATTGATCATCGGCAAGAGCTGCGTGCGCGTCCAGCCGCCGGGCGCCGCGGTGTAGACGGCGAGGCCCTCGCCCCTGGCCTGGCGTTCGCGGGTGGTGCGGCAGCCGACGAAGGCACGCATACCGGTCTATCCCACGGCCGACAGGGTGGGTCGGCGCAAGGCCGTGCCGATGGGCCGCCTGGTGAGCAGCAGGATCGAGCCGGCCCCCAGCACCAGCAGACCGCCGGCGACGATGAAGGCTGGGGCGTAGCTGCCAGTGACCGAGATGATGTAGCCCGTGACGATCGGCGCCATCATGCCGAAGATGTTGCCGCCAACAACGGTGAAGCCCATGGCCACGCCGATGTCGCGCGGGTTGAGCAGGAGATCGTTCACCAGCGAGAAGATCTGCGAGGTAGTCGCGGCAACGCCGGTGAGCGACAGCGCCAGCAAGGCTACGAGAAGCGGCAAGCTGTCGACCAAGGGCGCGAACAGGATGATGGCCGCCAACACCATCGTGCACGCGATCAGGGTGCGGCGGCCGCCGCTTGCGACGTCCTGCCGGCGGAGCAGGCGGTCGCTGAGCAGGCCCACGCCGATGCACAGCACGACGGCCACTCCGTAGGGCAGCGCCGTGAGCAGCCCGGCGCTGGTGAGGTCGAGGCCCTTGGACGTGCGCAGGTAACTCGGCAGCCAGGTGAGGAACAGATACTGACAATAGACATTGCACCCGATGCCGAGTGCCAGCCCCCACAACGCCGGGCTACGCAGCAACGTCGGCAGGCCCGATGGCGGCTCCGTGCCTTGCGCCGTGCCGCCGGTGCGCTGGGTCAGGATCATGCGCCGCTCCCCCTCGGACAGCCAGCGCGCATCCTCGGGCCGGGTGAACACGAGCAGCCAGACGGCCAGCCAGGCAAGCCCGAGGGCGCCGGCGAGAAAGAACAGCACGGGCCAGCCGAAGCCCACGATGATCGGACCCGCCACGAGGGCGCAGAGCGCCGGGCCGGCATAGGCGCCGCTGTTGAAGCACGCGTTCAACACGCCGCGTTCGCGCGCCGGGATCCATTCGCGGATCACCCGGGCGCCGCACGGATTGGTGGACGCCTCGCCGCCCCCCATCACCAGCCGTGTCGCGAGCAAGGCTGGAAAGCTTGCCGCCAGACCGGTGCACGCGGTCGCGAGCGACCAGACGCCGATGCCGGCGGCTGCCACCCGCTTGGCGCCGAACCGGTCCGCCAGCATGCCGATGGGGATCAGGAAGAGCGTGTAGGACCAGAGGAACGAGGAGAACAGGTAACCCTTGGCGACGGTGGACAGGCCGAGTTCCTGGGCGATCGGGCCGATGGCGAAGGACAAGGTCGCCCGGTCCACGTAGTTGATCAGCGTGAGGCAGAACAGCATGAGCGCCACCCAGTACCGGCGATACGGCAATCTCGATCCCCTCGCATCCGCTTGCGTTCGCCCTGATAGTCCGCCACCCGTAAGATATCCAACCGGAACCCGGTCGCCGCCAAAGCCGACGGGGCCTATCGGTTTGCCGCCACGTTGATCCGAGTGTCTTCGCACCTGCGTGCGTCGCCCATATAGGGGGCTATGAGCGAAGGATCCGAAGCGCATCATGCGCGGCTGCGTGTCATCGACCTGGAAACCACGGGAGACAGCTTCACCAACGGCGGCGTCGTCGAAGTGGGCTGGCAGGACCTCGCGCGGAACGGCGACGGATGCTGGGAGCTTCAAGGCGGCGTAGGCGCCCGTCTCGTGCAGCCTGGCTGCGCGATCTCGGCGGTGACCTCGGCCGTGCACCACATCGTGGACGAGGACGTGGCCGGCGCACCGGCTTGGGACGACATGGCCCCAGACATCCTGCAGGGCGGGAACCCGGTCGCGTTGGCGGCGCACCGCGCGGCGTTCGAGAAGCGATGGTGCCTGCCGCGGCTGACGGGCGGCGCGCGCTGGATCTGCACCTATAAATGCGCGCTGCGGATATGGCCGGAGGCTCCGACGCATTCCAACCAGGGGCTCCGCTACTGGCGCCGGCCCGCCGGCCTGGACCGCGCCACCGGGCTGCCGGCGCACCGGGCAGGGCCGGATGCCTATGTCACGGCATACCATCTGCGCGACATGCTGGCCGTGGCGAGCGTATCGCAGTTGCTGGCCTGGTCGGAGCAACCGGCGCTGCTGGTGCGGGTGCCGCGCGGGGATCTGCGCGGACGACGCTGGGACGAGCTGGACGACGCCCAACTCGACCGGGTGCTGAGCGGAGAGTGGGGACAGAACCAGGACATGCTGTTCACCGCCCGGGAGGAACGCGCCCGGCGTAGCGGCGGCGCCCCCTCGGTGGAACAGATGAAGCTGCATCTTTGACGGAGGCCCCCTGGATGGCCGGCCCAAGTCCGCTCGCCCTGCTCCGCCCACACTGGCGGCTGGTGCTGGCCGCCTTCCTGGGCTGGTTTCTCGACGCGTTCGATCAGGTGGCGCTGCTGCTCGTCCTGCCGCAGGTGGGCCAGAGCTTCGGGGTGTCGCTCACCGCCATGGGTCTGGTGATCACGGCGCAGAGCCTGGGGCGCGTGCTCGGCAACACCGGCTGGGGCTGGTTGGCCGACCGCTACGGCCGCAAGCTCACCTTCATGGCCGGCGTCATCTGGTTCGCCCTGTTCTCCGGCATGACCGCACTGGCGTGGAGCTATGCGGCGCTGGTCGCGATCCAACTGCTGTTCGGCATTGGCTTCGGCGGCGAGTGGACCGCCTCCGCCGCCTTGCTGATGGAGACGGTGCCGGCGAAGGCGCGCTCCGTCGCATCGTCGCTGATGATGGCCGGCTACGAAGTCGGCTTCTTCGCCGCAGCCGGAATGCAGGCATTGCTGGTGCCGGTGTTCGGCTGGCGGTCCCTGTTCGTGATCGGGATCGCGCCGGCACTGCTGGCTGTCTTCATCCGGGTCGGTATCGGCGAGAGCCCGGTTTGGCTCGAGACGCAGCGCCAGCGCAGGGAAGGCGACGCGCCGCGCCGGCCGCGGCACTTCACGATGGACCGTGCGGCGTGGCAGGCCTGCGGGCTGATGTTCGCGGTCCAGTTCCAGACCGCGGCGGCGTACAGCTTTTACCCGACCCTGCTGACCACGGTGCACCACTACGGCGCGGACGGCGTGTTCGCCGCGGTGACCGCCTACTCCGCCGGGTCGATCGGCGGCAAGCTGCTCTGCGGCTGGATCGCCACGCGCATCGGCGATCGGGTGACGATGCTCGGCTGCCTCCTGATCACGGTGTGCGGCGTCATCCCGTTCGTCGGGGCCACGAACCCGGCGCTGCTGCTATCGGCGGCAGTGGTCGTGGGCGCCTCCAGCAGCGGCGTGTTCGCCCTGGTGCCGCATTATCTTTCAGTGCGGTTCGGCAACGCCGTGCGGTCGTTCGGCATGGGCCTGGCCTACGCGGTGGCCGCCTGCGGACAGGGCGTGGCGACGTATGCCGTACCCGCCGCCGGAACCGGCATCGGCCTGGTGCACGCGGTGGAGCTGTTCGTGATCGCAAGTTCGGCTGTCACCGCCGCCATAGCCTTCCGCGACCCGGCAAGCCTTCCCGGACGCGACATGGACATGGCGGCCTAGCCGCTCAGGGTCAGCCTAAGTCCCCGGCAGGGCATCGGCAGCAGCCGTGAAGCGCAAAATCGCGTATTCGTCCGAGATCGGCACGAAGACCGGTTGGACAGCCTGACCCGGCTTCAACGCGTCGAGATCCGTCGCCACCACGTTCGGCAACAGAGTGCGGCCAGCGTCGCGCTTAACGAGAGCGACGTTGTAGGCGACCTCGCGCCAAGTGCAGGCATCGTCGTGATTCAAGTCGACACCGATCCCGGTCATCACCTTGCCTCAGGCATGAACGAGGGGGCAGCCGCCTTCGCTCTCCGGCCGGAATGCCTCCTCGGCCGGAATCGTCGCCACGACCTCGTAGACATCATCGACCTGATGCACCTGTTCCGGCGGTTTGACTCGGAAGAGATAGGACGGATGAATTGTCCGGCCGTCCTCCCGGATACGCCCCGGACCGAAGCAATCGTCGTCCGTCGGCATCTGCTTCATCGCGGCCACGGTGGCGCGCCCGGACCGCTTGGCCTCCACCAAGCCCATCTTCTGTGCAACTTTGAGGTAGTGCACGACACCCGAGTACGTGCCGGCGTGGTCGCTCGCAAGGTAGGCTTCGGCCGGTAGGTTGGGCCGCACGCGCTTGGTGAACGCCCGGGTGCGGTCGTTGAGGTCCCAGTAGAACACCTCGGTGAGTTCGAGGCCTTGCGCGGTGGCCGGCCCGATCGACACGATGTCCGGCAGGAAGCAATCCAGCGCCGCGAGCGTCATGCCCGAGCGTGCCAGGCCGAACTCACCCGCCTGCTTCACGCAGTTGATCAAGTCCGACCCGCCATTGGCAAAGCCGATGCACGTGGCGCCCGCCGCCTGCGCCTGCAGCAGGTAGGACGAGAAATCGGTGGTAGCCGGGAACGGGTACACGACCACGCCCACCACTTGGCCGCCCATGGCGGTCACGACCTTGGCCGCTTCCTCATGCAGCACGTGGCCGAACGTGTAGTCGGCCACGATGAAGAACCATCTCTGCTCGTGCGGCTTGTTGCGCATGATGGCGGTCGCGGTGGAGTGCGCCAGGCACCACGTGTCGAACGTCCAGTGGATCAGGTTCGCATTGCAGAACTTGCCGGTGAGATCCGAGGAGGCCGCCGCGGTGTTGAGCTGGATCTTGTCCTTGTCCTGCACCAGCGCATTGCAGGCGAACGCCACTGCCGAGTTGCCGACGCCCAGCAGCACGTCCACGTTCTGCCGGTCGAACCATTCGCGGGCCACGCTCACCCCGATGTCGGGCTTCTGCTGGTGATCGGCCACCAGCAACGTCACGGACAGCGACGGGTCCGCCGCCATGGCCTCCGCGATCGCCTGCTTAGCGCAAACCACGCTGGTCGGACCGTCATCGTCGCGGTACGGGCCGGACAGATCGGTCAGCAGGCCGAGCCGCAGCGTCTTGTCGGGGGCGGCACTACCCTGCGCGCGCAATCCGCTCAGCGGCCACGACGCGGCTGCCGTTCCGATGAGTGCCCGTCGCGTGATCGCCATGGTGGTTTCCCTTGCTTGGTTCTGCTGCGTCGTCGAGCCGTGCTTCCGGCAGCGGCTCACGGCCGAGGATGAGGTCCGCCCCGCGTTCCGCGATCATCAGCGTGGGCGCGTTGGTATTGCCGGAAGGCAGCGACGGCATCACCGACGCGTCCACCACGCGCAGCCCATCGATGCCGCGGACACGCAGGTGGTGATCGACGACGGCCATCGGATCGCCGTCCGGCCCCATGCGCGCCGAGCCGACCAGGTGGTAGACGGTCGAACCGTTACGCCCGGCAAAGTCCAGCAGCTCGTCGTCATGCTGCACGGCCGGGCCCGGAAACGTCTCACCATCGTAGTACGGCGCCATAGGTGCCGATTGTAGCAGCGCGCGCGCCTGGTGCATGACGGCGAGGATCGCCCGGCGGTCCCCTTCCTTGGACAGGTAGTTCGGCTGGATCGCGGGTGCCTCCGCAGCTACGGCGGACCGGGCACGGACGTATCCCGTACTCTCGGGCCGCTGCTGATAGCCGCCGCAGCTCATGCCCGGGACGGTGTCCAGCATGCCGACGAACCCCGCCCGCAAGCTTCCCGGGACGAATGACAGTTGCAGATCCGAGTCCGCCAGGCCTGGCCGGGATTTGCAGAAGGCGTGCATCAGCACCGGGCTCAGCGAGAGGATGCTCGGCCGCCCCATCGCCCAGCGCGCGACCTCCCTGGCGAAGCGTGCGCCGCGCGACAGGTCGTTGATGGTGATGGCGTTCTTGACCCGCGCCGATAGCCGGATCGAGTAGTGGTCGCGCAGGTTCTCGCCGACGCCCGGCAGGTCGTGGACCACTGCCATGCCCAGTTCGCTCAGCAGCCAGGCTGGGCCTACGCCGGAGATCTGCAGCAGCTTGGGCGTATTGATCGCCCCGGCGGCGACGATCACCTCCCGCCGGGCCGTCACGTCCCGCGTCTCGCCACCCCGGCCGTAACGCACGCCTGTTGCCCGGCGGCCGGTGAACAGGATCCGGCTGACCTGGGCGCCGGTCCGCACCGCCAAATTGGCCCGGCGCCGTGCGGGGTGCAGGAAGGCTCGCGCCGCACTCATGCGCCGGCGGCCGGAGATGGTGTACTGGAACGGCCCGACACCGAATTGCTGGGCGCCGTTGTAGTCGGCGTTCAACGGCAGGCCGAGCGATGCGGCGCCGGCGGCGAACGCCTCGCACAGAGCGCTGTGCCACCCGGTATCGGTGACGGTGAGCGGACCTGCGCGGCCGCGAAAAGCATCATCGCCGCCGATCCGCCGTTCGTTACGCTGGAAGTAAGGCAGAACGCTCGCATAATCCCAGCCGCGTAGGCCAGACTGCGCCCAATTGTCGTAATCCGCCCGCTGCCCACGGTTGTAGACCAATCCGTTGATCGCGCTGCTGCCGCCCAGCACACGGCCCTGGGTGGTCGCCTGCTGGCGGCCCGCCGTGTCCGCCCCCGGTTCAGTTTTGAATTGCCAGGTGAGCGCCGGGTCGAACAGGTTCTTGATGTAGCCGGCCGGCACGTGGAGATACGGGCTCCGATCCGGCGGCCCGGCCTCGATCAGGCAGACGGTGATCCCCGGTTGCTCGCTCAGCCGCGCCGCCAACACGCATCCGGCGGACCCGGCGCCGACGATGACGTAGTCGAAGCTTTCGCCGGTGGACGAGCCCAATTGGCTACGCCGGCTCACGTGAGTCGAGCTGCATCGTATCGTTCCACCCATCCAGCGCTGACCGCGCTTTTGCCAACCTTCAAGGCCCCGATTGGAAACGGCAAGAGGGCGAGTGTGGGCGGCAGCGATGTATCATAAGCGTGATGCCATGCCCGGTCTTGCGTTACCTGCCGGTGAAGCCGGGCGCCCGCTTCTCCAGCAGCGCGCGGATGGCTTCGCGCTGATCGTCGGTGTGGTTGAGTTCAGCCAGCATTCCGGCCGCCATCTCGAGGCTGGCCGGGAGGCTCATGGCGCTACTCTCACGCAACAGGGTTTTGTAGAGCCGGATCGCCTGGGGCGGATGACGCGCAATCTGCCCGGCAAGCCTTGCTGCCTCCTCGAGCAGTTCCCCCGCCGGCACGATGTCGGACACGAGGTTCCACCGCAAAGCCGTCGCCGCATCGATCGGCTCGGCCGTGAAGCTCATCTGGTAGGCGCGCGACAGGCCGATGACCCGGGGCAAGAACCAGGCGCCGCCATCCCCCGATATAATGCCCACGCGAAGGAAGCTCTCGGCGAATTGTGCGTCCTCGGCCGCAAGCCGGATGTCGCACATCGCGCTCAGGTCGAGGCCCGCACCGAAGGCGTGGCCGTTCACGGCGGCGATGGTCGGCACCTCGAGTTCATACAGCGCGAGCGGAATACGCTGGATGCCGTGGACGTAGCTCCGCCGCATCTCCGCCGGGCTCTGCCGCGGCAGGTCGGCCCGCCGCCGCATCTCCTTGATGTCACCACCCGATGAGAAGCTGCGGCCATTTCCGGTGATGATGACGCAACTCACCCCCGTGTCGCCGTTCACCCGGGCGCAGGCGCCGGCCAACCTCTCGATCATGGCATCGGACAACGCGTTGCGGGTCTCCGGCTCGTTCAGGGTGAGGGTGACGATGCGGCCCTCCTGCGAGTACAGCACGGCGTCGCTCATTCTATGTCCCCTCCCGGTTGAGCGGAATCGGCCCGCATGCACGATGCGACGGCGGCCTGGATTGCGCCGACGATCGCCCGCTCCTCAGCCTCCATCGTCTCGAGCCAACCCGAGACGCAGATCGTCATGGGATCGGCGCCGGCCTGCTGGATCGGTAGCCGGACGCAGATCATGCCCGTGCCCGGCGTCACCAGCGCGCGCGAGAACCCGTAACCCGCCCGCCGCGCCTGTGCGATCCGGGCGAGCACGTCGGCCACCTGGATGCGCGCTTGCGACGGCCCTGCCTCCGCGTTGGTGCGCCTCACCAGCACCCGCACCTCGGCCTCCGGCATGTCCTGCAGCATCACGAACCCGGCGGTCGACCAGACCAGCATCCGCAGCGCGCCCACGGGAACGTGGAGCCGCAATGGGCGGGTCGCCTGCACCACGTGGAAATACTGCGCGTAGATCCCGTTCCGGCCCGCCAGGATGATGGTCTGCCCAGTCGCCCGGCTCAATTCGTCCATCAGCCGGTGCACCGCGCCGCTGCGCATCGGGTCCGTCACGCACCACGAGCCCAGCAAGCCGATGCGCGGCGTCGGCACGAAGGTCCGCGCAACCGGGTCAGCCGCGAGATAGCCGAGACCGACGAGCGAGCGGAGCAGCACGGAGGTGGAGGACTGCGGATAGTCCAGCCGCTCCGCGATTTCGCCGACCTTCAGCGGCCCGCGCATCGTGTCGAACAACTCGAAGATCTGCAGCACGCGCGCCGCGGACTTGACGCTGCTGGGCGGCGCCACGACGCCGGCCGCCTCTGGCTCCGCATGCAGCAGGTGGGACGTGGTTCGGCGGCGCGGCATGGGCTTATCCTAACGCCGCCGAGTGCGAGTGCCCATCACACATATGATAATTAGGGAGACCGTCGCTGCCGGGTGTTGCACCGTGGGGCACGACGCCGATGATCTGGCCGTGGGAGAAACCAATGCCGCAGATCAGCTTCGAAGCCGTCGCGTTCCCGCCGGAGGCCGAGGCCATGCGCAAGCGGGTGCGCGCCTTCCTGGCCGAGGAGCGGGCGCTAGGCCATTTCGATCCCGACCGCACCAGTTGGGTCACCTGGGACGTGGAGTTCAGCCGCCGCGCCGGCGCTGCGGGCTTCATCGGCATGACCTGGCCAAAGCAATACGGCGGCGGCGAACGCTCCGAACTCGAGCGGTTCGTGGTGCAGGAGGAGATGCTGGCCGCCAGCGCCCCCTGTTTCGCCCACTGGGTCGCGGACCGGCAATCCGGCCAGCAGATCCTCACCTTCGGCAGCGAGGCCGCACGGGAAAAATACCTCCCCGCCATCGCACGGGGCGAATGCTTCTCCGGCATCGGCATGAGCGAGCCCGATGTCGGCTCCGATCTCGCCTCCGTCCGCACCCAGGCGCAGCGCGTGCAGGGCGGCTGGCTGCTGAACGGGACCAAGGTCTGGACGTCCAACATCCACCGCGCCGACTTCATCCTGGCGCTGGTGCGCTCCGAACCCCGCGGCGAGGACCGGCATGCCGGCCTGACCCAGTTCATCGTCGACCCTAAAACCCCGGGCCTGACGGCGCGCCCGATCCTGAACCTGGCCGGCACGCACGAATTCAACGAGGTCGTCTTCCAGGACGCGTTCATCGCCGACGACATGGTGCTGGGGGAGCCCGGTCATGGTTGGTCGGTGGTGACCAGCGAGCTCGGTTACGAGCGCGCCGGGCCCGACCGCTTCATGTCGGATTATTGGCTGTTGGTGGAACTGATCGACCTCGTCGGGCCCGAGCCGGACGAGCGGCAAGCCATCGAGATCGGCCGTCTGGTCACCCACCTGCAGGCACTGCGCCGCATGTCGACGAGCGTGGCCGGACGGTTGTCGAAGGGGGTTCCAGTCGGCTTGGAGGGCAGCCTGGTGAAGGATGTCGGCACGAACTTCGAACAGGACCTGCCGGAGGTGGCCCGCCGGATCGCTCCCGTCGAAGCCGGCCTGGAGGAAACGGACCGCTACGCCCGGACCATGGCGGACGTGATGCTGTACGCCCCCGCCTACACCCTGCGCGGCGGCACGCGGGAGATCGTGCGCGGCGTGATCGCCCGTGGATTGGGGCTGCGCTGATGGACGGCATGCAGCACAGCCACACCGGCGCGGACGAGATCGAAACAGCGGTTCTTGACCAGGCGGACCGGCTGTTCACGCAGCAGGCGACGCGGGCTGTTCTCGCAGAGGCGGATGGCGGTGCCTTCCCGAAGTCCATCTGGCAGGCCGTCGAGGATGCCGGGCTACCTTCGGCCACCGTGCCCGAAGCGTTGGGCGGCAGCGGATTGGACCGCCGTGCCGGCCTGATGTTGGTACGCCGCGCGGCGTACCACAATTTGCCTGTGCCGCTGGCCGAGGTGATGCTGTCCCGGTCCATCTGGGCCGAAGTGGCGGGAACCCTGGATGAAGGCCTGATGACCATCAGCGGGGCACACAGCCGGGACACCGCCACCTTGGTGCCGGACGGGGCGGGTTGGCGGCTGAGCGGCACGTTGCGCCGCGTGCCTTGGAGCCGGGCTGCCGATGCCGTGCTGCTGACCGCCTCCGCGCCTGACGGGCAAACGCACTGGGTGCGTGCACCGGCCGGGTCTTATACAGCCGCCCCTGGAACCAACCTCGCGAACGAGGCGCGCGACACGCTGACGTTCGATGGCGCGAAACTACCGGCGGCGGCGGTGCAACTCGGCCAGCCGGGAAGCAGCCTCTTGTTGCACGGGGCTCTTCTGCGCATCCATCAGATGGTTGGCGCGATGCAGCGGGCGTTGGACTCCGCCGTCGACTACGCGATGATGCGCGTCCAGTTCGGCCGGACGATCTCCAAGTTCCAAGCCGTGCAACAGATGCTGGCGGAAGCCGCCGGGCACCTGTCCGCAGCGGTTGCCTCGGCAGATGCCACCCTGGATGCCGACGAGGCAGGCCGCGCCCTGGCGATCGCGATGGCGAAGGCGCGGGTCGGCGAGGCCGCGGGCCGGGTTGCAGCCACGGCGCACCAGGTGCATGCGGCGATGGGCTTCACGCAGGAGCACCACCTGCACTACTCCACCCGGCATCTCTGGTCCTGGCGCGACGAATTCGGCGCCGAACCGTTCTGGCAGCGCGAGGTCGGCCGCTTCATCTGCCGCCGGGGCGGCGAAGCGTTGTGGCCGCTGCTCACCGACGCGCATGACGCCGCAAGCTTCGGGGTGGGCCGCGCGTGACACGTCCGGCCAGCCCGTTGTCCGGCATGCGCGTGTTGGACCTCACCCGCGTGATGATGGGCCCGCTGGCCACGCACATCCTCGCCGACCTCGGCGCGGACGTCATCAAGATCGAGGACGCGGCCGGCGACTCCACCCGGCATTACCGCCCGTTGCGCCACCCTGGCATGGCCGGCTCGTTCCTGAACCTCAACCGCAACAAGCGCAGCGTCCTGCTGGACCTCAAGCGCGAAGCCGGGCGGGAGGCGCTGCGGCGGCTGGTGCCGAGTGCCGACGTGTTCGTGCACAGCATGCGGCCGAACGCGATCAAGCGGCTCGGCTTCGACTACCCGGCGGTGCGGGCGCTCAAGCCGGAGATCGTCTACTGCGCCGGCCAGGGCTACGGCTCGGGCGGGCGCTATCGCGACAAGGCGGCGTATGACGACGTGATCCAGGCCGGCTCCGGGATCGCCGCGCTGTTCGGCATGGTGGGCGGCGAGCCGGCCTACATGCCGACGGTGATCTGCGACAAATTATGCGGGCACACCATGGCTTGGTCCATCGTCGCGGCATTGCTGCACCGGGAGCGCGGCGGCGGCGGTCAGGCGATCGAGGTGCCGATGCTGGAAACCTCCATCGAGTTCGTCATGATGGACCACATGGTCGGCTCGGCCTTCGCGCCGCCGCTGGCGCCCACCGGCTATGCCAGGCTGCTGACCCGGCAGCGCCGCCCGTTCGCCACACGGGACGGCTACATGTGTATCCTCCCCTATTCCGACGCGAACTGGCGCGACCTGTTCGAGTTTCTCGGCCGCACCGACCTGCGCGACGACAAGCGATTGCACCATATCGGCGGACGGACCGACCACATCGACATGCTCTACGGCGTGATCGCGGATGCGGCGCCGCACTTCAGCAACGGCGAATGGCAGGCGTTCTGCGACGCGGCCAGCATCGCCTGCACGCCCGTCCAGGGCTTGGACGAGGTGCAGCAGGACCCGCACGTGAAAGACGTCAAGCTGTTCAGCGTCGAGCAGCACCCGAGCGAAGGCGCGTACAACGCCATCCGCTCGCCGGTGTCGTTCAGCGAGGCGCCGTTCACCATCCGGCACCATGCGCCACGCTTGGGAGAACACACGGCCGAGGTGCTTGCCGAGATCGGCTTGAGCGCCGGCGATCTTGCGGGGAGTGCTGCGAATGACCTTTGAGTCCGGACTTGATCGTGTGGGTGTCATCGGCAGCGGTTTGATGGGCGCCGAAATCGCCCTCGTATTCGCGCTCGCCGGGCACGAGGTGCGGCTGATGGACGTGAGCGAGGAGAAGCTGGCGACCGCGATACAGAGACTGGCCACGCTGTTGGACAAGGGTGTGGCGCGCGGGTTCTACACGGCCGGCCAGACCGGCGAGGCACTCGGGCGGATCGTGACCACGACCACCATCTCGGACATGGCCAACTGCAGCGTCGTGGTAGAAGCGGTGTTCGAACAGGAAGCGGCGAAAGCCGAGATCTTCCGCCAACTCGATGTCGTCTGCGCGGATGATTGCGTCATAGCGACCAACACGTCGACCATCCCGATCTCGGTCCTCGCCTCGTATGTCTCGCAGCCCCGCCGGCCGTTCTTCATCGGCACGCATTACTTCTCGCCCGCCTCCCGCATGAGGCTCGTGGAGGTCATCCCGGGCAGCGAGACATCGGAGGAGACGACGGCGCGCACGCTCGCTCTCTGCCGTGCTGTCGGCAAGACGCCGGTGACGATCAAGGACGTGCCGGGCTTCGCCATCAACCGGCTGCTGCACGTGTTCATGATCGAGGCCGTCCGCCTGGTCGAGGAAGGTGTCGCGACCGTCGAGGACATCGACGTCGCTTGCCGTCTCGGGCTGGGCCACCCGATGGGCCCGTTCGAACTGATGGACGCGACCACCTCCAGCCTGTGCCTGCAGGCGCAGGAGATCATGCACGAGGCCTACGGCGAACGCTTCCGTCCACGGCCGCTGCTCAAACAGCGGGTTCGGGCAGGTTATGTCGGCGGCCGCAATGCCCGTGGGTGGCGGCGTTAGTTTTGGGCCGTCCACAACGCGGGCAGGTACTCGTAGCGGTCGCCATTCTTGCTGACATAGGCCACGCCTGGGAACGGAGCATGGAAGAAGAACAGCCGCTGCCTGTCGGCCGACGCTTGATCCAGAAGGCGCCGCCGCGTGGCCACGGCCTCCTCCGGAGCCATGTCGAACATCGCCTGCCATTCCGGGTTACGGACGAACAGCATCGGATTGTTGGTGATGTCAGCCACGAACATGACCGACTCGCCCTCGGAGGCGATCTGGAAGGCCGTCATGCCCGGCGTGTGCCCGCTGGCTTGGACCGCAGTGATGCCGGGCAGCACCTCGTCGCCCCAGCCGAAGCGGCGCACCGAGGCGGCCTCCGGGCCGACCATGCGGCGCACAAGGTCGAAATTGCCCTTCAGCGCGTCGGGCGAAGCTGCCTTCCTGGCCTCGTCCATCCAGTAATCCCACTCCATTTGCGGCGCGTGGATCTTTGCCTTGGGGAAGGTCAGTGACCCGTCCATGCGGCGTAGACCGGAGATGTGGTCGCCGTGGAAATGACTGATCACGACATGGGACACTTCGCCCGCTGGAATGCCGGCAGCGGCGAGATTTGCCTCCAGCATGCCGGTGCCGGCGGGACCGCTTTCGCCCATGCCGGTGTCGATCAGCACGACGCCGGACCCAGTCTCGACGGCCAAAGCTGTGAACGTCAGCGTCAGCTTGTCGCGCGGCATGCCGGCGGCGGCGAACGCCTCGGCGACCACGTCATCGGCGGCGTTGCGCACGAAGCCCGGCGGACGGTCGCGGACGATGCTGCCGTCATGCAGGGCGATGGCTTGGTAAGCCCCCACCTTGAACCGGTAGAAGCCTGGCGCTTGCGGGCGCTCGTTGGATGGCTGATCCATGAACTCGTCTCTCCTGTCAGCAGGCCCGTTGGCCCTTCATCACCGTCAACGGCGGTGTGTGGCGATTGTTCAAATCACACAGTCACGCGTCATCCCGAAGCCTTGCTCGACCGAAAGCCGAACTACCGGCTCAGCATCCATACCGACAAGCCGCCGGTCGTGGCCGAAACGCTGGCGGACATGGCGGGCAAGCCCGGCCTGCCACCGGGCAGCCCGAACGCCACCGTCGCCGAGTACAACGCCGCCTGCCGCCCCGGCGGCTACCGTCCGCTCGAACTGGATGGCCTGGCGACGGAGCGGCTGTACCCGCCGAAATCCAACTGGGCGCTGCCGATCGACCGGGCCCCGTTCCACGCCTACCCGATCATCTCCGCCAACGTGTTCACCTTCGGCGGCTTGAAGGTGGACTCCGCTGGCCGCATCCTGAACGCCGATGGCGAGCCGATCCTAGAGCTGTATGCTGCCGGTGAGATCATCGGCACGTATTACGGCACCTACACCGGCGCCACCTCGGTGTTGAAGGGCCTGGTGTTCGGCCGCCTGGCCGGCGCGGATGCGGCAGCCCGGCGCGTCAACGCCTGAGCACGCCGGCAAACACCGTGTGGGATGTGGCCGTGATCGGCGCCGGACTGGCCGGGTTCGCGGCCGCGCTCGAGGCGGCGCAAGCCGGGGCGCGGGTGCTGCTGCTGGAACGGGAGGCGGCATTGGGCGGCAACAGCCGCATCAGCGCCGGACTGGTCGCTTTGGCGGGCACGCCGCAGCAGCACACGGCCGGCGTTACCGACGGAGCCGACTTGTTGTACGACGACCTCCGCAGCACCGGTGGCCAGGCCAACGACCCGGCCATAGTGCGGGCCTATGCCGACGGGCAGGCCGAACTCGTGGACTGGTTCGGCCGGCACGCAATCGCCTTCACCGGCCTCGAGCGTGGCGCCGGGCAGTCGGTCCCCCGCGCCCATCAGATAAACGCGGGGAACGCGCTGGACAGGCTGGCAGAGGCGGTATCCGCCCGCGGCGTCACGATCCGGACGGGCACTCGGGTCCGGCAATTGCAACGCGCCGCGGAGCACATGCGTGTCGATACGGAAGTGGCCCGCGCCGTCGTGCTTGCCACCGGTGGCTTCGGCCTGTCGAAGCCCTTGCTCGCCACCTTTGCGCCCGCGCAAACCGCGGCGTTGCGCGTCGGCACGCCGGGTTGCCAGGGTGACGGGTTGCGTATGGGCTGCACGCTCGGTGCCGACATGCGTGATATGGGCAGCATCAAGGGCACCTTCGGCGTCCATGCCGACAGCGGTGGCACTGTCTACCATGCGCTGCTGGCATTCTACATGGGCGGCATCGTGGTCAACCGCGACGGGCGGCGCTTCGCCAACGAGGAACAGCCCTACAAGCTGCTTGGCGACCTATGCTTGCAGCAGCCCGGCGCCACCGCGTTCCAGATATTCGACGCCGAGGTGATGGCACGGCGCAATCCAGCGGTCCCGCTGTGCGACCCGGCGCGGCAGCTTGCGGCGGGGCGGGTGCGGCAGGCGCCCTCGATCGAGGAACTGGCCCGGTCATGCGACATCGATCCGGCGATCCTCTTGCACACGGTCGCCGAGTACAACGCCGGCGTATCGGCCGGCAATGACGCCTGGGGCCGCAAGGGCCTGTGCAACGGCACGGGCGCGATCTTCACGCTCGAACGGCCCCCCTTCTACGCCTTTCCCTGCGGCACTGCCCTGCTCGCCACCTATTGCGGGCTACGGACAGACGCCGAGGGCCAGGTGCTGGACGCGTGCGGCCAAGCGATCGCCGGCCTGTTCGCCGCGGGCGAGGTTACCGGCGGCTTCCACGGCACTGCCTACATGACGGGGGCCGGTCTGGGTGCCGCCGCTTTCTTCGGCCGGGAGGCGGGCCGGGCTGCAGCGCGCCACGCACAACGACAAGAAGGAACGTCACCTTGAAACGATTGGGACTGCCGGCCGCGGCAGCGACGATGCTGGCCGCGGCGCCTGCCTGGGCACAGGCGCCCGAGCCGCTTAGGCTAGCCTGCTGCTCGACCTGTCCGGCGTGTACGCCGACATGACGGGGCCGGGCAGCAAGACGGCGGTGGACATGGCGGTCGCGGATTTGGCGGCAAGCTGCTGAACCGTCCGATCGAAGTATTGGCGGCCGACACCCAGACCCGCGCCGATCTCGCCTCCACCAAGGCGCGCGAGTGGTTCAGCGACGGTCATCTGGACGCGGTCATGGACGTGACCGGACCAGTCCAAGCAACCCTGGGACTATTATGACGTGCTCAGCACGATCCCGGGTAAGGACGCCTTCATGAGCGAGCACGAAAGCGGCCGCCCACCTCCGTAACCGGCTCCAGCCGGCTGCAAGCACCCAAACCGGTCTTTGCCGGCCACGCCGCTCACGAACACCGACATCTGATTAGCTCGGCGACCAGGAATGACGGACGCTGCTTGACCATTAGTTAGCTGGGGATGCCGGTCATCCCAGGGCCGGGCGGCGGCCGCCACTCGGCACGACTGAACGAGCGCAAGGAGCAGGCGATGAGCGACGAACCCAAAGACAAGACGCAGGGGACCAGTCGAAGGGGACTGTTCCGCGGGGCGGCCGGCCTCGCGGCGATCCCGGTCATCGCCCGTGCCGCTCCGGCCCCTGCCCCTGTGCCGCCTGCCGCCCCGCTGGGGCCGGCCGAGACGGTGCTGAACGTCAATGGCCGTGACCACCGCATGGTGATGGATGTGCGCACCTCCCTTCTGGACGCGTTGCGCGAGCACATGGACCTGACCGGCGCCAAGAAAGGCTGCGACCACGGCCAGTGCGGCGCCTGTACCGTGCATGTCGACGGTGAGCGGGTGCTGTCGTGCCTGACGCTCGCGGTGGCCGCGCAAGGCAAGCAGATCAAGACGATCGAGGGTCTTGCGGCTGCCGACGGCACGCTGCACCCGATGCAGCAGGCCTTCATCGACCACGACGGGTTCCAGTGCGGCTACTGCACGCCGGGTCAAATCATGTCGGCCGTCGCCTGCGTTAACGAGGGCAACGCGACCACGGACGTGGACATCCGCGAGTATATGAGCGGCAATCTGTGCCGCTGCGCCGCCTATCCCAACATCGTGGCCGCGATCAAGCAGGCGCGTGATCAAACGGAGCGTGCCTGATGCGTCCGTTCAGTTACGACCGGGCCGCGACGGCCGCGCAGGCCACGTCCCTCGGGCAACAAACCGGCCAGGGCCAGACCGACGCGCCGGTGCAGTTCCTGGCCGGCGGCACCTCGCTCTACGACCTTATGAAGCTCGACGTGCTGACGCCGCAGCGCCTGGTGGACATCGCCCCGCTGCGCACGGACCACGCCGGCATCGACGCCGGATCGAACGGGCTGCGGCTGGGCGCGTTCGCCAAGATGGCGGCGGTGGCGGCGCACCCCGTGGTGCTGGCGGAGTATCCCGCGATCGCCGAGAGCCTGCAGCTCGCCGCCAGCGCCCAACTGCGCAACATGGCGACGCTCGGCGGCAACGTGCTGCAGCGTACGCGCTGCACCTACTACCGCGACACGAGTTGGGCCGCCTGCAACAAGCGAGCCCCGGGGTCCGGTTGCGCCGCGCTGACCGGGATCAACCGCAACCACGCCGTGCTGGGCGTGGACGGCAGTTGCATCGCGCAATATCCGGGCGACTGGGCGGTGGCGCTGATCGCGTTCGACACGCAGGTGGAACTCACCGGGCCACAGGGTGCGCGCACCATTCCGTTCGCCGCACTGCACCGCCCGGCGAACGGCCAGCCCCATATCGAGACCACGCTGCTTCCGGGCGAGGTGATCACCGCCTTCACCATCCCGGCCGGCGCCTGGACCCGGCGTTCCACCTACGTGAAGGTGCGGGACCGCGCCTCCTACGAGTTCGCCATCGCCTCCGTGGCCGTGGCGCTCGACATGGATGGCGACGTGGTGCGGCAGGCCCGCATCGGGCTGGGCGGCATGGCTTACCGCCCCTGGCGCGCCAGCACGGCGGAGGCAGCGCTGGCCGGCAAGACGCTGGACGGCCCCACTGCCGAAGCAGCCGCCGCGGCCGCGCTCGGAGGTGCCGTCACGCACGGCCAGAACGACTACAAGCCCGAACTCGGCCGCCGCACCGTCGTCCGTGCGCTGATGCAGGCGAAAACGATGACGCTCGCCACACTCCCCAACACGACCAGGAAGGCGTGATATGACGATCGATCCCGGCGCCCTGTTCGGCCGCCCGACCCCCCGCATCGATGGCGTCGCCAAGGTGACGGGCGCCGCCCGCTATGCTTCCGACGAGCCGGTGGCCAACCCCGCCTACGCCTACCTCGTGACCAGCTCGATCGCCCGCGGACGCATCACGGCGATGCAACTGGACCGGGCCAGTGCGGTTCCGGGCGTGCTCGACATCCTCACGCACGCCAATGCCGGCAACGCGATCAAGTCGCCGACCGGGCCGGATGGCGGGCCTACCACGACCACGCTGGAAAGCGACCGCATCTGGCACGACGGCCAGATCATCGCCGTGGTGCTCGCCGACAGCTTCGAGGCGGCGCGGGAGGCGGCGTTCAAGGTCGACGTGACCTATGCCGCCGAGACGCCCAGCGCCACGTTCGGCTCCCCCGGACTCGAAACTGCGGAGCACAAGGGCCGCGGCGGTCCGGACCCGAAGAAAGGCGACGTTGCAGCCGCCCTGGGCGCGGCGCCAGTCCGCATCGAGGCCGATTACAACACGCCGACTCAGCACCACAACGCCCTCGAGCTGTTCACCACCACCTGCGTCTGGAACGGCCCCAAGCTCACGATCTACGAGCCGACGCAGTTCATGTGGGGGCTGAAGGCCTCCGTCGCGACGCAACTCGGGATCGACGAGGCGAACGTGCGGACGGTGTCCCGCTTTGTCGGCGGCGCCTTCGGGTCCAAAGGCGAGCCGGGTGCGCGCACGGCCTGGATCGCGGTCGCGGCCAAGCGCCTCGGCCGCCCGGTCAAGCTGGTGCCGACGCGCGACCAGGGCTTCACCATCGTGACGTATCGCGCGGAAACGCAGCAGCACGTGAAGCTCGGGGCGACGCAGGACGGCAAGCTCACGGCTTTCTCCCACGAAGGCTGGGAGGTGACGTCCCGCCCGTCCGGCTACAACGTCGCCGGCGCGGACGTGACGGCACGCATGTATGCCTGCCCTAATATCTCGACGGCGGTGTACGTGGTGCATGCCGACCGCAACACGCCGGGCTTCATGCGGGCGCCGGCCGAATGCCCTTACATGTTCGGGCTCGAGAGCGCGATGGACGAGTTGGCCTACGCGCTGCACATGGACCCGGTCGAGCTACGCCGGGTCAACGACACGCAGACCGACCCGGTCACGGGCCTCCCGTTCTCCTCCCGCTCGCTGATGCAGTGCTACGACCAGGCAGCGGCCAAGTTCGGCTGGAGCCAGCGCAGCCCCGAACCCGGCGTCACGCGGGAGGGCGATTGGCTGGTGGGCTACGGCTGTGCCACCGCGTGCTATCCCACCAATATCGGCCCGGCTGCCGTCCGACTGTCGCTGACGCCGGACGGCAAGGCGACGGTTGGCCTGGCCGCGCACGAGATCGGCACCGGCGCCTACACCACGGTCGCCATCACCGCCGCGCGCTCGCTCGGCCTCGAGACCCAGGACGTGACAGTCATGCTGGGCGACAGCGACCTGCCGCCGGTGACGGTGGCGGGTGGGTCGAACAACGCCGCCTCCACCACCCTCGTCGTCGTCAAGGCGTGCGAGGAGATCCGGCGGCGGATCGCCGAGGCGGCGGCGCAGGCGCAGGACAGCCCGTTCCACGGCGCCGATCCGGCCACGCTGACCCTCTCGTCCGGCAAGCTGACCGGGGCCGACGGGCGAACCGAGGCGCTGACCACGGCCGTCGGCCGCACCGCCGCGTTGCTCGAGGTCTATGCCGAACACGTACCCCAGGGCCTGCCCGCTTCGGCCATGGCGGGGCTGTACCGGGGCAAGGCCATGATGTCGCGCGGGGATGACCGTAAAGACGTCGCCGCGTTCTCGTTCGGCGCCCATTTCGTCGAGGTGCGGGTGCACGCGATGACGCGGGAGATGCGGGTGCCGCGCGTGGTCTCGGCGTTTG
>CAXTVQ010000032.1:0-48574 GCA_964247705.1 uncultured Acetobacteraceae bacterium | reverse complement strand
CCCGTTCTTGACGCACCCGTCCGCATCACCCGCGCCCTGCTCTCCGTCTCGGACAAGACCGGCCTGACGGACCTCGCCCGCGCCCTGGTCGCCCACGGCGCCGAACTGATCTCCACCGGCGGGTCCGCCGCAGCCCTCCGCCAAGCCGGCATCCCCGTGACCGAAGTCTCCGACCACACGGGCTTTCCCGAGATCCTCGACGGCCGGGTGAAAACGCTGGTGCCGCAGATCCACGGCGGGCTGCTCGGCCGCCGCGACCTGCCGGCCCACACGGCACAAATGGCGCAGCACGGCATCGCCCCGATCGACCTGCTGGTCGTCAACCTCTACCCGTTCGAGGCCGCCGTCGCGTCCGGCGCCGCGGAAGCCGACTGCATCGAGAACATCGACATCGGCGGCCCCGCCCTGATCCGCGCCGCCGCCAAGAACCATGACCACGTCGCCGTCCTCACCGACCCGGCGCAATATGCCGGCGTGATCGAAACCCTCCCGGCCGGCGGCACCACCCTGCCCCTGCGCCGCCGCCTCGCCGCCGCCGCCTACGCCCGAACCGCGGCCTACGACGCCGCCATCGCCGCCTGGTTCGCCGCCCGCGAACACCAGGACTTCCCCGACCGCCTCGCCATCGCCGGCACGCTCCGCCAAACCCTGCGCTACGGCGAGAACCCGCACCAGCACGCCGCCCTCTACGTCACCGGCGACCGCCCAGGCGTCGCCCACGCGCGCCAGGTCCAAGGCAAGGAACTCTCCTACAACAACCTCAACGACACCGACGCCGCGCTCGAATGCGTGGCCGAGTTCGCTGAACCCACCATCGCCATCATCAAGCACGCCAACCCCTGCGGCGTCGCCTCCGCGTCAAGCCTCGCCGCCGCCTGGGACGCCGCCCTGCGCTGTGACCCGGTATCCGCCTTCGGGGGCATCATCGCCTGCAACCGCACGCTGGACGCCGACACCGCCGAACGCATCACGTCCATCTTCAGCGAAGTCATCGTGGCGCCGGACGCGGAGGACGCCGCCCTCGCCATCCTGGCCCGCAAGAAGAACCTGCGCCTGCTGCTCACCGGCGCCCTGCCGGACCCGGCCGCCCCCGGCGCCACCCTGCGCAGCATCGCCGGCGGCCTCCTGGTGCAGAGCCGCGACGCCGGCCGCGTGACCGACGCCAGCCTGCACACGGCCACCAAGCGCGCCCCCACCCCAGCCGAACGGGCGGACCTGCTGTTCGCCTTCCGCGTCTGCAAGCACGTGAAATCCAACGCCATCGTCTACGCCCGCAATGCCGCCACCGTCGGCATCGGCGCCGGCCAGATGAGCCGGGTGGACTCGGCCCGCATCGCCGCCTGGAAGGGTGAGGCGGCCGCCCAAGCCGCGCACCACGCCGGCAATCTCACGATCGGCAGCGTCGCCGCGTCGGACGCATTCTTCCCCTTCGCCGACGGTCTCGAAGCCATCATCGCCGCCGGCGCCACCGCAGTGATCCAGCCCGGCGGCTCGGTCCGCGACCCCGAAGTGGTCGAAGCGGCAGACAAAGCCGGCATCGCAATGGTCTTTACTGGCATGCGTCACTTCCGGCACTGAGAAGCATTCGCAACAGTCGCAGAACGACTTGCGCGATACAGCAACCTGCCCCATGTAGCCGCGATGCGTGCTTTCGAATCCCTGACCGAACGTGAAATTCTCGCCCTCGCCATCAGCAACGAGGAGGAAGACGGCCGGGTCTACGCCGACTTCGCCGAGGGCCTGCGGGAGGATTTCCCCGACACCGCCAAGGTGTTCACCGACATGGCCGCGGAGGAGGACGGGCACCGCCGCCAACTGATCGAAACCTACATGCACCGGTTCGGCAACCACATCCCGCTGATCCGGCGCGAGGACATCCGCGGCCTCGTCTCGCGCCGCCCGATCTGGCAGGTGCGCCCGCTCGGCGTGGAAGCGGTCCGCCGCCATGCCCGCCAGATGGAGAACGACGCGGCGCGTTTCTACACCGAGTCCGCCAGCCGCTCGACCGATGCCGAGATCCGCCGCCTGCTGGGGGACCTCGCCGCCGCCGAAGCGCAGCACGAAACCACGGCCGGCGAGATCGAGGCGCGCCGCCTGCCCGGGGACGTGCGTCTGCGCGAGGACGACGACGCCCGCCGCCGCTTCATCTTGCAGATCGTGCAGCCGGGCCTGGTCGGGCTGATGGACGGTTCCGTCTCCACCCTGGCCCCGGTCTTCGCGGCGGCGTTCGCGACCCACTCCACCTGGAACACCTTCCTGGTCGGCCTCGCTGCCTCGATCGGCGCCGGCATCTCCATGGGCTTCGCCGAGGCGCTGGCCGATGACGGCAAGCTCTCCGGCCGCGGTACGCCCTACCTGCGCGGCCTGGTCTGCGGCCTGATGACCATGGCCGGCGGCATCGGCCACACTTTGCCCTACCTGATCCCGGATTTCTGGACGGCGACCGGCGTCTCGATCGGGGTCGTGTTCGTCGAACTTGCGGTGATCGCCTGGATCCAGTGGAAATACATGGAAACCTCGCCGATCTCCGCGATGGCCAAGGTGATGCTCGGCGGCGCGGTGGTGCTTGCGGTTGGCATCCTGATCGGCAACGGCTGACAACGATCCGACCGTCATGCCCGGGTCAAGCCGGGCATGACGCAACTTTACATGGTTCTCGGGAGGGCGGCTCAGTTCCACGCCTGGCTACCACAATCTCGTCCAGCTCACCCAAACCAAGCCACCAGCGCCGAGATCGTGACCACGGAAACCACCGTCGAGATCAGGATCGCCTGGGATGTCACCGCCGCCTCCCGCTCATGCAGCTTGGCCAGCATGAACGGCCCCGTCCCCGTCGGCAGCGCCCCCAGCAGCACCGCCGCCTCCGCCCAGAGCGGCGGCATCGCGAACACCCAATAGGCCAGCACCGCCGTAACCCCCGGCTGTAGCAGCAGCTTCAACCCAACCAGCCGCGCCACCGTCCCGCCGCGCTGCCCACCTGCCGGATTCTGCGCCAGGAACAGCCCGATCGTGACCAGCGCGCACGGCGTCGCCGCTGCCCCTAGCAGCGTGGTGAACCGCAGCACCGGCGCTGGCAGGCCGAGCCCCGTCGCCGCGAACACGAACCCGGCCACCGGCGCCACCAGCAGCGGGTTGCGCGCCAGTGACCACGCGACCTTGCCCAGCGTCGCCCGCCACCGCGCGTCCGCCTGCAGATCGGTCTCGATCAGCACGATCGCCCCCGCGAACAGCACGCATGCGGTGATGATCGTGGCCAGGATCGCCGGCGGCAGCCCGCTCGGGCCGAACGCCGACAGGCACAGCGGAATGCCCATGAACCCCGTGTTGGCATACGCCGCATCCAGCCCCTCGATGCTGCGGTCCGCCAGCCGGTGCGCCGACCGCCGCCGGTCCAGCAGGAACGAGATGCCGAACGTCAGGAACGACCCCCCGGCGAATGCCGCCAGGAACCCGGGATGCGACAGCTCGTCCGCGGTGATCTGCGCCGTCGCCTGGAACAGCAGCGCCGGCAGTGCCAGCCAGACGACGAAGTTGTTCAGGCTCTCGGTCGCAGCCGGTCCCAGGATTCCGCGCCGTGACACGAGGTAACCGAGACCGATCAATGCAAAGATCGGCAGCACGGCGGTCAGCACGGCGTTCATCGGCCTACCCCCGCCCTTCCTCCACCGCATGGCACGCCACCCGCACCGCCCCTGCCAGGGTGTAACCCGGCCGCTCCACCCGGCACCGCTCGTTGGCCAGCGGGCAGCGGGGATGGAACGTGCAGCCAGTTGGAGGCGCGATCGGGCTCGGCACCTCGCCGCCTACCCCGGCCCGCACCCGCGGCGGCCCACCGGCCGCGGCCAGGTCCGGGATCGCATCCAGCAGCAGCCGCGTGTAGGGGTGCCGCGGCTGGGTGAAGATCGCCTCGCCGGGTCCGTGCTCCACGATGCGGCCGAGATACATCACGCCCAACTGGTCCGACATGTGCCGGATCACCGCCAGGTTGTGGCTGATGAACAGGTAGGTCAGCCCCAACCGTCCCTGCAGCTCGCGCATCAGGTTCAGGATCTGCGCCTGTACCGAGACGTCGAGCGCGCTGGTCGGCTCGTCGCACACCAGGAAATCGGGCTCGGAGGACAGCGCCCGCGCGATCGAGATGCGCTGCCGCTGCCCGCCGCTGAACTCGTGCGGATACTTCTGGCCGTCCGCCGCAGCCAGGCCCACCTGGGTCAGCAACGCCGCGACCCGCTCGCCCACGGCACGGCCGTGCAGGATGCCGAACGCGCGCAACGGCTCCGCCACGATGTCCGCCACCCGCCAGCGCGGGTTCAGCGAGGCGTACGGGTCCTGGAAGATCATGTTCATCCGCCGCCGCAACGCCGGCTGCGCCCGCGCCGAGGACAGCGGCTGCCCCTCGAACCGGATCTCCCCCGAACTGGGCGGATACAGCCCGACCGCCAGCCGCGCCATCGTGCTCTTGCCGCACCCGCTCTCCCCCACCAGGGACAGCGTGGTGCCCTTCGGGATGGCGAAACTCACGTCGTCCACCGCCCGCAGCGTGCGCCGCCCGGCCCCGGACAGCATGCGTTGCAGCCACGGCTTGGACACGTCGAACACCCGGCTGACGTCCACCGCCTCGAACACATCAGCCACCCCGGGCGTCCTCCGCATACAGCCAGCAGGCCGCCAGGCTCTCCTTCGCCGGCATCAGCTCCGGCCGCTCCACCCGGCACCGGTCGAACACGCGGGGGCAGCGCGGGTTGTACGGGCAACCCGGCGGCATCGCGCCCAGCCGCGGCATCGCGCCGTCGATCTGCGCCAGCCGCTCCACCCGCGCCCCCAGCGCCGGGATCGAGGCCATCAGCCCCGCCGTGTACGGATGCGCCGCCCGGTGCACCACGGCCCCCACGCTGCCGACCTCGATCACCCGCCCGGCATACATCACCGCCACCCGGTCGCAGGTCTCGGCGATCACCCCCATGTCGTGCGTCACCAGCAGCACCGCCGTGCCGTGCTCCCGCGCCAGCCGCCGCAGCAGCGCGATCACCTGCGCCTGGATCGACACGTCCAGCGCCGTCGTCGGCTCGTCCGCGATCACCAGCTTGGGCTCGGCGCACAGGGCGAGCGCGATCACCACGCGCTGCCGCATCCCGCCGCTGAACTCGTGCGGGTACGCGTCCACCCGCTCCGCCGCACCCGGAATCCCCACATCCTGCAGCCACCGCACCGCCCGCGCCTGCGCCTCCCGCGCGGACAGGCCGAGATGGGTCTGCATCGTCTCCACCAACTGACGGCCCACGGTGTAGAGCGGGTTCAGCGTGGTCAGCGGGTCCTGGAACACCGCGCCGATCTGCCGCCCCCGCACCCGGCGCATCTGCTCGGCGGACAGCTTGTCGATCCGGCGGCCCTCCAGGCTCACGGACCCGCCGGCGATCCGGCCGGGCGGCTCCAGCAGGCCGATGATGGCCGCTCCGGTCAGCGACTTGCCGGCGCCGCTCTCGCCGACCACGCCGAGGATCTCACCGGGTTCGAGGGACAGGGAGACGTGATCCAGGGCGCGCAACACGCCGCGGCGGGTCGGGAACTCGACAGTCAGGTCGGTGACTTCGAGGAGGCTCATGGGACAGCAGGGCTCTGCCCTGCACCCGGAAGGGGACGGTCGTCCCCTTCACCCCTGTAAACAGGCGTCAAGAGGACGGCTGTCCTCTTGCGGGGCTCGGGGCAGAGCCCCGGTCGTCTCACTTCAGCCTCGGGTTCAGCGCGTCGCGCAGCCAGTCGCCCATCAGGTTGATCGCCAGCACCAGCAACGCCAGCATCACCCCCGGAAAGATCGTGATCCACCACTCGCCGCTATACAGGTAGTCGTTTCCCACCCGGATCAGCGTCCCCAGCGAAGGCTGCGTCGCCGGCAACCCGACGCCCAGGAACGACAGCGTCGCCTCATCCAAAATGGACAGCCCGATGTTGATGGTGCCGATCACCACCACCGGCCCCCACGCGTTCGGCAGGATGTGGCTCAGCACGATCCGCGGCCCCGACAGCCCGATCACCTGCGCCGCCAGCACGTAGTCCCGCCCGCGCTCCACCATGGTCGAGCCGCGCACCGTGCGGGCGAATTGCGGCCAGCGGCTGATGCCGATCGAGAAGATCAGCACCCACACCTCCAGCCGCTCGCGCAGCCCGGCCGGCAGCACCACGCCCACGATGCCGCTGACCAGCAACGCCACCAGGATCGAGGGGAAGGTGAGCTGGATATCGGCCACCCGCATCAGCACGGCGTCCACCACACCGCCGGCATAGCCCGCCACCAACCCGGCGACCATCCCGACCACGATGGAGAACGCCACCGCCGAGAGCCCGATCACCAGGCTGATCCGCCCGCCATACATCATGGCCGAGAGCAAATCGCGCCCCTGGTTGTCGGTGCCCAGCACGTGGTCCCACGTCCCGTCCGGCATGAACACCGGCGGGATGAAACTGTCCATCAGGTTGAGGCTGGCAAGGTCGAACGGGTTGTACGGCGCCAGCACGGACGCCAGCATCGAGGCGCCCACGACCACGATCAGCACCACCGTCGACACCACCGCCACCGGCGAGCGGCGGAAGGCATAGGCCAGGTCGCTGTCCAGCGCCCGGCCGACAGCCGTGCTCATCGCGACACCCGCAGCCGCGGATCGACCGCGAAATACAGCAGGTCCACGACCAGGTTGATCACCACGAATAGCACCGCCACCAGCAGCAGGTAGGTGGACATCACGGGAATGTCCCCGACCTGGATCGACTGCACCAGCAGCAGCCCCATCCCAGGCCACTGGAACACCGTCTCCGTCACGATCGAGAACGCGACCAGCATGCCGAGCTGCAACCCCACCACGGTGATCACCGGCACCAGCGTGTTCTTCAGCGCATGGCCGAAATTGATCGCCCGCGTGGACAGCCCCCGGGCGCGCGCGAACTTGATGTAGTCCGACCGCAGCACCTCGAGCATCTCCGCCCGCACCAGCCGCATCACCAGCGTCATCTGGAACAGCCCGAGCGTGATCGCCGGCAGGATCAGCGCCTTCAGCCCCGAGACGGTCAGGAACCCGGTCGTCCACCCCCCCAGGTCGACCACCGTGCCCCGCCCATACGACGGCAGCCAGCCCAGCAACACGCTGAACACCAGGATCAGCAGGATCCCGATCAGGAACGTCGGCAGCGACACGCCGATCAGGCTCAGCACCATGAACAGCCGGGACCCGAACGCCGAACGGTAGATCCCCGTGTAGACCCCGGCCGGCACGCCGATCACCAGCGCGAACACCGCCGCCGTCCCGGCCAGTTCCGCCGTCGCCGGCAGCCGCTCGGCAATCAGCGACGACACCGGGCGGGCCAGCCGGTAGCTGATGCCGAACTGCCCGTGCAGCACCGCCCACACATACTTCGCGTATTGCACCAGGAACGGCTGGTCGAGCCCGAGCTCGTGCGTCACCCGCACCCGGTCCGCCTCGGTGTAGGAGGTGCCGAGGATGATGTTCACCGGGTCGCCGACGAAGGCGAACAACGCGAAGGCGACGAACGCGACGACCAGCAGCACCGGGATGGCTTGCAGGACACGGCTGAGAATGAAAGCGGGGATGTCGGCGGCCCTTCGAATGCAGTGTTGGACGCTACGGTAGCCCGAGCCGCCCGGGCAAGACGGCTTCCTCCTCCGCCGGCTCTACGAGACCCGGCTCCAGCCCTGTCTCCAAGCCGGGCGCCGCCTCGACCGTGGCGAGACCGCCCTCGCCGCGCGCGAACTCGGCCACCAGCGTGAACCCCACGCCGAGCAGCACCGGGCCCAGGAACACGCCGAGCAGCCCGAACGCCAGCGCGCCGCCCAGCACGCCCAGCACCGTCACCAGGAACGGCAACTGCGCCCCGCGCGCGATGAAATACGGCCGGATCACGCTGTCGGCGCTGGAGATCGCCCCCACGCCGTACACGCCGAGGAAGATCGCCCACGCCGTGTGCCCGTTGGACGCGAGCCAAAGTGCGGCCGGGATCCAGACCATCGGCGCCCCGATCGGCAGCACCGACACGAACCCGGCGATCGCCCCCAGCAGCACCGGCCGCGGCACCCCGGTGATCCACAGGCCGAACGCCGTCAGCATCCCCTGCACCACCGCCGTGCCCAGCAAGCCATAGACGGTGCCGCGGATGACCTGCCCCGTCACCACGATCAGCCGCTCGGCATAGGCGCCGGCAATCCGCCGCATGATGGCGTACAGGAACACGCCCATCCGGTCGCCGTACAACCAGAAAAAGAAGGCGATGAACAACGCCAGCAGGAACTGCAGCACCCCGCTCGCGATCCCCAGCAGCAGGGTCAGCCCGTTCTCCGCGATGATGCCGAAATACGGCCGGAAGAAATCCACCATCACGCTGAGGTCGGCCGCCCAGGCGTTCCAGTAATCGGACAGCGTCTGCCCGACCACCGGCACGTGGAACAACCACGCCGGCGACGACGGCAGCCCGCCATCCAGCAGCCGCTCCGCCGAGACGCGCAGCCGGGCCACGTCGTCGGCACTGGCGGGGGCCGCCACTGCCAGCGGCAGCACCAGCAGCAGCGCCGTCAGCAGCACCATGACCGAAGCCGCCGCATACCGGCCGAGCCGCAGCCTCGCGCGCAGCCACTCGAACACCGGCCAGGTGGTGAACACCAGGATCCCGCCCCACAGCAAAGCGGAGAAGAACGGCTGCAGCACGACCCCGCAGCCGATGGCGATGCCGGCGAGCAGCAGCCCCATCAGTAACCGTTCTGCGATCATGGCCGCATGCGTTATCCTGCTACCTGACCAATGCCAACCCTGACGAGGACCCTGCCATGCCGCGCTTCTGTGCGAACCTGACGATGATGTTCAATGAGCATGCCTTTCTCGACCGGTTCGAGGCCGCGGCGAAAGCCGGGTTCAAGGCGGTGGAGTTCCTCTTCCCCTACGACCACCCGGCAACCGACATCCAGGCGCGGCTGAAGGACAACGGGCTCGAGCAGGTGCTGTTCAACATGCCCCCCGGCGACTGGGCGATGGGCGAGCGCGGCACCGCCATCCTGCCCGGCCGCCAATCCGAGTTCCGCGACGGCGTCAAGCGTGCGCTGGACTACGCCGCCGTGTTCGGCACCAAGCGGCTGCACTGCATGGCCGGGCTGCTGCCGGCCGGCCTGGCCCAGGGCACCGCCGCCAGCCTGTATGCCGCCAACCTCGCCTGGACGTGCGAGCAGGCGCAGGCAGCCGGCGTGCTCGTCGTCATCGAGCCGATCAACCACCGCGACATGCCGGGCTTCTTTCTCAACACCACCGGACAAGCCGCGGCCGTGGTGGAGGCGATCGGCCGCGACCGCCTGGCGATCCTGTTCGACCTTTACCACTGTCAGGTGACCGAGGGCGACGTGACGACCCGGCTCGCCAACCTCCTGCCGCTCGTCGGCCACATCCAGCTCGCCGACGTTCCAGGACGTAACGAACCCGGAACAGGTGAGCTAAACTGGCCTTATATCTTCCGTCAGATCGACGCGATCGGCTATAATGGCTGGGTCGGATGCGAATATCGTCCAGCAAGCGGGACGGTAACTGGGTTAAGTTGGCTCCCTCAAACCAAGGGATGATACCGGAATTTAGCGCATGCTTAACATTGGGCATGGTACCGAACGGCCGTTACCGGTTTAAATTGTAAATACGAATTTAAGTCGGAATGACTTATGGCTTGACGTCGGCTATCACAACAACGTTATGTGTCATTGTTAGGAGCGAGTCTCGATATCGAGAGCTCCTCATGCAGAAGGGGTTATGATGCGCTTCACGGAAATTGGCCAGCAACTGCGGGCCTACCGGCTGGAGTCGGGCTTGCGCGCCGAGGAAATCGCCGCGCGGCTTGGTGTTTCACGCGCCGCCCTGTACCGCTACGAAAAGGGCGAGGTCATCAAGCTCGACACCGTCAAACGGCTCGCCGAGCTCCTGAAGATCTCCCCGCTGTCGCTGCTCGGGATCGGCGTCGAATATTACAACCGCCCGGTCGGCTACTTCGAACGCATCCGTCAGACGGAGGAGACGGCGGACCAGGTGCTGCAGGTGTTCGGCCCGGTTTGCTACCTCACCACCTCCGACGCGTTCGACGCGGCCCTGGCCGAGGTGTTCGACGAACTCGTCGACAAATCCGAAGCGGACAAGTCCACGCTGCGTGTCGCCATCGAGCAGGTCCAAGGCATCATGGCCGCCCGCAAGCGCATGTACGCGATCCGCCGCCCCGGCATCATCGCGATCCTCTCCTTCGCCCGCATCCAACGCCTGCTCGAAGACGGGATCGCCGCCGGAGCCGCGCTGCCCGAGCATCTGCGCCGCCGTTGCCGCCAAGTCGCCGCTGCCGAAGTCGAGCACATCGCCAGCCTGATGGAAGCCGAGCCGATGGGCCTGCAGTTCGGCGTGCTGCCGACCGCCGAACCGACCAGCTCGTTCAAGATCCTCCGCTCGCGGGACCGCGCCACGCTGGCGATCAACCCGTTCCGGCCGGACGGGATGCCGAGCGTTCAGACCGGCGTCGCGATGATCACCGGCGCGGACGAGGCGATCGCCACGCACCAGCGCGTGGCCGAGCAGATGTGGCGCGAGTCCCTGAAGGGCGTCGCCGGCGCCAACCAGATCCGCAAGATGCTGCAGTCGGTCAAGTCCGGCCACTCCGCCAACCTCAGTGCGGCCTAGATCCTAGAGCAACCTGGTCCGGGAGCGCCCACGAAGCTGGCCGGAACGTTTCCTTCCGGTTAAAAGCCCTCGATGACCGCGCCCGCAGACCTCGAGACCCTTTCCACCGAGACCGTCTGGAAGGGCCGCACCCAACTGGACGTCGTCCGCTTCCGCAAGCGGCGGTTCGATGGCGCGATGTCCGGCGTGCGCACCTGGGAAGTCTGGCTGCGCGGCCACGCGGTCGGCGTGTTGCCATACGACCCGGTCACCGACTGCCTCGTCATGATCGAGCAGTTCCGCTACCCCGCCATGCTTGCCGGCGTGGACCCGGTAATGCTCGAGATCCCCGGCGGCTTCATGGACGCAGGCGAGACCGAGGAACAGACCGCCGCCCGCGAGATGCACGAGGAGATGGCGCTCGCCACCGACCGCCTGCACCGCGTCGGCCATTTCGTGCTGACCGCCGGCGGCTCGGACGAAAGCGTCACCATCTTCGCCGGCCGCATCGCAGCACCCCCGGCCGGCCCGGACGGCATCGCCGGCTATGCCGGGCTCGCCAGCGAGAACGAGGACATCCGCATCCGCGTGCTGCCCGCCGCCCTCGCCATCGAGAACGCATTGGCCGGCCGCTATCCCAACTCCATCACCGCGATGGCCCTGCTGTGGTTCGCCGCCCGGCGCGAGTGGCTGCGTGAGCAATGGGCGGCATGAAGCTGTTCCTGGACGACTCCTACGCCAGGACCGCGGACGCCCTGGTGACGGCGGTGCACCCGCAAGGCATCGTGCTCGACCGCTCCATCTTCTACGCCCGCAGCGGCGGCCAACCCGGCGACACCGGACAGCTTGCCTGGCACGGCAGCCACGCCGCCGTGGCCGAAGCGGTCAAGGGCGAGGGCGACACCATCGTCCTGCCGCTGGACGGCCCACCCCCCGCGCCCGGAACGCAGGTCACCGCCTCGATCGACTGGCCCCGGCGCTACGCCCACATGCGCATGCACACGGCCCTGCATCTACTCTGCAGCCTGATCCCCGGCGCCGCCGTCACCGGCGGCCAGATCGGCGCCGAGAAATCCCGCCTCGATTTCGATCTGCCCACCAAGCCCGACCCGGCGGAGATCGAGACCGGGCTCGCCGCCCTCATCGCCGCCGCCCACCCCGTCACCACCGAATGGGTGGACGAAAGCGTGCTCGACACCAATCCCGGGCTGGTCCGCACCCTCTCCGTCCAACCGCCGCGCGGCACCGGGCGGTTGCGGCTGGTCAGGATCGGTGCGGTGGATCTCCAGCCTTGCGGCGGCACGCACGTCGCCAACACGGCTGAGATCGGCCGCGTGCGGGTCGCCAAGATCGAGAACAAAGGCCGCCAGAACCGCCGCATCACGATCGAACTCCAATCCGGCGGTGCAGAGGAGAAGCAATGATGGACGATCTGGTCACCCCGGACTGGCTGGCCGCCAACCTCGGGTCACCCGGCGTAGTCGTGTTCGAGTCGACCAAGTACCTGCCCAACGAGGGCAAGGACGGACGCCAGGCCTATCTCGCCGCCCACATCCCGGGCGCACGCTACTTCGACCTCGACCTGATCGCCGACACCGACAGCGAACTGCCGCACATGGCCCCCGCCGCGGGCCGGTTCGCCAAGCTGGTCGGCGCGCTCGGCGTCTCCAACGACAGCACCGTCGTGTTCTACGACCAGAACGCCACGATGTGGGCCACCCGCGGCTGGTGGATGATGGGCCTGTTCGGCCACGACAACGCGACCGTGCTCGATGGCGGGCTCGCCGCCTGGCGCGAGGCCGGCCACCCGGTCGAAAGCGGCGAACCCCCGGCGCCCACCCCGGCCAAGTTCACCCCCCGACTGCGCGCCGAACGCCTGCGCGGCCTGGCCGACATGCTGGAAACCGAGGCGCTCGTGCTGGACGCCCGCGGTGCCCCCCGCTTCGCCGGGTCCAGCCCCGAGCCCCGCCCGGGCGTCACCCCCGGCCACATGCCGGGTGCGGTCAACCTGCCCTACTCGCTGCTGCTCGCCCCCGATGGCCGCTTCCTGCCGCCGGCGGACCTGCGCGGCCGGCTCGCCAGCATGGGCGTGGACGGCAGCCGCCCCGTCATCACCACCTGCGGCAGCGGCGTGTCCGCCACCGTGATCACCATGGCGCTGAAGCGCGCCGGCTTCCCCCAGGGCGCCGTGTATGACGGTTCCTGGTCCGAATGGGGTGCCGACCCCACCACCCCGAAGGAGACCGGCTGATGCCCGACCATACCCCGCCCGCCGCCAAGCTCTCGCCCGCCACCCAGCTCTCGCACCTCGGACGCGCCGGCACCCGCATCAACGGCTTCGTCAACCCGCCGGTGCACCGCGGCTCGACGATGCTGTATCCGAACACCGCCGAGCGGAAGGCCAGCGGCGGCGAGAAGCTGGGCCGCGGCTTCTACTACGGCACCGCCGGCAACCCGACGCACCACGCGCTCGAGGACATGGTCGCCGCCGTCGAGGGCGGCACGCACTGCCAGATCGTCTCCACCGGCCTCGCCGCCGTCACCGTGCCGCTGCTCGCCTATCTCTCGGCCGGCGACCACCTGTTGCTGCCGGACAGCGTCTACGGCCCGGCGCGCAATTTCGCCGACAACTACCTGACGCGCATGAACGTCAGCGTGACCTACTACGACCCGCAGATCGACGCCGCCGGGCTCGCCGCCCTGATCCGTCCCGACACCCGCGTGCTGTATACCGAGAGCCCCGGCAGCCACACCTTCGAGGTTCAGGATATCCCCGCCCTCGCCGCCGTGGCCCATGACCGTGGCCTGACGGTGATGATGGACAATACCTGGGGCATCCGCTCCTTCCAGCCCTTCGAGCACGGCGTGGACGTGTCGATCCAGGCGCTGACCAAGTACATCTGCGGCCATTCGGACGTCCTGCTCGGCAGCATCACCGTCGCCAGCGAGAAAGATTGGGAGCGGGTGCGCGGCACCTCCCTCATCCTCGGCCAATATGCGAGCCCGGACGATTGCTGGCTCGCCCTGCGCGGCGCCCGCACCATGGGCGTGCGGCTGGACCGGCAGATGCAGTCCGGCCTGGAGGTCGCGGAGTGGTTCTCCCACCGCCCCGAGATCGCCCGTGTGCTGCACCCGGCGTTGCCCGGCGCCCCCGGCCATGACCTGTGGAAGCGGGACTTCACCGGCGCCGCCAGCCTGTTCGGCGTCGAGTTCAAGCCGGAGTTCTCCACCGCCGCGGTGGACGCGTTCATCGACAGCCTGACCCTGTTCGGCATCGGCGCGAGCTGGGGCGGGTTCGAGAGCCTGGTGCTGCCCACCACCGGGCACATCACCCGCACCGCCGGCAGCGTGAAGTTCGAGGGACCGATCGCCCGCATCCATATCGGCCTCGAGGACCCGGCGGACCTGATCGCCGACATCGAACGGGCGATGGGGGCGCTGCATGCTTCCTGAGCTGCCGATCCGCTACAATGCCGACGGCCTGGTGCCCGCCATCGCGCAGCAGCACGATACCGGCGAGGTGCTGATGATGGCCTGGATGAACGCGGCCTCGATCGCCGAGACGCTGGAGACGGGCCGCGTCTGCTACTGGAGCCGCAGCCGTGCCGCGCCCTGGCGCAAGGGCGAGACGTCCGGCCAGCACCAGCGCCTGGTGGAGTTGCGGCTGGACTGCGACGGCGACACGCTGCTGCTGCTGGTCGATCAGACCGGCGCCGCCTGCCACACCGGGCAACGAAGCTGCTTTCACCGCGCCGTGCGGGACGGCAAGCTGGTCACCATCGCAACGCCCCTGGCAGACCCGGCGGTGCTCTATGCGTAACATGGCCGCCATCCTGCTCATGCTGTTCGCAGCCTCGTTGCCCGCCCGCGCCGCCGACGCCAGCCACGCCCACCAGGTCGTGGTTATGATCTACGACGTCGGCCTGTACAATTCCGAACTCGACCGGGTCATGAACGAGGCGGACAGCCGAGGTATCTACGGCGGCAACGGCAGCACGCCCACCAGCCGCGCCCGCGACAAGTCCATGACGCACGCCACAATGCTGGCCCAGCGCGAGGCCGTACTGAACGCCGCCACCATCCGCCTGGCCGCCCGCGCCAGCGACCAGCAGCTCGCGTTGCTGCAGCAGATGGCCGCGACCGGCGCCGAGCCCGCCAACCACGCCGACCTCGACGCTGCCGTGAGCGTGGTGAAGGCTAGCTTCTCCGAAGCGCTATGGGACCAACTCTCCCGCACCGCCCGCGGCAACACGATGTTCCCCTGCACCAACAACGAAAAGAACCGCTGCTAAGTCACCAGACCCGTAGGGTGGGTTGCGCTTCGGCAACCCACCAGCACCGGCGCCAACGCCGTACCTAAGCCGCCTTATCCCAAGCGGGTGCGAACCCCGGATTGACCAACCGCTGCGCCTTCGGCAAAGCCGCGATCGCCGCCCGGTCCGAATCGTCCAACTCGATCTTCATCGCCTCCAGGTTCGCCACCTGGCTCTCCCGCCGGGCCGCCTTCGGGATCGCCGCCACACCCGGCTGATCCAGCAGCCACTTCAGCGCGATCTGCGCCGCGGTCGAGTTATGCTTGCGCGCGATCACACCCAACTCCTCGTGGCCCGCCAGCTTGCCCTGGGCGATCGGGCAATACGCCGTCAGCGCCATGTCGTGCGCCCGCAACCACTCCAGCACCGTGTCCTGGCCCAGCAGCACGTGGTATTCCACCTGGTTGACCGCGATCGGCGCGCCCACCTCCTCGACCGCCTGACGCAACAACGCCACCGGGAAATTGCAGACTCCGATCGCGCGCGCCAACCCTTCTTCCTTCAGCTTCGTCAGCGTCTCGAGCGCCGCCGGCAGGTCCATGTCGGGCGCCGGCCAATGGATCATGTAGAGGTCCACGTAATCCGTCTGCAGCTTCCCCAGGCTGGTCTCGATCGCACGCCGCATCGCGTCCGGCGCGAGGTTGTTCCACCAAACCTTGGTCGTGACGTGGATGTCGGCACGCGGCAGCCGGGCGCCGGCGAGCGCGCGGCCGACCTCCTCCTCGTTGCCATACATCTCCGCCGTGTCGATGTGGCGGTAGCCCAGCGAGAACGCCCGCTCCACTGCCTCGCGGCACTCGTCCCCCTTCATCCGGAACGTGCCGAGCCCGAGCTTGGGCATGCGTAAGCCTTTGGAGGTGATCATGTCCATGCGCAGAATTCCTATCGTTTGCTTAGGTCAACCAAGGCCGCGAAACCCGTTTCGGTTCCAATGGCGAGCCGGGCGCCGTCCCCGCTCCACGCCAGGGCGGAAACACTGCCGCGGCCGGGCGGCGCCACGGCAAGGATCCGCTCCGAGGCGATATCGGCCAGCACCACCAACCCGTCCGCGAACCCGGCTGCGATCATCTCGTGCTGCGGATGCGCGGCCACGCGGGTGCACATCACGTTGTCGCCGCCGGCCATCTCGGTCGGCGCCTTGCCCATCGGGCCACCGCCGAAGAACGGCCACATGACGATCGTGTCCGCCCCCGCCGTGGCCAGCCACTTGCCGTTGCGGGTGAAGGACATGGACTCGGTCTTGGCCGGGTAGCCGGACATGCGCATGTGCTGCCCGTCCGACAGCCGCCACCCGTGCAAGCTGTTCTCCTGCATCGACGTCACCACCGCCTCGCCCGCCGGGTGCAGCGCGATGCCGGTGTGGCTGCCCTTCCACTCGAGCTTGCGCGGGCTGTCCACCTTGGCGCCCACGAACCACAGCGTGGCCCCGTTATAGTGCGAAGCGGCGACCCGCTTGCCCTTCGCATCGAACGCCAGCCCGGTGACGGTGGAGGGATGATCGAGCTGCTTGAGCTTGTCCGCGCCGTCGTAGATGTGCGCGGCCTTGCCCACCGCACAGGCGGCGAGCTTGCCATGCACCGCCACCTGCTCGACCCACTTCATGCCAAAGCTGGCGATTTGGCTCGTCTGGCCCTGAAGGTCGGTCCGCAGGAACACCCCGTCATCGCCGCCGGTGACGAAACCGTCTGGCGCGGCAGCGAGCGCCAGCACAGCGCCGTCATGCGCGGCGACGTCCTGCCAATCCATCACCAGCCGCCCGTCCCCGAGCGCGAAGGCCGGGGTGCTCCCGGCCCAGGCCGCGGCAACGACGAAAGCATCCAACTCCCGGGCGTCCCCGCGGGAGTCGAGGAGATATCCGCCAACCGGTGTCATCGCTTCCCCTCCTCCCCTTGTGGGAAGGGGCCGGGGGGAGGGGTGCTACGCATGCAAACCCGTGCCGGCGGCCACCCCTCCCGCAAGGGGAGGGGGGACGTGGTCATCATCCCGCCTGGCACGCTTCGAACCCGCGCCTGAGCTGCGGCCGGTTGAGATTGCGCCCGATGAACACCAGCCGCGACCGCTTCTCCTCACCCTCCGGCCATGTCCCGATGAAGTCGCCGTCCGCGATCATGTGCACGGCCTGGAACGCGAACCGCCGGTCCTCCCCCGTGTAGTGCAGGATACCCTTCGTGCGCAGCAGGTCCTGCCCCTTCTCCTGCAGCAACGTGCTGATCCAGGCGTTGAACTTCTCCGGGTCGATCGGCCGCGTCACCTCGAACGACATCGAGTTGATGTCGTCGTTATGCTCGTGCTCCGTTTCCGTCAGGAACCCGGGCTGCACGTCCGCCAGGATGCGCTGCAGGTCGAACCCGCCCTGGTCCAGCACGTCCGCGATCGCGACCGCCGAGCGCTGCGTCCGGTGGATGCGGGCAAACCGGTTGATCTTGCGCACGGACGCCTCGACCGCCTCCAGCGCCTCGGCGCTCACCAGGTCCGTCTTGTTCAGCACGATCACATCGGCGAACGCGATCTGCGCCTCCGCTTCCGCACTGTCGGCCAGCCGCGCCGGCAGGTTCTTCGCGTCCACCACCGTCACGATCGCGTCCAGCCGGGTCTTGGCCCGCACGCCCTCGTCCACGAAGAACGTTTGTGCCACCGGCGCCGGGTTGGCCAGCCCCGTTGTCTCAATGATGATCCCGTCGAACTTGCCGCGCCGTTTCATCAACCCGCCGACGATGCGGATGAGATCCCCGCGCACCGTGCAGCAGATGCAGCCGTTGTTCATCTCGAACACCTCCTCGTCGGTGTCCACGACGAGGTCGTTGTCCACGCCCAACTCGCCGAACTCGTTGATCACCACGGCATACTTGCGGCCATGGTTCTCCGTCAGGATACGGTTGAGCAGCGTCGTCTTGCCGGCGCCGAGATAGCCGGTCAGCACGGTGACGGGGATGGTGGTATCGGACATCGGGTGCCCCTTTCGGTTCGGCCGCAGATATAGGCGCGCGTTTCCGCCAGCCCCAGGCCCAGCAGCAGGAAGAACCAGCCGGAGAGCGGCATGGACAGGAAATCGCTGGTGGAGGCGACCGGCCACTCCTGCAGCAGGGCGGCGACGAACAGCCCCACGCGCAGCGGCGCCGGGTCCCGCCACAATCCGCGTGCGAGGGGGCGCAGCCAGGCCAGCACCATCAGGCTGAACAGCGCCAGGCCCGGATACCCGGCCTCCACCGCCGCCTGCAGGTAGTGGTTGTGCGGATGCTGCACGCACACATTCGCCCCGCCGCCATCGCCGCCGCGCAGCCCGTGGAAATACGCCGGGTCGGCGCAGTGATGGCGGAACCCGTCGAAGCCCAGGCCGAACGCCGGGTGTGCCGCGATCATGGCCACGGCGCGCCCGGTGATCAGGCCGTACGGGCTGTCCGGGAAATGCTCCATCTGGGCGGAGAACTTGTCGATCAGCCGGTGGAACGTCGGCGGCACCACCACGGCCGACACCGCCAGCAGCAACCCGGCCCCAGCCACCGCCGCCAGCACCCCCGTCCGCAGCCGCGGCAGCAGCAGCGCCGTGACGAACAGCCCGAGCGCCGTCAGCAGCACCGGCATGCGCTGCCCGATCAGCACCACGACCAGCACGGACGCCACCAGGAGCGCGAGCCCGGCCCAGCGCCCGAGGCGTGTCATCGCCGGCAGCACGGCAGGGAACAGCAGGCGGGATAGCGGCGCACCGGCCCGGGGATGCTCGAACGGCCCGGTCAGCTCGCCGTCGCCCCAGCGGCCATAGCCCTGGATGTTGCGGCCGATCGCCAACTGCAAAACCGTCTGCAGCCCGATATACAGCGCCGCCACCGCGGCAAGCCGTGCCAGCCACACTCGCCGCCATGGCAGGCGCAGCACCCAGTGTTCCAGCGCCGCCACGAACACCAGGAAGCGCACCGCCGCCACCGCCTCCACGAGCCCGCCCTGCAGCGAACACGCCAGCAGCCAAGCCCACCACGCCGCCGCGGCCAGCACCCACCTGGTGCGCAGCCAAACCCAATCCCGCTCCACGACGGACCGGCCCAGGAAGCTCACGGCCACGATCACCACCAGCACGTCCGCGACCAGCCGCCCATGCAGCAGGAACACGGGGCACAGCAGCACGCACCCGGCGGCCAGGCGGTCCAGCCACCTAACCAACGAGCGCCACCCGCAACGCCCGCAGCTTTTCCGCCGCCGCCGCCGTGTCGAACCCGCCCGCCCGGCCCCACCCGGCGGCAGCGAGTGCCGCCCGGCGGTCCGCATCCTGCGCCAGCGACAGGATCGCGGCCGCGGTCGCGCCGGGCGCCTCCGGATTGGCGTACACCGCAGCGTCCCCCGCCACCTCCGGCAGCGCGCCGCGGCAGGAGCACACCAGGGCCGCCCCGTGCGCCATCGCCTCCAGCGCGGACAGGCCGAACGGCTCGGGCCAGCGGCTCGGCACCACGGCGATGGCGGCGCGGCTCATCCGGTCCATCGTGTCGGCATGCGGCCGGTAGCCGAGCAGGTGCACCCCGGCCGCCGCCGCATGCTCATGCAGCATCTCGGTAAACGAGGTCGGACGGCTATCGGCGGAGAACCGGTCGGCCCCCACCATCTCCGCCCGCCACCCCGGCAAATGCGGCAGCACGGCCGCGCACGCATCCACGAACACGTCCGCCCCCTTGTCGTGCACCAGCCGGCCCACGAACAGGATCAGCCGCTCCCGCACCTTCCTCACCCGCTGCGGCACGTCGATGCAGTTCGGCAGCACCGCCACCTCGCCCGCCATCCCCTCCAGGAACCGCGTGCGGAGGTGTTCGGACACCGTCACCACCCGTGCCAGCCGCCGCAGCAGCACGGTGCGCTCCGCCACGGTGGCAGCGCCGCGCATACCGTGCGGGTCGTTGTGCAGGAACAGCGTCACGCGGCGGAACCGCCGGGCCAGATAGAGTGCCACTTCCGGCCGGTTATGCACCTCCACCAGGTCCGGGCGCAGCGCGCGCAGCACCGTCGCAACGCCGCGGGCGTAACGCATGGTGCCGGTGAAGCCGAGACCGGCGCGCGCGGGATGGAACGGCACGTCGGCGAACGGCGCGCGCACCCGGCGGCCCACCACCTCACCCCCGGCAGCGCGGTTCAGCCGGTGCACGAGCAGGCCGATCGCACCCACGGCATCCGGCGAGAACCCTTCCCTTGGCGGCAGGACGGTCGCAACCCTCAGGTGAACAGCAGCGCCGCCCCGCCGGCGTCCTCTGGCAGCACGAGGGCGCCCTCCGGCCCGTCCCGATGCGCCACGCCCGCCAGGAACGGTCGCAGTGCCGCGCGCCCGTCCCCCGTCGCCACGACCATTCCGGCGATGGCGGGCAGCGCAGGCGCGGCAACCCCGGGGAACACGCTGCCGATCGCCTCGCCCGGCAGGATCCGCACCCGGCCGCGCTGCATCGGCATCGCAAACCCGCCCGCCGGGTCCGGCACCACGGGCAGGCCAGCCAGGCGGGACAGCCGGGCCGCGGTCTCCACCGGATCGGGTGAGGCGATCACCACGGTCTCCAGCGACACGGCGCCATTCGGGTGGCTGGTGAACCGGGGTTGCCAGATTGCCTCCCGCGTAAGGTGCTTGATGAGCTGGATCGTCCCCTCCGGCGCACCGGGCAGCGGGATGCGTTCGAAGCGCGCGATCGGGCTGGCCGGGTCCGCCTCGTCCACCGGGCGCTCCAGCGGAGTAACGCCGGCAATGTCCAGCCCCGCCCGGCGCAGCCGCGCGAGGGTCGCAGCGGAGTCGTGGATGCCCAGGGCGATGATGTGCAGCCCGGCGTAGCGGTCCAACTGCCCATGCAGCACGTCGGGAATGGTCGGGTCGGCGGGCGCGATCAGCTCCAGGTAGCCGTGCTGCAGCATGATGCACCGGTTGCACGTGGCCTTGCCGCGATGCCGCGCGTACGGCGTAAGGGTAAAGCCAAGGCGCTCATAGGCGGCGGCAAGCGGCCCCAGCTCCCGCCCCCCCACGCCGACATGGTCGAGTTCGAAAGCCGCACTCACCCTTCTCCCCTCCCCTTGAGGGAGGGGTGGCACACACACGGTCCCGGACGCGCCGCACCCCTCACCCCATCCTCCCACAAGGGGCAGGCGAGCGTCATGCCACATCCTCATAATGCGCCAGCAGCCACTCCCTCGGCTCCCGCGCCGCATCGTCGTACCACCGCGCCACCAGAGGATGCTCCCGCACCGCCTTGCAATACGCCCGCGACTCGGCCGACAGCTCCGGCAGATACGACAAGAACCGCGCCACCACCGGCGCATACATCGCGTCCGCCGCCCCGAACGCGTCGCCGTACAGGAACCGCGTCCCCTGCCGGGCCTCGCGCCAGACAATCTCCACCCGGGCGATATCCGCCATCACGTCGGCCGCCGCCACGGTGCGCTTCTCGCGGCCCAAATTCATCGGCATCGCGCGGCGCAACGCCCCGAACCCGGCATGCATCTCCGCCGCCACCGACCGCGCCGCCGCCCGCGCCACCCGTTCCGCCGGCCACATCGCCCTGTTCCACTCGGCACAATACTCGCAAAGCGCCAGGCTCTCCCACACCCGCGCCCCCTGATGCTCCAGATACGGCACCAACCCCGCCGGCGTCGTCTCGCGGATCGCCGGCGTGCCGCCCTGCTGCATGCCCTTCAGCGGGATCACCCGCTCCTCCACGTCCAGCCCGGCCAGATGCACCGCCAGCCAGCCGCGCAACGACCACGAGGAGTAGCGCCGGGTTCCGATCACGAGCACGCCGTCGGCCATATACTGTTGCCTGGGTTGAGGTGGGGGCCGGACAATGCCACGCTGCCGCCCCATCGCAAACCGGGGCCACCACGACATGAACGAGATCAGCCGCCCGAACAACCTCGACGCGTTCTGGATGCCCTACAGCGCCAACCGCTCGTTCAAGGCCCACCCGCGCCTGCTCGCCCGCGCCGAGGGCATGTATTATTACACCAACGACAACCGCGAGATCCTGGACGGCACCGCCGGCCTCTGGTGCTGCAACGCCGGGCACGGCAGGCGCGAGATCGTGGAGGCGATCCAGCGCCAGGCCGCGGTGATGGATTTCGCCCCCACCTTCCAGATGGGCCACCCGATCGCCTTCCAGGCCGCCGCCCGCCTGGCCGAGATCACGCCGGAGGGCATGGACCGCGTGTTCTTCACCAACTCCGGCTCCGAGAGCGCGGACACGGCGCTGAAGATCGCGCTGGCCTACCACCGGGCGCGCGGCGAGGCGGCGCGGGTGCGGCTGATCGGGCGGGAGCGCGGCTACCACGGCGTGGGCTTCGGCGGCATGTCCGTCGGCGGCATCGGCACCAACCGCAAGCAGTTCGGCGCCATGCTGCCCTACGTGGACCACCTGCCGCACACGCTGGACCTCGCGCGCAACGCCTTCAGCCAGGGCCTGCCGGAGCACGGGGCGGAACGGGCGGACGTGCTCGAGAACCTGATCGCACTGCACGGCGGGGAAACCATCGCGGCGGTGATGGTGGAGCCGGTCGCCGGGTCCACCGGGGTGCTGCCGCCGCCCAAGGGCTACCTGCAGCGCCTGCGGGACATCTGCACCAAGCACGGCATCCTGTTGATCTACGACGAGGTGATCACCGGCTTCGGCCGGCTCGGCGCCAATTTCGGCTCCGAGCGGCTGGGCGTGGTGCCGGACATCATGACCATGGCCAAGGGCCTCACCAACGCGGCCGTGCCGATGGGGGCCGTCGCGGTCGCCAACGGCATCTACGACGCAATCGTGCACGGTGCGCCCGAAGGGATCGAGCTGTTCCACGGCTACACCTATTCCGGCCACCCGCTCGCCTCGGCGGCAGCCATCGCCTCGATGGACCTGCAACGCGCCGAGGACCTCCCGGCCCGCGCCCGCGCGCTGGAGCCCTACTGGCAGCGCGCCGTGCACTCCCTCCGCGGCCTGCCCAACGTGGTGGACATTCGCGACACCGGCCTGGTCGCCGGCATCGAGCTGCAGCCCCGCCCCGGCAAACCGACGGACCGGGCGGTGCGCGTGTTCGGCCGCTGCTTCGACGCCGGGTTGCTGACCCGCACCACCGGCGACATCATCGCCCTGTCCCCGCCGCTGATCATCGAGGAGACCCATATCGACCGCATCGTCGAAACGCTGACTGGAGCGATCCGGGCGGAAGCAGCCTAGCTGCGTCTCCCCCCTCCCCTCAAGGGGGCCGGGGGGAGGAGTGCCCGCTATGCGACCGAGTTGTTGTGCACCACCGCCTGCAGCGTCGTCACCGGCACGTTGGTGAACGTCACCGACGACCCGTCGCTCAGCAGCAAAACCGAGTTGGCCGAGTTGGTCGGCGACGTCACCGCGCTCGCGCCCGCATACCCGGTGATCGCCACGATGTCGTTCAGGCTGAAGTTCTGCACCGTGATGTTGGCCGTGCCCACGGCCGCGTCGTGCACGAAGGTCATCGCCGTGACGGCGTTGGGGTTCGCGTTCAGCGTCACGTTGCCCGCCGACGTGTCCACGAAGTAGTACTCGAGGCCCGCCCCCGCCGTCACCGACGTGGCGCCGCTGCCGACCAGGTCCGTGATGGTGTTGGTCGCCCCATCGACCACGCTCTGCATCGGGCTGCCCGACTCGTTGAGGAAGGCGAGCGTGGCATTGGCAGAGAGCTGGATCCCGTCATCGCCGACGGCCGCCGCCGTCACCGTGGACGGGCCCGCAATGTTCACCGCATCGTTGCCGTTGCTGGTCAGCTCGTTGAAGCTGCCGTTCAGCACGACGTCGTCCACGCCGCCATTGCCGGTGATGAACTGGTTGGCGCCGGTCAGCCCCTGCAGCGAGTTCTCCCCCGCCCCCGTCGCCGCAAGCAGCGCGCCGCTGGGATTGTTGTTGATGATCGTAGCCTGGATGTTGTCCGTGGCCACCACGACCGACAAGCCCGTCAGGTCCGTGACGTAGGTCGCATCCGGATTGTCGATCAGCACCTGCGCGCCCGGGACGGCGGCCGAGCCCTCGATCGTGTCGAGCCCATACGGCAGGTCGATCAGGTAGGTCGTGTGCAGCAGCACGGCTTCCCGCGGCTCCGTGGCAGGATTGTAGACCGTCTGCTCGTTGGACGGATTGGCCGCCGCAGCCATCGCGATTTCACCCGCGAACGCGGATTGGATGTCCGTGGAGGTCGCCCCGGTCACCGAAGCGCCGGTGCCGGTCGGTATCTGGATGAGAGGCATGGAAGCCCTTTACGTACGAATTATTGGAAACCAGGGTGCCCGTGTGGCGATCAGCAAGGCAAGTGGCCGCACCCTGCGTCCGTGTGACGAAGCGTATCCAGCACAGGCTCCCTCCGGAGGTTCGATGACGACACTCGCCGAGTTTGATCAAGGGGCCGCACCCCCCGCCGGGCTGGGCCTGGCGCAGCGGGCGCTGTGGTGGAGCCGCCGCAAGGAGTGGGACCGCGCCCATGCCTGCGTGCAGCAGGACGAGGGTGACCCGGCGTGCGACTGGGTGCATGCCCATCTCCACCGCGTCGAGGGCGACGCCGAGAATGCCGCCTATTGGTACCGCCGGGCCGGCAAGCCTGTCGCAACCGGCCCGCTGGATGCGGAGTGGACCGCGATCGCCACCGCCCTCATGCCGGCGAAGGGTGCAGCATGACGGATATGCCGGCGGCCGTTCCCCACGGATGGGAGCGTGTGCCGACCCAGGCGTTCGGCACCCATGTCGGCCCGTTCTACCGGCCGCCAGGCGGGGAGCGCATGGTCTGCGGCTTCATCACCGACGAGCGGCACGGCAACAAGCGCGGCGTGACCCATGGCGGCATGCTGGCAACGGCGTTCGACGTGGCGCTCGGCAACGCCTGCTGGGCGGCCGCGAAGGAGCGCCCGTGCGCCACGGTGCAGCTCAACATCCAGTACGTGGGCGCGCTCAAGCTCGGCGAGTTCGCCACGATCCGGTCCGACATCGTGCGCGTGACGAGCAGCCTCGTCTTCGTGCGCGGCGTGATGGCGGTGGACGACCGGGCGATCGCGACGGCGGACGGCATCTGGAAGATCCTGGTATGGCGCGGAGAAGCCTTCGTTCCACCAGCGTAGGGCGGACATCGCCCGCCACTTGAGACGCACCGGCGGCGGCCGTTGCCCGCCCTACGCCCAAGCCGCCGGGTGCGTCCCAAGCGGAACCGTCGGCAGCACCCAACCCGGCGGCGTCGCACTCATCCGCACCGCGTGCCGCACCGCCTCCACCCGGCCGAATGCCGACTGGCTCACCTCCACCCGGTCACTGAAATCGGGCGGCTCCACCGCGAACCCGTCCGCCACCCGGCCCAACCCGCGCAGCCACCGCCCGGTCCCGGCCAAGGACACGCGCACATGCCAACTGCCGCCTTCCGTCATCCGGCGGTGCAACGCGGCCAGGATCCCGAATGCGAGCAGCGCGCCCGAAGCATGGTCCAGCGCCTGGCACGGCAACACCCGGGGCTTGTCCCCGCCCGACGCGTCGCGCTCGTCCGCGTTGAACCCCGACGCCGTCTGCACCAGCGAGTCGAACCCCCGCCGCCCCGCCCACGGCCCCGTGTCGCCATACGCGCTCAGCGTCGCCGCCACGATGCCGGGCCGCATCCCCGCCAGCGCCTCGGGCCCGAACCCCAGCGCCGCCAGCCCGCCCGGCCGGTAACCCTGCACGAACACGTCCGCGCCACGGACCAGCCCGGCCAGCACGCCGCGCGCTGCCGGGTCCCTCAAGTCGAGCTGCGCGGAGCGCTTGCCCCGACCGGTATCGCCCGCCAGCGCGGGTATGCTCGGCAGATGCGGCCCGGTGATCAGCAGCACGTCCGCCCCGTGCGCCGCCAGCGTGCGGGTGCAAACGGGGCCGGCGATGATCCGCGTGAGGTCCAGCACGCGCACGCCCTCGAGCGGGCGGGGCGCCATCGGCAGCACCATCGGCGGTGCATCGCCGATCCGGTCGATCCGCACTGGCAGGGCCGAGACCGCCTGCCCCTGCGGCGACGCCGACCACTGCTCCGTCGTACGCAAGGCCGTCACGCACATCCCCGCCACGGCTGCCGCGTCCTCGAACGCTTCGGCGCGCCAGCCGGCCAACGCCGCCGTCACCGCGTCCCGGTCATTCCCGCATCCCAGCAGCCGCAGCACGCCGTCCCGGTGATGCGGGAAGTTGGTGTGCAGCCGCACCCACCCGTCGGCCGTCGGGTATAACCCGGCGATCTTGTCCCACGGATCGGCCGGCGCCTGGCCATCCACCCGGAACAGCCGCTCGGAGCTGAACTCGGCCGCAGCATCGTGCATGTCCACGCCGACGTCCTGCGCCTGCCCGCCCCGCAGCCGCCACAAACTCGCCGCCGCCAGCCCCGCCACCGACAGGCTGGCCTGCGCCGCCGTTCCCACCGCGAAGGACGACGGCAAAACGGGATCGCGCCCGGTCAGCCGAAGCCAACCGAGCGCGCCCTCCTCCAGCCCGGCGCCGCGCCAAAGCGCAGCCGCCGCCTGCATCACCGGATCGCGCGCAGCACGGACCGGTCCTCGCCGGCTAGCGTGCGGTACACGTCGAGGTAGTCCTGCGCCATGCGCCGTGCGGTGAACCGCTCCTCGAAGCGGCGGCGCACCCGGCCGCGGTCCAGCGTATGCAGCCGGGAGACGGCGGCGATCGCACTCTCCACGTCCTCGACGATGAAGCCGGTCACCCCGTCCTCGACGATCTCCGGCACCGAGCCGCGGTTGAACGCGATCACGGGCGTGCCGCACGCCATCGCCTCGATCATCACCAGGCCGAACGGCTCCGGCCAATCGATCGGCATCAGCAGCGCCGCCGCACCGGACAGGAAGCCCGGCTTCTGCTTGTCGTTGATCTCGCCGATCATCTCGACGCCGGGTTGATCCAGCAAATGGCGGATGTTCTTGTCGAAATACACCTTGTCCGCCACGTCGACCTTGGCCGCGAGCTTGATCGGCATGCCGGCCGCCTGCGCGATGCGGATCGCACGGTCCGGGCACTTCTCCGGGGCGATGCGGCCCAGGAAGGCGAGGTAGCCCTGCGGATTGCCCTGCGGCGTCAGCAGCTTCTCCGGCAGGCCGTGCAGCACCGTGTCCACGTAGTTCGCCTGCGGCAACGGGCGGCGCTGGCTGTCGGAGATCGACACCACCGGCACGTTCGGGAACATGTTGAACACCGGCTGCAGCTCCGGCAGATCCAGCCGGCCATGCAGCGTGGTGACGAACGGCGTGCGCTGGCGGCCGAACAGGCTGAACGACCAGTAGTCCATGTGGAAATGCAGCACGTCGAACTCTTCGGCCTGCCGGCGCACCGCCTCCATCAGCAGCATGTGCGGTGCGATCGGGTCGCGGATCGCCGGGTCCAGCCGCAGCGCGCGGGGCCAGATGGCCTCGAGCTTGGCCGAGGTGACGCTGTCGCCACTCGCGAACAGCGTCACGTCATGCCCCATGGCCACGAGCTCCTCCGTCAGGAAGGAGACGACGCGCTCCGTGCCCCCATACAGCTTCGGCGGAACGGCTTCATGAAGGGGAGCGATCTGCGCGATACGCATTGGGAGGATCTCCTATTACTGCACCGCATCATAATCCCGATCGAGGCATGAATAGGGCGGCGTGCGCCACCGGTTTGCCCAACTCGCGCCCAATGCTGGGGAACGGCGTAAAACGCCAGCATTCGTGCCCTATCACGATAATGTTGGCTGACCGTCATAGGCCGTCATGCGTCGATATTCCGGTGGGGGACAACACATGGGCCGGACCGATCCACAGCCAGTCGACGTTTCCCAACGCCCGGTGGCGTTCGTAATGCGCTACGTTCGCCGCCACCTCATCGGCCATGCCGTCGTCCTGGCATCTGTGATCCTGGCCGTGGGCTGCTCGATTGCGTCGCAATATTCGGTCAAGCACCTCGTCGACACGCTGACGGCGGGCCAGCACGGGCCGGTCTGGACGGCGTTCGCCCTGCTGGCCGGGCTGATCGCGGCGGACAACATGCTGTGGCGGGTCGGCGGCTGGGTCGCATCGCATTCCTTCGTCAACGTCACCGGCGACCTGCGGCGGGACCTGTTCCACCATCTCACAGGCCACTCGCCAGGCTATTTCGCCGACCGTCCCCCCGGCACCCTGGCCGGACGCATCACCGCTACGGGCAACGCGATCTACACCGTGGAGAACACCTTCGCCTGGAACGTGCTGCCGCCGTTGCTGGCGGTCGCCGGGTCGATCGCGGTGATGCTGACGGTCAGCCCGCTGATGGCGCTGGCGCTGGTCGCCGTCTCGGCGCTGCTGGCCTATGCGCTCAGCCTGCTCGCCAAGAGGGGCCGCCCGCTGCACCACCAATATGCCGCCGACGCCGCCGCCGTGGACGGCGAACTGGTGGACGTGATCAACAACATGCCGCTGGTGCGCGCGTTCGGCGCCACGATGCGGGAGCGGCAGCGCTTCAGCGAGCGGGTGGAGCAGGAGATGAGCACCCGCGGCCGCTCGCTCCGCTACCTGGAGAAACTGCGCCTGTTCCACGCGGCGGTGACCGCGGCACTGACCGCCGGGCTGCTCGCCTGGGCGATCATGCTGTGGGAGGCGGGTTCGGCCAGCCCGGGCGACGTCGTGCTCGTGACCACGCTCGGCTTCACCATCCTGCACGGCACGCGGGATCTGGCGGTGGCTCTGGTGGACACGATCCAGCACATCGCCCGCCTGTCCGAAGCGCTCGCCACGTTGCTGCTGCCGCACGAGTTGCTGGACGCGGAGCAGGCCCATGCCCTGGACCGCCCGCGCGGCCGGGTCGAGTTCCAGGACGTCACCTATTGCTACCCGGCGAGCAGCCAGTCGGTGCTCGACCGTTTCAGCCTGACGATCGAGGCAGGCACCCGCGTCGGCCTGGTCGGGCGTTCCGGTTCCGGCAAGTCCACCGTGCTGGCCCTGCTGCAACGCCAGCGCGACGTGCCGTCCGGCCGCATCCTGGTCGATGGGCACGACATCGCGACCCTGACGCAGGACAGCCTGCATGACGCGATCGGCGTCGTGCCGCAGGACGTGTCGCTGTTCCACCGCTCGGTGCTGGAGAACATCCGCTACGGCCGGCCCGAGGCGACCGACGCCGAAGTGCGTGCCGCCGCCGAGGCCGCATGCTGCCGCCAGTTCATCGAGGAGCTGCCCGAAGGATATGCCACACCCGTCGGCGACCGCGGGGTGAAGTTGTCGGGCGGCCAGCGGCAGCGCCTGGCGATCGCGCGCGCCTTCCTGCGCAACGCGCCGATCCTGCTGCTCGACGAAGCCACCAGCGCGCTCGACAGCGAGTCGGAGGCAGCCGTGCAGCGGGCGCTGAACCGCTTGATGCAGGGCCGCACGGTGATTGCCGTGGCGCACCGGCTGTCGACGCTGAAGGACTTCGACCGGATCGTGGTCATGCAGTCCGGCCGTATCCTGCAAGATGGCACGCCGCCGCAGTTGGAGCGGAGCAACGGGCCGTTCCGCGACCTCCTGCTGCGGCAGCAAACCGGCGCGGCGGCGCTGCAGACGGCGGACGCTGCGTAAGCCCGGACCCTTCTGATCTACCCTGCTACGAAGCCCGCCCCAACCCGGCAGCCAGCCCCACCCGCACCGCCTCGGCCAGATTGCGCGCGCCGAGCCGGGTCATCAGCGACGCCCGGTGGACCTCGACCGTCCGGTGGCTGATGCCCATGTCGCGCGCGATCTCCTTGTTGGACTGCCCCGCAACCAATGCCGCCAGCACGGCCCGCTCGCGCGGCGTCAACGGCGGCAGCGCGCGGGGCCGGGTCAGCCCTGCCGCGATCGCCTCCTGCACCGCCTCGAGCAAGCTGTCGGGCGGGTACGGCTTCTCCAGGAAGTTGGCCACGCCCAGACGCATCGCCGCCACCGCCATCGGCACGTCGGCATGGCCGGTCACGATGATCACCGGGAACGCCGCCCCTTTCCAGCCCGACAAGGCGCGCTGCACGTCCAGCCCCGTCATCATCCCGTCGCCCATGCGCACGTCCACCACGGCGCAGGCCGGCGGCTCGTCGGCCTCGATCCGGGCAAGCAGTTGCTCGCCCGAGGAGAATGCCGCAACGCGATAGCCCGCGCCGTCGAGGAGCAGTGCCAGCGAACGGCGGACGGCGTCATCGTCGTCGGCAACGTAGATCAGCGGTGGGATGTCGTGCGGCACGGGCTAGGCGGCCTCCCGGTCATCGGGGTTGCTTCTTGCGGACGCGGCAAGCACCGGCGGCCGGGGAGGCAGGGTGAACATGAATGCCGCCCCGCCGGTTGCGTTGTTGGCAGCCGTGATCCACCCGCCATGCGCCGAGATGATCGTGCGGCAAATCGCCAGCCCCACGCCCAACCCACCCTGCTTGGAACTGCCGCCGAACACGTCGAACAGGCGGTCGGCCGCTTGGAGGTCGATACCGGGCCCATTGTCCATCACGCTGACCATGGCCGAACCGTCCTCCGCCGGCTCCAGGACGACCCATACGTCGCCATCCGGGCTGACCGCCTCCGCGGCGTTGCGTACCAGGTTGGAAACCACCTGCTGGATCGACACCGGGTCGGCCAAAGCGTCCAGCGCATCGTTCAGTTGCACGTTCAGCCGGGCGCCGGCTTGGCCGCTATGCCGCCAGGCCGCTTCTGCAGCCTCGCGCACCAGCGGGGCCAGCCGAACCTGCTGCATCTCCGCCTCGCCGATGAACCCGCGCAGGCGCTTGACGATCTCGCCCGTTCGCAAGACCTGGGCGGACGCCTCTGCCATCAACTCGGCAACCGGGTCCGCTCCCTCCGTCATCGTTCCCGTCTTGGCGGCACCGGAGGTCAACCGGCGCATGGCTACGGCCAGGAAGTTGGCGGCGGCCGAAAGCGGCTGGTGCAGTTCGTGCGCCAACCCCGCCCCCATCGCCGCCACCGCGCTCAGCCGGCCGGCCCGCGCCAGGTCGGACTGCAGCCGCTGCAGCCGGGCAGCCGCCGCGGCCCGCTCCGTCACGTCGCGCGCGATGGAGATGGTGCCGATCGCGACCCCGTCCGGGTTGCGCAGGGCGGATTGGCCGACCTCGAACACCCGGTCGTCCACCGTGGCGACGCAGCCAGGCTCCGCGGCGGCCAACGCAGCCGCACCGGGCGCGCCCATGCTGTCCAGCCGGCGGCCAACCGCGTCCGCCCCGCTGGCGAAGCCGAACAGCGCGGCACTGGCCTGGTTCACCAGAACCAGGCGGCCATCGGTATCCCGGGCGAAGATCAGGTCGCTCGACCCGTCCACCACCGCCTGCAGCAGGTCGCGGCCGCGCTGCACGTCGCCGAGCAACGCCCGCTCGGTCAATCGCCGGGCGGCAATGTCCTCCCCAGCGCAGCGCAGCGCTTCCTGCACGAAGGCCAGGTCGCGCACCGGCAGCTTCTCCGGCGAGATCGCAGCGCCCTCGCCGAGCGCCCGGGCGGTCCGTCCCAGCCGGCTGACGCTGCGGTTGATCCGCTGGGCAAGCAGCACGGAGCAGATCAGTCCGCCCAGGATGAGCGGCACAGCGGCCGCCGCCAGCACATACAGGGCCGTGCGGGTGGGTTGGGCCAGGACGTCGTCGGGAGCCCCGACCGTGACCGTCCAGCCGCTGACCAGCCGCGTGAAGACGCCCGTCAGCGGCCGGCCATCGAGGTCGAAACCTTGCCACGGCCCGGAGAAGCCCACCTGCTTGCCGAAGAAATCGGACGCCGTGCCGCGCCCGACATAGGCGTCCGGGCGGGGACTATGGGCCACGACCAGGCCGTTGCGCCCGAGCACGGAGATGAACCAGCGCGAAGGCAAGCCGGCGGCATTCACCCAACTGGACACGACGTCCCCGCTGAACGCGATCTCCAACTGGTAACCCGCATCCGCCCCGACCCCGGTGCCGAGCCGGGCAGGCACGATGACGCGGGTCAGGAACGGGTGCGTCATCCCGCTGGTATAGACGTCCGACACGTAAGCGTGGCCGAGAGCCAGGATCGGGCGTGCCTGCCGCTCCTCGGGCGGAAGCGTCGGCATGGGCGAACCCTCGGGGATCCGTGTGGCGACCAACTGCGCGCCCGAGGGATCGCGCAACACCACGTCCACGTGGCGGGACGCCGCCAGTTCGTTGGCGTCCTCGCGGAATGCGGAAAGATCCCGCGCGGTGAGGCTGGGCGAGGACGCGAGCAGCCGAGCGGTCGCCGTCATCGCCTCCAGCCCCTGGTCCACGCCATTGGCGCTCGCCTCGAGCAACAGCCGCATCTCGAGCTGGACTTCCGACTGGCGGGCCCGGATGGCGTCGCGCGCCTCCATCGTCGCCAGAACCAGCAGCGGCAGCATCACGGCCCCGGTCAGGGCGAGCAGGTACCACCGCAGGCTAAGCACGAGCGCCGGCCGGACAGCCCACGCCGCCGGGGCCGACCGGTCCTGTGACACTCGGGTGACCGCATCCATCCGGGCCCTCCTACAAGCTGTCAGTACGGATGTAAGTACTCGTACGGACTAAGTCAGGCATGGCGGCTCCGATACACTGCGATCAACAGAGTGCCGGTCAGTGCCGGTACGCACACGATTGGCCGAAGGGCACACCATGACTCCGTTGGTTTTGTATGATGAGCCGACCCGTTTGTGGCCGGAAAGCGGCCTTGTTTCACGTTGCACCGACCAGGAAACCGAACTCGAGCACAGCATCCGCACATTCCTCACGATCTCCGCAGCCGTCCACCTGACCAGCGTGGAGGAACGCACCTTGCTGGACGTGACCCCACGCACGATGGCGCTGCTGCGGCTCGCACCGGGCAACGCCTACAAGCTGGGCGGCAGCAAGCTCGAGCGCCGCGTGAGCTACGCCACCGCGATCGTGCAGCGTATGATCGCGGCGATGGCGTCATGATGGCGCAGTCCGCAACCGCGCAGCACACGCGACGCGCCGAGCACCCCATCGACAGGGCGGGCACGCGAGGGCGTGCCGTCGTGGCGCTCCACGACCAGCCGCAGGCTTCCGCCCCATCCACGGAACAGCTCGCCGCGGTCCTGCCGACATTCTTCCAACTGTCCCGTTCTCTGTCCCTGAGCAACGCCGAGGAATGCGCTCTGCTCAATCTGTCCGCCGAGACGATGGCAAGGGTCAGATCCGCAACGATCGAGGGGATGGCACTCGACCGCCCGAAACTATGGCGCAGGTTGGAGTACGCCATCCTCATCCTGCGGCGGATGCTGGAGGCGCTGCCGGCCTGACCCGGTCAGTATCGCTTGTAGGGCAGGAACTTGCCGCTCATCGTCAGCTTGACCCGATCGCCTTTCTGGTCAGGCTGACGCTCCATCGTCATATCGAAATCGATCGCGGACATGATGCCGTCGCCGAACTCCTCGTGGATCATCTCCTTCCACGTGGTCCCGTAAACGCTGATCAACTCATAAAACCGGTAGATCAGCGGGTCCGTCGGCACCGCGGTCGGCAGCGAGCCACGATACGGCGCTTCGGCAAGCAAAGCGACCTCGGCCGGGCTGAGGTCGAACAACAGGCCGGCCTTCTCCGCCGTCTCCTCGGTCATCGACATCTGCCCGAGACATGCGGCGCAGACCCACACCGGAGAATGCCCGAGTTTCTCGGCCACTTGCGGCCACGTCCAGCCTTTCAGCTTCTTCGCGGCGACGATCTTCTGGCCCAGCGCCGTCTTTGCTTCGTTCATGCCCGTGCTCCTCTCTCTCGCGCCAAGGCAGCAAGCCATGTGCCAGCATACGCTGCCGCCGCCGGAGCCAGCCTGTCGGCAAAACCGCTCGTTGTCTAGGTAGACAGAACGGTCTGTGCATACCGCCTGATCAGGCCTCGCAACCGGCCTCGCGCAGCACCGCCTCGACCGCTTCCGCCGGCACGTCCGCAGACAGGAACGCCTCGCCGATCCCCCGCGCCAACACGAACTGCAGCCGGCCGTCGCGCATCTTCTTGTCGCGGCGCATCAACGCCATCAGCCGTGCCGCCGAGAACCGGCGGTTCAGCATCGCAAGGTCTGCAGGCAGGCCGCAGGACAGCAGATGCGCCTCGATCCGCTCGGCCAAACCGAGGTCGCAATGGCCCAGCGCCGCCGACAAGCGGAATGCGAGCCCAAGGCCCACCGCCACCGCCTCGCCGTGCAGCACGGCGCCGTAGCCGCACTCCGCCTCGATCGCATGGCCGAACGTGTGGCCGAGGTTGAGCAGTGCCCGGCCGCCATTCGGCCGCTCCTCCCGCTCGTCGTCGCCCACCACGGCCGCCTTGAACGCACAGGCCCGCATGACCGCCTCGGCCTGCGCCTCCCGGTCGTCGCCAACCACCCGGGTGCCTTGCGCCTCGCACCACTCGTACAGCTCGGCATCGCCGATCAACCCGGCCTTGGCGATCTCGGCATACCCGGCGCGCTTCTCCCGCGGCGGCAGCGTCGCCAGCGTGGCGGTGTCCACGATCACCATGCGCGGCGGCAGGAACGCGCCCAGCAGGTTCTTGCCGCGGCTGGTGTTGATCCCCGTCTTGCCGCCGACGCTCGAGTCGACCTGCGCCAACAAAGTCGTCGGAACCTGCACGAACGGCAGCCCGCGCAGCGCCGTCGCGGCCACGAACCCGGCCAGGTCCCCCACCACGCCGCCACCCAGCGCCAGCACCGCGGTGCGCCGCTCCGCACCCGTCGCCAGCAGCCGGTCCACCAAATCGCCGAACACGCCGAGCGACTTCGATGCTTCGCCGGGCCTGACCTCCAGCGTGGTGTGTTCGAACCCGGCTTCCTCCAGTCCCGCCGCCAGCGCCGCTCCATGCAACGCCGCGACGGTCGTGTCCGTGATCACCACCACGCGCCGCTGCGGCAGCACCGGTCCGAGCAAGGCTCCCGCCCGGCGCAGCAGCCCCTCCCCCACGACCACGTCGTATGACCCGGTGGACGTGCGCACCGGCAAGCGATGCGGCGGCCGGTACGCCGCCAATGCCGCCGCGACCCGGCCCGTCGTCTGATCCGGCGTATCGTCCGCGCAATCCACCACGATGTCCGCCTCCGCATAGATTGGATAGCGCTGCGCCATCAACGCCCGCAGCACGCTCGCCGGGTCGCCCTTGGCCAGAAGCGGGCGGTTACGGCGCAACGACACCCGGCGCAGCAACACGGGCAGCGGCGCACGCAGCCAGATCGACGTGCCGCGGGCGCGGATCGCCGCCCGGGTCGCCGGGTCCATGAACGCGCCGCCACCGGTTGCCAGCACGATGGGCGGCCCCTCCAGCAACCGGCGCAGCACGCGGCGCTCGCCCGCCCGGAAATGCGCCTCGCCGAACTGGCTGAACAGCTCGGGGACGCTCCGCCCGGCCGCCGCCTCGATCTCGGTATCCGAGTCGCGGAACGGCAGCCCGAGATGGCCCGCGAGCCGCCGCCCGATCACGGACTTGCCCGCCCCCATCAACCCGACGAGCACGATGCTCCGCCCCGGCGTGGCGGCGTTCGCAAGGTTCGGCAACGGCCCCGTCTGGCCGGACGGGCGACCGGCGAGCGCGGTGTTGCGTGTCATGGCACCCGACGCTAGCACAGCCGGGTTGTTAACGGCCAAGGGGTGCGGATGCGCCAACTCGTCTTCATCGCTGTCCTGGCCGTCGTCGTGCTCGGTGCCGTCGGCGTGCTGTTGCTCGGCGCCTTCCCGCCGCACGTCAGTCCACAGCCCGTGGCCCACACGTTGCCCAACGACCGGTTCGGAACCCATTAGCAGCCGGGCCCGCCCAAGCCACCGCCTCATGCAACCGGCGGACACCTGACCGGTGGACCGTCACGCCGACGCTTTCCTCGAAATGCTGGCCGCCGAGCGCGGTTCGGCCCGCAATACGCTGGCGGCCTACGCCGCCGACCTCGCCGACGTATCCGCTTTCGCCGCCACCCGTGCCGAGTCGCTGGCGACCCTGTCCGCCGCCACGGTGCACGGCTACATCGCCGGGCTCGGTGCGGCAGGGCTGTCCGCACGGACGGCAGCCCGCCGCCTGTCCTGTCTGCGGCAGTTCCACCGCTTTCTGCTCGGCCAAGGCGTCCGCACCGACGATCCGACGCAGACGCTCGAGTCGCCGCGCCAGCCCCGCTCGCTGCCGAAATATCTGACCGAGGCCGAGATCGGCGCCCTCCTCGCCGCCGCGGCCGCGCGCGAGGGCCGGGCCGGGCTCGTCGCGGTGGCGGCGCTCGAACTGCTCTACGCGACGGGGCTGCGCGTCTCCGAACTGCTGGCTCTGCGCCGCACCGCGCTGGCGTCCGGCGCCGGGATGCTGGCCGTCCGCGGCAAGGGCGGGCGGGAACGGCTGGTGCCGCTCGGCGGTGCAGCACGGGCGGCCGCGGCGGCGGTCATCGAGGGTGTCACGAGTCCCTGGCTGTTCCCCGGCCGCGACAAGCGCCGGGCGATGACCCGGCAGGGCTTCGCTCTCCTGCTCAAACCCCTGGCCATCGTCGCCGGCATCGATCCGGCGCGGGTATCGCCGCACGTGCTGCGCCACTCCTTCGCGTCGCACATGCTGGCCCACGGCGCCGATCTGCGCAGCCTGCAGATGCTGCTCGGCCACGCCGATATCTCCACGACGCAGATCTACACCCACGTGCAACCCGAGCGGCTGCAGCGCCTGGTGGAGGCGCACCATCCCTTGGCACGGCCGCCCCGCGAGGGCCTATGATCGAAGCCAAACAAAGGGGACCCGGCACATGCTCGAGATCGATTCGCCCGCCGATATGGACGCCTACGCCGGCAAGGCCCTGGGGAGCAGCGAATGGCTCACCGTCACGCAGGCGATGATCGACACCTTCGCGGACGCAACAGGCGACCACCAATGGATCCACGTGGACGTGGAGCGCGCCAAGCAGGAGATGCCCGGCGGATCGACCATCGCGCACGGCTTCCTCACCTTGTCGCTGCTGCCGGGCTTGGTGGCCACGGTCTACACGATCCGCACCAAGTCGCGGGCGCTGAACTACGGTTCGAACCGGGTACGGTTCACCAGCCCGGTCCCGGCCGGTTCCCGCGTTCGCGCGCATCTGGCCCTGAAAGCGTCCGAACCGGTCGAGGGCGGCCGCAGGTTGATCACCGAGGCGACGGTCGAGATCGAGGGGGTCGCCCGTCCGGCGCTGGTGGCCGAGACGATCACCCTGGTCTACGGCTAGACAGCCGAGCGATGTCGGCCTGAACCCGGCCCAGGGCGTCGCCCAACAGAAAGCCGCAGGTTGGTTTCCCAACCTGCGGCTCCTTGACCAAGAGGCTCGAGCGAAGGCGCGCTTAGGTCTTGGTGATGGCAGTCAGCTGAGCGACGGTCAGGTTGGTGAACGTGACGTGCGACCCATCGGTCAGCGCCAGCGTCGAGCCGACGCCGCTTGCTGCCGCACCGACGGTGAAGGCCGCGCCCGAGTAGCCGAGCACGTTGACCGCCGAGCCAGCGAAGTTGTTGACCGTGATGTTCGCCGTGCCCGGAGTGGTGGCGGCGTCCTTGATGAACGTGAGCGCATCGTTCGTCTGCAGGTTGCCGTTGAGCGTGACGTTGCCAGCACCGGTGTCGATGTAGAACGCTTCCGGCCCGGCGCCGGAGCTGATCGAGGTGGAGCCCGTCCCGGCAACGACGATCGCGTTGTTGGCAGCGCCAGCGATGCTGTCGACGGCGCCCGGCAGAGTGGTCTGGTTGATGAAGGCGAGATTGGTGCCCGTCGTCATGTTGATACTGTCGAGGCCGGTCGCAGCAGCCGTGACCGTGCTCGGGCCACCGACGAACACGTCATCGGCGCCACGGGTCGTCAGAGTGTTGACCGCACCGTCGAGGAAGACGATGTCCTGGCCGCCAACGCCCGTGAAGAAGTTGTTCTGACCGGCAAGACCCAGCAGCACGTTGCCGCCAGCGCCAGTCTGAGCGATCAGGCCGCCCAACGGGTTGTTGTTGACGATCGCGCTGTTGCTGTTGTCCGCCGCAACAACGATCGCAGTGCCCGCTGTGGGAGGATTCGTGGAGCCCGACACGAAAATGTCGAACTGACCATCGAGCACAACGCTAGCAGCCGTCTCCGTCGGCAGCGCCGTTACAGTCGTCCCGACACCAGTGACGACCGTGTTGACCTGGCTGAGTGCGACAGCACCGCCCGTCGATACCAGGCCAGCCGCCGTGCTCGCGGAAAGGATCTGCTGTGCAAGCGCCGTCTGAAGCGCGGTGTTCGTATTGATCGAGATCGGAACGCCGCCAAGCGAACCCGTTACTGTGAAAGCCGCCATAACATGACCCCGTGTTAAAACCTGTTAATCACCGTCTACCGCGTCGCAGCATATCGTTCAAGGCTAAAAGGAACACCCCAACCGCAAGATGCCCCATCAACTTCCCAAGAGCCGGTTGCTTCTTTTCGGCACCAAAGCACCGAAAATGACGCAATCCCGTCGCACCCGAGCGGCCTCGAAGGCGCAGTCCCATCCATCAAACGCCGGAATGCGTTAATTTTGATACGAACGTCTCGATATGCGCTAAGTCGTTAACGCCGAATTTGCGCCCATTTCATTGGAGCCTTGTAATAAGGCAGTAGATGCAAAGTGCGGCAGCGCGTGCACCCCCCACGATCAGTCAACTCCCGCCTCACAACTTCAGCTAACCTGATGTCACAGAAATGTTTTTAGACCCGGGCGTTCGCAGACATGGCAACGTTGCCAGCCTCCGTCTGGACGCAGGCCGGATCGCCGGCCACGATGCCGCCGGGAGAACCAACGATGGCAATCGACGACACACACGATCGGAACCGTGCGAGCTGGGTGGCAGGCGCCGCCGCCAGCGAGTTCACCCTCCAGAACCTTCCGCTCGGGATCTTCAGCCTGGCCGGTGCACCAGCCAAGCCAGGCATCGCGATCGGCACCTATATACTGGACCTCGAAGAGGCCGGGCTGATGCCCGCCGCAGCGTCGCTGAACGCGTTCCTCGCCGCGGGCCGATCCGCACGGCAGGACCTGCGCAAGGCTGCCTGGCAATTGCTCGAAGCGTCCGCCCCAAGCCGGCCGGAGCTGCTGCACCCCATGGCGGAATGCACCATGCATCTCCCTTGCACCATCGGCGACTACACGGATTTCTACGCCGGCATCCACCACGCCACCAACGCCGGACGCATGTTCCGCCCAGACGAGCCGTTGCTGGCGAACTACAAACACGTGCCGATCGCCTATCACGGCCGGGCCTCCTCCGTTCGGGCCAGCGGCGCGCCTGTCCGCCGCCCGAAGGGTCAGCGCAAACCGGCCAAGGAAACCGAGCCGAGCTTCGGCCCAAGCCGCAACCTGGATTTCGAGCTCGAACTCGGGGTCTGGATCGGCCCCGGCAACGCGCCAGGGGAGCCGATCCCAATCGGCCGGGCGGCCGACCATATCGCCGGGTTCTGCCTGCTGAACGACTGGTCGGCGCGCGACATCCAGGGTTGGGAATACCAGCCGCTCGGCCCGTTCCTGGCGAAGAACTTCTGCACCACGGTCAGCCCCTGGATCATCACCCCCGAAGCATTGGAGCCCTACCGCTGCCCCGCCATGCCACGCCCGAACGGTGACCCGGCGCCCATGCCCTACCTTACCGACCCGGCCGACCAGGCAGCCGGCGGGCTGGACCTCTCGCTCGGCGTCACCCTGGCCCCATCCGGCGGCGAACCGCACCCGCTGACCCGAGGCAGCTCGCAGGACCTGTATTGGACGGCGGCCCAGATGATCGCGCACCACACCAGTGGCGGCTGCGACCTCCGCCCGGGGGACCTGTTCGGCACCGGCACCATCTCCGGCGCCGAACCCGGCACGTTGGGCAGCCTGCTCGAAATCACCCAGGGCGGCCGCAAGCCAGTCACCCTGCCCGGCGGCGCCGAACGCCGTTTCCTGGAAGACGGCGACGAGGTGACGCTGTCCGCACGATTCGGCGCCGGTGGGTTCGGGCCCTGCACCGGCCGGGTCGTCCCGGCATGAGCGGGCGTCTCGCCGGTCAAACAGCGATCGTCACCGGCGCCGGCAGCGGCATCGGGCGCGCCACCGCCCGGTTGTTCGCAGCCGAGGGCGCGCGCGTGCTCGTGGTGGACCGGGATGAAGCCGGGCTTGCCGCCACGGCCGAGTCGCTCGGCCAATCGCATCTAGCCGTCGTAGCCGACGCCGGTGACGAAGCGGCCGTGGCAGGCTTCGTGGACCGGGCGCTTGCCGAATGGGGCGCCATCGACGTGCTCTACGCCAACGCCGGGATCAGCGGCGGATGGGTCCCCTTCCTCGAAACGACTGCCGCACTGTGGATGGACGTTCTGCGCGTGAACCTGCTGGGGCCGTTCCTCGCCATCCGGGCCGTCGCCCCCAACATGGTGGCGCGGGGGCAGGGCTCGATCATTTGCACTGCATCCGTCGCGGGACTCCGCGCAAATGCCGCCGGTGCACCCTACAGTGCGAGCAAAGCCGGCGTGATCAGCCTCGTGCAGACGGCCGCCGACGCGCTGGCCGGCACCGGCGTGCGTGTCAACGCCATCTGTCCAGGCCTGATCGAGACGGGGATGACGGCGCCCATCTTCGCTCAAGCGAGGTCGAAGGGTACGGAAGGCAAGATCGGCCAACTCAACCCGCTCCGCCGCGCCGGTATCCCGGAGGAGATTGCCCGGGCGGCCCTATTCCTGGCCAGCGCCGAGTCGTCCTACGTCAATGGTCAGGCAATACCGGTCGATGGCGGCCTCTCCAGCACCCACCCGTTCGCCCGCCGCCGAACATGAAGCGGGGCCGGATCGCTCCGGCCCCTCCCATGTAGCCTAGCTCAGCTTGCCGTGCCCGGCGCGGACATCTTGCGGTGCAGCTCCGCCGTCAGACCCGCCGGCGCGATGTGCGCGATCGCGGCCTGCAGCTTGTTGTGCCAGCCGGTGACCACGTCGCCCTCACCTTTCATCATCGCGTCGAAACCCTTCTTCGCGACCATCGCCGGGTCGTCCTTCTTCGCCGTGCCGACCTTGGTGTCCATCATGTCGGCCGTCTCGAAGAAGTCCGTCTCCGTCGCACCCGGCATCAGGCAGGTGACCGAAACGCCGTGGCCCATCAGCTCGTGGCGGAGCGCGAACGAGAAGCTGTCCAGGAACGCCTTCGTTCCATTATAGACCGCCTGATACGTGCCCGGCATGAACCCGGCGATCGACCCCGTGATCAGGATCTTGCCGGCGCCGGCGCCCTGCATGTCCTTCGCCACCTTCTGCACCAGCAGCAGCGTGCCGGTGATGTTGGTGTCCACCACTTTGCGCCAATCCGCCGGATCCTGATCCAGGAACCCGCGGCCGAGGCCACGCCCGGCATTGGCCAGCAGCGCCTCCACCTTGCGCTGCCCGATCGCGGCATAGAGCTTGTTCACGCCCTCATCGCCGGACAGATCGGCAACGACCGCTTCAACTTGCCCGCCATTGGCGAGGGACGTCACGACTTGCTCGACGTTCGGGTCGATATCGGCGGCAATCACGTCGTAGCCGCCGCTGATGCACTCCTTCGTCAGTTCATAGCCAATACCGGCCGCAGCTCCCGTGACGATGGCGAGCGGACGATTGCTGGTTGCCATTGACGACACTTCCTTCTTGCTTGCGATTAAGGGGTGAGCACGACCTTGATGCAGCCGTCCTGCTTGTCGCGGAACGTCTTGTACATGTCGGGCCCATCGGACAGCTTGGCCTTGTGCGTGATCACGAAGGACGGGTCGATCTCCCCATTCTCGATCCGCTTCATCAGGCTCGGCAGGTAGTGCTGCACCGGCGTCTGGGCCATCTTGAAGGTCAGCCCGCGGTTGATGGCGCTGCCCATCGGCACCTTGTCCACGAAGCCGCCATACACGCCGATGATGCTGACGATGCCGAAGTTGCGGCAGTTGTTGATCGCCTGTCGCAGCACGTGCGGCCGGTCGGTGCCCATGCCAACGGCGACCTTGGCCCGGTCCAGCATCGAATCGAACGAGGCGGCAGTGTGCGGCTCGGTGCCCACGGCATCGATGCACGCATCCGCGCCGCGGCCATGCGTCAGTTCCTGGATGCGCTCGTAGACGTCCTCCTTCATGAAATCGATCGTGATCGCGCCCGCAGCCTCGGCCATACGCAGCCGCTCCGGTACCGTATCGATCGCGATGACCCGCTCGGCGCCGAGCAGGAAGGCGCTGCGGATGGAGAACTGCGCCACCGGCCCGCAGCCGAACACGGCGATCGTCTCGCCGCCTTTGATCTCGCAGAAATCAGCGCCCATGTAGCCGGTCGGGAAGATGTCCGACAGGAACAGCACCTGCTCGTCCGTCAGCCCCTCCGGCACCACAATCGGCCCCACATCGGCATACGGCACCCGCAGATACTCTGCCTGCCCACCTGGGAAACCGCCCAATAGATGCGAGTAGCCGAACAGGCCGGCCGGGGAGTGCCCCCACAGCGCTGCCGCCATCTTCGCGTTCGGGTTGGACCGCTCGCAGCCGGAGAAGTAGCCCTTCTTGCAGAAGAAGCACTCGCCGCAGGAGATGGTGAACGGCACCACCACCCGGTCGCCCTTCTTCAGCTTCTTGTTCTCGCTGCCGACCTCGACCACCACGCCCATGCACTCATGGCCGACGATATCGCCGCTCTTCATCGAGGGGATCACGCCGTCCAGGAGATGCAGATCGGAGCCGCAGATCGCGCACGCCGTCATCTGGATGATGGCATCCCGCGGATGCTCGATCTTCGGGTCCGGCACCGTGTCGCACCGGATGTCGCCCTTGCCATGCCATGCGAGCGCTTTCATCGAACCGTTCCTCCCGACCTGCTTCGTCGCCGTGAACGGGCTCGCCGGTCCTGCGTTTTGTTCGCAATCGACATGGTCACGCGGGGGTGATGCGGAACGCGTGCTTTGTTAAGCCGTTCGTGCAGTTCCGCTCCCGAATTGGTGAAAACCCGCACAATGCAGCGCACGCTCCTGACGACACTCACCGCCGCCTGCGTGCGTTTCGCCTGGCCGGTGATCCTGCTGGTCGCCGTGCTCACCGGCGCCGCCGGCTTCTACGCCGCGACCCACTTCGCCATCACCACCGACACCGACCGCCTGATGCCCGCCTCCCTGCCCTGGGTGCAGCGGGAGCACGCCTATCAGAGCGCTTTCCCGCCCAAGCAGATCGTGGCGGAGGTGCAGGCGCCAACCCCGGAGTTGACCGGCGAGGCCGCAGCCAAGCTCGCGATGGCCCTCGGGTCGCACAAGGACACGGTCCGCTCGGTCGAGCAGCCCCAGGGTGGCGCCTTCATCGCCCATGCCGGCCTGCTGTTCCCACCCTTGCAGCAGGTGCAGCAGGTCACCGCGCAACTCGCCCAAGCCCGCCCGTTGCTCGCCCAACTGGCCGCCGACCCGACCCTGCGCGGCGCGATGGAGGCGCTCGCCGGCACCGCCCGCATGGGCCCGCACGCGGCGGACCGGCCCTCCGCCATGCTGGCCGACACGCTGGACGACGCCTTCGCCGGCCGCTTCGCCTCGTTCTCGTGGCAAACCCTGCTGCGCGGACAAGCCCCGTCCGCCGCCGACCTGCGCCAGTTGCTGCCGATCGAACCCGTCCTGGACTTCAGCGCCCTGCAACCCGGCAAGCGGGCCACCGACGCGATCCGCCAAGCCGCCGCCGACACCCATATCGGCCCCGACGACGGTGCGACCCTGCGCCTGACTGGCCAAGCGCCGGTCAATGACGAGCAGTTCGCCACGCTCTCCAGCGGCGCCGCGCTCAACGGCATCGGCACCGCGCTGGCCGTGTTGTTCATCCTGTGGCTCGCATTGCGCTCGGGCCGCATCGTGCTCGCCGTGGTGCTGAACCTGGTCGCCGGGCTGGCCATCACGGCGGCGGCCGGGTTGCTGACAGTGGGCGCGTTCAACCTGATCTCGGTCGCCTTCGCCGTGCTCTTCGTCGGCCTGGGAGCGGATTTCGGCATCCAGTTCGGCGTGCGCTACCGCTCCGAACGCCACGACACCGACGAAGTGCGCGCCGCCCTGCGCTCCGCTGCAACGAAGGCCGGCAGTGCGCTGGCTTTGGCCGCGGCAGGCGTCACCGCCGGGTTCTTCTCCTTCCTGCCCACGGATTACAAAGGCGTCTCCGAACTCGGCCAGATCGCGGGCCAGGGCATGGTGATCGCCTTCGTGCTCACGCTCACCCTCCTGCCGGCGCTGCTCTCCGTCCTGCGCCCGCCCGGCGAGCCGGAACGCCTCGGCTACGCCTTTTTGGCCCCCGTCGACCTGTTCCTCGGACGCCACCGCATCCTGGTCGTGGCCGCCACGCTCGGCGTTGTGCTCGCCGGGTCACCGCTGCTGGCCTATCTGCGCTTCGATTTCGACCCGATGCACCTGCAGGACCCGAGTGGCGAAGCGGTCCGCACCTACCGCGACCTCGGCCGCGATCCCTCGACCGGGGTGGCCGCAGTGGACGCCGCCACCCCGTCGCTGGCCGATGCCCGCACCCTGGCCCAGCGCCTCGCCGCCCTGCCCGAGGTGCAGTCGACCCGCACGATCGATGTCCTGATCCCCACCGACCAGGCCCCCAAGCGTGAAGCCATCCGCCGTGCCGCCGAGACGTTGCAGCCCGCGCTCAACCCGCCGCAGACCCGGCCGGCGCCCACCGACGCCGAGACCGTCGCCGCCATCCGCGCCGCCGCCGCCGCCCTGCCCACCGGGCCCGACGAAGACCGGCTGAAACCCCTCCTCACCCGCCTGGCCGACGCAGACCCGGCGGTCCGCGCCACCGTCGCCAACGCCGTCATCCCCCCGTTGAAACTCGACCTCGACCTGCTCCGCGCCATGCTGGACCCGCAGCCGGTCACCATCGAAACCCTCCCGCCCGACCTGCGCGCGGACTGGCTGCGCCCCGATGGCCAAGCCCGGGTGGAGATCCTCCCCAAAGGCGACCCGAACGACGTGACGGCCATGGCCGGCTTCGCCCGCGCTGTGCTCTCGGTGGCGCCCTCGGCGAGCGGCACGGCGATCACCCTGCTCGAATCCGAGCGGACCGTGGTGCGCTCCTTCATCGAGGCCGGCGTGTTCGCGATCCTGGCCATCGCCGTGATCCTCTGGATCACCCTGCGCCGCTTCCTGCACGTCCTGCTGACCCTGGTGCCGCTGCTCGTCGCCGGCGCGCTGACGCTCGAGATCACCGTCCTGATCGGCCAGCCGATGAACTTCGCCAACATCATCGCCCTGCCGCTGCTGCTCGGCGTGGGGGTGGCGTTCAAGATCTACTACATTCTCGCCTGGCGCCGCGGCGCCACGAACTTGCTGCAATCCACCCTGACCCGGGCCGTGTTCTTCTCCGCCCTGACCACGATGACCGCGTTCGGCAGCCTATGGCTCTCCAACCAACCCGGCATGTCCTCCATGGGCAAGCTCATGGCGCTCGCCCTGTTGTGCACGCTCCTGGCCGCGGTGCTGTTTCAACCGGCACTCATGGGACCGCCGAAACAGCCTGACACCGAAAATGCCTGACACCGCACACCGCCGTCAGTGCGACGGCTTGGCAAGGCCGATCTTGATTTCACTATCAGCCGGTATGGGCATCGTATCCGGGCCAGCCGAGAACGTAGGGAACGCCCGCAACTGCACCGGTGTGTAGGCGACGACCTCCATCACCTGGCCGACCAGGACCATCGCATCGGCCGGCACGGCAATGCGGCGCGCGCCAAAGCCCAGGACGCCGCCAAGCGCGATCACGACCCTCACGGTGCCATCGCCGTCACGCACGACCTGCTTCACCGTGCCCAGATAGTCCTGGCTCTCCACCGGCTGCAGAACCGCCGCGTCCAGCAGGCGGCCCACCCGAACCGGTTGCGGGAAGCGCATCGCCGCGGAGTCCGCCAGGCTCATGCCGTCCGGCGGCGGGAGCCCTCCGGGCAATGGGCTCTGAGCCGATGCCGTTCCGTTCAACAGGAGAAATAGAAAGATGCCTCTCCACATGGCTCAGATACCTGCGAACCAAGGAAAGCCGAGCTTCTCCCAGTAACCGGGTGAGTACACGTCGGTCACCTCGATGGCGGTGATCCATTTAGGGTTCTTATAGCCAAGCTTCGTCGACATCCGCAGCCGGAGCGGATACCCGAACGGGTCGGCCAACGTCTCGTCGGCATACTGGGTCGCGAGCAGCGTCTGCGGATGCAGTGCAGTGGCCATATCGATGCTGCTCGGGTAATCGTCGGCCGTCTTGAAAACGACGTACTTGGCGCGCAGGTCGGCGCCGACCCGCTCGAGAAAGCTGCGCAGGGGAACGCCGGACCACTGTCCGATATAGTCCCAGCCTTCGACGCAGACATGCCTGATGATCATCTCGCGCTGTGGCAGGGCCGAAAGCTCAGTCAATGTCCAGGGCCGCTTCTCGGCGATCTTGCCGGACAGTTCGAGGCGCCAATCCGTCCCGTTGACGGGCTTCACGTCCATGACGTCGTAATAGGCGTTGAACTTAGGCGGCTTCAGCACGAGCGAAGCCGGGTAGGTCGGCGCGAGCTTGGTGGGGTCGAACAACAGCGCCTGGACGCCATCGTTTAACCGCGACACCGCGAGCAAAGCCGCCTCGACCGCCTTGGGCCGCGTGACATCGCACCCGGTCAGCATGGTGAGTGCGCCGAGCGACAAACCGTTGCGGATGAGACCGCGGCGTTCAAGCGACCGCAGCAGCGGCCGATGGTCGTCCAGGATCGCCGGGTCCGGAACCCGGCTGGGACGGAACAGCAAACTCATGCTCTGCTCACCAGCGTGGCTTGGGCCGGGACCGCCCGGCGCGGCCCGCCAGCCACCATCGCCCATAATGTCTTGGGCACGAGCAGAGCGAGCGCGACATGCACCGTCAGGAACCCGACGATCACCGCCATCCCGGCGAAATGCAGCACCCGCGCAGTCTGAAAACCACCGAGCAGCGAGACCAGACCGGAAAACTGGACCGGCTTCCAGATGGCAAGGCCAGTGATCACCTGGGACACGCCGGCTAGGATGACGACGATGTAGAGTAGTTTCTGCACGGCGTTGTAGACGGTGATGTCCTCGTGCGCGATCTTAAAATGCAGCGTGTCGACAACCGTCTGCACCACCTCGGCCGGCCGGATCGGCAGCAGCCGCTCGCGCAGACGCCCAGTCGCGAAGCCGTAGATCAAATAGGCCAGGCCGTTGAGAACGAGGAACCACATGCCGGCAAAATGCCAGTTGAGGCTCCACGCCGCCCATTCGCCGAGCCGCACGCCCTTGCTGAAATGCAGACCGCGGATGACGACGTCGTCGTCATAGATGCCCCAGCCGGACGTAATCATGACCAGCATGACCGCCGCGTTGACCCAGTGCATGACCCGCACTGGCCACGGATGCAAGCGGCGCCCAACGCGCGGCGATGGAGCAGAGAGACTCGATCCTGCGCTTTGTATTTGATCCATGGACAGGTCCCACGATGAGCGAGCACACGTAAAAGGCTGCACCTGTTTTAGAACGCTCGGTCTAGAATAACAACATCTATCGCAGTGGTCCGGAAAACCTGGAGGGCGGAACGAAACGGTTGAAACCACGCGCCGGCATCACGTTCTAACAAACAGCGAATGTGTGGCTGACGCCGTCAGCGAAGTGGTGGGACAATGGGACAATGGCTCGACCCAGGGAATTCGACGAAGCGCTCGTACTGGACGCAGCGGTCCAATGTTTCTGGGCAAACGGCTACGAGTCGACGTCCGTCAAGGACCTCTCAGAGCGGACCGGCCTCACCGCGGCAAGCCTCTATAACGCGTTCGGCGACAAGCGGTCGATGTATCGCACGGCCCTCGACCGCTACATCGAAACCAGCATCGGGGCCCGTATCCGGCGCTGCGAGGCGCTGCCGCCGCGCGATGCGATAGCGGCGTTCTTCGAGGAGATCCTACGCCGGTCCCTCAGTGACCGCGAACGCAAAGGCTGCCTCGTCGTGAACTCCGCCTTGGAGGTGGCGCCGCACGACCCGGCAATTCGCGACCTGCTCGTCGAAACGCTCAAGCGGATCGAGGCATTCTTTCTGACGTGCGTGGAACACGGCCAGGCCGACGGAACGATCAAGTCGACCGAACGGGCAGCCGGCCTGGCTCAGCACCTGCTCGGAGTCCTGATGGGTGTCCGCGTCCTTGCCCGCGTGCGTCCCGAGCGCGCGCTCCTCAACGGCGTGATCGCCACCGCCCTCATCCTACTCGACGCCAAGTAGACCCGTGACCATGATGGATGCGAACGTTCGCCGGGCCCATCATGATCACATCCCGCTGCCGCCGGCGACGCGCAGCGACTCTCCCGTGATCCAGCTCGCATCGTCGGAGGCGAGGAACGCCACCGACGCCGCGATGTCCTCCGGCCGGCCAGGGCGCCCCAGAGGCATGCTGGCCACGACGGCTTCCTCAAGCGGCCCACCCGCCATGCCGGCGGAACGCGTTCCCTCCGTGATGACGAAGCCCGGATTGACGCCGTTGACGCGTATCTTGCGAGGCGCCAGTTCCTTCGCCAGGGACTTGGTGATCGCATCGACCGCGCCCTTGCTGCCGACGTAGACCGAGGCGTCCGGCGGCGCCCACGTGCTGACCACGGAACTGATATTGACGATGCTGCCGCCGGTTGCCGGAAACAACGGGAGCGCCGCCTTCGTCGCCAGCAGCAAACCGAGCACGTTGGTGTCGAAATGCCGGTTGAA
>CAXTVQ010000031.1:5969-55406 GCA_964247705.1 uncultured Acetobacteraceae bacterium | reverse complement strand
GCGTCCATGACGTTGAGCGGCATCTGCACGGCGTCGAAGTGGAAGCCGCGCTCGGCCGCCACCGCCAGCATCTGGAGATGGATGCGCGGGTCCTTGTGCCCGGTGAAGCCGATATGGCGCAGCTTGCCGGCCTGCTTCGCCTCGATAAACGCCTCCATGGCGCCACCGTCGGCGAAAATGCGGTCTGGATCGTCGTAGCGCAGGATCTCGTGATGCTGCACCAAATCGATCCGGTCCGTCCGCATGCGCTTGAGCGACGTGTCGATCTGGTCCGCTGCTTCCTTCTTGCTGCGGCCGTCGATCTTGGTCATCAGGAACACGCGGTCGCGGTAGCCGCCCTGGTCCAGCGCCACGCCCACGCGCAGTTCGGACCGTCCCTTGTTGTAGTCCCAGCAATTGTCGACGAAGTTGATCCCGCGGTCGATGCCGGCATGCACGAGGCGCACGGCCTCGTCGTCCGTCAGCGCGTTCTTGCCCAGATGAAACCCGCCCATACCGATGGCGGAAATCATCTCGTCCGTGCGTCCGAACCGGCGATACAGCATGTCGCCACGGCGCTCGCCGGGATCGGTGACGAAGGGCAGGGCCGCCGGATCCGCCACCCGGGTCACGGGGAGGGCCGGGCTGCTGAGCGAGGTTGGGGCTTGGTCCATCGGGGTGCTCCTTACGCGGTCACCAACGCGGGCATCGCGTGAGCGTTCATCGCGTGTAGCGGCGGGTTTGGGCGGCTGGACGGTCGACCGAAGCCGCGCCAAGCTCACGCAATGACCCGATTGATCGACATCTCCGCCCCGTTGCAGGCCGGCATTGCCAGCGACCCGCCGCACATGCTGCCGCAGATCACCTACATGGATCACCGGCAGACGGCGCCCGCCATCGCCGCCTATTTCGGCGTGCCGGACAGCGCGCTGCCCGAGGGCCAATATGCCGCCATGGAACGGTGCACCATCAGCACGCATAACGGCACACACGTGGACGCGCCCTACCACTATTTCAGCCGCATGAACGAGGCGCTGGTGCCCGGCGGCGAGCCCTCGATGCGGATCGACGAGGTGCCGCTCGAATGGTTGTATCAACCCGGCGTCAAGCTCGATTTCCGCGCCAAGCCGGACGGGCACGTGGTGGGTGCCGCGGAGGTGCAGGCCGAACTCGCCCGCATCGGCCACACGCTGCGCCCGCTGGAGATCGTGGTGGCGAACACGCGCGCCGGGTCCCGCTACGGGGAGGATGACTTCATCGACACCGGCTGCGGCTTCGGGCGGGAGGCGACGTTGTGGCTGGCCGAGCAGGGCGTGCGCGTGGTCGGCACCGACGCCTGGAGCTGGGACGCGCCGTTCAGCCACACGCGGCGCCGGGTGCAGGAGACGGGGGATGCGGGGCTGATCTGGGAGGGGCACCGGGTCGGGCGGGACCGCGCCTATTGCCAGATCGAGAAGCTGCACAACCTCGAGGCGTTGCCGGATGACGGGTTCATCGTCGCCGCCTTCCCGGTGAAGGTGCACCGCGGCTCGGCCGGCTGGACCCGGGCGGTGGCGATCCTGCCCGGCTGATCCTATGCTGCACCCGCGAAGCAGGAGCGGGCGCACCATGATCGAAGCGACACTGATTGCAGGGGACGGCATCGGTCCCGAGGTGGTGGATGCGGTCGTGAGCGTCCTGGACGCGCTCGGCAGCCCGTTCGCGTGGGACAGCCAATTGGGCGGCATGGCGGCGGTGGCTGCCGCCGGGGACCCGCTACCCGCGGCCACGCTGGAGAGCATCCGCCGCACCCGGCTGGCGCTGAAAGGCCCGCTGACCACGCCCGTCGGCGGCGGTTTCCGCTCGGTGAACGTGCGGCTGCGCGAGGAATTCCACTTGTATGCCAACGTCCGCCCGGCCCGCACGCTGATCCCGGGCGGGCGCTTCGACGACATCGACCTGGTGATCGTGCGGGAAAACCTGGAGGGGTTCTACGTCGCCTTCGAGCATTTCATCCCGGTTGGCGAGGACCCGCACGGCGTTGCGATCTCGTCCGGCATCAACACGCGGGCGGGGGCGCAGCGGATCCTGCGCTACGCGTTCGAGTATGCGGTGCGCAACGGCCGCAAGAAGGTCACGGTGGTGCACAAGGCCAACGTGCTGAAGGCGCTGACCGGGTTGTTCCTGGACGAGGGGCGCGCCATCGCCGCGGAGTACGCGGGGCGGGTGGCGATGGACGACCGGATCGTGGACGCCTGCGCGATGCAGCTCGTGCTCAACCCGTGGCAGTTCGATGTGATCGTGACCACGAACCTGTTCGGCGACATCCTCTCCGATCTCGCGGCCGGGCTGGTGGGCGGCTTGGGCATGGCGCCGGGTGCGAATATCGGCACTACGGCGGCGATCTTCGAGGCGGTGCACGGTTCGGCGCCGGACATCGCGGGCAAGGGCATCGCCAACCCCACCTCGCTGCTGCTCGCGGCTGGGCTGATGCTGGAGCATGCCGGGTTGACGGACGAGAAGCGCCGGTTGGAAACTGCCGTATCGGCGGTGCTGAACGAGGATGGCGTGCGCACGGGCGATCTGGGCGGCAAGGCCACCACCAAGACGTTCACCGAGGCCGTCGTGCGGCGGCTGAGTTGAAAGAGCAGCGCCGAAACGGAATGGTATGGGAGTTGCTAGACACTTAGCCGAGATCTAGGCGCCAGGGGGCAAGCATGGACCACGACGATCTGCGGGCGATGATCGGGCGGGTGAAGCAGGGGCGGCTTTCGCGGCGGGGTTTCGTACAGCGCATGATCGCCGCCGGGCTGACGGCGCCGATGGCGACCCAATTGCTGGCGCTCGGCGGTGTGGCCCACGCGCAGGCCAAGCCGACCTACAAGCCTACCAAGGCCGGCGGCGGCGGCACGCTCAAGTTGCTGTGGTGGCAGGGGCCGACCCTGCTGAACCCGCATTTCGCCGTCGGCACCAAGGACCAGGACGGATCGCGCCTGTTCTACGAGCCGCTCGCCGCCTGGGACTCCAACGCCGAACTGCGCCCGGTCCTGGCCGCCGAGCTGCCGAGCGTGGCCAATGGCGGGCTGGCCGAGGACGGCACCTACGTCATCTGGAAGCTGAAGCAGGGCGTGACGTGGCATGACGGCCAGCCCTTCACCGCCGACGACGTCGTGTTCAACTGGGCCTACGCCAGTGACCCGGCGACGGCGTGCACCACGATCGGCAACTACAACTACGTCAAGGCCGAGAAGATCGATGACTACACCGTCAAGGTCTCCTCCCCCACGCCGCTGCCGTTCTGGGCGGACCCGTTCGTCGGGGCGTATGGGCAGATCATCCCGAAGCATCTGTTCCAGGATTACAGCGGCTCGAAGTCCCGCGAGGCGCCGACGAACCTGCAGCCGGTCGGCACCGGGCCGTATCTGTTCAAGGAGTTCCGTCCGGGCGACCTCGTGAGCGGCGTGATCAATCCGAACTACCACCAGCCGAACCGGCCGTATTTCGACGCCGTGGAGATGAAGGGCGGCGGTGACGCGACCTCGGCCGCCCGGGCCGTGCTGCAGACCGGCGAGTACGACCTGTCGTGGAACCTGCAGGTCGAGGACGAGGTCCTGTCCCGCATGGAGGCAGCGGGCAAGGGCGCCCTGCGGATCACGCCCGGTGGCAATCTGGAAATGATCCAGCTCAATTGCACCGATCCGAACACCGAGGTGGACGGCGAGCGTTCCAGCCTCAAGACCACCCACCCGACGCTGTCCGACCCGGCGGTGCGGCAGGCGATCAACCTGCTGGTCGATCGTGGTTCGGTGAACAAGTACATCTACGGCCGCGGCGGTCCGCTGGCGATGAACGTCGCCTACAACCCCAAGCGCTTCGACTCGCCGAACACGAAATACGAGTTCAGCGTGGACAAGGCGATCGCGGTGCTGGACCAGGCCGGTTGGAAGCCGGGTGCGGACGGCATCCGCGCCAAGGACGGCAAGCGGCTCAGCTACCTGTTCTCGACCTCCACCAACAGCCCCCGGCAGAAGACGCAGCAGATCGTCAAGCAGGCTTTCAAGAAGGCGGGCATCGACGTCGAACTGAAATCCGTGATCAGTTCGGTGTTCTTCTCGTCGGACGTGGCGAACCCCGACACCTACCCGCATTTCTACGCCGACATCCAGATGTACACGACAGGGCCGGTGTTGCCGGATCCGCAATCCTGGATGCTCTGCTTCAAGGGTTCGGAGGTCGCGCAAAAGTCGAACAAGTGGCAGGGCCGCAACGTCGTGCGGTGGCGTAATGCGGACTACGACAAGACGTTCGACCAAGCTTCCGCCGAGGTCGACCCGATCAAGCGCGTGGCCCTGATCATCAAGATGAACGACTTGGTGATCGACAACGTGGTGGTGATCCCGGTCGTCACCCGGCCGAGTGTGGCTGCGGTTTCAAAAACCCTGCAGTGTGAGCTGAGCGGGTTCGACAGCTATATCTGGGATCTGCCGAATTTCTACCGTGATGCCTAGCTCATGTCGCGCGCCTACCTGATCCGCCGGCTGCTGCTCGCCATCCCGAGCCTGCTCGGCATCAGCGTCGTCCTGTTCACCGTCCTGGCGCTCGCCCCCGGCGATCCGTTCTCCGAGCTGGTCAGCAACCCGAACGTCCCCGCCTCGGTGCAGGCGGCGCTCAGGGCCAAGTTCGGCCTCGATGACCCGGTGTGGCAGCGCTATTTCCACTGGCTGTTCGCGATGGTGCGCGGGGATTGGGGCTTCTCCTTCGGCAGCCGTGTGGACGTGGACGTGCTGATCCTGCAGCGCCTGCCGGTGACGCTCGCCGTCGTCGGCGCGTCCCAGGTCCTGGCGATCGCGGTGGCCATTCCCGTGGGCGTGCTCGCGGCGGCCAGGCCGTATTCCGTGTTCGACCAGGTGGCCAACACGGTCGCGTTCATCGGCTTCTCGCTGCCCACATTCTTCACCGGGCTGCTGATGATCCTGGTGTTCAGCATCACCCTGCACTGGCTGCCCTTCGTGTTCCGCACCGACCTCGCCGCCACCGGATGGCGCTGGTGGTGGGAGGAGTTCCAGCAATCGGTGATGCCGGTGGCCGTACTCGGCCTGTTCCAGGGCGCGTCGCTGGTGCGCTTCGTGCGTTCCTCGGTGATGGACGTGATCAAGCTCGATTACGTAACCACGGCGCGGGCCAAGGGCATCGGCGCGCGCCGGGTGCTGATGCGCCACGTGGTGCGCAACGCGTTGATCCCCGTGGTGACGCTGGTCGCGTTGCAGATGCCGGTGATCTTCGGCGGCGCCATCATCACGGAGCAGATCTTCCGCGTGCCCGGCATCGGCTCGCTGCTGATCGACGCGATCCTGACCAACGACACGCCCGTGGTGATGGGTGTGACGTTCGTGTTCGCCGCCCTCGTCATCGTCTTCAACCTGGTCGCGGACATATTGTATGGCTGGCTCGACCCCCGCATCGCTTACCGCTGAACTCCCCGCCCTCGCCAGCCCGACGCCGACCGCGCCGAGGCGGGTGGCGCTGTCGCCGGGGTGGGAGGCGTGGCGGCGCTTCCGCAAGCACCGGCTGGCGGTGGTCAGCCTCGTCGTCCTGGCGGTGCTGGTGGCCGGGATCGTCCTTGGGCCGTTCCTATGGACGGTGCCGATCGACGACATCGACTTCAGCGCGCAGATGTCCGGCCCCTCGCTGGCGCACCCGTTCGGTACCGACGATCTGGGGCAGGATCTGTTGGCGCGGATGATCTATGGCGGTCGTATCTCCCTCGCCGTGGGTGTCGCCGCGATGCTGGTGGCCGTGGTGGTCGGCGTGATGGTGGGTGCCGTCTCCGGCATGGCGAGCGGCCGGGTGGACGCTGTGCTGATGTGGCTGACCGACCTGTTCCTGTCGTTGCCGCAATTGCCGCTGTTGCTGCTGGTGATCTATTTGTTCCGCAACGCGCTGGCCGCCGCCCTTGGGCTGGAGGGTGGATTGTTCGTGCTGATCGTGCTGGTGATCGGCGGGCTTCGGTGGATGCCGGTTGCGCGTTTGGTGCGGGCGCAGTTCTTCTCGCTGCGGGAGAAGGAGTTCGTGGAGGCGGCGCATGCGCTCGGCGCGTCCAAGTGGCGGCTGGTGGTTAGGCACATCCTTCCGAACGCGCTCGGCCCGGTGATCGTGGCGGCGACGGTGGAGGTGGCGAGTGCGATCATCGCGGAATCCACGCTGTCGTTCCTGGGGTTGGGCTTCCCGCCGGATATTCCGACCTGGGGGCGGACGCTGTTCGGGGCGAAGGATTACCTGGACATTGCGCCGCATTATGCGTTGTTCCCGGGGATGGCGATTTTCCTGGCGGTGCTGTCGATCAACTTCATCGGAGACGGGCTGCGCGACGCGTTGGACGCAAGGCGGGTGAAGTAGGTGATGCACGCTTTTCGTCTCCCTCTCTCCCGTGAAGGACGGGAGAGGGAGAAGTGCGGCGCGAAGATCCCGCGGGCTGGGTCTTGACGTCTCTCCTCGAAATCCGCGACCTGAAAACCTGGTTCCGCACCGATGACGGCATGGTCCGCGCCGTCGATGGCGTCAGCCTCAGCGTGGACGCGGGCGAGACGCTGGCCGTGGTGGGCGAGTCGGGTTCCGGCAAGACGGTCACCGCCCGCAGCGTGCTCAAGCTCATCGACATGCCGCCAGGGCAGTTCATGGCGGGGCAGATCCTGTGGCGCGGGCAGGACCTCATCCCGCTCGGCGCCGGGGCGATGGACCGCATCCGCTCGCGCGAGATCGGCATGGTGTTCCAGGAACCGATGACCTCGCTCAACCCCGTCTACACCGTCGGCGAGCAGATCGCCGAGTCGTTGCGCATGCACCAATCGGTCTCCCGCAAGGCCGCGCTGCAGGGAGCGGTCGAGATGTTGCGCCTGGTGCAGATCCCGAACGCGGAACGCCGGGTGGGTGACTATCCGCACCAGTTCTCCGGTGGTATGCGGCAGCGCGTGATGATCGCGATGGCGCTGGTGCTGAAACCCAAGCTGCTGATTGCCGACGAGCCGACCACGGCGCTCGACGTGACCATCCAGGCGCAGATCCTCGACCTGCTGGCCGACATGAAGCAGCGGTTCGGCATGGCGATCATGCTGATCACCCACGCGATGGGCGTGGTGGCGGAGAACGCGCAGCGCGTCGCCGTGATGTACGCCGGCAAGGTGGTGGAGGAAGCGCCGGTGGACGAGTTGTTCGCCAACCCGAAGCACCCGTACACGCAGGGCTTGATCCGCTCCATCCCCCGCGTGGATGCCAAGGCGGTGGGCCGCACCCGGCTGGCGCAGATCCCGGGCACGGTGCCCAGCCTGCTGCATCCGCCGCCTGGATGCCGCTTTGCGCCGCGTTGCCCGATCGCCATCCCCGCCTGCACCGCGGAGCAGCCGGCGTTGCGGCTGGTGGGCGCCGGGCATCGCGCGGCGTGCATCCGTGCCTGAGCCATCCGTGCCTGACTCATCCGTGCCTGAACCGCTTCTCTCTGTCCGAGGGTTGAAGAAGCACTTCCCGATCCGCGGCGGCGTGATGGCGCGGGTGACCGGCCAGGTGCACGCGGTGGACGGCGTCAGTTTCGATATCGCACCCGGCGAGACGCTCGGCATGGTGGGCGAGTCCGGCTGCGGCAAATCCACCACGGGGCGCTGCGTGATGCGCCTGATCGAGCCCACCGCGGGCGACGTGCGGTTCGAGGGGCAGGACATCACCGCGCTGCAGGGCGACGCGTTGCGGGCGCTGCGGCGGCAGATGCAGATCATATTCCAGGACCCGTTCGCCTCGCTCAACCCGCGCCACACCGTCCGCGGGCTGATCGGCGAGGCGCTGGTGATCCACAAGCTCGCCCGCAGCCGGCAGGACCTGACGGACCAGGTCGTGCAACTGCTGGAGCGGGTGGGCCTGCAGGCCGACCACCTGCACCGCTTCGCGCACGAGTTCTCCGGCGGCCAGCGGCAGCGCATCGGCATCGCGCGGGCGCTCGCGGTGAAGCCCAAGCTCTTGGTGTGCGACGAGCCGGTCTCGGCGCTGGACGTGTCGGTGCAAGCGCAGGTGATCAACCTGCTCGAGGACCTGCAGGAGGAGTTCGGGCTGACCTATCTGTTCATCGCGCACGATCTCTCCGTCGTGGAACACATCAGCGACCGCGTGGCCGTGATGTATCTTGGCCGGGTGGTGGAGATCGCCTCCGCCCGCGCGCTGTACGACAACCCGCGGCATCCCTATACCGAGGCGCTGCTGTCCGCGGTGCCGATCCCCGACCCGGCACTCCGCCGCCAGCGCATCGTGCTGCGCGGTGACGTGCCGAGCCCGGTGAACCCGCCCGCCGGCTGCCACTTCCACACGCGCTGCCCGATCGCGGAGGCGCGCTGCCGGGTGGAGGTGCCCGCCCTGGAAGGCAAGGACGGCCACTCGGTCGCCTGTCACCTGAGGCGCTGATGGACGGTTTGCCGCAACCGCAGCGCCGCTGGGCGGTGCTGGCGATCGCGCTCGCGCTGATCATGGCGGTGCTGGATTCGGCCATCGCCAACATCGCGCTGCCGACCATCGCGCGGGACCTGCACGTGTCGGACGCGGCGTCGATCTGGGTGGTGAATGCGTATCAGTTGGCGGTGACGATGTCGCTGCTGCCGCTGGCGTCGCTGGGCGAGATCGTGGGCTACCGCCGGGTGCACATCGTGGGGCTGGTGCTGTTCGTGGCGTCCTCGCTGCTGTGCGCGCTGTCCGGCACCCTGCCGTTGCTGACCTTCGCGCGCATCCTTCAGGGGCTGGGTGCGGCGGGAATGATGAGCGTGAACGTGGCGCTGGTGCGCTTCGTGTTCCCCCGCGCCAAGCTTGGCAGCGGCATCGGCATAAACGCGATGGTGGGCTCGGTCGCAACGGCGGTAGGTCCGACGGTGGCCTCCGCCATCCTGTCCGTGGCGCATTGGCCGTGGCTGTTCGCGGTGAACGTGCCGGTCGGGTTGTTCGCGCTGCTGGTCGCTTGGCGCGCGCTGCCGCACACGGAGCCGGGCGCCACGCGGTTCGACGTGCTGAGCGCCGCGCTGAGTGCGGCCACATTCGGTTTGCTGATCAGCTTCGTGGACGGGTTGGCGCATGGCGAGGCGGCCACGCTGGTTGCGGCGGAGCTGGTGGCCACCTTGGTGGCGGGCACCGTGCTGTTTCGGCGGCAGGTCAACCTGGCCGCGCCTTTGCTGCCGATTGATCTGATGCGGGTGCCGCTGTTCGCGTTGTCGGTGGCGGGGGCGATCTGCTGCTTTGCCGCGCAAGGCCTGGCCTATGTGGCGATGCCGTTCCTGCTGCAGAACACCCTGGGGTTCGACCAGGTGCGCACCGGGTTGCTGCTGACGCCGTGGCCGTTGTGCGTGGCTTTGATCGCGCCGGTGTCCGGCTGGCTGGCGGACCGGTTTTCGGCGGCGGTGCTGGGCGGGGTGGGGCTGATCGTGATGGCGGTGGGGTTGGCGTTGATGGCGACGCTGCCGGGTCACCCGTCGGGGCTTGCGATCGTGTGGCGGACGGCAGTGTGCGGGCTGGGATTCGGGTTTTTCAATTCGCCGAACAACCGGGCGATGATCGCGTCGGCGCCGGCGCATCGAAGTGGCGGGGCGAGCGGGATGGTGGCAACGGCGCGGCTGCTGGGGCAGACGACGGGGGCGGCGTTGGTGGCGTTGTGTTTCGAGGTGGTGCCGCGGGATGGTGCGCCGGCGGCGTTGTGGTTGGGGGCGGCGTTTGCGGGGGCGGCGGCGCTGGTGAGTTTCCTGCGGCGGGCCGCGTAGAACCAGGTTCGCAGAGGACGACTGTCCTCTGCTGGGGTCCGGGGTAAAGCCCCGGCCTTTACCTTCCCCCTCCACGGCATAACACTCACGCCATGACCGACCTGGACCGCGCCCTGGACGCCATCCCCCGCCGCTTTCCGGGCCCCGGCGGCGCCGCTTCTGTCCTCAAGGACGGCGCCGTCATCGCCCAGCACACCTGGGGCTGGGCCAATGCCGAGCGCCGCATCCCGTTCACCCCGCGCACCCTGTTCCGCATGTGCTCCATCACCAAGCAGTTCACCTGCGCCACCGTGCTGGACGCCTTCCCCGATCCGACCGTGCTCGACGCGGATGTCCGCGCCCGCCTGCCAAATCTCGAGCAGCCCGCACCCGGCGCGCTCCACCTCTGCCACAACCAATCCGGACTACGGGATTACTGGGCCACGGCGATGCTGCACGGCTCCCCCGCCGAGGCCCCGTTCGGCGACGCGGAAGCCGCGCGCGTCATTCAGGGCACCCGCACGCTGCAGTTCGTACCGGGCACGCGCTACTCCTACTGCAACCAGAACTTCCGCATCCTGTCGGACATCGTGCAGGACCGCACCGGCCGCAGCTTCGCCGACCTGCTCCGCACCCGCGTGTTCGAGCCGGCGGGCATGGAAACCGCCCTGCTCGCCGCGGACACGCGCGCCATGCCGGACGGCGCCGAGGGCTACGAAGGCACCCAGGCCACCGGGTTCCGCCCGGCGCCCAACCGCATCGTCTGGACCGGGGACGCCGGGCTCGGCGCCAGCCTGGAGGACATGGTCGCATGGGAGCGCCACATCGACCGCACGCGCGACGATCCGGCGTCGCTTTACGCCCGCCTATCTGCGCCGGTGACGTTCGCCGACGGCGCACCCGCGCAATACGGCTTCGGCCTCGGCCGGCGCACGCAAGGGGGCCGTGTCATCACCGGCCACGGCGGCGCATTGCGCGGCTGGCGCAGTCACCGGCTGTACGTGCCGTCCGAGCGGGCTTCCGTCGTCGTCATGTTCAATCACCTGTCGGACGCGCATTCCGCGGCGATGGACCTGCTCGCCGCGTTGCTCGGCGATCCCCCGGAGAAGCCCGCGACCGATCTGCCTCCGCCTGCCTGGATCGGCGCCTATTTGGACCCCGAGACCGGCCTGTCCGCCCGTATCGAGCCCGGCCCGCCCGGCAAGTTGCGGCTGCGCTACACCCTGCTGCCCGAGCTGCTGGACCTGCAGCGGGACGGCACCGCCGGCGCCGACGGCAACCGGCTGCGGCCCGGCGAGGGTGGCGTGTGGATGGACCGGCCCGGCGACAACCAGAGCACTCTGCTGCGACCAGTAAAGGGCGTGCCCGGCCCGGGTGTCGCCGGCCGGTTCCACTGCGGCGAACTGCACGCCGAGCTGACCGTGGTGGACGCCGGCGGCGTGCTCTACGGCGGCTTCTCGGGCTTTCTCGGACAGTCCCGGATGGAGCTGCTGGACCACGTGGCCGGCGACGTTTGGGTTTTGCCGTGCCCGCGTGCGCTGGACCACACGGCGCCCGGCGACTGGACGCTGGCATTTCAACGGGACCCAGCGGGGCAGGTGACCTCGGTAACCGTCGGCTGCTGGATCGCTCGGCGGTTGACCTACCAACGGATAGGATGAGCCATGCAGAACAGCGAACAGATCTGGCAGATCGTGGACGAGAAGTCCCCCGAGTACACCGCCCTCTCGGACCGGGTCTGGGGCATGCCCGAGCTGGCCTATGGCGAGCACCGCAGCGTGGCCGAGCATCTGGGCCAACTGGAGAAGGAGGGTTTTCGCATCACGCGGGACCTTGCCGGCATTCCGACCGCGGTGATGGCGGAGGCCGGCGAGGACGGCCCGGTGATCGCCATCCTCGGCGAGTATGACGCGCTGCCCGGGCTGAGCCAGGAGGCCGGGATCGCCGAACCGCGGCCGGTGGAGGGGCAGGGCGGCGTGGGCCACGGTTGCGGCCACAACCTTCTGGGCTCGGCGGCCATGCTCGCTGCTTCCGCCGTGAAGGACTGGCTGGCGGCACAAGGGGTGAAAGGCCGGGTGCGGTATTACGGCTGCCCGGCAGAGGAAGGCGGGGCGGCCAAGGGGTTCATGGTGCGGGACGGCGTGTTCAAGGACGTGGACATCGCGATCTCCTGGCACCCGGCCAGCCTCTCCGGCGTGAACAAGCCGGTCAGCCTGGCCAACACCCGCATCGACTTCACCTTCACCGGGCGGGCCAGCCACGCCGCCGCGGCACCCCATCTCGGCCGCAGCGCTTTGGACGCGGTGGAGCTGATGAGCGTCGGCGTGAACTACATGCGCGAGCACATGCCGAGCAGCGCGCGGGTGCATTCCGCCCACATCGACTCCGGCGGCATCGCCCCCAACGTGGTGCAGGCGCGGGCCAAGGTGCGCTACCTGATCCGCGCGTCCGACCTGGCGGATCTCACGCCCCTGGTGGCGCGGGTGCGCAAGATCGCCGACGGCGCCGCGCTGATGACGGAGACCACGGTCAGCACCAAGGTCGTCAGCGCCGTCAGCAACCTGATGGGCAACGATCCGCTGGAGAAGCTGATGGACGACAACTTCCAGCGCCTCGGCCCGCCCGCGTTCGACGACGCGGACCGGGCCTATGCCGAGCAGATCCGCGCGACCTTGACCCCGGCGGACATCGCCTCCGCCTTCGAGCGGTTCGGCATTCCGCCGCGGATGGACATGCCGCTGTGCGACTTCATCGCCCCCCTGAGCGCAATCAGCAAGGGCGGCAACGGCAGCACGGATGTGGGCGACGTGAGCTGGGTGGTGCCGACCGTGCAGGCGCGCGGGGCCACCTGCGCCGTGGGCACGCCGTTCCACGCCTGGCAACTCACCGCCCAGGGCAAGAGCCCGGCCGCGCACAAAGGGCTGGTGCACGTGGCCAAGGTGATGGCCGGGACCGCGGTGGACGCGATCAACAACCCCGAGGTGATCGCGCGCGCCAAGGCGGACCTCGCCGAGCGCACCCGCGCGACGCCATACGTGTGCCCGTTGCCGCCGGACGTGCAGCCGCCGATCGCAGCGATGAGTAAAGGCGTCTGATGCACCGCCGCGCCTTGCTTGCCGGCGGTGGCGTGTTGGCTGCTGGTTTAGCCCGGGCGCAACCGGCCAGCGCCGTCGATCTGGCGCTGGTGCTGGCGATCGACGTGTCCCGCTCCGTGACCGACGACGAGGCCGTGCTGCAACGGGACGGCTATCGCGGGGCCATGATCGACCCGGCGGTCCTCGGCGCCATCGCCGGCGGTCCGCTGGGAGCAATCGCCGTCGCGTATTTCGAATGGGCGCGGTTCGACTTCCAGGACCTGATCATGCCGTGGACCCGGATCGCCAGCCCCGCCGACGCGCATGCCTGGTCCGGCAAGCTCGGCACCATCCCGCGGCAGAGCGTGTCGTGGACCAGCATTTCCGGCGCGCTCACCTATGCGGGCAAGCTGCTGGACGGTGCGCCGTACCAGGCGACACGGCGCGTGGTGGACGTGTCCGGCGACGGTGCCAACAACAACGGGCCGCCGACCGAAGAGGTGCGGGACGCGCTGGTCGGCCAGGGGATCACCATCAACGGGCTGCCGATTATCAACCGCCATCCGCGCTTCGGCCGGCTCGAGCTGGACGTGGACAAATACTACGCCGACTCGGTTGTCGGCGGGCCCGGGCACTTCTTGATCGTAGCGGAGGATTTCTCGGCGTTCTCCGACGCGATCAAGCGCAAGCTGGTTCAGGAGATTTCGTGATCAAGCTCACACTCGCCTTGCTCGCCACCACTCTGCTGGCCACGACGGGGCACGCCCAAAATGCGAAGCCGCTCCGGATCGGCCTGGTGGAAGCGCCCACGGCCGGCGTGCTGTTCGTTGCCCGCGGCAAGGATGGCGTACCGGACGGGGTCGTGGCCGACCTCGGCGCCGATCTCGCGCACAGCCTGGGCCGTCCCGCCGTGTTCAGCGTGTTCCCCAACACCGGGGCCGCAACCGACGCGACGCGCAACGGCCAGATCGATGTGACCTTCATGCCGGTGGACGAGACGCGGCGCGCGCTCGTCGATTTCGGCCCCGGTTACTACCAGCTCGAGAGCACCTACCTGGTCAGCGGCGCCTCCGGCATCACGGATGTGGCCGGTGTGAACCGCGCCGGGCTGCGCGTGCTCGCCATCTCCGGCACCACCACCTACCGCGCCTCCGCTCGCACCCTGACCGCGACGCAGCCGAAAGCGGTGCCTTCGGTCGGTGAAGCAGTCGCGCTGATGCGCAACGGCGAGGCAGACGCCTTCGCCCTGTCGCGCGACTCGTTGCCTTCGGTGCAGGCGGAGGTGCCGGGTTCGCGCATTGTCAGCGGCGGTTTCCAGCAGACGCTGGTCGCCGTGGCGGTGGCGAAGGGCAACCCGGCGGAGCACGAGGCGGTCAGCGATTGGATGGAGCACGCAAAATCCTCCGGCTTGGTCCGCCGCTTGTTCGATGGGCACGGGTTGCAGTCCGAGGCCGTCGCACCCTGACGTGATCCACGCGGCGGGGCATCCCGCCCCGTTCCCGCGCGTAGAGGGGGCTCCAAGCCGGGACAACCCTCATGTCAGACGTCGATCCGCGCACGAAGTATCCGAAATCCTTTCCGGGCGAGCAGCAGCAAGCCGCCCCCGGGATCAGCGCCAAGATGGCGCCCGAACCTGACCACGGCGAGAAGAGCTATGTGGGCAAGGGGCTGCTAAAGGACCGGGTGGCGTTGATCACGGGGGGCGACTCCGGGATCGGCCGCGCCGTCGCGATCGCCTACGCGCGGGAGGGGGCGGACGTCGCGATCTCCTATTTGCCGGAGGAGCAGGTCGACGCGGAGGCGATCAAGCACTGGATCGAGGAAGCTGGCCGCCGCGCCCTGTTGCTGCCGGGTGACATCCGGGACGAAGCGCATTGTCACCGTATCGTCGACCGGACGGTGGCGGAGTTGGGCAAGCTCGATATCTTGGTGAACAACGCCGCGGCGCAGACCGTGAACAAGGAATTGTCGGACGTCACCGCCGAGCAGATCGATGTGTCGTTCCGCACCAATGTGTTCGCGATGTATTACCTGTGCCAGGCGGCGGTGCCGTATATGCGGCCGGGTGCGGCGATCGTGAACACGACGAGCGTGCAGACCAAGGTCGCGGCGAAATCCATGCTGGTCTACGCCGCCACCAAGGGCGCTATCGCGAGCCTCACCATCGCGCTGTCCAACCTGCTGGCGTCGCAGGGCATCCGGGTGAACTGCGTGGCTCCCGGTCCGGTCTGGACGCCGATCCAGCCGATCGCGAAGGGCCCGGAGGAGATTGAGGAACTCGGCCAGAAGACACCGCTTGGCCGCGCCGGCCAGCCCGCGGAATTGGCCCCCGCCTACGTGCTGCTGGCCTCGGGCGAGGGGAGCTATATGACGGGCGCGCTGATCCCAGTCACAGGCGGCATGCCGATGCTCTAGAGGGTAAGCCTACCGAACAAGCAGTGGTAAGGGCGAGGCGTGTAAATGGCCGAGTCTTGCATTCGCATGCTTGCCCGGACCCATCTGATCGCTACGATGACGGAAATGCTGCACGCTGCTTGTGCCAGGCTGGGCGCCATGGGGTTCAGCATACCGCGGTCGACCAATCCGCGGACGTCACCCGTAAACGGATCAGTCGCGGCGACTGCTTGGTGGCTCTCGATAATGATATGATGGTCGGCACCATCATGTCCTACGCTCCGGGCCAAGCGAGGGGTTGCCCCTGCTATGAGCGGCGCGACGTGGCCACAATTGGCCAGTCCGGTGTTCAACCGGACTGGCAACGAAGTGTTGAACCGTCACCTCACGTCCTACGCTCCAATCCTAATAAGGATCAACCGGACACACCGGCACGCCACCCGCCTCTATCGCTTCGCCAGCCAGCAGGCACATATCTTCCCGGAATCGTCCGGCAATCACCTGCACGCCCACGGGCGACGTGCCCACCATGCCCGTCGCCACAGTGAGCCCGGGCAGCCCCGTGACCGGCAGCGCCACTTGCACCATCTGAGCTTCCCACACCCGCGCGAAGGCGGCGTCTCCCGCCAGGTCCAGATCATTTGGAAACGGCAGTTCCGCCGAGACCGGAAGCAGTACCACCGGGGTATGCTCCAGAAATTGACGCCAATGCCGCACGATCGTGTTGCGCCGGGTCAGCAGGCCCAGATAACCCGCCTTGTCCATCTGCCGGGCGATCGCGCCGTGGTAGCGCAACACGGTGAGCGCGCCGGGATCGCCTTCCTTCTCCGCGGCGGCAAGCATCGCGTCATAGCCGTCGCCGAGCCATAACCGCGTCTGTATCTCCGCGGCCTCGCGCAACGGTGGGAGGCTGCCGACCTCCTCCACCGTCCATCCCGCTGCCTCGAGCCGCCGCGCCGCGTCCAGCACCGCCTCGGCCACTGCCGGGTCTGTCGGTAGCCCGTCCGGCCGCACGCACACTGCGGCGCGCTTGGGCACGGATGGGCCGTCCAGGGGGGTCGGCGTCCACCACGGGTCGCGCATGTCGGGCACCGCCATGGCCGCGAGCCCGAGGCGTATATCGGCGATGGTGCGGCCGAGCGGTCCGGACACCGCCGTGAGTTGCGGCCCGATCGGCCGCTCCGGCAGCGATGGGTTGAATGCCGCCACCCGGCCGGGCGTCGGCCGCAGCCCGTGCACGCCGCACGCATAGGCCGGATAGCGGATCGACCCGGCGATGTCCGTCCCCTGCGCCAACGCCCCGATCCCCGCCGCTACGCACGCCGCCGCACCGCCTGAGGAGCCGCCTGGCGTCAGCGCCCCGTCCCGCGGGTTCTTGGTGGCGCCATGCAGCATATTGCTGGTGAACCAGCGGTAGGAGAAAGCGGGCGTATTGGTGCGGCCCAGGATCACCGCCCCTGCCCGCAGCAGGTTGTCCACCACGGGGTTGTTCTCCCGCGCCACCAGGTCCCGCTGCGACGTAACGCCGTTGGTGGTCGCGAACCCGGCCTGGTCCGTGTTGACCTTCACCGTCACGGGCACGCCGGCCAACGTCCCCGGGTCCTCGCCGCGTGCGATGCGTGCGTCCACCGCATCGGCCTGCGCCAGCGTGCTTTCCGGCCGGTGATCCACCACGGCATTGATCGCCGGGTTTACCGCCTCCAGCCGGGTGAGTGCGCTGAGGGCCGCCTCCCGCGCCGACACCTGGCGGCGGCGCACCCGGGCGGCGAGGTCGGCTGCGGTCAGTTGCCAAAGGTCGGTCATGCCTGCTCCTCGCTGGGTCTCATGTTCGCGAGCATGCGCCACACTGCCATTCCGGCCAAAATGTGATCGCGGAGGGCATTGGCCGAAATGCCCCGATGCGGGCAAACCCTTGGAACATGGACATCGCCACACCGGGCCCGACTGGCCCAATGACCAGCCGGCCCACCCGCCAGCAGGTTCACGTCGTCGCCGCCGCTTACCTCGGCTGGACGCTCGATGCGTTCGACTTCTTCATCATGGCTTTCGTCCTGCGGGAGGTGGCGGCAAGCTTCGGCTCCCCGATCAGCAGTGTTGCCTTCGCGATCACGCTGACGCTGGCCTGCCGCGCGCTCGGCGCCTTCCTGTTCGGCCGCCTGGCGGACCGCTACGGCCGCCGCCCGACGCTCATGGTCAACGTGCTGTGCTACTCGCTGCTCGAGTTCTTCTCCGGGCTGGCGCCGAGCCTTACCGTCTTCCTCATCCTGCGCGCGCTGTACGGTGTCGCGATGGGCGGCGAGTGGGGCGTCGGCGCCTCGCTCACCATGGAGAGCATCCCCGCCCGTTGGCGCGGCCCCGTCTCCGGACTGCTTCAGGCGGGCTACCCGAGCGGCTACCTGCTCGCCTCCGTGTTGTATTTCGCGCTGCCGTTGATCGGCTGGCGCGGCATGTTCATGGTGGGCGTGATCCCGGCCCTGCTGGTGCTCTATATCCGCCGCACCGTGCCGGAGAGCCCGGACTGGCTGGCCCGCAGCGAGGTGGAGCATAAGGTCAGTATCTGGACGGTGCTGCGCCAGCATGCCGGGCTAGTGGCTTTCGCCGCCTTGGTGATGATGGCGTTCAACTTCTTCAGCCATGGCTCGCAGGACCTGTACCCGAGCCAGTTCCTCGGCGCCCAGCATAAGATGACGCCCAACACCATCTCGGTAATCACGATCATCGCCAACGTGGGCGCGATGATCGGCGGCATCGCCTTCGGCACGCTCTCGCAGCGCATCGGCCGCAAATGGGCGATCGTGATTGCGGCCGTGCTGGCGCTTCCCGTGCTCCGCCTATGGGCATTCTCCACGACGGCGGTGACGCTGGGCTTGGGCGCGTTCCTGATGCAAATCTGCGTGCAGGGCGCCTGGGGCGTGGTCCCCGTCTACCTGAACGAGCTGTCCCCCGCCACGATCCGCGGCACGTTCCCCGGGCTTGTCTATCAGCTCGGCAACTTCCTGGCCGCTGCGAACGCGAATATCCAGGTTTGGCTGGCGGCGCAGTTCGGCGGCGACTACGGCATGGCGCTGGCCATCGTGATCGGTGTGGTCGCCGTCACGATCGCCATCCTGGTCACGCTGGGTCGCGAACCCAAGGGCGCACGCATGGGCTCTGACGTCGCCGATGAGGCGGCGCTGGCGCCAGGCGAGTAGACTGCCCCAGCCCTCTCCGTCCTTCGAAGGAGAGGGCTGCCACGGCGGGCTCAACCAAAGCGCGTGCGCTGTGCCGGCCCGCCATTCAGACGCCCGGAGCGACGGACGGTACGGTTTGGCGTCGCCTCCTCAACACGGCTCGCGGGGGACTCGACCGCGTTGCCGCCCTTCGTCGCCACAAGGGTGAAGCGTTCGGTAAGCAGGACCAGCTCCGCCGTTTCCCTGTCTAGCGACTGGTTTGCCGCCGTGCTTTGCTCGCCCATGGCGGCGTTCTGCTGGGTGACCTGGTCCATCTGGTTGATGGCCGTGTTGACCTCGAGCAGCCCGATCGATTGTTCGCGCGCGGAGGCTGCCATCTCCGTCACCGCCGTGGCGATCTCGTTCACCTGCGTCGCGATACGCTCTAATGATTCCCCAGCCTGACCGACCAGCTTGACGCCGCCATCCACCTGTTTCACCGATGTCGAAATCAGCGCTTTGATTTCCTTGGCCGCCTCTGCCGTGCGTTGGGCAAGTGCGCGGACCTCGCTGGCTACCACCGCGAAACCACGACCGGAATCACCCGCCCGCGCCGCTTCCACCCCGGCGTTCAGCGCGAGCAAGTTGGTCTGGAATGCGATCTCGTCGATGACGCTGATGATCTGGCTGATCTTCTTGGAGGATTGCTCGATGCTGCTCATGGCGTCCACCGACTGATGCACGACGTCACCGGACTGTTTGGCATCCGTCTTGATCCGCGCGACGACCAGGCTGGCCTGCATGGCGCAATCGGCGGTCTTGCGCACGGTCGTAGTGATCTGGTCCAGGGCCGCCGCGGTCTGCTCCAGGCTTGCCGCCTGATGCTCGGTCCGCCTCGAGAGGTCGGCCGCCGCCAGCGCGACCTCGCCTGTCCCGGCGCGAATGCCGGCTGTGGCGATCACGACGGCGCCGATGGCGCCGTTCAACGCCTCCACAGCGGTGTTGAAGTCCGACCGCAGGCCCTCGTACTGCGACGAGAAACTTCGGGTCAACGTACAGGTTAGGTCACCGCGGGCCAGCCTGGCGAGCGCGGACGCAAGGTCCGCCACGACCACCTCCTGCTGTTCCGCTTTCTCGCTACGCTCCGCCTCAACGCGGGCTCGCTCGGCCTCCGTCGCGCGCGCCTGCTCGAGGGCTTCCGCCTCCAGACGGAGCTTCTCGATCCCGGCTACCTTGAAGACCTGCACGGCGCCGGCCATTGTGCCGATCTCGTCCCGCCGGCCAACGCCGGGAATGATCAGGTCCGTAACCCCCGTCGCCAGGCTGCTCATCGCGCGCGTCATCGCGGTGAGCGGCCGCGCAATGCCGCGGCCTATCAGAAACGCGAGCCCGGCGCTCAGGACGGCGCCAACGGCCGCGAGCACTTCACCCAGCAAAGTCGTCACGCCCATCAGATCCGAGGTTTCGGCCTCGGCGGAGTCATACGCTTGCTTCAATGATACTCCCGCCCCGTCCAGGTTTTTCTGCATGGCTTGTATTTGGGGGCTGAGCTGCTGCTCGAAGATGTCGTTGCTTGTCAGACGTGCCTCCGCCGAGATCGCGAAGCTGATACCGTAAGAGGCCAGATCGGCGTTGAGCTCAGTGGCTACGGACTGCTCCTCAGCGGACGCAGCCTGGGTAAACGTCGTGACCGCGTCGCTTGCCGCGTCCAGCGCGCGCTTGAAGGCGACTGGGCCAGCGCGGTCGTTGACTGCTTGGAACCTGAGGTTGACGACCCGCATGACCAGGATCGCCGTCTCGACCTTTGCCGCCAGCGCCCTCTCCCGCTCGTTCGAAGCGCCAGCAACGAGCTTGTTGGTGCCTGCGGTCACCACATCACCCTGCTTGAACATACCGGCCAGGGTGTCGTTGGCCTGTTTCACGAGTGTCCTGAACTTCGCAAGGCTCTCGTCATGCACGCGCAGCCCGTCTTCGACGCGGAGGTAGATCTGGCGCCGCTCCTCCGACCGCGTTGCCTGGGCGGCTTTCAGGCGTGACCGGGCCTGCGCCTCCTGCCGCGTGAGATCTTCCCAGGCGGGTTGATCGGCGTCGAGGCGGAAGCGCGTTTCGGCCCGGCGGATCGACTCCAGATTGAGGGATGTGTCCTGGTTGCGCATGAGGCTGGCCGCGAAGCCGGACATGGCCGTTTGCTGCTGCGCGATCCTGGACATCTGGTAGATGCCGTTGCCGGCGACCGCCAACCCGACCAGGCTTACGAGACCGAAACCCGCGTAGATCCGGGTGGGGATATTGAGCCGGACAAACCTCATCAGGCACAATCCCGCTTGGCGAGTTGGTGCAGGGCGCCGTGGGCCAGTAGCTGGATGTTGGCGAACTTGGCGAGCTTCTCGAGCTTGGAGAGTTCGTCTTCGGTTGCCCGCCGCGGCTCCAGCCCGATAGCGCACAGCGCGCCGACCCCATCCATCAGCTTGACGCCGGCATAGAACCGCACTCCGCCTTGCATGGTCACGAGTGGATTGTCTGCAAAACGTACGTCCAGCGTCGTGTCTTCAACGACCATGGCGCCGCTGCTTTGAATGGTGTGGGAGCAGATCGAGACGTTACGCGGCACGTCCATAATGTCCGAGCCGATGAGCGCCTTGCACCATTGGCGTTCGGCATCGATCAGGGTCAGCGCAGCGATGGTCGTGCCGGGGAAAATCGCCAACGCTTGTTCCGCGAAGGTCCGGAAGTAAGCGTCCTCCCCTGTGTCCAATATGCCGAGCTGATGCAGACGCGCCAGCCTGCTAGGTTCGGTCAACAAATTCGGAAGCATGGCGCTCTCCACTACTTGGCTATGCGGTCAATATCCTCCGGAGGTTAAGAAAGGGTGTTCGTCGGCTACCGGCGCCGTTCGCATCGCATGGGGCGTCGCGGCCATCGTGATCTCACATCCCGGTCCCCGGCTTCCATCCCTCCGCCGGCAGCCCCGCATCCCCCAGGTTGATCACGCCCCCACCCGGTCTCGCCCAATCAAGGCCAGTCCCTCCGCCACCGATACGAACTCGCCGCCGCCGGTCACCCGCTCCGGCCCGAACCGCACCTCGAACACCCGGCGCACCGCCGGCACCAGGGACGTGCCCCCGGTCAGGAACACGCGGTCGATGGCACTCTCCGCCAACCCCGCCGCTGCCAAGGCCGCATCCACCGTGGCGGCGATGCGGGCCAGGTCCGGCGCGATCCAGCCTTCGAACTCGGCCCGGGTGATCACCTGATCGATCGCGAAATCCTCGTGCCGGAAGCGCAGCACGGCCTGTTCCGATGCGGACAGCGCCGCCTTCACGCCGGAGACGGCCCGGTACAGCTCGTAGCCCAACTCGTCGCGGATCAGCCTTAGCAGCGCCTGCAGCCGGTCCGGGTATTCGGCCGTGCGCGCCACCGTCTCGATATCGCGCATGGTGCGCGGCGCCCGCATCAGCGACAGACGGTGCCAGCGCGCGAAGCTCGCGTAGTACTCCGCCGGCACCGGCAGGTCCTTGCCGAACACGCGGTAGTTGCTGCCCTTGCCGAGCAGCGGCGAGACCACGGCGTCCATGATCCGGTAGTCGAACGTATCGCCCGCAATCCCCACGCCGGCCTGGCCAAGCGCTTGGACCCGGCGTGCGCTGCCGGGTTCGAAGCGCAGCACGGAGAAGTCGCTGGTGCCGCCGCCGAAATCGCCGATCAGCACGGTGGCGGGCGCGGTCAGGCCGCGGGCGAAGCGGTAGCCGGCGGCTTCCGGTTCCAGTGCCGTCTGCACGCTGGCCCAGCCGATGCCTCCATAGGCGGCGCGCAACCGCTGCTCGCCCAGCGCATCGTCCGCGCCGTCCCCTACGAAGCGCACCGGGCGGCCGGCCACCAAGGCCGCATTGGGTGTGCAGGGTGGCACCACGGGGCGGAGAAACAGCCCGATCAGCGCCTCCAGCGTGAAGCCGCGGCCGAACACCCGCGTCTCGGTGAAGCTGCGCTGCGCCAGGTAGCTTTTCAGCGACATCATCAGCCGGCTGTCGACCGGATCGTCCAGATAGGCCTCGATCGCCGCCGGGCCGACGGCCTCGCGCAACGCCAAGTGTTGGCCGCTGCCCTCGTTCCAGAAGCACAGCACGGAGCGCACCACGTCCAACTCCGCCGTGCCGAAACGGTGGCGCACCGTCCGCGCCGTCCCGTCCGCGTCCAAAACGCTGACGACGGTGTTCGTCGTGCCGAAATCCACCCCGATCACCGTCATAGCGGCGCCCCTTAAGCCAGTTGTCCGCAACGGGCTAGCCGCGTTGCGCGGCAGCCGCCCCCTGGGCATCATCCCGGCATGCGATATCTGTTCCTGGCCCTGCTGCTGCTGAGCGCACCCTCCCTCGCTCAGGCCCAAACCAAGCCCGTCCTGACCATCGACCTCGCCGCGGACGCCGCCACGCTCGATCCGCAGCTACAGTGGGACACGGACAGCTACAGCGTCTACCGCAACATCTTCGACAACCTCGTCACGCGGGACGCCGCGGGCGCCATCGTCCCCCAGGTCGCTACCGCCTGGCACTACACCGACGACCGCACGCTGGTGTTCGACCTGCGCCCCGGAATCCGGTTCCAGAACGGCACGCCGCTCACCGCGGCGGACGTTGCGTTCAGTGTCAACCGCATCATCGACCCGGCGTTGAAAAGCTCGCAGCTCAGCCAGTTCGACCAGATCATCGCGGCCGAAGTCACGGGGCCCGAGCAGGTGACGCTTCACACCAAGACGCCCTACCCGGCGCTGCTGGCGCAACTGGTGAAGCTCTCGATCGTGCCGATGGCGTATGTGCACGAAGTCGGCGACGAGGCGTTCAACCAGCACCCGGTCGGCAGCGGGCCCTACAAGCTGCACAGTTGGCAACGTGGGGTCGCGGTGACGCTGGACGCCGTACCCGACTATTGGCGCGGCGCCCCGCCTTTCACAACCGTCGTGTTCCGCGCCGTGCCGGACGTGCCCACCCGTGTGGCCGATCTGCGCGCCGGCCGGGCGGACCTGGTACGCGGCCTCTCACCGGACGACGCGGAGGCGCTGAGCAGCCAATCCGGTGTGCAACTGCTCACAGTGCCCACCGAGCGTGTGGCCTACCTGTTCCTGAACGCGCTGGACGGCCCCACCAAGGATGTGCGCGTGCGGCGGGCGATCGCCATGGCGGTGGACCGCGACACGCTGATCACGGCGCTGCAACAGGGGTTCGCCCGCCCGGTGCAGGAGGTGAGCACCCCGGCAAATTTCGGCTACACGGCGGATGTGGCAGCCTGGCCGTTCGACCCGGACGGCGCCCGCAAGATCATTGCCGAAGCAGGCGCGGCCGGTGCGCACGTGCAGTTCCTCACCTCCCCAGTGTACGACCGCCGGCTGAACGAGGCGGTGCAGCAGATGCTGTCGGACGTCGGGCTTAACGTGGACATCGTCATGCTGGACCAGCCGACCTACCTCGCCCGCCGCCAAGGTACGCCGGGGCAGGCGGGCGGGTTGTCCCAGGGCCGCTGGTCCTGCGCGTGCGAGGATGCGGACGGTGTGATCTTCCCGCTGTTCCGCACCGGGTCCATCTGGTCCAAATACAGCAACCCGGCATTCGACTCACTCGTGGATGCAGCGCGCTCCACGCTGGACGAGACGGCGCGGCTGGAAGATTACCGGAAGGCGTTCGCCATCTTGCATGACGACGTGCCCGGCATCGGGCTGTTCCAGGATGTCGCGCTGTATGGGGCGAGCCCGCACCTGAAATGGCAGCCGACGGCGAACGAGGCGATGTTCGTGTTCGATATGCGGTGGCAGTAGCTTGCGTGGCGTCTGCTTCCTCTCCCGTGCAGGACGGGAGAGGAAGCAGGTAGGAATTCTGTTACACCGACAGAAAATCCGGCACGGACAAGTAACGTTCTCCCGTGTCGTAGTTGAAGCCAAGCACCCGCGCGCCTTTGGGCAACTCCGGCAGTTTCTTCGCGATCGCCGCCAATGTCGCGCCGGAGGAGATCCCCACCAGCAAACCCTCCAGCCGCGCCGAGCGGCGGGCCCATTCCCGGGCTTCCTCCGCGTCCACCTGGATCACGCCGTCCAGCAGGTCCGTGTGCAGGTTCTTGGGCACGAACCCGGCGCCGATGCCCTGGATCGGGTGCGGCGACGGTGCGCCGCCCGAGATCACCGGCGAGGCGGACGGCTCCACCGCGAACACCTTGAACTGCGGCCAAAGCGGCTTCAGCACCTGCGCACACCCGGTGACGTGGCCGCCGGTGCCCACGCCCGTGATCATGGCGTCCAGCCCGTCCGGGAAGTCGGCCAGGATCTCCGGCGCGGTGGTGCGGACGTGAACGTCGATATTGGCCGGGTTCTCGAATTGCTGCGGGATCCAGGCGCCTGGCTGCTCCTCCGCCAAGGCGTGCGCGCGGGCGATCGCGCCCTTCATGCCGTCCGCACGGGGCGTGAGGTCGAAGGTCGCGCCATACGCCTGCATCAACTGCCGCCGCTCGACGGACATGCTGTCCGGCATCACCAGGATCAGCTTGTAGCCCTTCACCGCCGCCACCATCGCGAGGCCAATGCCGGTGTTGCCGGAGGTCGGCTCGATAATCGTGCCGCCGGGCTTGAGTTGTCCGCTCGCCTCCGCCGCCTCCACCATGGCCAGCGCGATGCGGTCCTTGACCGAGCCGCCTGGGTTGGCGCGTTCGGACTTGATCCAGACCTCCGCATCGGGGAACAGGCGGGACACGCGTATGTGCGGCGTGGCACCGATCGTCTCGAGGACGCTGTTGGCTTTCATTGGGGTCTCCCTTCGGGGATCAGAACAACGCAGATCGAGGCTAGGTTCAATGGCCGGCCAACGTGCGAGCACACGCCTGGCCACCAGCTTTTCGTGCTCGAACCGTAGGTCTTCAAGCTCGTCGGGGGCAATGCGTTCCACATCGGCCCGTTTGTGCTTGCAGTAGGCATCCACCGTCCAGCGCTGGGGCACCGTCAGGCAGCGGCCGGGTGCGGGCGTCAACACACGCAGCCTCGGCTCCAGCGTGGCGCACCGCGCGTCCTGCCAGCGCCCACGCCGCCGGTCGCCAGGCGCGGCCGGAGCGTTCGGGACGTGCTACCGGTCTGCGTATCCGATTGCGAGTCGCTTGCACAGATCATAACCGAGGGAAACGTGTTCACGCCGCCAATGGAGAACGCAGCCGTGTTCATAACGTCTCCGGACGGGCATTCGCGCAAATTCAGAGAGCGGTCTCGCCGCAGTCGACTCAAGTTACGGGCCGCCCACATCGGTGTGCAACACTGCGCTGCATGTTTGCTATGGGAGTGGCTATTCGGCATGATGTAGAACGCTATAGACAACGTGAACGAACTTATACTGTTGCACCGCAGTTGACTGCGCTAGATGGCAGTGCGACTGAAGCCGCGAGAACCTGCCGGAATTTGTTCGGCAGCGAAGAGTCCGATTCAACACCTCGTACGATGGATTCACCATTGACTGACGCTTTTAGTATTGACGAAGACCGTATGCGCGCGGCCCTGCAATCATCCGGGCCACCCTCCCCGTCGAGTAGCGCGCCGCGCGGGCGCCATCGTTTCGTGCAGGATGGGGAGGTTCCCGTCGTTGTCGTCCACGGCCGCCATCGGGCGCCGGAGGAGACGAGGGCAGCGATCACGGCGCTGGAGCATACGCTCGATCTCGAGCGGGCAGCCCGTGCAGCCAGTGAGAAATCTTTGATGCAGGCGGAGGAGACGATCCGTCAACTCCGCACTCGCCTGGCCCATGCCGAGCTTGCCCGTGAGGAACGTTTGCGCGAAGACGCTGCACGCGAGGAAGCCGCACGTGACGAGATGGCGCGCGAGGAAGCCGCGCGCGAACTAGCGATGCGTGTGCAGGCAGGTCGTGAGGAGGCTCTCCGCGAGGAAGCCACTCAGGAACAGGTTGGAAGCATCGAGGCTGCAGCGCCGCAACCGGCGGGCGATCCGGCCGCCAAGCGTGGGCGCCGCCGGAAGGCGGACGCCGAGCCAGCCGCGGAGCCGGACGCCGAGGAGGAGGCCATCGAGTGGTGGCGTCCGGGTTGGAAGGAACGGCTGCGGCGGGCTGGCTGACGGGACAGCGTCGTCATGGCCGGACCTAGTGCGGCCATTTCCCCCGGTCGGCGTTCCGGCGACTGCCGCCGGGAAAACGCCCGACCCTAAGTTGCCCCAGTGCGCGCCCTTGCGGTAGAGCATCGTCTCGCTTGGAGACTGCCCCCCATGCCCGTGATGGCCGACCGCTGGATACGCCGCATGGCCGTCGACCACGGCATGATCGAGCCGTTCACCGAAGCGCAGAAGCGCGACGGCGTCATCAGCTACGGGCTGTCCTCCTACGGCTATGACGCCCGGGTCGCCGACCAGTTCAAGATCTTCACCAACGTCGACAGCGCCGTCGTCGACCCGAAGAACTTCAATCCCGACAGCTTCGTGGACCGGCAAGGCCCCGTGGCGATCATCCCGCCCAACAGCTTCGCCCTCGCCCACACGATGGAGTATTTCCGCATCCCGCGGGATATCCTCGTCGTCTGCCTGGGCAAATCGACCTACGCGCGCTGCGGCATCATCGTGAACGTGACCCCGCTGGAGCCCGAATGGGAGGGCCAGGTCACCATAGAGATCAGCAACACCACGCCGTTGCCTGCCCGCATCTACGCCGGCGAGGGCATCTGCCAGTTCCTGTTCCTCGCCGGGTCCGAGCCGTGCGAGACCAGCTATGCCGACCGCGCCGGCAAATACATGCGCCAGCGCGGCACCGCCTTGCCTCGGATGTAGAAGGACACCCAATGGACAAGATACGCATCCGCGGCGGACGCCCGCTTTCGGGCGAGATCCAGATCGGCGGCGCCAAGAATGCCGCTCTGCCGCTGATGGCCGCCGGGCTGCTCACGGAGGAGCGGTTGACGCTGACCAACGTGCCGCGCCTGGCCGACATCGACACGATGCGCAGCCTGTTGGAGCAGCACGGCATCGCGGTGGAGGGGAAAGGCAACGAGGGCCGGGTACTCTCGCTTGGCGGGCCGATCACCTCGACCGAGGCACCGTATGACATCGTGCGCAAGATGCGCGCCTCGGTGCTGGTGCTTGGCCCGTTGCTGGCCCGCTGCCGGGAAGCGCGGGTGTCGCTGCCGGGTGGGTGCGCGATCGGCACACGCCCGGTGGACCTGCACCTCAAGGGCCTCGAGCAGATGGGCGCGCAGATCACGCTCGGCTCCGGCTACATCAACGCGACGGCGCCGGGCGGGCTGAAGGGGGCGACCATCGTGCTGCCGTTCGCCTCCGTCGGCGCCACCGAGAACCTTCTGATGGCCGCGAGCCTGGCGGACGGGCAGACCACGATCGCCAACGCCGCGCGCGAGCCCGAGATCGGCGACCTGGTTGCCTGCCTGCGCGCCATGGGCGCCCGCATCGAGGGCGACGGCACCGGCACGCTGGTGATCGAGGGCGTGGGCCATCTGCACGCCGCGACGCACCCGATCATCCCCGACCGGATCGAGACCGGCACCTACGCCTGCGCCGCCGCCATCACGGGCGGCACGGTGCTGCTGCGCGGTGCCGACCTCGCCCACCTGGCCGCAGTACGCGCCGTGATGGACTCGGCCGGCGTCGAGCTGGATGCCGAACCCGGCGGCGTGCGCGTCACCCGGCGCAACGGCCTGCACGGCACGGACGCGATGACCGAGCCCTATCCCGGCTTTCCCACCGACATGCAGGCGCAGTTCCTGGTGCTGATGAGCGTGGCCGAGGGAGCGGCGATGGTGACGGAGACGATCTTCGAAAACCGCTTCATGCATGTCAGCGAGCTCACCCGCATGGGGGCGCGGATCAACGTGCACGGAGCGTCCGCAATCGTGCGCGGGGTGGCGCAGCTTTCGGGTGCGCCGGTGATGGCGACCGATTTGCGGGCGAGTGCGTCCCTGGTGATCGCCGGGTTGGCGGCGGCGGGGGAGACGGTGGTGAACCGGGTGTATCATCTGGACCGGGGCTACGAGGCGCTAGAGCAGAAGCTGGCGGCCTGCGGGGCGGATGTGGAGCGGGTTGGGGGATAGACACTCTCCCCCCTCCTTTTGTGGGAGGGGGCTTTCTCTGCGGCTCTAAGCGTACGCTCGTAGATCCAGCGTCCGCGGCAACTCCGCCGATACCTCGCCCAGTGGCGGTTCCATCGGCCCGGCCGTGTGCCCGAACGGCAGGAACCGTGCCCGGCGCCGTGCTTCCGCCTCGTTCGCGTTCACCGGGAAGCGGTCGTAGGACCGGCCTCCCGGATGCGAAACGTAGTGCGTCAGCCCGCCGACCGAACGCCCGTTCCACCGGTCGTATACGTCGAATACCAGCGGCGATTGCGCCGGGATGGTCGGGTGCAGGGCGCTGTAGGGCTGCCACGCCTTGAACCGCACGCCAGCGACGTACTCACCCGCCACGTCTGTCGGGCGCAGCGGGACGGCGACGCCGTTGCAGGCCAATGCGAACCGCTCCGGCTCCCAGCCCGTCACCCGCGCCTGCAGCCGCTCCACCGAGCTGTCCACGTAGCGCACGGTGCCGCTGCCGCCGGAGACCTCGCCCAGCGCGTGCCACGGCTCGAGTGCGTGGCGGAGTTCGAGCGTGGCGCCGTGTGCCGCCACTTCGCCGATTACGGGGAAGCGGAAGGCCAAGTGGGGGGCGAACCACGCCGGGTCCAATTTTGCGCCGAAGCCGGCGCCGTGCACCTGCAGTTCCTCCATCGCGTCCTGGAAATCCTGCCAGACATAGTGCGGCAGCATGAAGTCGTCGTGCACCCGGGTGCCCCAGCGCACCAGGCGGCGCTCGTAAGGCACCTCCCAGAACGCGGCGACCGCGGTGCGCATCAGCAGCATCTGGGCGGCCGCCATCTCCGGATGCGGCGGCATCTCGAAGGCGCGGAACTCCACCAGGCCGAGCCGGCCGGAAGAGCTATCCGGCGAATACATCTTGTCGATGCAGAACTCGGTGCGATGGGTGTTGCCCGTCATGTCCACAAGGATGTTGCGGAACAGCCGGTCGGTGATCCAGGGGGCCGGGACCGTGCCGCGCTTCACCTGGGCGAAGGCGATCTCGAGCTCGCGCACTGCGTCCTGCCGCGCCTCGTCGATGCGGGGGTGCTGGCTCATCGGACCGATGAACAGGCCGCTGAACAGGAAGGACAGGCTCGGGTGGTTGTGCCAGAAGCCCAGCAGGGAACGCAGCAGGTCCGGGCGGCGCAGGAACGGGCTGTCCTCCGGGGTCGCGGCGCCCATCACCACGTGGTTGCCGCCGCCGGTGCCGACATGGCGACCGTCCAGCATGAACTTCTCGGCGCGCAGCCCGGCCCGTCGGGCTTCCTCGTAAAGCTGTCCGGTGCGGTCCACGATCTGCGTCCAGCTCGTGGCCGGCTGCACGTTCACCTCGATCACGCCCGGATCGGGGGTGACCGAGAAGCTGTCGAGCCGGCGGTCATAGGGCGCCTTGTAGCCTTCCAGCACCACCGGTTGGCCAAGCGTGGTCGCCGTCCGTTCCACGGCGGCCACCAGCGAGAGCCAGTCCTCGGCCGACGTCAGCGGCGGAATGTAGACGTAGAGCAGCCCCTCCCGCGACTGCACGGTCAGCGCCGTGCGGACGCCGCGGCCGTTCGCGGGCTCGCCCGGACCTGGCAACGCGGCATGCGGCGGCAGGGGGCCGGCGTCGGCCAGCGGATCGGGCTCCGGCTCGTCGGCCTCCAGCTCCTTCGGGTCCACCCATGGCAGCGAACTCAGCGGCAGGCGCACCCCCATCGAGCTGTCGCCTTGCACGAGGAAGATCTTGCCTTCCCGCATCTCCCACGCCTCGCTCTGCCACCGGCGGCGGGCGCCGGCGCCGACCCGGCGCAGCGGCAGCACGTAGCCGACGACAGCATCCAGCCCCTGGCTGAACACGCGCCGCAACCGGGCGCGCTCCTGCGGGTCGTGCGCCTCGCTGGCCTCGGCCACGACGTTGGCTGGGAGGCGGCCCTCTCGCATGAGGAAGTAGGGTTGGTCTTCGTAGGCCGGCATGACGCCGCCTTGAGTGACCCCCAGCGTCTCGGCCAACGTCTGCGCAAACGCCGCCGCGGTTTCGGCGGTAGCTTCGCCCTTGGTCTCGTCGGGGTCGGCGAGCAACGCCGGGTCTTGCCAGACGGGCTCGCCATCCTGCCGCCAGGTGGCGTTCAGAGCCCAGCGCGGGGTCTGCTCGCCGGGGTAGTGCTTGCCGGCGCCGTATTGCAGCGCGGCGCCCTGGGACCACAACGTCATCAGCCGGTGGATCAGCTTGCCAGCTTCGCGCCGCTTGGTCGGGCCCAGCGCGTCGATCGTCCACTCGGCGCCGTCCGGATCGCGGTCCGAGACGAAGGTGGGCTCGCCGCCCATGGTCAGCCGCACGTCCCCTGCCTGCAGCGCGGTATCCACCCGCCCGCCGGCGGCCTTGATCGCGTCCCATTGCGCCGGCCCGTACGGCTTGGTGACGCGCGGGGTCTCGACGGCGCGGTTGATGTGCATCTCGAAGCCGAACTCGGTCTGCGCGCTCTCCACCAGGCCGGAGATCGGGGCGGCCGAGCTCGGCTCCGGCGTTGCGGCGAGCGGGATGTGGCCCTCGCCGGTGAGCAACCCGCTGGTCGCGTCCAGCCCGACCCAGCCGGCGCCGGGAAGGTAGACCTCGGCCCAGGCGTGCAGGTCCGTGAAGTCCTGCGTGGCGCCGGTGGGCCCGTCGATCGCTTCCAAATCGGGCTTGAGCTGGATCAGGTAGCCGGACACGAACCGCGCCGCGTAGCCGAGTTGGCGGAAGGCCTGAACCAGGACCCAGGCGCTGTCCCGGCAGGAGCCTTGGGCGGCGCCCAGTGTCTGCTCCGGCGACCAGACGCCGGGCTCCATGCGGACGATGTAGCCGATGCGGTCCCGCACCGCGCGGTTCACGGCGACCAGGTAGTCGACCGTTCGTTCACCATTCGGCGCCAGGTTCGACAGCAGGTCGCGCAACAGAGGCCCGGCAGGTTCGGTATGGAGGAATGGCGCCAACTCGGTTTGCAGGAGCGGGTCGTAGCCGAACGGGACGGTCTCGGCCTCGGGCTCGAGGAAGAAGTCGAACGGGTTGATGGTGGCCATGTCCGCCAGCAGGTCCACCGTGACGGCAAAGTGGGTGACGCGCTCGGGGAACACGATGCGGGCGAGGAAATTGCCTTGCGGGTCCTGCATCCAGTTCACGAAGTGACCGGCCGGCTCGACCTTCAGCGCGTAGGACAGGATGGGCGTGCGCGCGTGCGGCGCCGGGCGCAGCCGGACGGTCTGCGGACCGAGCTGGACCGGGCGGTCATAGGTGTAGCTGGTCCGGTGGGTGAGGGCGACGTGCAGTGCCATCGGTGGGGAGAACTCCGGTGCAGGCTGAGACCCTGCAACATCGGGGCCGCCGGGGACGGACGCAAGCGCGCCGCAACTCGAGCCTGGGCGAAACGATATTGCATGGAGGAGATAACAAATGAAATACTCGATTCTCGCCACTGCCGTCTTGATCGGCTTTCCGCTGGCGGCTTTGGCTCAGGCCGGTCCGACGCAGGACCGGAGCGGGCTTCCCAACGGCGTGATGGGTGGTAATCCAGCCCAGCCCTCCAACGGCTTCCCGTCGGGCGGCGTCAATGCTCAGACCGGCCCGCAAAGCCGTCCGGCCTATCCGAGTGGGTCGACGACGGCGAACCCGGGAGCTGCCTTCGTCCGCGATACGCCGAAGCCGTCCACGGGCCCATCGGCCTCGCCGCCCGGCAATATATCCACGACCACGGTCACGCCAACCGGCGCCACAAGCCAGCGCTCGGGCGGACCCGGCGTTGGCCAAGCGGCAACCCCGCCAAAGTAATCAGATCAGGCGTTGCTGCCCGCGTACACCTGCTGGTAGAGCGCCACGATCTCCGCCTTGTCCGGAACGCGCGGATTGTTCGCCGGGCTGCCGGAGGCGAGGGCTTGGTCCGCCATAGTGTCCATCGCGCCCTCCCATTCGCTCCAGGCAATGCCGTAGGCCTGTGGCGAGGGAACGCCCAGGTCGCGGTTGAGACCAATCAGCCCGTCGCACAGCGCTTCGGCGGCCCAGACCTCGTCCGCGTGGTGCGGAGCGAACCCGGCGGCGCGGGAGGCCATGGCGTAACGGGCCATGGACGCCTCGAGTCCAAACCGGGTCACAGCGGGGAGCAGCATCGCGTTGGAAAGCCCGTGCGGAACGTGGAAGCGCGCGCCGATCGGGCGGGACATGCCGTGCACCAACGCCACCGAGCTATTGCAGAACGCCATCCCGGCCTGGGTCGCGCCGATCATCATGCCCTCCCGCGCCAGGGCGTTGCGCGGTTCGGCGTACGCGGTGCGCAGATGGTGTCCGATCAGGGTGATCGCGCCCAAGGCGAGCGAGTCGGACACGGGGTTGGCCCGCTTGGACACGTAGGCCTCGAGCGCGTGGGTGAGGCTGTCCACACCGGTGTCGGCGGTCGTGCGGGGCGGGACGGTGTAGGTCAGTTCGTAATCGACGATCGCGGCGAGCGGCAGGACAGCCAACCCGGCGATCAGCATCTTCTCGCCGCGCTCGGTGTCGGTGATGACGGTGAAGCGGGTGCACTCGCTGCCGGTGCCGGCGGTGGTGGGGATGGCGACGATGGGCAGCGCGGGGGCGTCGTTCTGCATCGGCACCTTGAACTCGCGCATCTTGGCGCCGGGCCGCTGCGCTAGGATCGCCATCGCCTTCGCGGTATCGATCGGCGAGCCCCCGCCGAACGCGAGCAGGCAGTCGTGGCCGCCCCCCGCCAGCAGCTTCACGCCCGCCTCGATGACGGTGTCCTCGGGCTCGGGGATGGTGTCGCTGAACACGGCATAGGCGACGCCGGCGGCGTCCAGCGGTTCGGTGCAGCGGCGGAGCAGGCCGGTCGAGACCATGACCGGGTCGGTGACGATCAGCGGGCGGGACAGGCCGAGGGTCTTCAGCACGGTCGCGACGGTGGCGACCGAGCCGCCGCCGACATGGATGGCGCGCGGCGCCACGAGCGAGAAGATGTTCATGGGCGGTTCCATCCATTTGTCCGGAGGGGGAGCATACGCTGCTTCGATTGGCAAGCATCCGCCTTGGCGCACCCCTCCCCGACCGCCTCCTCGAAAAGCATCTCAGAACGACGTGATCGAGCAGCCGCCGCCCTTTGCTTTGACCTGGGTGCAGAAGCTGGTGGCTTCGGCGACGGTCGTGAAGCCGCCGGTGCGCAGGCGGAAGAACGTCTTGCCGTCCCGGTCCGTCCGTGACACCGCCGGGTGGCGGGCGGCGAGCAGGTCAGGCATCTTCTTGGCCAAGCGCTGCCACTCCGCCATCGCGGCCGCTTCCGTCGTCATCGCGGCGAGCTGCACTTCGGTGCCGCTGGCCGTCGCGGGGGCTGCCGGTGGCCGCTGTTCCGGCGCTGCGGACACCGCAACGGGAGCGGGGGCGGGCGGCACGGCCAGCGAGACGGGCTGGACCGGCGGCGGGGCTGGCAGTTGGGCCGGCGGTGGGGCGGGCTGGCGCGCGGCCTGCACTTGGGCGCGCAGGGCTTGCGGCTGCGGCACCTCGGGCGATGGCGCCATCACGTCGGCCGCGCCGCTACCCTCGCCGCCCATGATCTGCTCCTCGGCCCCGGCAATCTGCATCCCGCCCGGATTGTCCGGACGCACGCGCACCGGGCGGCTGTCGGCCTCGATCACCGGCACGGTGCGCGGGCCGCGGTTGACCACGGCGAACCCGGCGTATCCCAGCCCCAACACCGCCACGACGCCGCCCGCCACCAGCGCCATGCGCATCATCTGCGGATCGAGCGAACTCTCCCGCCGCTGCGGGCGCCAGCTCTGCACCGGCATCGTCTGCTTCGTCATCGTCTGTGTGGGCATGTTCAGCCGCTCAGTCATTCAGCGTAGCTCCTCCACCGGTGTGACCCCCATCACGCTGAGGCCGGAGCGGATGACCGTCGCGACCGCCGCCACCAGGGCCAGCCGTGCCTGTGTTTCCACAGGCTCGTCCGGTTGAATGAAGCGGAGGATCGCGCCGTCCTGGCGCCGGTTCCACAGAGTATGAAAGTCGCTCGCCAAGTCATAGAGGAAAAAGGCGATTCGGTGTGGCTCGCGTGCCTCCGCGGCGGCTTCCACGGTGCGTGGCCACGCCATTAGGCGGCGCACTACCGCGAACTCTGCATCGTCCCGCAGGCTGTCCAGGGGGGCCGCCGGGTCGAGCGGCGCGTTGGGCATCTCCACTGCCGCCTTCTTCAGCACCGAGCGGCAGCGGGCGTGGGCGTACTGCACGTAGTAGACCGGGTTCTCCTTCTCCTGCCGGATCGCCGCGTCGATGTCGAAGTCCATCTGCGCGTCCGATTTGCGGGTCAGCATGGTGAAACGCACCGTGTCGCGGCCGACTTCGTCCAGCAGGTCGGCCAGCGTGATGAAGGTGCCGGCGCGCTTGCTCATCTTCACCAGCTCGCCGCCCTTGAGCACGCGCACGACCTGGCACAGCACGACCTCGAGTGCCACGCGCCCCCCCGTGATCGCCGCCGTCGCCGCCTTCATGCGCGAGACGTAGCCGCCGTGGTCCGCCCCCAGTACGTCGATCAGCACGTCCGACCGGGCGGCCTTGGCCGAGTGGTAGGCGATGTCGTTGGCGAAATACGTGTTGGCGCCGTCGGATTTGCGCAGCGGCCGGTCCACGTCGTCGCCGAACCGGGTGGAACGGAACAGGAGTTGCTCCCGCGGCTCCCAGTCGTCCGGCGTCTTGCCTTTCGGCGGCTCCAGGATGCCTTGATAGAGCAGGCCATCGGCTTGCAGTTGCGCGATGGCGGCGTCGGCGGCCCCGCTTTCCAGCAATTCGCGCTCGGAGCTGAACAGGTCGAACGTCACGCCGAGCGCGTCGAGGTCGGTGCGGATGGAGGCGAGCATCATGCCGATGGCGAAGTGCCGGATGGTGTCGAGCCACTCTGCCGGGTCGGCCACGGTCAGCCCTGGGCCGGCGAGCCGGTTGCCGAACTCGGCCGCCAGCGCCTGCCCGACAGGGACCAGGTACTCGCCGCGGTATTGCAGCCCGCCGGGCACTGCTGCGGAGAACGCCTCCTCGGTCAGCGCCGTGCCGAGCGCCTGAAGATAGCGCCAATAGGCCGCCCAGGCGAGCGCCGCGACCTGGTTGCCGGCGTCATTCAGGTAGAACTCCTTCGTGACCGCGTAGCCGGCCTTGGCCAGCAGGTTGGCCAGCGCGTCCCCCACCACGGCGCCGCGGCAGTGGCCGACATGCATCGGCCCGGTCGGGTTGGCCGACACGTATTCGACGTTGACCCGGCGGCCATCCCCCACCGTGCTGGCGCCGTAAGCCTCGCCCGCTGCCAGGATTGCGGGGATGCAGGCCAGCAGTGCCGCCGGATGCAGGCGCAGGTTCACGAAACCGGGGCCGGCCGGCTCGGCGGCTACGATCTCCGGCGTGTCCAGCAGGGCGGCGGCCAGCGCTGCGGCGATGCGGGCGGGCGGCTGGCGCGCGGGCTTGGCGGCGATCAGGGCCGCGTTGGTCGCCATGTCGCCATGCGCCGCCTCGCGGGTGGGCGTAACCTCCACGCGGGCGAGCACCGCCGGGTCCAGGCCCGGGCAGGCGGACTCGAGGGCGTCGAGCACGCGCGTGCGGATGGTGGTGAAGATGTTGTCGGTCATGGTCCCGCGCTTCTAGGGTGGGGGACGCTACCACACCAGGATTTAGCCCGCATGACCGCTCTGTCCCGCTTCCGCATCCTCGACCTCACCCGCGTGCGCGCCGGCCCGACCTGCGTGCGGCAGTTCGCCGATTTCGGGGCGAAGGTGATCAAGATCGAGTCGGCCGGCGGCGATGGCGGGTTGGGCGGGGCGCGGTTAGGGCCGGATTTCCAGAACCTGCACCGCAACAAGCGCTGCATCACGCTCGACCTCAAGGCGCCGGAGGGGCTCGAGATCATGCGCAAGCTGGTGGCGCAAGCCGATGTGCTGGTGGAGAACTTCCGCCCCGACGTGAAGGACCGGCTGGGCATCGGCTACGAGGCGATGCGGGCGATCAATCCGCGCCTGGTATACGCCAGCATCTCCGGCTTCGGCGAGGACGGCCCGTACCGCATGCGCCCCGGCTTCGACCAGATCGCACAAGGGATGGGCGGGATCATGAGTGTCACCGGCCTGCCCGGCCAGGGTCCGGTGCGTGCCGGCATCCCGGTGGCCGATCTGTGCGCCGGCTTGTTCGCCGCCCAAGGCATCATGGCGGCGCTGCTGGAGCGCGAGGTGTCGGGCGAGGGCCAGTGGGTGCAGAGCAACCTGCTGAGCGCGATGATCGCGATGATGGATTTCCAGGCTGCGCGCTTCCTGATGGAGGGCGACGTGCCGAAGCAGGCCGGCAACGACCACCCGACCAGCATTCCAACGGGGGTATTCCCGACCAGCGACGGCCACATCAACATCGCCGCGGCCGGGGAGGTGATCTACGCGCGGCTCTGCAAAGCGCTCGGCTTGCCTGAGTTGATCGAGGACCCGGCGTTCAAGACCGGCGTGCTCCGTTCGAAGAACCGCGCGGCGTTGAACGAGCGGATCGGGGCGGTGACGCGGACCGATACTTCTGCCGCGTGGGTGGAGCGGCTGAACGCGGCCGAGGTGCCATGCGGGCCGATCTACAGCATGGACCAGGTTTTCGCCGACCCGCAGGTGAAGCACCTCGGCATGGCGCAGGCGGTGGAGCACCCGAAGCTGGGCCGCACGGAAATCGTGGGCCAGGCGATCAAGCTCAGCCGCACACCCGCCAAGATCGAGACGGCTACGCCCGATCTGGGCCAGCACACCGACGAAGTGCTGGGGGAGTTGGGCTATGGCGCGGGGGAGATCGCGGCGTTGCGGGCGCAGGGGGTGGTTTAGCGGGGAGGGATGCCATAGATTGCGTTGAGGTGAGCGTATCGCCGACCGGGGAGATCGTCTTGCCCGAAGGCTTGCGTAAGAGCCTTCGCGTGGAGGCGGGTGGGCTTTTGCGGATGCGCGTGGAGAATGGTGGCTTGGTGCTGGACAGCACCGGCCACCGTGTCGCGCGCGCACAGGCATTGGTTCGCGAGCACGGCACAGCCGGGGCAAGTGTCTCGGAGGAGCTTATCGCGGAGAGACGGGCCGACGCTCTGCGTGAGTAGCTCAACCGGAGTCTTGGTCGGCGTCCTCGACGCGTCTGCAGTTCTAGCGATTTTGTTCAATGAACCCGGTTCGGCCATCGCGCAAGGCTACTTGCAGGCCAGCGTGGTCAGCGCGGTAAATCTGGCCGAAGTGGTCGCCAAACTCGCCGATCGATCCATCTCCACCAGCATGGCAAACAGATCATCGGTGAGTTGGACCTCGATGTGAGGGCAATGACGGCCGATCAGGCGTGGCGCTCGGCAGGGTTGCGCGACCTGACTCGCAGCGCTGGCTCATCGCCCGGCGATCGCGCGTGCTTAGCGCTCGCAGCCGAACTCGGCCTGCCCGCCATCACAGCGGACCGGACCTGGGCAACCATCACCGCCGGTCTTGGTGTCGCTGTCGTCCTGATCCGTTAGCCATCAGGAGCCGATCACGCCCGAAGGTCACACCGTCCACCGCCTTGCCAACGCGTTCAGCGCGCAATTCGCCGGTCACACGGTCCACGCCAGCAGTCCGCAAGGCCGCTTCGCCGAGGGCGCCGCTACGCTGGACGGGCTGCTCCTGGAGAGTGCCGAGGCTTGGGGCAAGCAGATGTTCATGCTGTTTGCCCCCTCCACAAGCAATGGCCCGGTCTGGTTGCGCGTGCATCTCGGCATGTACGGCATGTGGCGGTTCAGCGGGCCGGGGCTGCAGGGCATCGGCCGGCGCGGACGCAAGGCCGAGTTCGACGAGGAGGGCGTTCCTGCCCCACGCGGCGTCGTTAGGCTGCGGCTCGCCACGGCCACGCACACCGCCGACCTCAGCGGACCCACCGCGTGTGAACTGCTCTCGCCGGCGGAGAAGGCGGCGGCCGTGGCCAAGCTCGGGCCGGACCCGCTGCGCAACGGCGCCCGGCCGGGGCGGGCGTGGGAGGCGATCCATGCCTCCAGGACGGCGATCGGACAGTTGCTGATGAACCAGGACGTGGTCGCGGGCATCGGCAACATCTACCGCGCCGAGCTGCTGTTCCGCGCTGGGATCGATCCGCACAAGCCGGGGCGGGACCTCACCCGGCTGCAATGGGACGCGTTGTGGAAGGACACCCGCGCCCTGCTCCGCGACGGCGTGCGGGACGGCGCCATCATCACTACCCGCCCGAAGGACCGCCCGGCCGGCGCGCCCGTGGTGGGCCGTCGCATGCGCAAGGACGGACGTAGCTACGTCGCATACCGGGCTGGCGAGCCGTGCCGGATCTGCGGCGACAAGGTCCGGATGGAGCCGATGGCGGGGCGCAAGCTCTATTGGTGCCCCACCTGCCAAACAGGTTGATCCCGCAACCTTCTCGCGCCATTTGATAGGGCTATGAAGGATCCCTACGAAACCCTCGGCGTCGCCAAGACCGCCACCGCGGACGAGATCCGCAAGGCGTACCGCACGCTCGCCAAGAAATACCACCCGGATCTCAACCCCGGGAACAAGGCCTCCGAGGCCACGTTCAAGGACGTGGGCGCCGCCAACGACCTCCTCTCCGATCCGGACAAGCGCGCGCGGTTCGACCGTGGCGAGATCGACGCCGCCGGGGATCCGAAGCAGGAACGCCCGAGCTACCGGTCCTATGCCGACGCTGGCTACACCGGCGGCCAGCGTTACAGCGGGGGCGGTGACACCGAGTTCGGCGATATCTTTGCCGACCTGTTTGCCCAAAGCCAGAGGAGCACCCGTCCGATGCGGGGACGGGACGCCAGCTATAGCCTTGCCGTCGAGTTCGTGGACGCCATCACCGGCGCCCAGCAGCGGCTGACGTTGCCGGACGGCCGCACGCTGGACGTGCGCGTGCCCCCCGGCATGGAGGACGGGCAGACGTTGCGCCTGCGCGGGCAGGGCGGCGAGGGTGCCAATGGCGGCCCGGACGGCGACGCGCTGATTACGGTGAAGGTCAACCCGCACGCCGTTTTCCGCCGGGAGGGGGACGACATCCACGTCGACCTGCCGGTGACCCTGAAGGAAGCGGTGCTGGGCGGCCGGGTGACGGTGCCGACGGTGACCGGCTCGGTCGCGATGACGATCCCGCGCCGGTCCGACGCCGGAACCACCCTGCGGCTGCGTGGCCGCGGCGTGCCGGCACGTGGCAGCAAGGCGGCGGGCGACCAGTTCGTCACGCTCAAAATCGTTCTGCCGGATGCTGACGACGCGCTCGAAGCGTTCCTGCGCGATTGGACGCCGGCGACCGAGGTCGATCCCCGCAAAGGCATGACCGGTTCGGTCTGAGGAGGGCGAGCATGATCACGATCGAGATGCTGCCGCAACGGGTGCCGGGTCTGCAGATTGCGGATCTGACGCGCTGGGTGGAACTGGCCTGGGTGCGCCCGGATGGCGGGCCTGGCGCGTGGGTGTTCCGTGACATCGATGTCGCCCGCATCCGGCTGATCGTCGAACTGCGCGACGAGTTGAGCGTGGACGAGGAAGCGCTGCCGACGGTGCTGTCGCTGATGGACCAGTTGTACGAGGCGCGGCGGCACATGCGCGCGTTGCGCCACGCTCTGGCGGCGGTGTCGCCCGAGGCGCGGGAGGCGGTGCTGCGCGAGGTTCCGGAGCTGTGACCGTGCGGCCAGCGCCCCAGTTGTCGGAGCGTGCGGAGGCGGAGTTGTCGGCCCGGCGTGAGCGGGAGGCGGCGGCGCTTCGGGCTAACTTGCGGCGGCGGAAGCAGCAGCAGACGGTGAGCCATGAGGCGCCGGCCGATGCACCGTCTTCTGCCTCTCCCGCTTGCGGGAGAGGGCCGGGGTGAGGGTGGAAGGCCGCGGACATGCCTTCGTTCCCGGCCACAGAGCCGCTATCCGTTAAGGACAGGAGAGAGAGCAGCCCAGCGAACCGCGACCGCGGTAATGTTGTCGTGGCCGCCGCTCGACCGGGCGAAGGCGACCAGCCGGGCGCACAAATCGGCAGCGTCACCCTGCAAACCCTGACTAGCCGCCTGCACCAGCGCGGATGCGGTTTCGGCGTAGTTCCATAGGCCGTCGCTGCACAGCAGCAGCCAGTCGCCCTCCGCGTCCACGGTGATCACGCCGGGTTCGGGGCAAGGACTGGCGCGGGTGAAATCGGTCGTGCCGAGGCAGTGCAGGAGGGCGTGGGCGCGGGGATCGCGCAACGCAGCGGCTTCGGTCATCTCAGCATGGTCGAGCACGGCCGCAAGCCAGGAATGGTCCCGCGTCAGTAACCGCCCGCCCGCGGCGCCGAGCGCGTAGGCGCGGCTGTCACCCAGCCAGCCGATCTCGGCCCGGCCGCCATCCAAGCGGGCGGCGACGATGGTGGTGGCGGGCGGGTCCACCTCGGACTGGCGGTCGAACGGCAACGCGCACACCGCCTCGTGCGCGCGGCGGATCGCGTCCGCCATCGCGTCACCGGCTGCCAAGCGATCGTGCGCGATGCGGGAGGCGGTGGTGGCCGCGAGATCCGGCGTCTGCGAGTTGGACACGCCATCGCACAGCACCAGGATGGCACCCTCGCCACCCTCGCCACCCTCGCCAGGGCCGGACAAGGTGAACGCGTCCTGATTTTGTGCATGCCGGACACCCGGATCGGTCTGCCCGGCCAGCCCGGACCCGGCGGCTTCGGCGCGGCCTTGGGCAGCGGGAGGCTCGGGGGCGGCCAGGCGGGCGCCGCACTCGGAGCAGAACCGGTCCCCCGGCGCCACCGCGGCGCCGCAGCGGCGGCAGGCTTCGCTCACAGCAGGGTCCGCGGACGGACGCGGTTAGCCTCGTCGACATAAGCGATGCGCTGGGTGGCCGCCTCGCTCAGCCGGGCGCAGGTGCGCAGCGCCTGTTCGGCCCGGCGGCGTAGTTCCTTGCCGCCGATCTTCACCCCCAGCAACAAACGGCCGTTCGGCTGCAGCTTGCCTGCCTCTGCCTGCCGCGCTGCTTCCAGTGCCAGCGCGGCCTCGGTTTCCCATCGGAGGATATCGGTGCGGTTAAGTCCGGCGAGGATCGCGTCGGCTTGGTGCAGGTCGGCCTCGGCGGGGCTGTCATCGGTCAGTGCGCGCACTGCGGCCAGCCGTGCCTCGGAGGCCAGCGCTACGCCGTCCGGCACGCGCGCCAGGGCCTCCACCGCACCGGCGCGGTCGCCGGTGGAGAGGCGGCAGCGTGCGAGGCCGAAGCTCGCGGCGGTGAGTGCCGGGTCGGTCCGGCTGACGGTGTCGTACAACCCGGCGGCTTCGGCGCGGCGGCCCTCCGCTTCCAGCGCCATGGCGAGCGCGAGCTTGGGGGCGGGTTCGCCGGGGATCTCGGCATAGACCTTGTCGAAGCACTCGACGGCCTCGGCGGCGCGGCCGAGCGAGAGGTAGAGCTTGCCGCAATACCAATCGGGCCGCCAATCGAACGCATCGATGCCGAGTGCTTCGTCCAGCGGGCGCATCACCGTGTCCAGATCGGCCCCGCCGGCCATGATCATCCCGTCCGCCATGCGGAGCCGGGCTTCCGCCGAGGTTGGATTGGCGCGGGCGGCGGTGGCGAGGATGCCGGGGCGCTTGTCCGGTTCGGCGCCGCCCAGGGCGAACAGCGCCGAGGCGGCAGGGTCGGAGGCATCGAGGCGCAGATCGGGCAAGCGGCGCCAAGCATGATCCAGCCGACGGGGGTCGTCCGCGGTCGCGCGCTCCGGCAGGAAGACGGTGCTGTCCTGTGCCGGCACGGGGTTGGTGCGCGCCACCGTCTCACGCAACACGCCGGTCAGTTGCGCCGCCATCTCGTCGGCGGTCTGGAACCGGGCGTCCATCGTGGGCGCGGTGGCCTTCAGCAGAAAGCGGTAGAGGCTCTCGTTGGCGGCGAGCGGCAGGATGAGCGAAACGGGCAGCCGGCCGCTATCCCCGGCCACGATTACCTCCTGTCCGGCCACACCCGGCGGCGCCGTGCCGCTGAACGCGCGGCTGCCGGGGCTCCAGCGCAGCCAAGCGGGTAGCGGCGCGCCGTTGCCCATCGTGGCGCGCAGGGAGGCAGCCGGGTCCAGCCCGGCGGCGGTCAGCGTCGCTTCGGGCACGATGTGCAGGAGTTCGCCGGGGGGCGGCAGCGCTTGCTTCCAGCGGCCGGTGTTGTCGAAATCCATCAGCAGCACGGCAAGCGTGCGGCCGACGGTGTAGAGGTCCGAGACGGCCTGCGGGTTGTCGTCGGCCTCGGGCGCCTTGTAGCCGGTGGTGCCGTAGATGTCGCCATGGGGGTCGTCGATGCGGCGGACGGCGCCCATGTCGATCAGCTTCACGTCGTCGCCCTCGAGCATGACGTTGTCGGGCTTGAAGTCGCAGTATACGAGGCCCTGGTCGTGCAGGTAGCCGAAGGCGGGCAGGATGCCGAGGATGAAGGCCATCGCCTCGGGTGGCGGCAAGGACCCCTGCTCGCGGCGGATCGCCTTCAGCGTGCGGCCGCCGACGTATTCCATCACGATGAAGCTCTCGCCGCCGCGCTGGACGAAGGTGTAGATGCCGACGATCTTGCCGTGCTTGACCGAGGCGAGGAACTGCCGCTCGGCCACGGCCGCGGCGGCGGCCGCCGTGTCGCGGGCGTTGAGCAGGCCCTTCAGCACGACCCAGCGGTTCAGCCGCGTGTCCATCGCGAGATAGATCCAGCCGAGGCCGCCGAATGCGATCGGGCCCTTCACCTCGTATTGGTCGGCGAGCACGTCGCCGGCCTTCAGCGACGGCTTGAAGCTGTACTCGGCGCCGCAGTTGGAACAGAACCGCTTGTCCGGGTTCACCCGGTTGCCGCAGTTCGGGCAGATCGCCTTGCTGTCCGGGATGCGGGTGTCCGCCATCACCAGCAGCAACGGGTCCGACGGCGGCTCGACCGGCATCTGCACCAACCCGCCGCCCAACGCCCGCCGCCGGCTGCTGCTGCCGCGGGAACTGCGGGTGCGGGTACTGCTGCCGGTTGCGGCTGTGCCGGGGGAGGTTCCAGTGGCGGTACCGCCGGCAGGTGCGGGCCGGCGGGCGCCGGTGACCCGTCCGGTGACCCGGCCGTAGCCGCCCTCCCGCGCCGTGTGCACGCTGCTGCTGGCGGTGGTCACCGGGGTTGCGGTCGAGGGCACGCTGCTGCGGGAAGCGGTTGCCGGGGTGGTGGCGCCGGAAGCGGGTTCGGCGCGGCCGCAGGTGTCGCAGAAGCCTCCGTCGAACTGGCCGGGACAGGAAGGGTCGGTGCAGGCGCGGGCCATGGGGAGCTCCGTTTCTTCTCCCTCTCCCGTCCTTCACGGGAGAGGGCCGGGTGAGGGGCTGATTAGCGTCGAGGCTTGGGCATGGGCGGCACCCTCACCCCGGCCCTCTCGCGGAGGCGGGAGAGGGAGAAGGAAGCGCGAGGGCGGACTGGTACGCGCCGATCGCGGCGGCGGCGGCGGCGAGGTCGACCGGTTGCTGCTCCAGCGCTGCCTTCGCAGCGGCGCCGGGTGCGTCGGCCTGCGGGCTTGGGCGGGCGCGGTGCTTGGCGCGGAGTACGCCGAGGCGGGCGGTGAGATCTTGATACCGGGCCAGTGCCGCGGCGGCGTTGGCGGCAAGGGTTGCGGTCTCGGACGCGGCCCGGTCGTGCAAAGCGAGCCAGTTCTTCAGCCCGATGGCGCAGGCCTGCAGCCGCCCCGCGCCGAGCGTGGCATCCAGGCGGCCCAGCCAGGCGGTCAGTTCGGGCAGTGTGTCCGTGGGGGGCGGCAAGGTAGCCGCGACCGCACTCCGGCAGCGTTCGGCCTCGGCGCGCGCCTTCGCATCCGCCTCCGCGAGCGACGCCAGCGCAGACCGTGCGGCTGCGAGCCCGGCGCGGCCTTGCTGATGGTCCGCGCTGGCCGCGTCCACCACCGGGCGCAACGCCTCGAGCGCTTCCAGCCGGTCGAGCGGGTCCGGACGCTCGGCAGCCGCGAGCTGTGCCGCGAGCGGCCCAGGGGGCAGCGACGCCACTGCCGCGGCCAAGCGGGCTTGCAGCGCGTCCGCTTTCTGGGTGGCCGCGGTGATCCGCTCCAACTGCTCGCGGGCGCGGTCGAACGCGGCTTCCATCGTGTGCAGCAACGTCTCGGGCGAGACGGTCGCAGTCGCGCGGGGCCCGGCGAGCAAGCGGCGGTGCAGCACCGGCGTGTCCGACAGGTCCACCTTGACGGAGGGCCCCTGCAGGATCTCCATCGCCTCCGCTGCCGACTCCGGACCGCGCCACAGGCGGGAGCCGCGGTTGCGCGCCGTCTCCGCCCGGTCCAGCGCCGCGCCGATCAGCAAGACGCCCTGCCACAACTCGTCCATGGTGGCGACCAAGCCGCGTGCTTCCTCGGCTACCCGGCCCGTTCCGTGTGCGGCTTGTTTCGCGATGGCGTAGTCCGGCAGTTCACTCAGCTCGGACACGTTGCGGCTGGCGGCGGCGAGGCGGTCGCGCCAGGCGGCGAGGGCGGCGTCCACCGCTTCCAGCGTCGTCATCAACGGTATTCGCGCAACCGCAGCCACAGCCCGCCGAGCGACAGGGCCACCGCCAGCACGAGAGCGGCCAGGGTCACCGGCGCGATCAGGGCGGCGCTGGACAGGATCCGGGTGGTGTCGCGGTCGAACTCGGACTGGTTCACCGCGATGGTGCGGTCCAGCGCCGACTGCACGGCGGCGAACAGGGCGGCGCCGCCACCCGGCCGTGCGTCCAGCCAGGCCGCGGCGGCGCCGGGTTGGTTGCGTTGGGCGCCGTCCATCGTTTGGCGGACGAACGCGTTGGCCGCGAACAGGCGGTCCACGGCGTAGGTGGCGGCGTCGCGCTCGGGCGGGCCAAAAGTGATGTTGGCGAGCTCGGTGCCGAGCAGGCCGCCGGTCTTCGGCACCAGGGTGAGGGCACGCGCGGCATCGCCGTCGCGCTCGGCCACATCCGCGGCCTGCATCCCGGTCGCCAGGGCGCGGGCCTGCGCAGGGTCGTGGCTGGCGTCGCCGATCAGGGACTGTTCGGACTGTGCGATGCGGGCCTGCGCCTCCGCCCGCACCGCCGGGTCCAGCAGCCACAGGGAGGCGTCCGCGCGGATCGCGTTGACGGCGGCCTTGGCCTCGAACAGGACGTGGAGGCTGTCGTAGGCGTCCAGCTTGGCGGCACGCAGGGTCGCGTGGGCGCCGATCGCCGCGCTGGCGAACCACAGGGCAGCGGCGGCGCAGACGAGGGTGGCGGCGGCGAGCGGCGGGTTCACCAGGCGCCGCATCCGCCGCAGCAGCCACAGTTGCACCAGCACCAGCACCGCGGCCAGCGCAGCCAGCGCCATGAACCCGGCGGCGGCGCCGATGATCCAGCGCGTCTGGTAGGCGGCCCAGCGATCATTGAGCACGGCGGCGTTGGCGGCGGCCAAGGCCTGCGCCGCCGGGACCGCGAAATACTGGTTCACCCGGCCGGCCCACTGCACCCGGCGCGACGTGATCAGCGCGTTGCCGGCGCCGATGTAGCGGCTCTCGGTCACCGCCTCCTCGTAGTTCAGCAGCGCCGCCTGCAGGTCGCGCAGCGGCGCCGCTTCAGCCTCGCCGTAGGTGACGTTGCGGGCGGCCTCTACCAGGTTGGCGCCGAGTTGGGCTTCACCGTCGCGGAACGCGCGGGAGGTGCCGGCGGCGGCGCCCGCATCCGTCAGAGAGTCGGCGATGGCTGCGGAGTTCATGTCCGAAAGCGTCGCCGTCATGCGCAGCGCCAGCGCGACGGAGGGCTCGGCATCCCGCCCGATGGTGCGTGCCGCGTCGCCGATGGACCCTGCGGCCCAGAGCGCGACGCCGCCGCAGAGCACGGCCAGCACCACGATCGCGCCGGCCGCGCGCAGCAGCCAGCCGGGGGTGGTGATCGCGGTAGGGCCCGGGGCGCCCGCCACGTCGAACATCAGCGCGCCTTCACCACCAGCCGCGTCCAGCAGCCGAGGGTGACCTGACTGCCGGCGGCGAGCTTGGCCGGCACGTTCGGCTCGACCGTGGCGCCGTCGAGCCGGGTGCCGTTCATCGAGCCGAGATCCAGCAGGCTGAGCGCGCCGTCCGGTCCGCGCAGGATGCGGGCGTGGCGGCGGGAGATGCCGGGGTCGTCGATCACGATCTCCGGGTGGATGTCCTCCTTATCGGAGCGGCGGCCGATCAGGTGGTCGGCGAGGTCGAGCGGGAAGATGCGCTCGCGCGTGTCCGTGGGCATCGGGTCTTCGGGGCGGCGCAGCGAGGGGTCCACAGTGGCGTGGAGGTCCCAGTGGGCGGGGGAAGCGGCCGGGCGTTCGATGGGGGGCGGAGCCGGTGCGGGTGGCGGAGAAGGCGGGGGTGCGGCGGAAAAGGGCTGTTTGGCCGCAAAGTCATAGCGGCAATTGTCGCAGAAGCGCGCGGTCGGGCTAGGCCGGGGCTCGCCGCAGACGGGGCAGGTGGCGATGGCACCCGGTGCCGGATCGGGGGCGGCCGAAGCCGGTGACGTGGGGGCGAGCGAGGCACCGCACTCGGAGCAGAACTCCGGATCGGTGGAGGCGGCGCCGCACTTCGGGCAGGGGGTCAAGGTTAGTCCCGCTTGGCCCGAACGGTGCGCGTGCTGGCAACGTCCAGGTCCATGACGGCGACCTTCTCCGCGCCGCGGCGTAGGCGCAGGGTGCCGCCGGCGGCGTCCGGCTCGACGACTTCGCGCAGGCGGCGGGTGGTTTCGGCGTCGCCGGATTGTTCGGCGAGTTGCAGGGCGCGGCCAAGGTGCAGCGTAGCGGTGGCCTCGTCGTGGCGGTCCAGGGCCTCAAGGCCTTCCTGGATGGCGCGGGCTTTCTCGGCCTGGCCGGTATAGTGGGCGACCTGGGCGTCGATCCGGGTGGTGAGGCCGGCGTTGTCGCTCCAGGTGACGGTGACGTTGCCGCCGGGGGAGGAGGCCTCACCGGTGGCCGGGTCCCGCCAGACGATGCTCGGGCGGCACACCAGCATCTGTTCGCCGAGGCCGAGCGGGGTCACGTCGAAGGTGGCGAAGTAATCCTGCGTGCCCTCGCCCCAGGCGCCGAGCGGGACGTCCACCGCGCGGGCGTCGACCGGTTGCAGCTTGGCGGTGAGGTCGATTTCGGTGGGGTATGCCTGCTTGATGGCGACCAGGCGGGCGTTCTTGGGCATCCAGAGGCGCAGGCGCACGTCCGCCACGGACTTGGCCATGGCCGCTTCCATGGTGTCGCGGAAATCCTGGGCGAGCTGGGCTGGGTTGGCAATGAGCTGCACCGTGCCGAGCAGGGCGCCGGCGATCACGCGCAACTGCGCGGGCGACCAGTCGGTGCCCACGCCGCGGCAATCGGCCTGGAACACGCCGGCGCAGTGCTGCAGAACCCGGTCCAGGTAGGGGGCGTCCGAGAGGTCGTTCTGGCCGTCCGTCAGCATGATCGCCTGGCAGAGCGCGCCGGGTTCGTCCTGGAAGACGGCGCGGGCCATGTCGAGGGCCGCGGACATGACCGTACCGCCGGCGGCCTCCACGCGCTGGATCGCGGCATGGGCGGCGCGGCGGCCAGCCTCGTCCATGCGGGTGCGTTCCAGGATCAGACGCGGCTTGAGGTCGAAGGCGATCACGAACGCCTCGGTATCGGCGTCCATCTGGTCGACGGCGACGCGCAGGGCGTGCTTCAGCGCGTCCATCTTCTCGCCCGACATGGAGCCGGACTTGTCCGCGATGAGCCCGACTACGCGGCGGGCCCGCACCGGGGCGGCGGCGCCCTCGGCCGCCAGGGTGAACACGGCGTCGGCGCGGGTGCCGCCGCGGGGCAAGTATTGGTTGAGGAATGTCTCGACGGTGAACCTCATCGGAACGGCGTGCCCTGGGGTTGGCGCGCTTGCTCGGCTTGGCCGCGCAGGCCATCCATCAGGCGGAGGCGGACCTCGCCCAGTTGCTGCACCGCCTGCTCGCGCTTCACGCGGTTCTCGCGGTCGATCTCCAGGCCCTTGTCCAGCGTCGCCAGGATCTTGTCGCCCATGCGGCTCAGCAGCTCGACATCCGCACCCATGTCGCCCTGAGTCTGCTTCGCTTTGGTGTAGGCCTGGTCCAGCGCGTCGATGCCGATCTGCTGCAACTCCTGGCCGATCTTGCGGCGGGCGGCGGTGGCGTCCCCGGCGCGGCTGATCTGGTGCAGGGCGGCCACGCGCACGATGGCCGATTTCAGGTCCGGCAGGTCGAACAGGATGGTGTCGAGCGTGTTCTGGATCTCGATCCGGCCGGCCTGCTGCGCGATGCGGACCTGCGGGATGGAGAGCACGCCGCGGGTGAATGCCACGTGCATGCGCACCAGCCTTGTCTCGAATGCGTCGATCTGCTCGCCGGTGTCGCGCAGCTTGGCGAGCGCCACCGGATCGTGCGACTCACTGAGCGAGGCGCGCTCGGCCTCGAGTTCGGCGCGCATGCGGAGCAGGGCCTGCTGGCCGCCGGCCACCCAGGCCTCGAGTTCGCGCAGATTGTCCTCGGTCGCGTCCAGCAGGCGGTCGAGCCCGGCGTTGCTGGCCTTGAGCTTGCCGAGATGGGTCTCGGCCTTTTGCTCGATGGTGGCCAGGTGCTCGACCACCGTCTTCTGCATGGCGCGGAAGCGGCGCAGGGCGGAGTAGTATTTGCCGACGACCGGCAGGCGGGCGAGCACGGGGGCCTGGCCGTCCACCTCGCGCTTCACCGCGGGGAGGTCGAGCGCCTTTATGTCGGTGGCCAGTTCGGTGACCAGTTCGCCGGCCAGCCCCACCTCCTCGGCGCGGGTGCCGGCCAGCAGTTGGTCGAGGAAGCCCGAGAGCTTGCGCTGCGGCCCGGAGCCGAAGGTGGCGATGGCGTTGCTGTCCCGCGCCGTCACGCTCTGCGCGATGGAGGCGACTTTCTGCCGTCGCGCCGGGTCGAGGCTGGCGACATCCACCAGGTCGGCCGGGGCGATGCGCTGCGGCGGGTCCGAGGATTCAGCCGCCACGAGATCGGTGTTCGCCACGCAATTTCTCCAGGAGCACCCGTATCCGGCGTTGCTACGTTGGCACGCGGCGAGGCTTTGTCAAAGCAGGCCGGCCACGCTGGC
>CAXTVQ010000031.1:0-5869 GCA_964247705.1 uncultured Acetobacteraceae bacterium | reverse complement strand
TTCATGAGCTATGGCGGCGTCGTGACGCAGATCATGGCGCCGGACCGGGACGGCAAGCTGGCGGACGTGGTGCTCGGGTTCGCCACGCTGAAGGAATACGAGACCAAGAGTGCCGAGGGCGGGCTGTATTTCGGCGCGTTGGTCGGGCGGTATGCCAACCGCATCGCCAAGGGCCGGTTCAGCCTGGACGGGCAGGACTATACGCTGGCGATCAACAACCCCCCGAACACGCTGCACGGCGGGCTGAAGGGCTTCGACAAGCAGGTGTGGGACGTGCAGCCGGGGCCCACGTCGGGCCAGAGTGTCAGCGCCACGCTAAGCTTGGTCAGCCCCGATGGCGACCAGGGGTACCCTGGGACGCTGCGGCTGAGTGTCACCTACACGCTGGACGACGATAACGCGTTCACCATCCGGTATCAGGCGACGACCGACAAGGACACGGTGCTGAACCTGACCAACCACAGCTACTTCAACCTGGCGGGCGCCGGGTCCGAGGGCGGCGTGTTCCGGCAGGTGCTGACGGTCAACGCCGACCAGTACACGCCGACGGACGCGACCTCCATCCCGTTGGGCCATTCGGCGCCGGTGGAGGGCACGCCGTTCGACTTCCGCCAGCCCACCGCGATCGGGGCGCGGCTGCGGGCGGACGATCAGCAACTGATCTGGGCGCAGGGGTACGATCATAACTGGGTGCTGAACAAGCAGGGTGACGCGACCCAGCCGCAACTGGCGGCGCACGCGTTCGACCCGGCGAGCGGGCGGACGCTGGACTGCCTGACCACGGAACCTGGGGTGCAGATCTATACCGGAAACTTCCTGAAGGGGATCTATGCCGGGGTTGGCGGCGTGTACCGGCAGACGGACGCGTTTACGCTCGAGACGCAGCATTTTCCGGACAGCCCGAACCAGCCGTCGTTCCCCACGACGGAGCTGAAGCCGGGACAGGCATTCGATAGCACGACGGTGTTCCGGTTCGGGGTGGGGGACCGGTAGCAAGCGGCCCTCACCCCGGCCCTCTCCCGTGAAGGACGGGAGAGGGAGAAGGAAGTCGTGCGCGCAGGCGTTACCCGTGGCCGGTTACGTGCTGCAGAAGGGTGGCCGGGTTGGCCGGCGCCGCGTCTCCGCGCCATGCCACATGCTGGTCCGGGCGGATCAGGGCGAAGCGGGCGGCGTAGAGCGCGGGTAGGCGTGGGTCGCCGGGGGTGATGACGGTGAGCGGGATGCCGGCCTTGGCGGCGGCTTGGATGAACGGCGCCGGGTCGTGCTCGCCGGTGACCAGTAGGGTGAAGCCCAGGCCGAAATGGTCGTAGAGCGAGCTTCCATCGGCGAGCCAGGCGTGTGGGGCCAGGCAACCGGGGTAGGCGCTGGGCGTGTAGTCGCGGAAATGCTCGGGCGGGGACTCGGCCGGGTCCTCGGCCAGGATCGGCGAGCCCTGGTAGCGGGCGCCGAGCACGAGACCGAGGGTGTGGAACTCGCGGTCCTTGGTCTGCGCGATGGTGGCGCCGACCTCGCGGCGCACGGCGTCGGCCTCCGGGCCGTCTTGCTCCAGTTCGGGGCGGGCGAAGGCGTTGCCGAGGCTGGCGTAGTTGATCTGCGACTCCCGGATGGTGCGCTCGTGCACCGGGCGGCGTTCGGTTTGGTAGGTGCCGAGCAACGCGGGGCCGCCCCAGCCCTGCAACGTGGCCGCAAGCTTCCAGCCCAGGTCCACCGCGTCGCCGATGCCCATGTTCATGCCGAAGCCGCCGAATGGCGGGTGCAGGTGGCAGGCGTCGCCGGCCAGGAACGCGCGCCCATCCGCGTAACGGTCGGCGACCAGGCTGTGGGCGGTCCAGGGGTCGTTGCGGATGATCTCGATCGGCAGGCCGGCCAGCCCGGTGCCGGTGCGGATGAGGTGGACGGGATCGACGGTCGCCGGGTCCGCGCTGCCGGGCAGCTTGGTGGCCATGAAGAACCACAGGCCGTGCATGTCCATCGGGCCGAGCATGCCCGGCACTTCGCCGTTCACCATCCAATACATGATGGCGTCGCCCATCGTCGCCCGGGCGCGCAGTTCGGGCGCGCGGAAGATGATGCTGTAGTTGCGCAAGGCGTCCTTGGACCCGGCCATCCTGGCGCCGATCGCCTCGCGCACGAAGCTGCGGGCGCCGTCCGCGCCGACCAGGTAGGCGCTGTGCACCGTGCGGGTGTCGCCGGTGCGCAGATCGGTGATCTCGGACGTGACGCCGTCACCGTCCTGGCGGAAGCTGTTCAGCTCGGTGTCGAAGGTGACGGCGACGCCGGGCAGCGAGGCCGCATGGGTGCGCATCACCTCCTCGACGGTGTATTGCGGGACCCATTGCGCTTCCTCGGAATATCGTTCGTCCCGCACCCGGCGGCCGTTGAACGCGTTCTCGAAGCGGGCCAGTTCGTGCCCGTTCATCCGGGTCGCGAACACGACGTCCGGCGGGTAGTCGGGCGCGATTGGCGACGCCTGGCGCAGAGCGTCCGCGATGCCCCAGCGGCGCAGATGCTCGCGGGAGCGGACGTTGGTGGTCTTGGCGCGGGGGCTGTAGCCGACGCGGTCGTTGCGCTCGACCACCAGGCAGCCGATGCCGCGGTGGCCGAGCTCGATGGCCAGCGACAGCCCGACCGGGCCGGCGCCAACGACCAGCACGTCCGTCCGGGTAGTCACGCCGGGTTTGCTGTCTCGTAGTTCACCACGAAGTCGGCCGGCGGATTCGGGCCCCAGACGTAAAAGGCGTCGTGGCCCGGGTGGTCGTCGGCCGGCCAGTCGCAATCGACCGGGATGTAGTCGATGTCGGACGAGTATTCCGCGTAGCTGCCCCAAGGGTCGCGCACGTAGTGGAAGAAGTTGGAGCCGAGCACGTGCCGCCCCATCCCCCACCCGGCGGAGAAGCCGCGGTCCGCCATCTGCATCGCACCCAGCCCGACCTCGTGGATGGAGCCCACGTCCCAGCTCAGATGATGCAGGCCGGGGCCGTCGGACTTGGCGAAGGCCACCATGTGGTGGTCGCTGCCGTGGATGCCGTGCATGAAAGCGACGCCGTCGCCGGAGCGGTCCGACAGGCGCAGGCCGACGACGGCGTGGTAGAAGCGGATCGCGCGGCTGATGTCGCTGCAGAAGATCAGCACGTGGGCGAGCCGGCGGGGGCGGACCACGGGTGCCTTGGAGCGGGCATGCGAGCCCTGCACGCCGGGCGGGCTGGACGTGTTGTGCTGCACGGCCTTCTCGTTGGGCGAGCTTTTCTCGGCGACGCGGATCTCGACGAGGGTGCCGTCCGGGTCGCGGAACCAGATGCCGTTGCTCTCGAACCCGGCGGGCGGGTCGAGTTGCTGGACGTCGTTCTGCTTGAGGCGGGCGCGCAGGCCCTCGAAGTCCTCGGCATAGGCGCCGAACGAGAGATAGCTCAGCTTCTTGGAGCCGGACTCGCCGACACGGCCCCAGCGGTGGTCATGGCCGGCGGTGTAGAGGCCGATGCCGTCGCCCTCCTCGCGCACGTCCAGGCCGAAATCGGTGTAGAACTTCTGCGCGAGCTTGAGGTCGGGGACGACGAAGTTGAAGTGGTCCACCGAATGCACGCCGAGTTCGCCCGGGCGGCGGGGGCTCGGCTGCTGCAGGCTTCTGATCTGGGTCATGGATCGTTCCCCTTTTCGGATGGTTTAGCGGTAACCCGGGTCGGTTTCCACTCTCGCGGAGGGGCTTGGACGAAAGGCGATCGGCGGGCGTAGTGTCTGCGGCAATGAGCATAGGGGAGGCGATCATGCCGGCGGCGGTCAACGCGGGGACATACCTGCACCATCTCCAGCTCGAGAGCAGCGATCCGGAGCGCCTGGCGCAGTTCTATGCGCAGGCGATGGATATGAACGCACATGCGATCGGCGGGGGCGGGTGGCTGTGCGAGGGGCCGATGCGCCGGGTGCTGGTAGCGCCGGGGGAGAGCCGCAGGCTCGGGTTCGCCGGGTTCGGGGTGCGCGACGCGGATAGCCTGGAAATGATGCGCGAGACGGTGGAGCGGGCCGGGCTGGAGGTGATGGCGTCGCCCTCGCCGCTGTTCCAGGAGGAGGCGTTCGCGGTGCGCGATCCGGACGGCAACGTCATCGTGCTCGGCTTGGGCCAGGAGGGGACGGCGCCCCGGGGGTTGCGAGGGCCGCTGCAGCATCTGACGCTGGCGACGCGCGAGATCCGGCCGATCGAGGATTTTTACGTCGGCAAGCTCGGGTTCATGGTGTCCGACATCGTGCGTTCCGACGAGGGGGAGGTGAACACGCTGTTCACCCGGTCCAACCACGAGCATCACACGCTGGCCTGTTTCCGCCATCCGGACCGCGTCGGGATGGACCACCACAGCTATGAGGCGGGCGATTGGTCCGTCATCAAGGAGTGGTGCGACCGGATGGGCGAGATGCGCATCCCGATCATGTGGGGGCCAGGGCGGCACGGGCCGGGGAACAACATCTTCATCTTCGTGGAGGATCCGGACAAGAATTGGATCGAGATCTCGGCGGAGCTGGAGGTGATGTACGACCGGGCGCCGAAGGAGTGGCGGCATGAGGAGCGCACGCTGAACTCCTGGGGCCGGGCGATCATGCGGATCTAACCCGGTGTTGTGCGGCGCTGGTGGGTTGCGGAAGGGCAATTCACCCTACGGGTTCGAGCGGGGTTGATGGACGAGGTTGAGCGGTTCGACGTGGCCATCGTCGGTAGTGGGCCGACGGGGCTGACGCTGGCCAACCTGCTTGGCACGATGGGCGTGCGGACCGTGCTGGTGGAACGCAACGCCACCACGGTGCAGGAGCCGCGGGCAGTTTCGATCGACGACGAGTCGCTCCGCACGATGCAGGCGGCCGGCGTGATCGAGGAGGTGCAGCGCTTCCTCGTGCCGGGCTACGGCTCGCACTACTACACGCCGGGCGGCGTGTGTTTCGCGAAAGTGCAGCCGACCGGGCGGCCATACGGGTATCCGCGGCGCAACGCGTTCCGCCAGCCGATCCTGGAGCAGCAGTTGCGGGACGCGCTGGCCCGCTTTGCGCATGTGACCACGCGGTTCGGCTGGTCGCTGGACCAATACGAGGCGAGTGCCGATGGTGTCGTGCTGCACGTGGAAGCCCCGGACGGCGCGGCGCATAGGATCGCCGCGCGCTACCTGGTTGGATGCGACGGAGCGGCGAGCCGGGTGCGGGAGCAGCAGGGGGTACATCTCGAGGGCACCACGTTCGACGAGCGCTGGCTGATCGTGGACCTCGAGAACCATGCGAACACGACCGAGCACACCAAGGTGTTCTGTGACCGCCGCCGGCCGTGCATCACGCTGCCAGGCCCCGACGGCACGCGGCGGTTCGAGTTCAAGCTGCTGCCGGGCGAGACGGACGCCGCGCTGCTCGCGCCCGCCACCATTGCCGAGCTGATGCGCACGCATGGCGCCGACCCGGCGGCGACAATCCGGCGCAAGGTGGTCTACCGGTTCCATGCCCGTGTGGCGCCGCGGTGGCGGTTCGGCCCCGTTTTGCTCGGTCGTGTGCTGCTGGCGGGGGATGCCGCGCACCTGACGCCGCCGTTCGCCGGACAGGGCATGAACAGCGGCATCCGCGATGCGCACAACCTGGCCTGGAAGCTTGCCGCCGTGCTGGATGGGACGGCCGGGCCCGGGTTACTGGACAGCTACGAGGCGGAGCGCAAGGACCATGTCTGGCAGATGATCGGGCTGGCGTTGCGGATGGGCCGGATCATGTCGCCGCCGTCCTGGCTGCACGGGGCGGCGACGCAGACGGCGCTGCGGGCGCTGAAGCTGGTGCCGCCGGCGCGGGACTACGTGGCGCAGATGAAATACAAGCCGCCGCCGCGGTTCCACGCGGGCTTCGTGGTGCCGGA